>JAYUQG010000035.1:0-6355 GCA_043756865.1 bacterium | reverse complement strand
TATCTAACTTTTTCTTTATTCGCCCACCCCCTTTTGTGAGTGAGTGAGCAAATAAAGAACACAAAAGGTAACCCGAAGGCTGTGCTAATAATACTCCTAAAATTTAATTCTTCATACTATGCTCATGTGGATAAGTCGTATTCATAAGAAAAATCCCCTAGCCTCTAAGTTTTTTTGTGCACGGTTGAGAACAAGATCGGCGTAGTCTTCGGTGTATCCCATGGCGCCAAGAGCACCTCCAAAACCTATATGGAGTGCGCCAAAAATATGCTCTCCCATTTTTTTAGTTCCAGTTCTCTCAAAATATATTTCTGAATAGTCGTATGTAAGTTTTTCTAAACTGTCAGAAAGCTCGACTATGGTTCTTTTATTTTCCATTTTCCATATATTCTTTAATTTTTAATAGACATTTTTTAAGTGAGGCGTACTCACAAACAAATTCGTAGTTGTCACGACTCAGCCACCCAATACCAGCTCTCCAATGCCTAGATTCATCCATCCACCTCTCAATGCGGAGTGATCTCTTTGAGCCTATTTCCAATACAAGCTGCTCGATTGTTTGCTCTTTTTCTTTTGTCATAGTTTTTCTTTAGGTATTTGTAATCTTCCGATCGACACCAAATAATCTATAAAATTATCCGGTCCTCCGTAAGGAAAAATTGTGTCTTTCCACATGTCGTACTCTTTCGGGTCAAGGACCTGTGAGCGATCTACTCCGTACTCTTCTTCGATCCAGTCTATGACGCGATCGAGGAAGCCATTATTCAGCTCATTCTTGGTCGAACCGCCCATTTTTTCACTCTTTCCAGCGATCACTACATACTCGCCGTTGAAATGGACCTTGAGCCATTCACGCACGGTTTTAACGTCTTTATTGTTCGTGTGGATCATGCCTTCTTGGAAGAATGCGACCAATCTACACACACCACCCTCAAAGAATCCGCGTTGATCTATACTCTCTGGTACAAGCAGTGAAATACCCGCACGTTGTCCTTTGTTTTTTCGAGACCAGTCAACAAAGCGTCCCCGGTTGAAATCACTCCCGAAGTTGAATCCGCCGTCTTTGATCGTCACAAGAAAATCATGGGATTTTTTCATACAGGCTTTCTAGGTAAATAAGTTCGCGTTTCCAGTCTTTTTTTGGCATTCGCACGCACAGGTCTTCGATGTCCGCACGCAAAAGTGCGAGCAAGTGATTGAGATCCTTATCCAACCCTTCTCCAAGATGGTGAAAAACACATATAGGCAAAATGCTCCACTTTTCCTGCACCTGTCTCCCGGCGTAAATATACGCATGTTCCCACGTTACCCGACCTTGGCACTCGCCCTCATCGGAGCGAGCGCAAGTCTTGTAATACGGGTCTGCAAGAATTTCAGCCTTAACTTTAGGCGGTATTGGAGACATTTTTTTGTGGCATTTCTTTCACGCTTTTAAGCATGTCTATCGTCATTCCAGTCATTGTTGCAGTCAGGGGATTGCTTTCCTGTAAGAGGCTTTTTAAGCGAGTGAGTGTGCCAATACACATGTCTATCTCGAACACTGAAAACTCCATGTTGTCTACTTGTTCCATATTATTCGATTGTGTAAACACCGAGTATTTTTGACAAACAAACTCCGTAGCTATTTTTCTCGATGATGAATTGCTCCTTGGTTTCTTCTGTCCAACCAAGAGACTCAAGCCACATGTTGAAAGCGATATCTGCTTCGAGCTTCTTCTTTTCCTCAGCTTCTCTGAGTGCTTTTGCCTCTGCCTCCTGCACAATCTTGTCGCGTTCCATCTGTGCGGCGCGTTCGGTGCGTTCGTTTGCTTCTTTCAGGTCGCGGTCGGCTTTTTCCTTGGCGTAGATAGCGTCACGTTCGATTTTGGCGCGTTCATCTATCCTTGCCTGCTCCTCACGTCGTTTTGCTTCTGCCTCGCGTTCCTGAGCTAATTCTGCGTCTTTTACGGCCTTCTCACGGGCTTCAAGGTCGCGCTGCTTTTCCTCCATTATTTTTGTGTAGGCAGCTTGGTAAAACGCTTCAAATTTCGTATCGTCCATTTCAATGTTCTGCGAAGGCTCAATACTTACTCCCAGCGTTGCTAGGCGAGCCGTACGAGCGTCAAATTGCGATTTGCGATATTCCACCTCAGTAGCCTTGTCAGCCTCTTCCTTGAGGAGTTTTAAGCGATTCTCTTCACCTTCGATGATAGCAAGATGTTCTTTTTCCACTTGCATCACTCCGTCCGCTTTTGCACGATAGTCTGCTCTGAGATATTTACCAGCATTGATAACGAAAGCTCGGTTTTGTTGAAGCTCTTTTTGAATCGCCTTATCTGGTACCATCAAAACTGATGCACGCTTAGCAAGGTCAGTGAGTCCCGCACGTAATTCGCTGTACTGCGCGAGAGTAGTAATTTTTGTTGTTTCGTCCATATTATATTTTTAGTCTTTCAATATCTTTCTCCATCTGCATCAGTGCCATGCGTTCACGTTGAAGCATCGCGATCGCCACGGTGTTTATCACTTCATCCCGGTCAACGATGATGTAGAAAAAGTCTTTGTACATCAGTCGGGGATCAAAGAATACAAAGTACAGGCGTTCCAGTGCGTCATTCGTGACAAAGTACTGGTTCTTTTGCTCAATATATTCTTCGGGGATCTCTTGATCGAGATATGCTTGGATGTGTTTTGCGGAATCAAGACACTTCACCTCCACTGCCGCGTTCTCTGTGGCGATCACTCCGTCTGGCGAAAGCGCAATGTCAGAATTGTCTTCGCGTTCCCACAAAATATGCCCGGCTTCAACATCTTTTCCTGTTTCAACCATGAAGCGTTGCACGGCTTCCTCCTCCAAGCGTGTGCCTCTCGATCGGGGGTCTTCGTATTCCCCTTTTGGGAAGGATATTTTTTCAGCGAGCACGTCCCAATATCCTTTGATATATTCGTCACCTTTTTTCGAGAATATTTTGCCAGCTTTTGAGCCAGTGATTTTCCCTTGTCGGGCTACTTCCCATTCTTCGCGGGTTTCAAAAGTCGTACTTTTCATATTATTCGGGATCTCCAGTGTTGATCACATCCTCTTTGACTGCGAGCCCAGCAAGTCGCGACTGCGCAAGATTGCCCAATTCGGTGTACTGCTCTTCGGTAAGTCCGAGCTTCGGAGCCTTCTTTGCTTCGATAAGATCGAGCTCGTCGTTGATGATATGAATACGATCCTCCACTTCCTTTTTTGTTCCCTTGGAAATCTTGTCCTTGAATGAGGTGAATACAGTTTTGACTGCGTTCTTCGCACTCTCTACCTCAAGGGGTGCGTCTTTGTCCTCATCTGATGCACAGCCTGTGATTTCTGCGAGTGTATAGCGCCGGGCATAGGTGGAGTCTCCACCGATGTCTTTCATGTCACCCGATCGTAGCACGGTGATGGGCATGGAGCGGATAACATTTTTCTCTTTCAACACCTCCTTCGTCACAGTCCCATCCTTATTCTCTTCGCCAATCTTCTGAAAGCTGGTTGTAATGATTTCTTTTGCTGATTCGTATGTCTCATGGTAAAGCACACACTGAATTTTTCCTTCCGACGCCATTTCATGCGTAAACGAAAGACCATGCTTTGCAAGAAGTGGGCGTATCGTGCTCACAAACTCATCGAGCGGTGCATAGTCGTATTCTAATTTGCGACCAAGGCTTCCATCCTTGGCTTTGAGCTGTATGCTCACGTGTTTAGTTCTCTTGATCTCTGGGTTCTCTCCTTGAAACGCCGAAAGTGCTGCGTATATGTTGTCATGCTTGACTTTCTCTTCTGTTTTTATTGCTTTATCTGTCATATAGTGTTACAATACTGATAATAGGTAAAAGATTGATTCTTTCGCAACCGCTCACGAGGCGGTTTTGTGTTTTTTACACATTGATACCGAGCGACTGTGCTACAAGGGGTAGCCCCCGGCGGTACACTTCGTTCTTCAATCGGTGCTTGCTTCCACCTTCTGTGTCCGCGATCTTCTTGGCGCACTTATCTGCGAGTGCATTTTCTTTCTTCGAGACTCGCACGGTTGTCTTGATAGTTCCCTCCATGGAATTTAATTATGTATAATTGCGCTTTTCTTAGAGGAGTCCGTTTGACCGTTTAAGCAATTAGATCATTGCAACTACTCCTCCAATACTCTGCGTGTTCACACTATACATGACGGCATGACGGCGTGCAAATGGGGATAACTTGTGCTAGAATGTACGGATGCGAATGACACAAGAGGAGTATCACGCCTATCTTGGAAAAAGCACAAAGGTGCTCAAATACTTTAATAAAAAAGTGGAGTACAACGGCAACAAGTACGATAGTATTGCTGAGGCCAAATACGCCCAGGAGCTCGATCTTCAAATGTACTCCAAGGATGTAGTTTCCTGGGAACGCCAGGTGCGCTTTAAGCTCGACGTGAACGGGGTGCATATCTGCGACTACATACTAGATTTTAAAGTGTTCTACCCGGACGGAACGATAAAATACGTTGATGTAAAAGGCTATCGCAAGGGCATTGCGTATCGTGTGTTCACGATCAAAAAATCTTTAATGATGGCGTGCTGGGGGATCAACGTGATCGAGGCATAATAAAAGACCCCTCACGGCGGGATCTTTTACTGCACCTCTGAGTCCTAAAGCTCTGTCCGAACGGTCTACATTGTTGACCAGCTAATATGAAAATGTTGTTGGCACGTCGTAGTGTCGTATCAAACAAGCACCTATACATTTTATCATGCCGTCATTCTTAATACAAATTGTGGATAACAAAAACACCTGTGGGTGCCTTTGTCGTATGTTGGAAAATCATTCCCTTATTAAGTTGTGTGATGCAAAAAGAACAGACCAGAGTAATTATACCACGATTTAACATAAAACGCCCGAAGGCGTTATATGCGCGAGACCGTGACCCGCATGGGTAGCATACCCTATTTGCTGTTGAGTTGCTTGCTTACTTCTCCAAGGAAAAGGCCGAGCACAACCACTACCTGTGGGCTGAGACTCAGATCACCGAGAGACTGCATACCAAAATCAACGACAAGCGCAGCGAGCATCATACCCCCGCGCCATGCAAACGACTTTGCTCGCTTTAAAAGAACTTCTTTGTTCACGATATTTAAATTATTGCTTGTAATGCTTTTTCGACCTTTACCCAATATTTGACCGTACTTTGTTTCTTGTATCCGTTCGGTCCTCCGTTCCAACACCTTGCACGATCCTCATCCGTAGGAGGACGCCCAAGGCGTTTTTCAGTAACATACCGGGCCATGTAATTGCGGAAGATCCACACAGAAAGTTCAAAGTTTCCTAAGCAGTTTTCGGGGGTGATCTCCACCGATTTACCTTTTTCATCTACGTAGATCGAAACCCCGGCGTACTGTCTCACATCCTTCACGCAGGGAAGGCGTATCTGCATGGGGCCATACGCTTTGTCTTTGAGGTGTTTATCTCCTATAGCGTACGTGTCTCCACCACTCTCTACGTGGGTAATGGCGCTTTCAAGAGGCGAGAGTGTCATGGATATTTTTCGTTTAGCTTCTGAGTGGTAAGAGGTCCGACTTTCCCCACTTGCTCCATGCCGTATTTTGCTTGGAATTTTTTTACAGCATCAGTAGTGATAGGACCAAAAATACCCGTGCTATCACGATCGAGCGGAAAGACGCCTTCATACTTCAAGCAATCCTGTAGGCTTTTTACGCTACCGTCATAGCTGGGTTTCTCAACACCTCCTTCCTGAAACTTAAAATTCACTGGATATGAAGCCCAGAAGTTGCGTGCTTCGTAGAAATCCTTCGTGATGAAACGCTTGGAGAGTCCTCCGAAGTGAGCAGAATCATCTATCCACACGCCTTCCTTGCCCTTGTACATGACGGGCTCCACGCCTACCACGGAATGTCTCAAGGCCCTTGCGCTGTAAAGACCAAGTGTTGTGTCAATAATGACAGGAACTTCCCGGCTCCACTCTTCATTGGTAAAGAAAAACCACATCATCACACCTTTACGGGTCTTCTGAATCGTTCCTGCGGGTGCCTCAAGGTCTCCTGCATCGAACGTCACCTCATGGGGAATGACGAATACCTTGGCAATATCAATATTTTCTTGGGTTATGACGAGCTTGTTCGCTTCCCCTTCGGTCTTGATCGCCTCTGAGGGTACGAGCGCATCAAGAGTCATGCCACCATTGCGACAAAGCGAGATAGCATCATCGGCGCCCATGCCCTCTGCGGGATAATTTCCACGCCTTCGGTAAAACTCCATTGCGGAAAAATCCAAGTCCAAGCCCCGGTTGACCTTAAACAGTATTCGGTACAGCTTTCTTCGCGACTGCGCGACACAAGAAGATGTGCTGTATTGATTTTG
>JAYUQG010000034.1:0-2529 GCA_043756865.1 bacterium | reverse complement strand
ACATATTTGAGTGTGCTCACATTGTGCAATCGGTCGGCAAGCTTAATGATGATGACACGAAGATCTTTTGCGGTCGAAACAAAAAGTTTGCGCAGACTCTCAACGTGTCGCTCGATGCCGTGATATTTGAGCTTTCCGAGTTTTGTCACGCCGTCAACGAGGAATTTGATCTCACGTCCAAATTCTTTTTCGATATCAGCCTCAGATACTTTTGCATCCTCGACGGTGTCGTGGAGTAGTCCCGCAGCGATGACCGTCGCGTCCATTCCCATTTCCGCCAATGTATAACCAACCGCAGAAACATGGACAAAGTATGGTGCCCCTGAATAGCGCTTTTGGCCGTGGTGTGCGCTTTCCGCAAAGGTGTAGGCGCGGGAAACAAGCAGGGTATCCTCTTTTTTTCCGCTTTGCATGGCCCCGATAATCTCTTGAAGACTCTTGACATGTTCCATAAAAGCTATCATACTCCATGGTGGTAATTTTGCAAATCTCATTCACCCTTACTTATCCAGGGAAAACATCATGTATATTGGATTGTTTGCAATCGTTCTTGCGCTCGTGGTCATCCCCATTGTGTACTTTGCCCGCCGCAAGGACAATAAAGACAAAAAGAAGCCGCCGCACAAATGTGATCATTGTGATCATCACTGAGTGCGCGGTGCTCCCTCGCGAACTCACCACAGATGTGGGGAGTTATTTTAAATCTCGTACATGGATTGGGCAGATGCTTGACTTACGTAGTGTAAATGTAATAACAGTATAAGAGTAACCAATTGCGAAAGGGGATGTACGATGAGCAATGAACGAATTGATTGCCCGTACTGCGCCACGGGTAGCGTTGATGCGGGACACATCGCACAATGCTTGTTCAAGAAGATTAGCAAACCCAAATACGAACCTGTATCAGAGGGCCCGTTTCCGCGACTCTCCTTGGCGCAGATAGCCCGCGTCGAAAGATTCTTTACGACCACACCCGACGAACTTTTGGGTGGCATATGGGTCTGTACGCATTGCAGTGCGTGTGGGATAGTCCTCAAAAGGGCCCAGCCCGACTCATGTGCTGTATGTAAGCACACAAGCGTCATCAGTGGAATGCGTTTTATGGAGCGTCTCGGACGGAGCAAAAGTTAAACCCGGCACAATGGCCGGGCTTTTTTTATCGCGATAATTTCAGGTAGCTTTCGGGCGCCACTTTTGTTCGACTTCAAGAAGAAGCGTACGAAGCGGAGCTGAGAGCTTGGCGAGCACTTGCGGATGCATCTGCGCTTCCTCCGGAAGTGGAATCCGCATAAAGAGTACTCGCGAGTATTCGATCGACTCCACTTTGTCTCCGTGTTTGTTCGCTTCGAGCGCCCATTCGATGCGCCGATGGAGTGGAAGGTCGCCGTTAATCACATTCAAAAGTATGTCGAACGTGTTGATTTGTGCAACACGTAGCAAGAGTTGCTCGCGAACGAGCGGGAAGGGGTGGGCCTCATCAGTTTCTTCCACGCTGACATAGGGGTCGCTCATGAGGTTGAACATCTGCGGAGCCGGCTCACGCAAGACCCCGTCATCCTCGACACAGACTCGCCAGTATTCTTTCTTGCCGCCTTCATTCACAGTGCACACAATCGCTACCTCAGCGGAAGGACCGTACACAACAACAATTTTCGACATGTTCACCTCTTGTGGTGGTTGGGAATTCGGTACACCTTGGTAGAAACTAGGACAATTCACATTTTTTGTCAAATAAAAAGGACCGGCAATAGTGCCGGTCACCTGTATGACTATGAAACTTGATGTGACATAGCTATCACTTTTTCGTGTGCCGCTATGTCTGCGAGGGCACCATTGATTCCCCCGAGGGTTGCACGTGTTTTTGCGAGTACTTCGAGAACAAACCCACACTCATTTTGTCTCTTATCAAGTGTCATCCAGTATCTCCAGTCGATCTTCGCACCGCGCCTCAGTTGCTCGCTATCGACGCGGTTAACCAACACCTCGCGCAACTCGCTTTGCACACAATCGCGAATTTCCTTTGCCCGATCCGGCCATACCGCATATGGAGTCGGGCATGCACCGTGGTATGGATTTGTCATCGAGCAGAGCATTAGGAATGCTGTGATATCGTTCTGGTCGCCGGGTGTACCATTCCATCTACGCGCACATAACCTGATCATAGCTTTCCTTGTTTCAAAGAACAGGTTTGATTTTGTGGATTTTGCCGGCAACATCCAGAAGCGTTCTCGTATGAACTCAAGCATTTCGGAGCGTAGGTTCTCTTCGAGAACATCGCGCAGAAGCCTGCTCGGGTAATAGGGATGCTTCTTCGAGAATGCAATTTGCAGCTCACGCCAGTCTTTGGCATCAGCAAGACGAGCGGCGCGATAATGAAGCTCATTCCAATCGGAAATCTCATTCATGACTCGCATTGCAGTCGCCGAGGCGTTATCGTTACCGGCTAACGAAAGTGTGTCAAAAACACTTTTTATAAAAGTGAGCTTTTCTTCGTCGGGTATGCGTGTGCACCAGTCGACACCGATGTAT
>JAYUQG010000033.1:0-19725 GCA_043756865.1 bacterium | reverse complement strand
ATGCCGTGGGGCGACGAGCGAAGCGAGCGGGGGTGCCTGAGGTTAGCTTTCACCTTTATGCTCGAAAAAGGTTCGCGCAAAGGCAAGGATAAGCGCACAAATATGACACAAAACCTTCCCTGCGGAAGGTTTTGTGCTATTTGTGAGACGGAATCATATTTTTTCAGCAGAAAAAATGGATGAGTCGGGGTCGCGGAAATTTCCAAGCGACGGCGAGGAAATTATCTGTGACCAAATAATTCCAAAAGTGAAGTCGCGAGTTCTTAAGCTTTTGTGCGTCTGAGCAACAAAAGATTTAGAAACTTGTGACCCAATAAAAATTCACTCGCGGAAATTTTCGAGCGACGGCAAATTTTCTAAGGCCAAATACATATACTTTTGAATTTTTCCCTCACTCCAAAAACTCTTCAATCGCCACCCACACCTCCGGCGCGCCGAGCACATCATTGTGTTCATACCCGACTGCAGAAAAAAACTTTTTGTCCGATTGTGGAAGTTGGTCAAAAAGTGACTGCCCTATTTCAATCGGGATGATACGGTCTTCTGTACCGTGAACAATGAGCACGCGCTTTGCGGCCGATGCACCCAATGCGTTATGTAAATCCGTTTTTAGCATGAGTGATGCGGGGTATACGGGGAAATGGAACTGCGCAAGACGGATGAGTGAGTCAAAGGGAGAAATAAGTAAGAGCATGTCGGGGGGCGCAAGCAGTGCGTGATGTGCGGCAAACCCCGTTCCGACACTGCTTCCGACAACAAGTACTTCAGAGTACTGCCCTGCATCCACCCAGCGCACGATATGTACGACGTCTCGTAGTAGCGCATCGACAGAAGGCTTTTGCATCGTATCACCCGCATAGCCCGCGTATTCAACACTTAATACATTAAATCCCTGTGCTGCGAGCCAGCGCATCAAGAATGCTGAATTACATGCAGTGTCGGCATTGCCGTGATACGTGATGGCAATACCGGTTGAGGTACCCGAACGAAGTAAGTATGCGCGAGTGCCTTCGGCGGAAATTATTTCTGCATCACTGAGTTCGGGACAATGCTCCATCGCGGTGTGCGGTGGAATAAATATATGCGCATCCTGTCGCACATATAAGAGGATTCCGAAAATCACATACACCAGCGCGAGTGCACGAAGACACGCGAACGCAATACCTTTTAGTGATTTTTCTGGAAATACCTGCACAGAATAATTTTACCTGATTTACTTCCTCCCGTAAGCAACACCTGCATACGGCGAGCAAAAACCCGCACAAAGTGCGGGTGATTCAAACCGGTCTTCCAAGTAACTCTTGGAAGTGCGTGCGAAATTCACTCATGCGTTCGGTGCGTTCACTGGGATGCACCGTCTCTTCGAGATGGAGGAGGAGTGACGAGATAAGCTTGCTTCCTCCTGTGCCAATGGGGTTGGTTTCTCCGAGCATGCGATGTGCGGGACGCGCGATGTGGGTAATCGCAAGGATGTAGTGCTCGCGACGAAACAGTGCTGCGGCGAGTCGCATTTGGCGCAGTGCTTCCTGCACAGACGCATCACCCTCGAGTACGCGCCACAGCGTCGCTTTGTTTGCAAAGCGAACACGCTTGGACCACGCGAGCACATACGCCCGATGTTTACGGGGAGTGTGGTAATGCAACATACGACCCAAGTGACTGCTCAAGTCGCGCGAGTGGTGCGGTATGCACAAGAACCGATCAAGCGCGGGCATGATGGAACTTTGAGCGCCCGTCTGACCGTCAAAGTACTGCGGTACTCCACCGTAGTGCTTCACCCCTTCATAAATGATGCCTTCAGGAGTGAGGAGCTTGGTACAGCCCGATAGATATGACCGCACGAACTGGTAGTAGATATCTGGCCCGCAGCGCTCGCTCATACGTGAGAGAATGCTCCGCATACGCTCGAGCGAGTGGGTCATGTCGGTGAGCCACAACACGAGCTCGACGGCATCAGCGCGCAAACGTGCGTCTTCCGCTTCCTGCATTGCATGAAGGAGTCGACTCGCCTCGTGTTCGATTTCCACGTGAATGGCAACGAACCAATCTTCGGCAATCAGCCTCTCCGGCTGACTCTTGGGATTGAAGTGTTCGAGCATTGTCACATTCTCGGCGATAATCGGACCACTTCGGTAAATTCGTCGCCAATTTTTGAGAGCGTAGGTCGCATAAACAAGCAGCGGCCTTACCCCAAAATGCACACCCAACTTATGCGCGAGTACCGCGATTCCTGCAGGGAGGTGCGTGCGGGGCTTCTTGGGAAAACCAAGATCGCCCCAGATATAGGACTGCACAAGAAATCCCACGCTCACAAACACGCGCCACAGCATGGGGTCTGGGATATTTTGCAAAGTGCCCGCAAACACAGGAAGTGCGTCTGCCTGCGCATGGAAACTTCCCTCCTCCAGCAATTCAGGCGCATGTGCTGCGAGGGTGCTCCACGGAGCAAACAGTGTTGCTTCATGGGTGGCAAGTTCCGCCACGGGATCCTCGAGTCCGAGAAATCCACAAGGCATGCCTACTTGTACTGCAAGGGCCGGTATCGGGAATGTGCTCATCAGTTGTCTCCGCGTAACATCTGGGATGACTATACTCTGCAAAGATTATTTTTCAATAGTCTGACGCAGGCTACAACTTAAACAATCCCTAGTCAGCGCGACAAGAAGTGCGCTATACTAGGCACACGCTATGGAACCTAAAAAAGTACTCTCCGTTGAAGATGACGCCTTCCTTTCGAGTCTCGTGTCGGGAAAACTGATTGAATCAGGGTTTTCGGTCATTACCGCAAGTACGGGCAAAGACGGGCTCGCAAAGGCGAAACTCGAGCATCCTGCACTTATTCTCCTTGATATCATGCTTCCTGACATGGGTGGATTTGAAATTTTGGAGCACCTCAAATCTGACCCTGACACAAAAGACATTCCTGTAATTATCCTGTCGAATCTCGGTGGGCGCGATGAAATCGAAAAAGGGGTGGCTCTTGGAGCATCATCATATCTCATCAAATCAAACATTCTTCCCCACGAAGTTGCGGAGATGGTGCAGAGCCAAATCGCACAAGACGACGCACGCGCTGACAAATAGTAAATCTGAAATAAATAAACACCCGCAGGTCGCGGGTGTTTTTTTATTTGCTTTTCTTATTTGCTTTTCTTGGTTGTTTTTGGAGCGGGGGTCTTGCCTTCGCGCTTCTTTAAAAATGCTGCGAGGCGCGACTTTTTGCGTGCTGCAGTATTCTTTTTGATAACTCCGCGCTTTGCCGCTTTGTCGATGGCTTTGAACACCGATGGAAGTGCCTTGTGGGCAGCATCCTGATCTCCCGCTTCCGAGAGCTTGCGGAGTGACTTCATGCCATCTTTCATTGCGCTTTCGCGACGCAGATTAAACACGCGCTTGCGCGCGGAAACTCGAATTGCTCGTTTTGCTGATGACGTGATTGCCATAATCGAGAATCCTACAGCAAGGTGTTTGAAAACGCAAGAAAAATGCTTTGCGGGTGGCGAAATGGGGCTCAAAAATGTCGCTTAATGTCACTCGGCTGTAGTATACTTAATGGATGATTGGACATGTCCATGGGCGGGTAATTTACAAGGAAGAACGGGAACTTATTGTTTCTTGCGCGGGGGTGGGGTACATAATTTCTGTCGCACCATCCGTGACCGAGTCTGCAAAAATAGAAAGTGACATATCCCTGTTCACGCACCTCGCAGTAAAGGACGACGCACTTAATCTCTATGGATTCGCTCGACGTGAGGAACTCGGACTTTTCCGGCTCCTTATCGGTATTTCGGGTATAGGGCCGAAAAGTGCCTTAAATGTCCTTTCGCTCGCAGATATCGCCACCCTCACCCATGCTATCGAAAGTGGTGACGCGTCGTATCTCACCAAAGTATCAGGTGTCGGAAAAAAGCTCGCTGGAAAAATTGTACTGGAACTCAAAGAAAAAATCGGAACACTGGGCATCGTCACGGGCATTGCGCCAAAAGAATCTGAGGCGCTCGAGGCGCTCGAGGCTTTGGGGTATGCGCCACGAGACACGCGCGATATCGTCCGTGTATTGGCCAAGGAACAAGCTACTTCGCAGGATATTATACGTAAAGCACTCCAAACACTTGGGGGGCGTTAAATTGCTATGAAAAAATTATTCGCATTTGTGTGTATTGTGTTGTTTCCTACGGTAGCCTTTGCGGCCACTTATGACCTCTTGGCACCCATCGGGGCAATGACAACGGGACTCACGCTCGCCGACTATCTTCGGGGAATGTTCCAATTTTTAATCGGAATGGCGGGAATCCTCGCGGTGGTCATGATTGTTTGGTGTGGTATCAAGTTGATGGGGTCACCCTCTCCGGCGGTCAAAAGCGAAGCAAAGCAGTGTGTCATTAATGCGATTTTAGGAATTCTTCTCGCTGTAGGATCGTGGATAATTTTAAATACCATAAATTCACAACTTGTTTTAAGTGATATCAATCTGGGAAACACCGCGACGGCGCCGGTTACCCCTGCAGCAGGCACGCCCGCGGGCACGTATGCTTGGTCAGCAGTACCCGGAGTTTGCCCTCCCCTAGTGGGTCAAATTGTTTCCGTAGTTCCTCCGATACGCTGTGCTGGCCTACCTCCATTTGTGGGCGCACTCTGCTGTTCATACGCAGTAAATCCGATGACACCCCCTGCTCCCTCGCCATATCCACTCCCCATTCCAGGAGTTCCACCCCCCGCACCACTGACGACGGTATCGTTTACTCCCACCTCATACAATGTGGGCGAAGCGGGAGTCACGATTGTGCTCACCGTGACACGTAGCTCGGGAGTGGGTGCGGGAACAGTAAACTATGCAACAGCGAACAATAACGCTGCGGCGGGAAGCGACTATACTGCTGCGGTAGGTGTGCTCAACTTTCCTATTGGAGTCACCGTACAAACAATCACCATCACCATTAACGAAGATACAATTGTTGAAGGTGACGAACGATTTTTGGTCAAACTCGAAGCACCAACGGGAGATATCGGACTGACTGCAGCAAAAGTTGCAACAGTGTATATTATCGACAACGACTTTACACCCCCACCACCCCCAACAGACCTCATCCCTCCCACCGTTGTTATCAATAGTCCACTAAATAATCGCGCGACAACTTCAGGTACAGTATTTCTGAACTTCACCGCAGCGGACAACATTGGTATTAACCGTATATTAGTTACCTACGGACCACCACCACCCGGCATTGCGTACACTAATACAATATGTGAACTTGGCACATGTCCTGCTTCTCCAGCGACAATAACTTACCCGGTTGCGATAAATACAGCAGTGTACGGACGTCATGAAATTTCTGTAATGGTGTGCGACACGAATCAATGCAGGCAAACAAATGTACGCATCGACATCCAAGCACCCTGTGCAAATACCGGAATACTGAACTGCAGGGTGTTGCCTACTGCGCTTGACCCTGTCTTCCCCATCTGCGCACCAATGAACGGTCAATCGGGTACTCTTGTTGGGTTAAATACTCATGCTTACAAGATCCACATCGTGAATGGACCCGCGGGCGGCAAAGTATATGTCGCAGGAGGATTCAACAATGAATACCCGCCACAGTCGCCGCTCGAGCCCAGAAATTGTGTGCCAGACCTCTGCACTATTCTACCCATGGATGGTTCCTGCACCTGTGTGTATGGTGTTGCAACATACGACCCCATGACGGGGACGCTCATTGGCTGCAGCAATGATGTTCCCGTTAATCTTGTTGCATCAATTAGCGACTATCCGGGAGACCTTTCCTCGACACCATCGTCACTACCAATGGGGCCAAAAACTGTTTCGGGGAAATGCGGTAGCGCGGGTACAGGCGCACAAGCAACTTGGGGAACAACGCTATCCACAACACTGTCCGGCCCCGGCATTTGCACTCTCCAAGAAGACCGCGACTACTACCTCAATATTTCTACGTTACCTTTCGGTGCAGCAAGTAAGGGCTCAAATGAGTACAGTTTGTTCTGGGACTACACACCCATATAAGAGCCTATCCCAGTAGGAACTTTCCTGCTGGGAGAGCCTCTGGTTGCCCAACACACGTGTTATCATGCGTTTATGAAGAACGTTATTCGACGCATAATTCCTCGAGCACTGCTGGTGCAGATAATCCCCGTGTATCACTTCGCACTCGCGTTACTTGGTGCAATACGCTATGGTTTTCCCTCGCGGAAGATTATCGTCATCGGAATAACCGGAACTAAGGGGAAATCCAGTACCGCAGAAATACTCAGTGGAATATTTGACGCTGCGGGTAAGAGGCATGCGGTGCTCGGAACTATCAAGTTTAAAATCGGCGATAAGACTGAGCGCAATCTGCGCAAAATGACCATGCCGGGAAGATTTTTTGTGCAAAAATTTCTTCATGATGCGGTTAACGCAGGGTGTACGCACGCTATCATCGAAATGACATCAGAGGGGGCGAAGCAATTCCGACAGCGCTTTATCGACATGGACGCGCTTATATTTACCAACCTTGCTCCCGAGCACATCGAATCCCATGGTTCATACGAGCGGTATCGTGATGCCAAACTCGCAATCGCACGCACACTCGCGCGTTCTCAAAAGAAAGCACGCTTCATGGTGGCAAATACCGACGACAAAGAAGCGGGTTTATTTCTCGCACTTCCGCGACTCACCCCTGTCACTTTTTCACTGCACGACGCAACTGACCTGCATACATCAGCATTGGCAATTACCTTTACGTGGAATAATCTGCAAATAACAAACAGCATTGGCGGGGAGTTCAATGTATACAATATTTTGGCTGCGCTCACGTGCGCAAAAGCATTCAACATTCCTGATGCCGCAATGCAAGCAGGGGTGGCGCGCACCACAAATATTCCCGGGAGAATGGAACGAGTCCTCGCAGGACAGTCGTTCCCCGTTATCGTGGACTATGCGCACACACCAGACTCACTCGAAGCGATATACAAGGCATTTGAGGGATTCGAGCGTGTGTGTGTGCTCGGCAACACTGGAGGAGGGCGTGATACATGGAAGCGACCAGTCATGGGTGGGCTCGCGGAAACATATTGTACAAATATTATTCTTACGAACGAGGACCCATACGATGAGGACCCAGAGGTAATACTCGAGCAAATGGTGGCAGGCATGAAAGAAAAAAATGCCGAAATAATTATTGACCGCCGCTCGGCTATTGCACGAGGAGTACTGCTCGCAGCGCAACAAACGCGTGGAGCGCTGCTCATCACCGGAAAAGGGACAGACCCGTTTATTATGGGGCCGAACAATACAAAAATTCCTTGGGACGACCATTCTGTGGCTAAGGAAGAACTCAAAAAATTGCTTGCGAGTACGGCCTCTTGATTTCCCACCCACCCTTTGTATACTCAAAAAAGGCGCAACTGCGGGAAGGGCCTACCCGCGCGAAAGGAGGTGATCATATCTCAGGCGGTCACTCAGCAAAGAAGAAGCCGTCGGTACAAGAACAGGTTTGACGCCTTCATCGTCTCGCGTGGAAACACGCGAGACGTTTCATTTTATCGGTCAAACAAACGAAACATTGCAACTCCGTATGCCACCGACACATTGAGCGACTCTTTCTTCCCCACCATTGGGATATCGATAATGGTGTCTGCATATGCCATCATCGCTTTTGAAAGTCCGCGCACCTCATTTCCCACCAACACCAGAGTGCGGTCACTGGGAGTGAACGATTTATAATCAATAGCTCGTGCGTCTTGCTCAATTGCCACAATAGCAAATCCTTCTGTCTTGAGTTTCATAATAAGCCGAGTCGGATTTTTGACTCCCTCCCAAGGGATACTCAACTCTGCGCCGAGGGCGGTCTTTGCAATTTCTTTCACAGGCCGCCCAAATTTATCGAGCGGTTGCGGAGTATAACCAGAAAGATACACCTGCGACACGCCGATTGCGTCGCTCGTACGAAATATAGCGCCCACATTATGTGCGCTGCGAATGTTGTGGAGCAATATGCGAACATCCCTACACATGGTGTATCTATCGAGAGTCCGAAGACCTCACAGCGCCCGCCCCGACAGATGTGCCACATTCGCCCTTGGAAGCGACACTGACCCCTGCGGACCCTGCTTCGCATGAATTGCCGTATGTTTTTCCGTCTACTCCACAGACAGGATCGTACTGCGCGGTGCACATCATTCCTGTGGGTTTCTGCTCTGGACACGCAGTGAATTCACATCGCGGACCGCTGCGCACTACACTTGTGCCGTCAGGGCACACCTTTGCCTCTTCAGTGCACGCCACAGGCAGAGTGGGCAGAGGGAGAACTTTTGGCTCTGTTTTTATGGGAGGCGCAACAGGACGCTCTAACCCTGAACCATCATCACAAGTCTCAGTCGCGCTTGGATGACATACTTTGATTATTTGACCTTGTGCATCATGTAAAGGATTCACGACTTCTTTGCCTTGGTCTTCATATAATGGACTTACACTTTTCACTCCTTGTTCTTTTATTGCAAATTCAAACAGCGCCCTACGCATACTCACTGCCAACATCTCGGCGGAGCGCGCATGTCCGAATGCTTCGCCAAAATTTTTTTCAATTAAAGCTGTCCTGCCTTGTGCAAGCATTCCCCCTGCAGTCTCAAGCCCCGCTTTCATCCTGTCACCAAAATCACGCTTGTGGGTCTGTCGTCCGATGGTCATATTGGTTGAAAGGCGCGCGGGAGTATTGTCGATACGCTGCACACCTACCTCATCGATTGCAATTTCGGCCTGACGTACCCCTTGCTCTTTTATTGCAATAGCTGTCTCAGTGTAGTGCCCACTTTCAATGCCTGAATGAAGCGGCGCCATGCGTATTCCTTGCTCTTTTATGGCAAACGCAGTGTCTGCGATGATGTCCGCTTCAAGTTTAACCACCTCAGCTTTAAGCAAATTAAATTCTGATTCTGCGCGCATGAGCTGTGTTTCTGCTTCTGCTTCCCCATTTCCCCTTTTCTCAAATACAGCTGCCCACGCATTGATTTGAGTAAATTGTGTTTCCTTTATCACCCGCGTAATCGCCTCTCGCTCCGCGATTATTTCAGGGCTTGAGTTTGCCCGTGAAGCATCTTCAGCATAGGGATCGCCACGCCACCTCTATGCGACCTGAGTGAGTAGCGCAGCGCGCACTATCGACTGCTTGTCGACAAGCACAAATAGCTCTTTTGTTTTTTCGTCATCCGAGTCACTCTTCATCTGCTGTATTCTTGCTTCGAGCGATGTTTCTGCCTTGCTATAATTCTCAATTGCATTCCGGAATGCTGAAGCGTCGGCCGGACTCGCCTCTTCCACTGCAAGGGCTTCTGCTAATTTCTCATTGGTGATGCGAAGCATTAGTGCGCTTTTTTTCACCTCACTCCAGGTGAAAAATTTGCTTAATCCTCTTTTCCACTCCTTGAGAAAATAAAACTTACTCGTGGGCAATGTACCGATATTCTGAACATCCAGTTCAGCAACACTCACTTCTTGTTGAGTGGTAACACTGGTAGTTGCGGGCATCGACGATTCGCCTACTTCTGCAGATACGGTAAGCGGTGCGCCAATAAAAAGTGCGCCAAGAATGACAAGGGCTATGGTGTTTTTCATCTCCATATTGTACTTCTAAGTCCTCATATGCACTACAATAGCTCGGTGAGGGTATAAAAATCTGTAATACTTCAAAAAAGTAACGTATTGTGTTACTGTTGCAACGTTCGCTTTTCTGCATTTCCTCTAGCTGTTTTGGTAGATAACAGCAGGTAGGTAAGCTACAAAAAACATCTACAATAAAATAACGCCCCTATAGCTCAGCTGGTAGAGCAGTAGCCTTTTAAGCTAACGGTCGCAGGTTCGAGCCCTGCTGGGGGCACAATGTGCTGAATTATTGATTATCTCTGAACAATTCGACAAGGAATTTGAAGCTCGGTAAGTGTTCGAACTTTTAAAAGGGTGTAATATAGATTACATCATGCTGTTTGGGATCACTCGAAAATCGTTGATTAATTTTTCTGCAATATTTTTTATAGTTGCGGCAGGGGCAGCTTTTGTTGACTTACTTACATTACCTTGGGCTCTTGCCCAGATGACCGATGATGGTCATGGTCATGTACACGGCGAAATTGCTACAAGCACACCGGCCGACCCAGAGCAGCGTCTCTACGTCATGATCGGAGTTGGTGTTATCTTTGTGTTGCTTGTTGCATGGTTTATTTGGTCTAAGCAGAAGTCTGTATGATGAGTAGTTTTTGGCGCATGTGTGGGATCGTCCTTGCGGGAACATTTTTTCCATTGATTAGCCTCGCGCACGGCATCGGCGCAAGCGACGCAAGCTTTGTAGAATCTGTGCAGGGGCCTGCCGTCATCGAGTTCCTTTACCTTGGCGCGAAGCACATGGTCACTGGATATGACCACATTCTTTTCCTTATCGGGGTAATCTTCTTTCTCTACAAGCTTCGCGATGTTGCGCTTTATGTAACGCTATTTACTGTCGGACACAGCATCACGCTCTTATTGGGAGTACTTGGTGGAATCGAGGCGAATCCCTACATCATTGATGCCATAATCGGACTTTCTATCGTTTATAAAGCGTTCGACAATATGGGAGGGTTCAAAGCAATTCTGCACTTCGAACCAAACCCGAAAGCTGCAGTGCTTTTCTTTGGATTTTTCCATGGGTTCGGGCTCGCAACCAAGCTTCAAGACTTTGCATTGTCTGAAAATGGTCTGGTGACCAACATGCTGAGTTTTAATGTAGGTGTTGAGGTCGGACAAATTCTCGCTCTAACATTTATCCTGCTGTTTATGAGCTTCTGGCGAAAACACCCCAGCTTCCTTAAGCATGCATTTGTCACGAACACAGTGCTCATGATTGGAGGTTTTTTACTTATTCTTTACCAAACGACAGGATATCTGCTCTCGTAAGCACTATCAAAATTAACTCAACCCACTTATGGACAAACCAACAGACGCTATGCATCCCTCTGAATTGCCTACTCATCGAAAGAAAATGTTCCGTGTAACCATGGTCGCACTTTCGACCGCAGTACTTATTTTTGTGATTGCCATCCTTCCTGCCGAGTTCGGTATCGATCCACTGCGCACTGGAAAATCTCTTGGATTTTCTTCACTCTACCAAGAAGAGGGGGTGGAGACGAGTGCACTCACACTCGCGCCCTCGCAATATGCTACCGACACACAGGAAATTGCTATTGCCCCCAAAAAAGGTGTGGAGTACAAATATCGTCTCGATAAAGGAGCTGCGCTTCTTTTTTCCTGGACATCAACAAGCTACGTGGTCTTCGACTTGCACGGCGAACCAACGGGAGGTGCGGCAGGATATTTCGAGAGTCACGAATCTGGAGTCGGTGCTGAACAACACGGGACGTTCGTCGCCCCATTTGCAGGTACCCACGGATGGTACTGGGAGAATCAGGGTGAACAGCCTGCGACAGTCACACTCAAAACAACCGGGTATTATGACATTGTGGGTATTAAGTAAAAACCATGAAAAAAGTACTTCTATTTGCACTACTTGCATTCCTTCTGGTTCCTCAACCCTCTCCAGCGGAAGCACATGAGGTGCTTCCGCAAAAATTCATTGAATTCAAAAAAGCGAACCCAGCCGCGACTCCTGAGGATTTCACGGCATTTCTTGAGGCAAATCCAGAGTTGAAAGAAGACAAGGATTTTCTCGCTCATGTGGAATTAGTCCAAAAGCCCGTGGTGAATTTTTGGCACAACATACGAGACTTTATTAAGCTGGGCATTCAGCATATTCTTTCGGGAACAGACCATATTCTTTTCGTGCTTTCCATCTTACTGGTCTATGTGAGTTTCCGGCGAGAAGTGATACTCCTTTCGATGTTCACCATCGCACACAGTATCTCGCTCATACTAGCTGGATCAGGAATTCTGACACTCAGCTCGAAGATAGTGGAGCCTGTCGTCGCACTCTCTATTACCTATGTGGCAATTACGAGCGTGTTCCTAGATAAGTACAAAATGTTTGCTGGGCATGGAAACAAAATATCAACAGTATTTTTATTCGGTCTTTTCCATGGTTTAGGGTTCGCAGGACTCATGAAAGATATTAGTGTCCCCGATGACCGCCTGATTTCATCACTCTTGTCATTCAATGTTGGTATCGAACTTGGGCAATTCATGATTGTCGCTACGTTGTTGCCGTTTATTTACTACTTCAAACCAAAACCGTGGTATCCAAAAGCAATTAAAATAGTTGCCGTCATTATTTCGATTGTTGGTCTCGTGTGGGGATTCCAGCGTATTTTTTCCTAACGCATTTGGTTTTTTCAATAAACAGTTTGAAAACCTTGCGCAAAGCGGGCGAATCGAAACTTGACGGTAACCGAAAGTACTTTTTTGAAAAAGGCAGGCCTGCGTGCTAGAGTACGCATTGGATAAATCTGCGTAAAGAGGTCTTATGGAACGATACGAATTGACCCTTGGCTATACAACGTATTCTTTAAAGTCACTGAACGAAGCGGATGCACGCAAAGAGGCCGAAAACATTGTGGCTAAAGAAAAAAATCCCATTCGGCAAAAATACTGGTCTAGTGGACAGTTCGGAGTTACGGCGAAATTGAGCATAATTACCGACATTGAAACATATCAGATCTATACACCGACAGCCTGAATGGGCACCCACCAACTGAACATCTGCTTCGGTGGGTTTTTTGTATGTAATCAAAAACTATTTTGCATCCAGTCGGACAAATTTCTTGACATTTTTGTAGAAAAATACCAAAATAATCATCTTACTTGTTCCTTGAAAGGATAAGTCATGCTCAAGGATACTATCGAGAAATTTTCGGGTGCCCCGTACGTGTACACCTACCCACCCACACGCGCCTTTGTTCCCACGCCAGGTTTCACGCTTGAAGGGGTGAGCTTCACCAAAGAACTCAATATCTACGTCCACGTTCCATTTTGTGACCAACAGTGCACTTTCTGTGGATATCTCACAGCAGTAGAACGATCTGATGCTGCAAAAATGGAGTACATGAAGTCGGTCGCCTCTGAGCTCGAGCTCTATGCCCCCCTCATTGCTTCATCGCGAATCACGAGCATTAATTTTGGAGGTGGAACGCCAAGTGCTGTGCCGATAGGAGGCGTCGCAAGCGTTCTTAAGGCACTTCGCACGATTCAACCATATCTTGTGGACTGCGCCGAACTATCGATTGAGACCACGCCTGAACGAGCGACCACCGAATGGTGTGCGGACATAAAGGCCCTCGGTTTCAACCGAATCAGCATGGGTATTCAAAGCTTTCTTGAGAATGAGATTCGCAAATCGGGGCGTCACAACCCCGCCACTGTTACGCTCAGTGCGATTGATGCCGTGCGGCGAGCTCAGATTCCGAATCTCTGTTGTGACCTCATGTACGGACTTGAGGGTCAGACACTTGATTCATGGAAAATGTCCGTGGCTGCACTCATCGAATTTCGCCCTGAAACCATTGAGCTCTACCGTACGGTAGCAATTCCTGGGACAATATATCCCAAGCGTTTGACACGAGTAATGTCCGAACATGACAAGTATGCGTGTTACCAGTTTGCGCGTATTGCCCTACTTGAGGAGGGGTATGTACAAGAGGCTCACCTACGCTTTGTTCTCCCGAATCGGGGTTTCTATCTCCAGCAAACAAACGCTTTCAAAGGTGAAAGTCTCTTGGGTGTGGGTGTGGGTGCACGAACTTATGCAAAAAACATGCATTATCGTAATGTATATGACCGAGCGGGTTCAAAGCATGCGATTGCGTCCTACATAAGCACAATTAAAAGTGGAAAACTTGCAGTAGAGAGTGTTGCCCCAATCAAACAGGATGACGTGATGCGTCAATACGCTATCTACCAGCTTGGGGAGCTTCACCTCGATGACTTTGTGTCACGTTTCGGCATCTCCTTCGCTGATGCGTTTTCGGACACATGGCGCGAGATTTTCGAACTTGAGCTGGCGAGCAACGTGGGTAACGTGCTTCGGCTCACAGAAAAAGGCCTCATGTTTCGGGATGTGATTGCTCAAACTTTCTTTTCTGACCACACGAAGCGACTTGAAAGATCCCATTACCATGCCTAGCAGAAATGCTAGGCATGTTTTATTCTGGTCTTATGCAAAAGAAACAGCCGGTCATTATTATTTTTGGTTTTGCGGGTGCAGGAAAATCGACAGTTGCAGAGTTGGTTGCAAATAAACTTCATCTACGGGTTATTCACCCCTCGAGTATCATGAGGAGCCTGCTTGAAAGAAAAAAGGTTTCACTGCGTCTTACAAAAAAAGGAAGTGGTTTTTGGGAAACAGCAAGAGGCATAACTTTGTTAAAAAAACGTCTCAAAGACAAGCGACCTGCTGACATGATCTCTGATCAATATCTGTTGCGTGAAATCGATAAGGGGAACCTTGTAATGGACAGCTGGAGTATGCCTTGGCTTTCTCCTCATGGATTAAAAGTCTGTCTCCGCGCCCCCTTAGCTCTTCGCGCGAAGCGAGTTGCATTGCGCAGTGGCATTGACCTTAAAGAGGCTCGCAAAAATATCCGTATGAAGGATTCAGACACACGAATGCTGTTCAAGCGGATTTATGGATTTGATATTGCGCGTGATCACAATGTTTTCACAAAAAGAATTAATATTGGATCAAAAACGGCAGATGAAATTGCGGATATAATTATAAAGCTATCGACTAAGGAACGTACCGACTCCTCACCTACACCGCTAAAAAATTAGGGGATTTAACGCGGGAGAAATTTGTCGCATACTGCGCTATTCAAATATTGTCACCAAGTAATTATTTATCTCACGCTGCTCCATATCATAAAAATTCTTTCCCTCATTGTGCAGTTTCGTCGCCAGTGTGACTCCGACAAATCGCCAGTGCCATGGTTCAAATTGGTAATAGGTATTCCCTTTTGGATACGAGAGAATAAAACCATATCGGTAAGCATTTGCCTGTAGCCACACGTAGGCACCAGTACCTTCAAATTTGATATGCAAATCACCGAGTGCCGTGGTGGTGAGGTCAACCGTTGTGCCGAGCTGGTGCTCCGAATACCCTTGCTCTGCAGAAAACTTGTTTGCTCCTATTCCATACGTAGTGCGATAAGTTGTTTTGAGCGTCCCCTGCTCGTCAAAGGTTCGGTAACCAGAAACGAGTGACATGGGATACCCGGTGGATGACGCAGACTGGAGCATCATCACAAGATACGGTGCGACACTGCGGTGCACTTCAACAGGCTTACTTTTATCAAATAGGTGTTCAGGTGTAACCGTCGCAAGTGCTGCGGGTACATAATTTTCATTCAGAAAATATACTTTTGAATATTTTTGCAAAAGCTCTCTGTCTGTCTTTGCAAGTTTATCAAGCACCGAAAGCTCCCCCGTTATAGCCACGATTTGCTCTTGGAGTGCAGTGTTGTTATTTTCATAGGCAAGCAGTCGCTCGAGGAGCACAAGATAGTCATTTTTTACCTGCGTGAGTTGCACGGTAAGTGCAGTGCTGCTTGCTTGTTCCACGGCGATTTGGTCTTCACGTTCGGCAATTGCATTCTTTGCTTCGAGCTGCGTTTTAATAAGTGCCGCTTGGGTTTCTTCGAGTGCGCGTGTGGTCACTTGGTCATGTTGCCAAAGATACGCAAGATACATAAACCCTACAAGCAGGGCGACAATGAAAAAAGCTCCATTTATGGTGCGTTGCATACCTTAGGATTGTAGCACGTCTACCCCATGTGGCTTTTATATTGCAGAGAAAACAAAAAATGCTAGCATTCACCTATATGACTACAAACTCCAAAGGAATGGGCAGTATCGAGTCCGCGGCGTCACGTACGCCAAATGAGTACCCAAGCCCAACGATGGATACTTCATTTGAGGGTGTGGTAGAAGAATCTCGAGATGGAGGAAAAAACGCTGAGGCCTTGAGTATTGCTACGATGCTCGCTGGAGGAAGGCCATCGAAGGAATATCTCGAGAGCGTACGGCAAGGACTTGCGGGCGAAGACCATTAAAAGCAACACTATAAGAAACGCCCCATGCCCGTGGGGCGTTTTTCATCGCACCCCTTTACAAATCAGAAAAAATTCGTAGAATTTGCTCGACGCTTGTACCTATGAAAGATAGGCGTAATATTCCTCTACCAGACAGAAAGGACGCTCAAAATGGATGTGACAC
Source organism: bacterium (assembly GCA_043756865.1). Lineage (GTDB taxonomy): Bacteria > Patescibacteriota > Minisyncoccia > Phycocordibacterales > UBA6899 > MHLP01. The sequence goes on along the minus strand of JAYUQG010000033.1, from coordinate 3,542 downwards.
AGATGGCAAAAGCTGCTGTGGGGGACGACACCCCGCAAACAGGTCTTTCGCAGAACGGGGTTGCGGAAATCGCAACCTCATACGAAAAAGCGAAAAAACTGATCGGCACACAGGACGGACAAGGCAACGTCATCGCGATCGCGCGCATCAAACGCGGTCCGATGAACTGGTTTGTCTACATTTTCGTGCTGCTCGGACTGCTGGCACTTGTGTTTGCAAAGGTCTATCTCCAGCACCCGCTTTCGTGGGCAGCAGGATTCTTCTCGTACGCTGCAGTTGCCCAAACTATCGGCGACAGCAACTCTGCAACAGCCGCAGGTGCGGCGAACGAGTTCGCCCTTTTCTCTACCGCCACGTGGATTGCAGCGCTCATCACGTATGTCATTGCCTCAGCGGGGATACTTTTCTTCCGTTCAATGCATCGCGCGATGCCTGGAGTGGACGTCTACTTCGCCAAGTATGGTGAAATCTACTCGAAGCTTTCGACGGGCGACAAGCCGAAGTTCATCTTCGACCCGCGCATCTATCCGCTCGCATTGGTCTACACCAAAATCATGGTGCTCGAACCAGAACCGACGAAGGGTGGGCGCACCAAAGATTCGATTCCGATGACGTACACCGGTGTACTCGTTGGTCGCGTTGCGGACTCGCGCATCCTCCTTACCCAAGGCGGCTTCGCGAACTTCCTCGCGCGCCTGAACACGCAGTTCTCGGCGGTCATTAACAACAAGATGCTGCAGATTTCCTCGCAAGAATTCAACCAGTTCATGCTGGAACCTATGCGGATTGAGCTCGCAAAAGCAGAAGACAATCTGACGATACGCCTCGAACGTATTTCGAGTGGCTCCTTGGACGAGAGCATGCTCGACTCCATTTCCCAAATCAGTGCACTGGACATGAGCGCGGTTGACGTACGCGAAAGCGACACGCCAATGCGCCATTCGATTCTCGACCAGTTTCCGTGGGCGACGAGCGAGTACGGCTTCACGGTGAGCGACCACATTCCGCTCGCCATGTCGATTCCCGAAGAGAACATTGCCACCTACCTGAAGACGCTTTCCACAACGCTCCAACGTCTGCGCCAAGCGACGGACCAGTTGCGCGCAACGCGTCAGCAGGAGTTCGACACCGAGCTCGAATCGCGGACGAAGCAGCAAGAACTGGTCGTCATCGACATCGCACGGCTCCGACTCGAGATGCGTTCCATCATTGAAATCCTGCAAGACGAAGAGCAGCGCAAACTGGTCATCGTTGGCAAGGAGAAGTCACTCGAAAATATCGCCAACAGCGTGCTCACCGAGTTTTTAACGGAAATCGAAGCACAGATGGCGCAGCTTGATGCACTTTCCGTGAACGCCGCCGGCCTCGAGGCATTCCTCTCCGAAACCGACCTCATCTACAGAGAACTCGAAACAAACATCGGTCGCTACTTCCCCGCTATCGGAACAGTCCTTTGCGAGCGGGCTGGCCTTGCCTCAATGCTTCCGACCAACAAAGCTCTCGAGGCTCTTCTCGAGAGTACGGGCACCGCAGCACTCCTTGCCAAGCTTGAACAAGCGGGCACGAACACGAGTGAGCTCGCGGAGCGACTCACGCTCGTGGACAAAATCGTGGAGGGCAACTCGCACGGTGACGCCACACAAGTGGACCCCATGGCACGCGTATCGGCGCTCGTGGAAAAAATCTCCCAAGACATCGCACGAATTCCGGACGATCCGGGAGTGTCGATTGCGGGGTACAGTCCGGCCGACGTCGAAGATCGACTGAACGCCATTGCCGCGCAACACAAAACGCAGCGTTCACGTTCGGCGGAATCCGATGACCATGGTCATCTTTCTGTCGTCGCAGCCTAAAGGAGCTACACCATGTCACTCAACGCAATGAAAGACACTGTCAGTGGGTCGCTCCGCACCAACGCGGCACAGCTCGGCGAATCCGTCACAAACGAACTCGCCAACGAAATCAGCAAGGGCACCGAACGTGTGACCCAAGATATTCATGCCCGCATCAAACGCATCACACAGGTGGTATCTTCGGCACCAGTCGACCATGGGAGCTCCCGCAGCGGACTGAACGAAGAAGCCATCATGAAAATCCTTCCCGACGAGCGCAATCTCGCCGGTGTGGGATTCCTCTTGGTGGCGCTCCTTGCATTCATGATGCAATTCTGGATCGCTGGTGCAGCATTCATGCTCATCGGCCTTGTGCGATTTGCGATGGGACCACTTTGGGCGTGGAAGATCGATGTGCCGAACGGCTTCCAAGGCGTGCGCTGCGACAACGGCAAACCATCAGGACTTGCCAGTCAGGCACGGAACTGGAACTTCAACATTTTCCGCCACATCCACGCGCTTGTTTCGACGCACGACTTCCCCATCGAAATCCACACGGCGGGGTACACGAAGGACTTCGCAACACTTTCACGAAGCGACCAGTACGTGCTCCGCGTCGAAGACCCCGGAACGTTCATCGAGCATGCGAGTCCTGCTACCGCGGCAAAACTTGTACGCTGCCTTGGTCGCATGACCATGCTTCGAATGATTGCCTCCGTCGATGACTCGCGTGTGAAATTTGTGCGTGGCAAGCTTCCTAATGTTGCCAACGAAATCAACCGTCACCTCATCAGGGCAACGGGCGTGCGTGTGCACGAGTGCACACCGTCGAATGTCACAAACCCCATTCTCGATGACTTCGAACACGTGCGCACCGAAATCGAAATGATTCGCAAGATGCGCGACGAATATCGCGCGAAGCGCGAAAACGCAGACAAGACAGTCGAGCAACGTCGCCGCGGCGACGAGCGCGAGGCAGTGAAAGCTGCCATCGAACTCCAGCAAGCGCACGGCAATCTGAAAACCGCAATCGTGCAACGTACCAATGCCAAGCGGCAAGGTATCGCGATGCGTGCGCGCCAAGAGCTCGACCAAGCAGTCTCAGCACTGCTTGCCAAAGCGGCGTCGGTGCGTGCAAAAATCCGCAAAGCGATTACCGTTGCTCAATCCGTGGAGGGCATCAAGACCAATCTGGAAATCAGAAAGGCGCGCATCATGCGTTCTGCATATGCACACATGACCCCGCAGCGTATCGATGTCTTCGATGTACCCGGTATCGGTGGTGGCATCGGCATGAGCATGGGCAACCAGCTCGTCAACCGCATGTTTAATCACGAGAAGCCGGCGCTCGCACTTGTTCCGAACGATGCGGAACAATCCGCTTCGTCTGCCTGAGCAATACAACGTTTTTCTTTTTCACTCTGTTCTCAAACCGCCGATTCATTTGGCGGTTTTATTTTTCCAAATTATATTCTTTTGAAACACTCCAAATCGCCTCAAACAGCACTTCAAACATCTGTGTCACTTCTTCTGAGATGATGAGTATCGCAGACTGCTGCTCCCAAGGCCCAATAATAGCTACCTTGTTGTCAAACATAATGATCATCGATTTAAACTTTCCCTGCATACTCACAGGCAAGAGCCGCGGGTTACGCTCTTTCATTTCTTCTTTCGAAAGCATTCTTGAACGCTGTTTTTCCTCCCACAATG
>JAYUQG010000032.1:0-6982 GCA_043756865.1 bacterium | reverse complement strand
AGCTGACTAAAATGTCGATTCGTGGCGCCTTTTTTGATTTTTCGCATAACAACTGAATTCTAGTACAGGTGTTGCAATTGATTGTTGAACTCGGGCATCTCCTACTTGTGCTTTCGCAAAAAAGGGCTGACCAGCCAACTCTTCGAGACTCGTTATTACCGCAAGCGTAGGCGTCTCCCCCTCCGGGACGAGATATTGTTTTTTCACCTCGCTCACAACAACCTCGAGTGGGCTTTGTGCGGGATTCAAGTTCCCAAATCTTAAATTCGATGCTACCTGAGAGGCGAACGTCTCAAATGATTGGGAAAATGAAAATGAAAGAATTCCAAATGTCGCCAAGAGGAAAAAAATTAGTGCCGTTTTACGCCCGTTTTTGAACAGTTTTCTCTCTGGGGCATCGTTCAAAAGTGGAGGAAGTGGTGAGGGACCGGTCGCCACTCTTTTTCGAGCAGTAAGACTCACCTGAAGGCTTTTTTTCTTACTTCCAAAGAGTGCCATATGTCTTTAGTGCGCGGAGCGAATAAGCTGTACAACGCGCGCTTCACTTTTCATGTTTTCCCAAAAGAGAATGCTGTCTTTGCGAATGTACATCGCGTCCTCAGGACCATGGAGCTCACCACCGAGTTTCACGAGGCTCACATTGTCTGCACTGGTACTCCCCTCCTGGAGATTCCCACCCGCCCGCAAATAATACACGTTCGTCAGTTTTACATAGCCGAAATTGACGTTCTCAAGTTTTCCAAAATAAGTTTGATTGTTATTCAAAAAAACCGCCTGCCATTCGCTGTCTGCCGCATTCGGAAAATTGCCAATCGGAAAAAATCCGAATAACCCGAGAAATCCCCAAAGTAGAACCGCAACAGAAATAACAAGGAGCTTATTTTGCGACGAAAGACATTTCAGGATGGACATAATAATTGATGAAGATTAATTGCAGGTAATCAGTGGCTTCGCGCGAGGGTCACTTCGGTAATGCTCGTGATGGGTACCCACGGAGTGGTCTCACCCATGCTTCCCACAAGGAGGTAATAATTACCATCGGGCAGCGATGGAGGAAGATTGGTAACGCCATAGGTGAAGCTACCATTTTCACAGGGGAAAGAACGATTCACCACGTAGGACCCCGGGTCCTGGGCATAATCTTCTTCGTGTTTGTAAACCAAAATAACATAATACTTATCTTCACATGCGCCGGAGACGCTCATCACGCCGGTTGTATTGTTGACCGCAACGGTCGGTGCGACGTCAACAACCTCAGAAACCACAGAAGTCACGCGTTGGGACCTCTCCATGCGCGTGCGTCCCACGCGTCTTGATGTCGATATCTTTTTCCCGGAAAAGGAGAACATGTACTTCGACTCGGGTCTTAGCTCTTTGGCACTCAGCACGATTGGAGCTTGCTCCTGCTCCACCTGTGGTGGGGGCGGAGGAGTTTCTTCAAGCGGGACAACTTCGTGCTCAACTACAGGAGCGACTTCCTCGACGACGACTTCTTCGGTCGTCGTTGTGGCACCTTCATCTTCGAGAGGTGGCAGAGGGTCGGGAATTATCTCATCGGTCGTGGTTGCAAGAATTACATCAACAGTACTCGATGCTTCAGCAAGCGGTATGGTTTGCTGGTCACTAAATGTCTCCTGAAGTTGCGGCGTTGAGGAAGCACCCTGGAGATCAGTGCCTCCTGCGTCATCGGTAGAAAGAGCAACTTCGACAGGAGTCTCTTCGTCCGGTGCACCCGAAGTGATGTCCCCATCGGTTGATATAATCGGAACGGGAATATCCTCGGTCACCTCGTCAGAAACAAGAACTTCTTCGACAGTTGGCACATCGAGAATATCTGTTGTAGTCTGCGCAAACACCACTCCCCCGCCCGCAAAAAGCACCTCTCCAGCAATGAGCAGAGCAGTGACCGCAACCGCGAACCTCCTTTTGGCGGGTTTCATATGTGGTGATTTTATCACAAATCAGCATCCGGAGACAACGATGTTTGGACCATCGAATAAGTGTGTCCACGATAGGGCGTCGCCCAGATTACGAGATGAGCAGCCCTACTCTCTGTCCCTTTTCTCGACCTGTTTATATACTACAGAACGATGAAGGATGGCGAGGATAAATACCCCGTCTCCCTCAAGTCGAAATACTACTCGGTAGTCACCAATGCGCAGTTTACGATACCCACGAAGCGACTGACGCAACGGCTTGCCAAAGGTCTCCGGAGCAACGACGAGCTTTTCCTCAATGGCGAGTCGAATATTCCCCTTCCATGTCAGCGAGATGATTGCTATATCCTCCTTTAAAACCTTCGGATGATACAGCAGGACAAATCTTATCGCCATACTGCTTTATGCGAGAGAAACTTCGACGATACGGAATCTCGCCCTACTGCGACCCGATCGAGTACCTGATCTTCTTCAATTTCGAGTGCTTGACGAAGGAGTTCTGCGGCCTTTGTTGCATGTGGAACTTGGTCGCGTTTTGCAAGTGCAATAAGTGCTCGTTCAACATCACTGCTAATACTTACGTTAATGCGTGTTTTTATTGTTGCCATAATAACATGAGTGTATCAAAAGTGTGCCACTTGTCAAACAAAATTGTCGAAGCGAGGCCTTGACGAAAATTTGTGAATAATGGTTTGAAATATAGTGGCGATTGCCACTTTGTCAAAAGGCGGACTTTGGACAATTATAGCTTAGGTGCCGGGGGTGCTTGCGTAAATTTGCAGGGGGGGGGCAAGATGAGTGCATTAGTCGTTAGCAGAATAATTATGAAAAAGAGATTAATGGTGGCGGGAGTGGTGGCGCTTGTGCTTGCCTCCCTCTCGGGCGGGTATCTTTATGCAGCGCAAGCAGGAGGAGTGAGCGCGGAAGACAGAAAACAGTTGGGGTTGTTTAATGGCAATGATGAATTTATGGGGGTTCTACTCAGCGCTGATAGTCGTGGGTGGACAGGCAACAGGACAAGTTATTCAATTTACATTTCTGCAGTAGGCGGGACACTAAACTTATCAAAGGCATCAGAAGAGGACCGACCAACAATATATAATTCGAACCCTGTCCTTCGTGTCTTGTATGATTCAATAAATTGCAGTGGGAATGCGTATTTAGACGCAGACGGCAGCGCGCCGACGGTTGAGCCACAAGTGATCTTTAATAATTCATACAATCAAAAACTTTTTCTGGTTTCGATCACCACTCGAACAATCAGGCCGATCAAATCATATTTCACAGATTCAGGCTCGTATCCTGGGAATTCAAATATTTGTGTAAATGCTGATGAGAATCTTATGACCATGCCAGTGACAGAGGTCACATTGCCATTCGCCATAATTTCACCATTACACATAAAAGCACTGTAGAATTTTTTGGCAAAAAACCACCTAAGATTGGGGTGGTTTTTTGTTTTGGGCAAATTGCCTGCTAGCGGGTGACGGAGATGGGGACGCCGAGTTCGGCCTTTGGGGCGCAGACGGTGATGCGGCTATGACCCGCCTACAGCAGGGCTATAAATTCATCGACCGTTAACCCAGACTGAGCGATGATCGATTTTAAAGTTTTCGGAGCAATATCATTTCTGCGAGCGGGCACAGTGACATGCAAATTGGAAAAACGCTCATGGCGCAACTGAACATGACTTCCTGATTGATGGAATTCATAAAACCCCGCCTTCTTCAGAGTACGCATGACCAAGATCGACGGAATTCGTGGCAGTCTTGGCATGACTTGTCTATGCGATGACGAGTACGCGCTCTTTTATCTTTGATTTATGCATTGATGCTTTCAGCGCGCTCCCCTGTTTTTCTTTAAGAATTGCACCAAGATAACACCGGATAGCATCTTTCGCCATCATGCGTGCCTCTTTGAGATTCCCCCCTTCAGTAACGAGGCCAGGTAATTTGGGTGCGGTAATGGTGTAGCCATCTCCATTCGGCTCAAAGACTACGTCGTAGGAATAGATTAGCTCTTTTTTTTTCATGGTTTCATCCTACTTCTTTTTTAAAATTTTGCCAAACAATATCTCCCGACTTCAAGGCGAAGTAATAAAAATGCGGTGGAAATATGGCTTGAAATATGAATACTCAATTCAAAGTGTGTAGGGTACCCCTATGCATTAGCGGGTGACGGAGATGTCGACGCCGAGTTCGGCACGAGGGGCGCAGACGGTGACGCGGTTATTCGAGTTCACCCACACGTAATACCCCGCATTATTCACACTCTCCACGCCACCCGCAGGGTCCACGGGCATAGAAACAAGATACTTCTGGTCTGATAGAAGAAACGCAAGATTCAGTCCGCAATTCTCAGTCGTGCATAATGATATTTCGATATTAGCATGCGCTGTGCACGCAGGATCATCTGAGTCGCTTATTTCATCGGCAAAATTGGTACCTGCATTGTCTATCGAGTACTGGTATAACGCGTTGATGATGAGATTTACATCCGCGCGACGTTTGCCATTCCTGAGCTCCGCTAGTTGTTTGCCCGGGTTAATGGCGAAGATGACGATACCCGCCAAAATGGCGATTGCCGCGACAACAAGGAGGATTTCGAGAAGCGTGAAACCACCCTCGTGCACTTTGGCCCCCATACTATATCTACGCATCATTACTTTGTATTGTAACACCAATATGCTTAAGCCAAAATACCTTGCGGCGACGCGGCATTGCGCATCCGCACGACTCGCCGGGTGAATGCATTTATTGAACTAGGCGGTGGCGTCCGACTCATTCGCTCGCAAAGCTCACTTTGCTTGGCACAACTCAGCAACTACCTCGGGGATTTGTCTTATTAATCTATCTTCTTTAACTGCATAGAGTGCAGATATCCTGCTCTTGCAGAACGTCAACATAAGATCGCCCACGTGCGCGTCGGCAAAGAACGGCTGCCCACGGAGTGACTCAAGTGATGTTATTTCTGCGTACACCGGGACCTCCCCCTTGGGAGCAGATACGAGACGAGAAATCCGCATAAGCACTTCAGCGTCAGGAGGACGCGGTACTGCACTCTGCATGGTGGATGAGGCATCGTTAATGCGGGTTCCTGTTTTGGGCTTTACGTTATTAAGCGACTCGATGCCCTTGCGCAAATCTATGTACTGTTTGTAGTAATATCCCGTCGACCAAAGTAGGCACAAACTCACAAAAATAAGCACGCCCACGCTCAACGTGAAGACCTTGGGCTTTGCGTGATTCTCTTCTTTTGGGGAGAGATTGAGTGTGTAATTCTTTTTTTTTGAAAAGAGGGATCGCATGGCTTTTATTTATCGAGACAAATCACTCACCCACAACGGCGGGTGGGGTAGCCTCCACGGGTAACGGAGTCTCAATCGGCGTCAAAGCCGGGATTACTTCGCCGGTGTCGATTGCCTCACTCGGAGGAACAATGGGTGGTAACTCCCCGGATACGACCTCGGGTGAAGTAGCGTCCGCGGGAGGCTCTATCGCCGTCTGTGTCCCCTCTTGGGGCGATTGCGGTACTTCGGGAGTCGGGCCTGCGGTTACGCCCACCGAAGGACTCGCGCACTCGCCCGGATTCGTGCTGAGTTGGCCACCACTTACGATAATGCAGTTCGGAGCACCTGTTACCTTGTCGTACACAGTAATGCCGGTCGGTGCCTCCGGTGTTCCCACCGTTAAGGTGTTTGTGAACACTGACGTAATTGCAAGCACCCCCTGACGAAGTCCGTCGAACACTCCTCCGATGAAATCAGAAACTGCTGACACTGCGCCCTTGATACGCGACTGGTTTCGTCTTTCAATACGGTCAACATCGTCCTGCTTTACGAGCGAAGACTCCAAGCCGGAGTATTTCTTGGCGAGTCGTTGATATTGAATGATGAGATCAGCATCGGGTCTATCCTTGTCCATCTCCTCTTCGATTTTCTGCTGAAATTCCCCGACCTTTCCTCCGCGAGTAATCCGTTGATGGTCCACGTAGACTCCGCCCCCCACCGAACCAGTCCACTTATCCCGGTCTGCGCGATTGGTAGGAAGTGCGCTAATCGGCATATCCTCATGAGGATGTACGCGCTCAGGAATATTCTCTGTTATCTTATCAAGGCACTCTGTGTGGCCTTCACTCACAACGCACTGCCCTCCCGCCGGAATAACAATACTCACTGTAGTATCAGGCATGTAGTATGCACGCACATATTGCTCATCTGCATACGCGACAAACGGCAGAAGAAGCAGCAAGAGGAGAGGAGGGATTGTGTTTTGAGTTTTCATAATAGAGATATTTACTGATGTCCAAATGCTATAATAGACCAAATTGCCTGATCTACCAAAGCTCCAACATCGTCGACACAGTTAATTTGTAATCCTGACGTGGTCATTCCTGCAACACCACGGATTGAACAATATCCTTCGTCGGTTGTAATTCCCGCCATTTGCGCCACTGCATATTTTTCACTTGCAAATGCGCGGATCCAATTCACCGTAAACTGGCCGACAGCCGTATCCGTGATGGATCCAACGTTAAATCCGGCAGCAATTGTAGGTACGGTGCCTCCAATCATTTGCACGACAACCCAGCCCTTTGGCACATTATCTGCGTATAGCGTGTTGGCCACAGGGGTAGCTCCGGTGGTCGAAGCGACTTGAATAACGCGTAGCGCGCCGACAGTAGTCGTGCCACTGATAAATACATCACCACCGACGCCGAAGGTTGCGGATTGTCCGGGGGTGGAGGTGGCGATGCCAAGCTTGCTGTTGATGAAGAGATTCGTGGTGGAGGCGTTCGTTGTTGATGCATTTGTCCCTGATGCATTCGTGAAGTTGAGCGTGGTGAAATCGGCAGAGGTGGAGAAAATGTTTGTACTCGTCGCAGTGCCGAAGAGGACTAAGCCGAGAGTGGAGCTTGCACTGTTGAAATTCTGGAGTGTCGAGGAGCCGGAGGCAAAAATGCTCGTGCCTGTGGCGTTGGTGAAGGCAAGTTGGGGGAAGGTGTTCACGCTTGAGGTGGTTGCGGTGAAGAAGGCGGCGACGGTT
>JAYUQG010000031.1:0-22101 GCA_043756865.1 bacterium | reverse complement strand
GGAAGGCGACGTTGTATGTACCGTCAGGGACCGCGATGTTTGCGGCGTCGGTTAACTTAGCTTGGTAGTTGACTTGGCGGGGGGCGGAGAATTGGGCGAGTGCAATATCAAAAGGGGTGAGTAAAAAACTCAGGATTAAAAATCCCGCGATAAGTTTTCTCCAAGCAAACATGAACAACTGATGAAAATTCACAGTACTAAAATATAACGGCCCCCACCCCGCAAACCACAAATTGCGAGCTCCTTACCGTTTCAATCATTTTATCACTCAACAGCAACGTTTTTTGGAGATTTTGAAGATAGATGGGGATAACAAAAAAGAAATTGGGTCTCAAGAAAAAAACCCAGTGTTTACAAGGTATTTTGGGTAGAAAACGAGGGCAAAGTTACATTGCAATGTTAAGACAATTGCGGTGCGTAAAACTACACCACTTTATTAACATTGTGGGACTTTGTCCTTCCAAATTTTGAGTGAAATAACCTCAATCACCCACCCCAACAAAATTCCAAAAAAGAATCCCACGACGATATCGACAGGCCAATGTACCCCTGCGCCTATGCGTGCGACTCCAATAAGTATCGTGGCTACTAGAAAAAATTTTCCAATTCTTGGATTACAAAAATACATGGTGACCGCAAGTGCGGCGAAGAAAGCAGTATGAGATGAAGGAAACGAGCCGAAAGGATCGCTCACCGAAATGAGCGGTGTGATAATCATGTCCATCTCCTGCGCAGCAAACGGACGAGGAGATACGTAAAAAGGTTTGAAAAACTCCGTCGCAGTCACCACAAACAGTGGCGGCGTATAGATACGAAAAAGTGAACGCAGGGTACTTCCGTCATCACGAATAAACATCTCGTATACCAATGCGGAGGCAATAACCAAATACGGAAACCACTCAGCAAAGAAGATGGTCATACCAGAGATGTATGACGTGGGGCCAAGCAACCCGTACACAAATTCGAAGATAAGAAGATTTACATCAGGCACCTCAATATCATATAACAATTTTTCATATAGAGCCTGTCAAAAAACTTTCCCATTCGCAAATCCCTTATTTGATTAGCAATTACGTCTCACGCGAAAGAATAACCAAATTCTTGAAAAGCATGGCAACCGCAATGGGGCCTACTCCCCCAGGTACGGGAGTGAAAAGTGCGGCTATCTCTGCGCACATCGGATCCGCGTCGCCCACAATACGACCCCCTGCCTCGCTTGTTCCCGCATCAATAAGTACGGTGTGCGGACCAACCATCTCCGGCGTAATGAGCATTGGTGTACCCACACCTGTAATAACTATATCTGCCTCACGCACATGTGTCGCGAGGTCAGCAATAGGCTTATCCACGACGGTCACGTGTGCGTGATTATGCTGGAGCAATAATGTGACCGGTTTGCCGACAAGTCTGCCGTGACCCAATACAAGCACTTCTTTGCCTTCGATATTTATTTGCTGACGCTCAAGAATTTCTTGTATCGCCCCGGCGACGGGCGGAAGTATCTTTGCTTCACCGCGTGCAAAGGCGAGCACTGAGGACTGCGCAAGCATATCGATGTCTTTTGCAGTGGGGACGGCGGAAAGTATTTCATTTGTGTCAACAGTTGAAGGTAGCGGAAGTTGCACAATGAGTCCGTCGAGGTCAGTGCGACTTCCCAGTAGCTTAACTTCACGCAGTAATTCTTCCCCACTCACGGTCACAGGAAATCGAAACTCAAGAATGGTTATCCCAAGGGACTCCCCAAACTTTTTTTTGATGCGCACAAAACTCTCGATGACGGCATCGTCACCAACAATCACAATGCCAAGTGTGGGGGCTACCCCGCGCGAACGTATCGCACTGCCAATTTTTTCTTTGATGTCAGCTGCAATCGCCCTGCCGTCAATTATCATGCATGCATAATAACACATGGCCAAAAAACCCTACAAATATAGCCTTTTTGCTATTTGTGGGAGAGTATCGTGTCTATCGCGCGTGCAAGCATCTCCATGTCGCGCTCCTTCGCACCGCGTGTTGTCTCAGCTGCGGTACCCAATCGAACACCCGAAGGATCCATCGGTTTGCGTGTGTCATTCGGAATCGTATTCATATTTACAATAATTCCGGCCTCTTCGAGCCGATCACTCGCCTCCTTGCCGGAGATACCATTCTTCCATGTATCCACAAGCATAAGATGGTTGTCCGTGCCTCCAGAAACAATTCGCCAGCCGAGACGTTTCAGCTCTCCTGAAAGGGCGGCAGCGTTTTTTATTACTTGAGTAGCATATTTCTTGAATGCAGGTTGCGCCGCCTCGTGGAGTGCAACTGCGATTCCTGCAATTGCATTTTCGTGCGGACCACCTTGCATACCTGGAAATATCGCTTTATCGATTTTTGTTGGCAAATCACGTTCGTCAATCTTGGAGAAGATAAGGGCCCCGCGTGGGCCACGAAGCGTCTTGTGTGTGGTCGTCGTCACAATGTCCGCATAGGGAAACGGTGAAGGATGGACTCCCCCCGCAATGAGTCCCGCAATATGAGACATGTCCACCATAAGAAATGCTCCCACAGTGTCAGCAATATTTCGAAATTTTTTCCACTCAACGACACGGGGGTATGCAGTGAAGCCGGCAACAATAATGTGTGGCTTTTCTCTCTTTGCGATAGCCATCAGTTCGGCAAAATCCAGTCGTTCTGTTTTTTCAGAAACGCCATAGGGAATTTGTTTCCAGAATTTTCCTGAGACAGACACGCTATGCCCATGCGTGAGATGTCCTCCATGCGCCAGTTTCATTCCCATTATTTTTCCCGTGCCGTCATTCGGAAGGAGCGCAGTATACACCGCGACGTTTGCAGGTGAGCCGGAAAGTGCCTGCACATTCACAGACCATTTTTTCGCAGACAGCTTAAAGAGCGTGCGTGCGCGCTCTTGTGTCAGTGTTTCGAGTTCATCGACAACACTATTGCCACCATAGTATCGCCTGCCGGGGTAGCCTTCGGCGTATTTATTTGTAAATACTGAACCCAGTGCCTCAAGCACATCTGCTGAAACATAATTCTCAGACGCGATAAGATTAATAACGGCTTGTTCGCGTTTCTCTTCTTTTGCGATAAGTTTTTGAATGAGTTTGTCTTTCATGATGCACCCATTCTACATGCTCATGCGAGCTTTTTCCAAGCCCCCGCCTTGAGTGTGCCGAGGGTATTTTTTCCTGAACGAACACGGATCAACTTCGTAACGGCATTCCCCGTCTTTCCTGCCATTCTACGAATCTGGCGTGTCATTCCTTGGTGCAACACAATGCGGTAGGTCTTCCCGCTCTCGCGCGTGACACTGTCTGCCCGTGCAATCCCATCGGAAAATTTCATCCCTTTCTTCCATTGTGCCAATATTGCCGCGGAGAGGTGTTGTTCGAATTCGACTAGATACTCTTTTTCGAGTTCAAACTTTGGATGCGTACTCTTGAAAAGCAGGTCGCCGTCGTCAGTGAGCAACAGTAATCCTGAACTTTCTTTGTCGAGGCGGCCCACAGGCTTCAAATGCTGCAATTCTTTTGGCAAAAGTTCCATCACCGTTGGGGCTTTAGTTTCGTCACGACGGCGTGAAGTGACGTGTCCTTCAGGTTTATTCAGGATGATGGTCGTATGTCCTCCCTCGCGTGCTTTGATTGGTTTTCCCTTGAAGCTGACCTTGTCCGTTGGGGAGATTTGGTCACCAAGCGTTGCCCGCTTGCCGTTTAGCTGCACAGCTCCAGCCTCAATTTCACGGTCAGCGGCGCGTCGTGAAATGCCTATAGATTGAGCCAAATATTGATTGATTCGCATGTCCACATGCTACCTGAAAAAACAAAAAACGCCACAAAGTGACGTTTATATGCGCTAGTAGGCAATCACATCCCGCGCATTGATGAGCGGAAGAAACTTGAACTCAAACCACTCTTCCTTTTTGTGGTCCATAATGAAAATAGGCATGTGCAGCCACAGCATTTGTGAGGCAATCCAAAACCAAAATAGGAGACGCGGAAGTGCCAGCTCGGGTCGTGCAAGTCGCATGCATCGAGCGATAACTTCGAGCTTGTGGTGGGCGGGCACATCGGCAATGTCCACATCCGCGTGAATTCCAATGTTTGTGATGAATTGGATAGGACCAAATAATGTGATATCGAGCGGATGGTATCCACTCATCGCGTTTCCCGTGGCCATCTTGGCGCCATCAGCGAGGCGCGTCGCTAGGGTGAAGCCGAAATCCACCACATGTTCAATAAACAGCGCGAGCACTCCACCCGCAACAGCATTCACCAACATCGCGAAGTCCCATGGCGGTACCCCGCTTGTATGCACATGTACGGTTGCCATCTTGCGACTCCAAAAAGAACGCTATCCTCAGACTACGCGGTCTACTCATGTTTGCAATGACAAAAAATACGAGCCGCTACAACCCGGTACGCGACAAGAGTGTCTTGATTGTCTTGAGCGCAATCTTTATATCAAGTGCCAGCGAACGATTCTTTAGGTAATACAAATCATATGCGAGCTTTACTTTTGTCTCTTCCACTGTCTGTGGGGGTTTTTCGTGATGTACTTGTGCCCAACCAGAAAGTCCAGGTTTTATTAAATGACGCATATTGTAGTATGGAATTTGCGCATGATAGAGCTTTACCAAATCGGGCACTTCAGGTCGCGGACCGATAAGTGAGACATCGCCCCAGAGAATATTCCACAGCTGCGGTAATTCATCGATACGCGATTTACGAAGAAAACTCCCGACCGGTGTAATACGCGGATCGTTGTTTACCAGTGGAACTCCGCGGTCCATAGTAGTCATCGTACGAAACTTAATAATGCGAATAGGGTGATTCCCTTTACCTACCCGCTCTTGAACAAAAAATATCGGCCCACCATCTTGGAGCTTTATCGCCAGTGCCACAAATGGGTAGAGCACGAGTGACGGGACAAGCAATAGAAGCGCGAGCGTCGTGTCCATGGTGCGCTTGAACAGGTCATATCCAAAGTGGGCGCGCGATGAGACATTCTCAAGGAACCAATTGTATCCAATCAACGAAAGTGGGATGGTATCAAAAATATCTTCATAAATACGATATTGGTCAACAAATCGTACATGAGAAAATATGAGATTATAAAGCTTGGGAAGAATGGGGGAAACTTTTTCGTTTTTTATATCAATGACAACCAAACTCACCTCTTCACTGTATATGCGCGCAAGCACCTCATCATCGAAATCAATACCGTCCAGTTTTTCGAGGTCGAGCCACGTCACAAAATGCATCGGGTAAAGTGGGTTTGCGTTTACCACGCGATACAATTTGCGCGTTTCACCTCCTGAACCAATCAATACTGCGCGCTCCTTCTTGCGTAACCCAAGAAATTGCACTCCGAGAATTCGCCAACCGGAGATAAATACAAACGAAATAACGAGGTAAAGAAAAAGTGTTGTCTTCGGTGTAATACCAAACGCGGGAATCAAGTAAAAGAACAGTACCGCTATTAAACTGTTTACCGCCTGTACGTTGAGTATTGTTGCGGGAATTTTGGATTTGAGCACAACCGCATGCGGCTCGTAGAGGCTTGCTATATAAAATACTATGACCCACGCGAGAAATAGATATGCAAACGGGTTTGCATGGAGCGCAAAAAGTTCAACACTGGGTATTTCAAGATAACGCAGCGCCAAAGTCACCCAAAGGGAGAAGAAAAGGAAGACTATATCTCCAATAAATATGGAGAGCATCTGGAGCGATGGCAGTCGGCGCATGTGGAAACGATAACAAAAAGGACCCCCAAAAGGAAGCAACCTTTAGGCCATTTTTCGTGTTATATTTTGCACACGGAAACCTGAAGAACCCATGAAAATCCTCTATTTAATCACTAAGTCAAACTTCGGAGGCGCCCAACGCTATGTACTTGACCTTGCCACAGAAGCGCAAAATGCGGGGCACGACGTGCTGGTGGGAGCTGGCGGACACGGCCCCCTGCTCGAGCGACTCGAAGCTGCGGGGGTACGCACGACCTCTATCGACGGATTGACGCGGGATATCAACCCCCTCTTGGACGGAAAAAGTTTTATTGAACTCTTGCGTCTCTATGAACAAGAACGTCCCGATGTCATACACTTAAATAGCTCAAAGATCGGAGGGCTCGGTGCCCTCTCGGGTCGTATCTGGAACGCAACACGTCACGTCCGTCAACTTGCAAATAGTGCGCACAAACCTGCACGCATCATTTTCACAGGACACGGGTGGGCATTCAACGAAGACAGGAGCGACATTGTGCGCGCACTCATCGGCGGAGTCCATTGGCTGACCATCATGCTTGCGCATCGCACTATTGCCGTTTCGGAACGCACGAAAAACCAAATTGCAAAACTACCAATTGTAGCGCACAAACTCACCGTCGTGCGTAATGGCATCGGACCCGTTGCCACACTTTCCAAAGAAGATGCACTCAGGGAAATTTTTGGTGCGCCCACAAACACACCAGAGGGCGCCCCGCCGCTTCGGGTTGGCACGCTCGCAGAATTGCATAAAAACAAGGGTCTCACCTATGCCCTTGAGGGACTCGCGCTTTTAAAAAAACAACGTCCGCTTGAGCGCGTCCATTTTACAATATTGGGAGAAGGAGAAGAACGCCGTGCGCTTGAAGAACAAATCATTAGGCTCGGGCTCGAAGACTCTGTTCACCTTGCAGGATACAAACATGATGGCGCGCGACTACTTTCCGCGTTCGATGCGTTTTTACTCCCCTCGATTACCGAGGCATTCCCTTACGCAATTCTCGAGGCCGGCAAAATCGGACTTCCCGTTATCGCAACGAGCGTTGGAGGAATTCCAGAAATAATCGACGACATGGAGAGTGGGATTCTCATTCAATCGAAAAACCCCGGTGAGGTAGCGCGCGCGTTGGCATACCTTATTCAAGAACCGAACCGCAGAATTGCACTTGGGAAAGCGATCGCAGAGCGCATCAAGCATCGTTTCAATGTCACCACAATGGCCAAAGAAACTTTTGCTCTCTATGGCGACAAGCCAGACGAAATCATTTAATATCAAGAATCATCAACCCATTTTCGTCTTGCATTGTTGCGAGCGCAACGCCATGTGGGTTGATAATGCTTGAGATTCCGCCCTTTGAAGAACGGAGCATGAATGCTCCCGCCTCCAGTGCGCGCATCCGCGCGAACTGATGCTGTAGTGGCCCGATAGTATCTGAGAGGAGTGCGCTGTCGTTCGAGGGAGCGATAATCAAACGGGTAGCATCGAGACGAAACGGTGTAATGCCGACTTCTGAACAGATGTATGCACCAAGTTGCATGTCGCCCATACGGAAATCCTGTTGTTCAGCACCTTTCGCTATTGTCTCATAAAGCGGTAGCGTGAAACCGAATGGCGAGTATTCAGTAAATGGAACGGGTTTCTTTTTGTGATACACACTTACAATCTCCCCTCCGCGATAAAGCAAAATGCTGTTATAGCGCAAGCCTCCCAGCTGCGTATGCAAGGGTAGCGCTATGGTCACAGCCGGGGCTTCGCGCGATATCGATAAAAAATCTTCATACAACTCAGCAGTGTTTGGCAGATACACTTCGGAGCGGGCAAAAAGCCTTCCCGTATCTTCGTCTACTATGAAATACGGGAATACATTTTCGGGGGCAACAACGACCGCTGCATTTGCAGCAATAGCATCACGGAAAAGTTTCCGATACGTGCGATAGGAACCCTCACCGATACTCTCCGTAGTCCGCACATTCGAACCAATCACTGCGACGCGCGTGGGTACGATAGTGTTTGGCCCAATGAATTCACGCACCACCCCAAAATAGAGCATGCACAAAAAAACAAGGCAGACCGCGAGTGTGTCATGTGCATTTTTTTTTCCAAAACACACACGTTTCATGCGGGCAAGTATCGCACCCTCTTCGGAAAGCACGATAACCAAAAACCTTCCTCCCCAGATACCGAGCGCGGCGGAAATAAATGAGAGTATGTAAACTCCAAAGAGCGCGGCGCTGTGTTTCAGATACAAACTATCGATGAGCGCGTATCCGAGTACCCCCCAGCTGTACCCTGCAAAAAGTACCGCCGATCGCACAAATTCAACAACTGCCCAAGTAGCACCAAACACAAGAGACGGCGCGAGGAAACTTTGGCGGATACTGCGGTACACAAATACGGGAATGAGGTAAGAAACTGTAGCAACAAAAACAATCCCAAGAATACCTGCGGGGTACATGATGACATCAACAAAGTGCTGATTCTCTCCGCCAACTGCCCACCATGTCCCCGCTAAGCGAAAAAGGGGCTCGCCAGCAAAAAGACAGAATGGAAAGCTCACCAACAGTGTGGCAAACACAAGCTTCCAACGCGAAGGCCCGCTCTCCAAAAACATCCCAAAAGGCACCAGTGCGACAGGCGCCAAGAACCAGAGCCCAAAAAAAGGTGTCACTAAGGCGAGCAAAATTCCCGACAAGACCGGCCACCAAAGCGAGCCAAACGTCGTCCGTTTCATAAAATGTATTATACAGGACGAGACAAATTACGAGCTAACCAGTGATTGCCCAAACGAAGCGAGACGCCTCGCTTCCGGCATAAGAGGTTAGCTTAGCTCTTGAGTTTCTTGCACAGGATCCAGCATGATGACCATTCATGCATGCAGACCAAACCAATCCTTCGACCCGTATTCCCCCAGCTGAGTGACGGGACGAAGTCATCACCACGCGAATTCATATCGATTGTCACAATGGGAAACTTCGACACCTGCACGCGAGGATATTGAATACCAAAAGCAAGGAGTGCTGAGAGGGACACGGGTTCGTAACCATCACGATGAAGTTCAATTAAAGCTTGCTCGGGATTCGTGTTTTTCTTTTCTACCAAAGTAACAATTGTGTGGGCGATTTCACTCTCTTTATTTGTAAAATCTTTCATCTTTTCGCGAAAACTGGTGTTCACATAATCATAATTACCCTTCGCCACAAGCTCGTCTGTATCCATCGATGCGCGTAGTTCGAGTGTGAAGACAGTCCCTTGTGCTACTTCCCGATCAGTACGAGCAACTTCCAGCATTTTATGCATAGTTCCTTCACCCGCCTTTGTCACAAGATAATAAAGTTCCTCATCAGGCAGATGAGTTGAGAGATACTGTATAAAGTGAGCTGCCGCGCCCATTCCACGAACAAGCTCTGATGTGTGCTTAGACATAGTAGTAGAGATTCGTGTATATCATGCAGTAAATGCACAACTTTCGACTCATCTCTGAATTACGTTTATTAATTCATATACTATATAGTATATTTCACTTTTTGTAAACCCTGCCTTCCCTCACTAGAGGGTGCCACAGTAGACATAATGAGAATCTCTTTAATGACAGAGCCTGATGACTGAAACCTTTACTTATCCCCCGATGTTAACAACTGAAGACATAGATCATTTGAAAAGGAGAATTGCATGAAAGGGCTGATTTTTGGTGCAGGTAATATTGGACGCGGTTTTCTTGGATTACTGCTTGCAAAAGCAAATTACCAAGTGACCTTCGTCGACGTTGACACACAAAAAGTTACGCAAATAAACACTCTTCGCGAATACCCTGTGTATGTGGTCTCAGACCATGGAACAACAGAGGAAGTTGTTCGAGATGCAAGAGCTATTGAGGCGCGAAATATTCCATCAATCGTCGACGCGATAGTAGAAGCTGATATTATCCTGACCGCAGTTGGCAAGGATGCACTCGCATATTTAGCTCCGAGTCTCGCGCTGGGGCTGCAGGAACGCATCAAACGGCGTCCAAATTCCGAAACCCATGTTGTGGTTATCGCATGCGAAAATGTGCAGGACAATACTACCTACCTGCGCGATCTCGTGCTCAACCGAATTCCCATAGATTTACGGGCGTCAGTGAGTGAATTGATGAGCTTCCCAAACTGCGTTGTGGACCGTATCGTTCCAAACATGTCGCCTCGCACAAGCCTGAGTGAGATTGCCGTAACAGTGGAAGACTACTTCCAACCTGCAATTGATGGCGACGCGCTCAGAGCGCCATTTCCGCACATCGCTGGTGTCGATATATCCATCAACCTGAGTGCAACACTTGAACAAAAACTCTGCACATTAAACATGGCTCATGCCATTGTTGGATACTACGGATATCTGAAGGGCTATCAATTTGTGCACGAGGCGATCGAAGATTCTACTATTGCGGAGCTGCTCGATGGGGCTCTCGATGAAGTCAGCATCACGATTGCCAATCGCCATCCAAGCATCGAATTGGAATCACAGAAAACTTACGCGAAAAAAGTGATAAATCGATTCCGTAACCCATTCTTGCGTGACGAAATAACACGAGTGGCACGACAGCCCGCGCGGAAACTTGGGCCAGAAGATCGCCTGGTACGCCCTGCGATACTCACTTGGGAACAAGGGCGGATTCCCGCATTTCTCGCCTCAGGAATTACTGCGGCGCTCCACTATGATTTTGGAGGAGATGCGCAAGCTCAATCACTCGTTTCTCAAATTCGCGATCAGGGTATTGAACGAGTGCTGCATGAAATTTCAGGACTTACCCCCAATAGTGAAATCGGACGATTAGTAAAATCAGATTTTTTACTTCGCGCTCTTTGAACGTTAGTAAGCACGCCTGCGGGTGTGCTTTTCTTTTTCTCTTGGCTCGAACCTGGCTGCGCAACGAGGTTTGTTTGGACACTACTCTTTATAATCAACCTTGGGCTTACCGGAGACCAGGTGAAAATGGAGGTGTTCTGAATCCTGGAACGATCCTCCATTTGTGATTATTTTGTAGTTGCTCTCATGCAAGTTGTACTTCTTTATCAAGTCCCTCGCGATGGTGAATATTTCTGAAATGACACTCATGTCTTCAAGTTCAATCAATCTGCGTACGTGTCTTTTGGGAATAAGCACCACATGAAAGTCCCAGTTAGGTTTAGTGTGATGAAAAGCTAAAACAGAATCAGTTTCTGCCTCTTTCTTTACCTCTATTTTTTTGTTTAATACATAATCACAATAGAAGTCCTTTGTTTCCATATGCTTACTATATCATTCGCTCAAAATGGCGTGCAATTTAACTTCCATTTTCGATGCATCACGAGGCGCGGAGAAGCGACGAGGAAGACGTACTTCAGAGTACGGCGACCGAGTCGAAGAGGCTCTGCAACAAAGTGAGGCGCGAAAACGGAAGTTAAATTCCCAGGAATTCGTTCTTCATACCCTCAGGGTGTGCCACCCTCCCATACTTCCGCATCCCCATCAAGATTCCTAGTCCTGCAAATTCAGTCACAAGATGGGAACCGCCATAACTCATAAACGGTAAGGTTTGCCCTGTCACCGGCAAGAGGCCTATATTCATACCGATGTGAATCATGAATTGCACCATAAAAAATATCGCGAGACCCATCGCATACAATGTTTCAAAATTTGTTGCACCCGTCATGGCAGCCGCGAGTATCCTAAATATGACTACACCGAAACACAAGAGCAGTAGGGTGACGCCGACGAATCCCCACTCCTCTGCGAATGAGGCAAAGATAAAGTCAGTCTGGTACTCAGGAAGAAACTTGAGTCGTGACTGTGTGCCATACCCAATCCCCTTTCCAAGGAGCTCACCTGAACCCACTGCAATGGTTGATTGATACGCGTTGTACCCCGCGCCCCGAATATCGGTGAGTGGATGAAGGAACGTCATGATGCGCTGTTTCTGATAGGGCGCAAAGACGAGCATCCACAACACCAGAAATGCCACCGCACCTACACAAAAGACGACAAACAGATGCTTCTTCGAAATTCCTGATACGGCGGTCATGCCAAACCAAATACAAAATAAAATAATTGCTGAACCAAAATCCGGTTGCAACAGCACGAGCCCAAACGGGATAAGCGCGTACAAGCCTGATATGAGTATGTGCTTCACATGGGCAATCTCTATATGGCGTCGTGAAAAATATTTCGCCAACACCAAGATGAGTACAAGCTTCATCGGGTCTGCAGGCTGTACTGCGAAAATGCCAAGATTAAACCACGACTGTGCACCTTGAAATACACTTCCTACGAGAAATAGCAGGAGGAGGAGTCCAGTAAAAAAAAGAAAGATTGCGAGAATGGTGTTTGATCGTCGCAGTATGCGTAAGTCCAAACTCGCAATGACGAGTGCGCCCACGAGAGCAATGGGAAACCAAAACAGTTGACGCTCA
Organism: bacterium; assembly: GCA_043756865.1. Lineage (GTDB taxonomy): Bacteria > Patescibacteriota > Minisyncoccia > Phycocordibacterales > UBA6899 > MHLP01. The sequence continues at coordinate 9,908 of JAYUQG010000031.1, read as the reverse complement.
AAATAGTTATTTTCTCCGACAAAGGCGTACATCGAAACAAGCCCCGCGCCGACTATCGGAAACGTGGCGAGTAAGAGTATCCAATCAACGTGTTGGAAGCGCTGGGGTAACATTGTTCAGGCGAGGAATGATTTCAATAATTGAGGGACCTTTTTTGCAGATTGAAGTTGCGATTTGCTGATACACCTCGGCAAGCTCGGCACCTGAAGCTGCTTTATAGAAATATTCAGGACTTGTCGAGATTTCCTCAAGGAATGTGGAGTCGAGGTCGTTCCCTAACCCAATTGTATAAATACTTACGTCTTGAGACTTTGCGCGGTTCGCCGCAGCTTGCGCGTAGGTTCCAGCGTAAGCTTTATTTTTTGGATCTACGGGGTCCTCAGGGCGTGTGGGAATACCGTCTGTCAGCAGAACGATAACAGGGCGGGTTTCGATATCATGACGATATGATGAGAGTTCTTCCATGGCACGTTCAATTCCCGAGCCAATATTTGTATACTGCAAGCCGTTTGTGGCAATGGCCGTGCGATCAATCGCACGCTTCACACGATCGATTTGATTCGTGAGTGGTTGGTCAATCGGGATTGATGCTTCATTCGCAAAAGAAACATATGCTGATTGGTCCTTTATGCTCAAGCGGTCCACGAACTGTGCTGCTGCAAGCTTCGCTGCGGTGAGTGGCTGAGGAGGATCTTTTCCATCTGAAGACATCGAACCGGAACGGTCGAGCACCAACACCACATCAACGGGCAAATCACATTGTTCGGTTTCTGAGACATAATTAAATGGGGCAGGCCAAGTAAAGAAAAGCTTTTCTGTACCGCTCATGCCAATTTTTTCAACCTTCGTCGAAGAAACTCCTACGGGCGTTCGGGTTGAGTCATAGATGATGGCCGTCACGTCAATATCACGAAAGATTACCGGTTTGTCATTACGGAGTAACGCCGTAAGCTTTGGCTTTCGGTCGGAGCCAACAAGCAACTTGTCTTCAACGGAAAACAACTGTTCGGATTTTTTTGTCGTGATCCATCGAAAAGGAAGAATCTCAATAGTGCCCTTCGTTGCAATCTTTTCTCCCGTCTGCATGTTTCCTGCGAAAATTGCAAACCGCTCATTTGGTTGCGCATATGTATCTCCCTTCTTTTCGCCAATCAATACATTGTTCTCATCATATAAACGGGCTACATAAGGTACCGTAAGTGCGCCAATTTCAAAATTAGGATTCTCGAGATACGCAACGACGTTGTACATTCCCGCACGCACAGGAAATACCTTTGTCCAAAGTATGGAAAGGTCTTTTGCTCCCCCTGGACAGACCAAGATGCATGAGCCCCCACAGTCAACTCCACCTTCGTCTTGATTCATCTTGCCGTCAGTGCAAGTGGGCACCTCTTGGTGTGTCAGCCAGTATGGCAGTACAACAAAGAGGGCAAAAAAGCCCAGAATAAGGAGGAGGATGAATGTTCGTCTTCGTGCAGCCCACATAATTGTTTATGATACCAAATACAACAGGAGTCCACCATTATGCGGGCATGCAAGCGCCCGCGCTATGGAGTAAGTGCAATATCGGCAACATTGGGACACACAATTGTTTGATAATCTGCACTTTTCATACCAATCGAGACTCGTCGGTCTCCCGCATTAAAAATAATCCGCTCACCCTCAAAGAGGGACTTGTCCGTGTATACAGGGAGTCCGAATAGCGTACCAAACGGTGGAACACCGCCCGGTAACACTCCTCCCGTGATACGTTCCACCTCTTCTGGAGTTGCAAAACGCACATCGTCAAAACCGAGTTCATGCTTTATTTTTTTCTTATCAAACTGCCTGTCCCCCGGAACTACAATCATAATAAAGCGCTTATTGCACACAGGGTCGGCCGACAGCACTCGCACATTCACAATGAGTGATTTTGCACCTTGGCGTTGAGAATACTCTGGTCTCATCCTGGCTGCCTCCTCGCTTGTGCGCACAGGCTCGTGTTCAAAGCGTTCATACCAAAAATTACCTTCCTTGAGTAATTTCTCTATTTTTTCTGAAACGGGATGAAATGGCTCGGTCATTGTAAAAGCATATTTCTTTTTCGAATAATCGGGAAATGCACGTTTTTACACGCAAAAAAGGCCTTGATGGAGTAGGTGCCTAGATTAGGTCACAAATCACTAAGTTTTCTGGTGTTGCTTGCACCCCAGAAATCAAAGTGTTTGCGACCCCAGCTCGTCCGTTTTGGATGACCAAAACATGACTGTGCTTTTCGAATCCAGACGGAAGTGCCGCGGGGCACTTCCTGCACCTACTCCATCGGGAAATGCGCTTTTCTTTTGCTATGCAAAAGAAAAGGCCCCGATGGAGTAGGTGCCTGGATTCGAACACAGGGAACACTTGGGTTGCATCCTCGGAGAGGACACCAACATGTCTTTTTCCGAACATTCCGGACTGTCCAGTTAAAAACACGAAGATATCCTCCCTTTGGCCCACAAGGGCGTTAGCCACTCCGCCACACCTACTCCATCGGGGACATAAAAAAAGTATATCAGGATTGCTCCTAAATAGACAAATGGTCGTTCGAATCACACCCCCCCCTACAGGGACTGTACGCCTTTTCGATTTTTTAAAAAAATCAAAAAGGTCTTGCGGAGCATTTCCCATGGAATGGGTTCCCTTTACGCTCCTCACTCCATCGGAACTCGTTCAACAATTATAGCATCTCTCGCTTTAATGAAAAACGCCAAACATGGCGGTTTTTCATTTGGTTTGCAGTTAATGAGTACCTACTCAATCACACGCAGGGTTCCCGTCTGGCCAATGCTCCGGTGATTGTATTTGCTGCAGTAGTACTCAAAATCTCCAACTTTGTCTGCGACAAACTCAATTACTGTTGCTTCATTGAGAGGAGTGTCTCTTTTGATGCCGTATGCATCGATGACAAAATCATGTGCTCCCGCCGTATTGGTAATAACAATCTTTACCTTATCTCCCTTCTTTACGACCATTTCCTTGAGTGAGAAATACGCTGACATCTTTCCATTCACATTATCCATCCAAGAATTCATTTTGAATTCTTTTGAGGATGTTGTAATTGTTGTCGTGACCGGCGAGACCGTGACACCCGTTGTAGTGTCGAGTGGCTTATCACTAGGTGCTGTGGTATTTGTCGAAGCTGTGTTTGGCACCACAGGAACCTTAGTCGATGCTGTATCAGTCGAGCCCATTAAACCCCACGCTCCAACTCCCAGCAGAACCAGAACAGCGACAGTGACGAGTATGTTTTTTGTTTGCATTTGATGTTCGACTATATTATTAACGACTATCGCAGACTAGCATAGTTATACATCATGAGGCCATACGTACCATGAAGTATGTAAATGCGGGACGCCGAACTGCTTAATTTGCTATTTCACGAAGCTACCTCATGGACATGAGAGGATGTAGAAAAAACCGCCCTTGTGGGCGGCTATTTAGGCAAACGTGAAAGAGTGCGATTCGTGTAGTTCCGATCACCGGTTACCTCACGCAGAACGTGCATAAAAGGAGGAAGTTCCACCGGAGCACCTACTTCGGGCAGTTCTATCTCGAGGAGATAGAGACCATTGTGCCGACCCTTAAACACATCCAGCTCGAAATACTGGTCACGATAGACGAAGCAGTGGCGATTCTTGCGCACTAGTCCAGTACCTTTCACCAGTGAATTTCCAAACTCCTTGTATGTCGCGAAATCGATCACACGTTCGTCTTCACGATAGACACCATCGCGAATCTTTTTTTTGCGTGTCGCAAAATAGGTCGAATGGCCATAATGCGTTCGCGAACGAATGCGCAACTCCCCTTTCATGTCAGCCTCTTTGACATACGCCTGTGTGATGACAATCTTTCGGCGGAGCACACCGGTGCGGTGCAGTGCGACAGGGTCAACAAGGAATTTTCGTTCTATCTCGAGTGGCTCTGGCACACCGAGTGCGTGACGTACACGTTTTCCGAGGAGCTCTAGTTTCTCTTCGAATGAACAGACACGATTGTGAATGATATGCACCTGAGGATGTCCGACCCACCCACGCAGCGTGCGCTCATCTACCTTGCGCGCCTTCTCGGGACTTTCAAAACGCTCGGCATCGCACTTGTACGCATGTTCCGCATCAAATGCCGCAGTGCGCATATGGAACACAGCACTGTAACGCGCATCACACATCGAGCTGAGGTTAAGCCCCTTCATGCGAGCGAGCTTGAAAAAGTCAGTGTCTGAAACATATCCCCGAGCGTCCATGAGGCCGCGATCGCAGAGCAGTACTGGTCTTGGATGACCGGAGTGGATCGCCTCTACTTCAGCCTGATCCTCGAGTGCGAGGATTTTATCCATGACCGCTTCTTGGAACGCCATACCGCTCGGGTTTATACCTTCGGAGATAAGTAGTCGTGCGGCTTCAGGTACAACAATTGGATAGAAGTCGAGTGAACGAAGCATTTCGGGAAGATAGGCCAGACCGGAACTCTTGCCCCCACTTGGCCCTCCCACAATGGCAAATTTGGTTATCGGAATCATTGACATGTTCTCCTCATAATCTGTTAGGAAACTACCATACCACCCTGCTTATGCAAACTCGAGCGCCTCGCTGTTGCTGCGTCAAACGCCTGCGTAAAACGCGGCAATGCGAGACCTGTCCCATATACCCAGAGATGCTCTCCGTGTGAGCGAATCCCATAAGAGCCCACTTCAATACCGGAAAGCGTGATGTCTTGCTCGCCTGCTTTTTCACTCGCGATGACTTCGACAACTCTCCCCTTCGCAATTCGTGCGAGGTATGCCCGGCTCATATCAATCATTTCTGCAAGTGCCTTTTCGGGTTCTTTCGGCGCGTACACCATGAGCTCGTTCTTTAGAAAATAGCGCCGATGCAACTCATCGACAACGGGTTCATTACGAAAGCATGGTGTTGTTGTTTGATGCTTACCAGGAACAAGTTTTCCCTCTTCGATCATCGCGAGGAACGACTGCTCCCCGCTCCCCACAAGAAAGAGTCCGTCCGTAAATGGGGTGAGGCACGCATCACTCGGCGCAGTGATCATCATGACCTCTTTTGTGGATACCCACGTCGTCTCAACATGCGTGAATCCGCAACGCTCGTAGTGACTGATTGCACGTGCAAGTAACTTATAGTGATTGGAGCGCATGTTCAACGTACCCCCACAGTATTGCTTCCGATATAGTTTGCGAGAAGGGACATATCGGAGGCATGTCCTTTTGTCTTATCACTCGCGCAAACTCTTTGCATGGCGGGGAGCGTCGCAAGTAGGTCACACAATACGGAGATGTCTTAATCGTATGGAACTGATCTCTTCCCATGACATACAACTCACCTTGCATAGTGTGAAACACATGCTTGCTCACCAATTGAACCGGTAGACGTAACTGCTGAGTAGCCTGTACTGGGGTACACGATGTTTCAATCATGTACAGTTCATCAAGGTTTTCCTCGCTGCGAACAAACTCATACAACGTGTTCGTCATACTTCCCAATAACACGGTGGATTGAAAGTCGTATCGGTGGTCATGCGGCTCATCAACAAAAGCAGGGAGTTCCGGATGGTACACGTGAACACGCTCTTGTGCCTCAAGTTTTATCTGGATGAATCCAAGTCCAAAAAAATGGATACTTGTATGACGCAAGCGGAGCTCCTGCAGCGTTATCCTCGGAATGGGCGATGCCCGTGTCCCATCTAAAAATGCAGAACGTGTCGCGCGTGCCATGACCGCGAGGTCACTCATGCTCGTGCCCACAAAACGGCGCGAGAGCATGGCCTCCATTGCTCCGTACATGTCGCTCAATTCATGAAGCGCCATCAGTTTGTTGCCTTGCGATAACGCATCAGCCAGCTCTGCAGCTTCTTCCTCAATTTTTGATAATTCACCAACAATACCTTTTGGTATATACCGAAGATGATAACCCATGGGTCTTCCTTTCTGCGCATTTCAAGGAACAATTTCCTCATCTGAAAATAGCATTATTAAATTATTCAAAATATAGCTATATATAGTATATAGAGTGGTTATTTAGAGATACTTATGGCAATATGTATATTATGCAATGTCCACACTGTAAATCCTCAAAAACAGAAGTCAAGAACTCAAGACCTACAAAGAACAATGCGGCTATTTGGCGGCGTCGAAAATGCATACAATGCCAGAGTATGATTTCCACCTATGAGGCACCCTCACTCGACTTTCTGGCGGTATTGAAAAGGAGCGGCAAGTCAACGCGGTACCTCCGATATAAACTTTTTGCATCTATCTATGACGCTACGGCTGGCGGAAAGCACGTGGACAGAGGAGACGCCGCGACACTTGCACACCATGTCGTCATGGCAATCGAACAACGAATACTCCTCGCACAGAAAGATGTCATAAAAACGAGCGAGCTTATTGATATGGTAACTGACGTACTCGAAACTCGTGACCTCGGTGCATGTTATCGCTATGCGGCCTTCTCCCCTCACCGAGGGATGAAGTTTGGTATCTAAGTGGAAAAAATAGAGAACTGCTACAATACACCCATGCTGACCGAATTTGAAAAGAAGTTGTCTCAGAATATCTGGAAGTACACACTTATTCTTATCGCTAATAAACGCGTGTTTGTAGCCATACTCGGTGCGTATTATCTGAGTATCCCCGGAGTTGCAGCACATGAAATTGGCATAATCCTGCTTGTGGGTAGTTTGACGAGTTTCCTGTTTGAAATTCCGAGTGGATATGCCTCAGATAAATTTGGCCACAAAAACACTGTTATTTTATCCCGTGTTGCCACGCTCCTCTCTACGGTTGTGTTTTTGTTTTCTGACAGCTTTGTTTTGCTCTGTCTTGCCTCGCTTCTCTTGAGCCTCGGACAGGCATTCTTTAGTGGAACGGGGAGCGCATTCATGCATGATACACTCCGCGATTTGGGGCGGGAAAAGGAATATGCCGCGGTCTCCGGAAAATCAAGCGCTATCGGGTTTGCGATACCCGCAGTACTCATGACCATTGTCCCCTTTCTCGTCAGCTGGAGTATGAAAGGTCCATTTGTTGTGGGATTAGTTATAGACATCATTGGACTATTTGCTTCACTTTCGCTTATAACCCCACGCGTCAGGCCAGGGGAGGTTGAGGAAGTGCGTAAAACGAACTTCACGCAAGTCTTGAAACAAGGGTATCAGGCTGGCTTTTTTCGACTCGCACTGTTCTCTGGTCTCACCAGCGGAGTGCTCATTGCGGTGGGAGGATTCCGTGCGGTATACCAAAGCGACCTTGGCATACCTATTATCTACTTTGGAATATTTTTTGGCACAGGGCGCGCGCTCGCATCACTCATGCTCGCATATACGGGTAAAATAAAGGAGATACTGACCCTTAAGCGTTTCTATATATTTCAATTTACCATTTACACGTTAATGATATTGGCATTAGGGTTATCGCATGCGCCTTGGATCATTGTTGTTTTGTTTCTCGTGAGCAATGCATTCACTTGGGGACTATCGCAGCTTGATTCGGGATACATGCTCGAGACAATCCGTGAGAGCAAATTCAAGGCCACACTACTTTCCGTGTCGTCACAGATTGACTCACTCGTTGGTGCTTTCGCATGCTATGGAATGGGTCTTGCTATAGCCACGCTTTCCTATCGTGGTGGTTTTCTCATAATGACGCTCTGTTATGTCGTCATTGGCATACCCCTGCTTGTCTACGTACTGAAATATACTAAGCAGGCGCATGCGCTACCTGATTAGTATTTTTTCTATAAAAAAACTGCTTATGAAAGCAGTCGGTCGGGAGGCGAAAGGTCGTCTCCACTCACAGGTCGCATACAACTTTGGGCGACCCACTTACCGACAGCTTACATAAGCAGAATGAAACAATGCTGTTTGAGCGGAAGACCGGGTTCGAACCGGCGACCCCTAACTTGGAAGGATAGTGCTCTACCAACTGAGCTACTTCCGCTCAAACAACACTGAAGAACGAATATCCTCAATCTACTCAGGGTCTGACCTTTGTCAACAAAAAAGCCGTCCGGATATCGGAGGGCTCGTGAGACTGCTATTCCGACGTGTAGATGCGCTGACGAGGAATCTTGACGACGACTGTATCTCCTACGTGAATATTGCCGGAGGAATAAATGTTTCCGACGATTCCACGCTTGCCGATCGCTGACTTAGGAAAGAGTCGCGCGATGTCTTGGTTTTTTGGGAAATGTGCTTGAATGGCCACTCCCGGTGCTTGGCAGGGCATGTTCTCCGCCCAGACCACGAGCACGGTTGACCTTATTTGCCGCTCGTCTTTGCGGAAAAACAACAGCGTTCCAGTGGGAAGCTCGGTGAATTTGGGAATGCCGCTCAACACGAGATTCTCTCCCAAGCAACCAAAAGGAATTTGCGTAGGAAGACTCATAGATAGAGTAATTTCTCCGAGATCCTCGAGAGAAACGGCGGAAAATTCTCGATGATTTGCGATCTCTAGACCCTTCGTAAGCCCGAATGAGAGTAGCTCTTTTTCGCGAACATCGGCGAGTCGCACGCCGGCATGATTGTCACCCCGCACACCGCACCCGCGAATAAGTTGAATTTTCTGAACCGGAGTGGAAACACTCACACCGAATGTAGATGCCACGAGGACGGATTCAACTTTCCCCACCAGTTCAAAAGCTGACTTTACCATAGATACCCCAACAGTTGAGAAAATGAAAAACTTCTGCCCTCAATCTAGCATGCACCGACAATAGGGCAAACAAAAAGCCCCGCTATGGGGCTTGGGTGTTATGCTGATTCTCTTGGACGCGCCGACCAGATTCGAACTGGTGTACTCGGATTTGCAATCCGATGCATGGCCAAGCTTTGCTACGGCGCGTCAGAAAAAACGAAGACAAACAAATTTTGGCCCACGGGCAGGGACTCGACCACTACATGGTCAGTACACCTTTAGGAGATTTCAGAAAATCTCTCAAAAGGTCTTGCGCTGTGGCACCCACAGGACTGGGTTCCCAACTAGCCACAGCTCACACCGAACCTTTGGATTTGGAGGCCACTGCTCTGCCAATTGAGCTACCCGTAGACAAAACAGTTTAAGGACGACTATTTACAGTCAACCAGATTGCGTGAATTTTGCAAATAAAAAAGCCTCCGACGAATCGGGGCTGGGTTGCACAAAAAGATGAAATTCCCTTTGAGGAGCTAGTGGGTATCGAACCCACGACCACAACCGCGGCGCGGAGTGCTCTACCAGCTGAGCTATAGCTCCTCAAAGGAAACAAGGCATAATACGTACAGTTATCGTGGCAGCTACCTACTCTCCCCAATGTGTGTCAAGTACCATCGGCGCGACTGCATTTCACTTCCGGGTTCGGAATGGGACCGGGTGGTTCCACAGCGCCAAGCCACCACTATAACTGTAAACATTACTCGCTTATGAACTTCATTGAAGAGGCAAACGGTATAAGCTTGCCTGGGCGTGGGTAGCGGGATTCGAACACCGCGTTTCTTGGGACGAGCCCAAGGTCCTAGGCCTCTAGATGATGCCCACGCTGAAGAAATACATCTTCAATGAAGTTCACAAACGTATTCAGGATTCTATTTGTAAGTAACTCGCGTTACTTACGGTCAAAAGGTGTGATCATCGAACAACACTATCTCATGAAACAATGTAATGTTGCGATTTGATTTTTTATTTAACCCACTAATTCTTCCCGAGGGAAAAAGTAGGGAAAATCTCAATTTAGATGCAATGCAAGCATTACAAGAAAATTTTGATTTTCTGGGTTCCCAATAAAGTCGACAAATTAGTACTTCTCGGCTGAACACATTACTGTGCGTACACCTAAAGCCTATCACGTGATCATCTCTCACGGGTCTCAACGATTCCTAATCTTAGAGTGGGTTTCGCGCTTAGA
>JAYUQG010000030.1:0-162742 GCA_043756865.1 bacterium | reverse complement strand
ACTTAAATGAATACCTAGTCGATCTCGTGAGCAAAGCACTGTCCACCGACGGTACTTTCGGTTCTCTTGCTACGCAAGAGACTCATAAGTCGTAAATCCTCGGTTGAGTTCCAAATAAAAAAGTGAACCCACTACTACAGTTATAGTAAGCTAATCTAGCGGAAAGCGTATCTCTTGCGAGCGTACCTTGTACAACGTGCTTGCTTCACAAAAAGATAGATTTCCACACCACCACCGAGAAAGCTAGTTGAGTAGTTAAATGGAGCGTTGTATAATAAAGTCATATGGTGGATTCACAAAAACGCGAGGTTAAAGAGTTAAAAAAAGAACTCGGTCGGATTGATCGTGTGGGAAAAGAAGAGTGTGTCATGTGCAGGTTTGTGCTCATTTTTTCGTCTATTGTGCTCATACTCATCGTCTTGTTTGTTTTCTTTCTTCGGGTCAACCCTTCGTCTAATCAAGTGCAGAGTGTAAGCAATGAGCCATTTCGCTCGCAACCCACTACTCCAGAAGATTTTGCTTCCACATCGCTCGAATACAATCAGCGCATTTTGGAGCTCGGACAGACGGCTCGTAGCGCTGAGTTTAATATCAAGGCTTCTGCACCGAGCGGTACCTCGCAAACTACTGCTGGCGAAGCGCCCGCGCCCGTGAGGTCAACCGAAGTTCCAGATGGCCCCCCTCCAGTTATGGCTCCTTAATTTTGATTATTTTTCAGTATTTCATTCATTATGACACCTCAATACCCCAGTCGTCGGATGGCAGCTTATGTGCGTTCCCACGCATCACTCGTTAGCATCGTTGGTGGACTCATGCTCTTGTTCGGTGCCCCGTTTACTGCCTCTGCGGTTGATGTCGTGACCGCATGGAACCTGCCCGCATCTGCTGGCGCAAACTATGATTTTGGTAACGATGTGGTGTTGCAGGGAGAGTGGCTTTTGCCTGCTGATTGGGTGGGAAATATTTATGTCTATCAAAACGGAGTACAAATGCACGACAAAAGTAACCCTACTGCCAATTGCGCCGCCACTCCTGCGCCAGTCGAGTGTTACATTCCTATCAATAACATAGGAGGGGGTACTCCACTCTCGGGCACATTTAATTTCAACATTGGGCCACAAACGGAAGGTGCTCATAATATTCAAGTAAAGTTTTGGGGAGGTTCGTGGTGTGCTGTAAAATCACAACTTAATTCAGCGACCCCTCCTCCAAATCCGCTCTACACGGGCACTTGTCCACCAGATGAAACAAATTTTAATCCTGGGCAGATTTACCCACTACGCACCTACACAGTAAATCTTCCCCTGTACCCTCGTATTACAGTTACTCCCGCCAGCAATCCTGCTCTTGATTTTGCCAATGTGCCTACAGGAAGTCAGGAAGTGAAATCATTTTCAGTATTAAACTCTGGGCAACAGACACTCATTTTTACCGTGAGTGGTGTGAGCGCGCCATACTATTGTGTGGGTGGAACATGTACGCAGACAGTTGCAATGGGTCAAACAAAAGTTGTACAAATTCAATTCGTGCCAGATGCGGTGGCGACATATCCGATGACTGCCGTATTTACCTGCTCAGGCGCACCACTGCCTTGTGATGTGCCGAGCACGTCACGCACAGTTGCGGGCAACGGAGTTGGCGGGGCTCTTCCCCCAAGAGTGAGTGTGGTATCCGGAGGCACCCTAGATTTTGGTACTTTCTACTATCAAAATCCCAGCAGTGTAGATAGGAATATGAGGATTAAAAATGTGGGTGGGGGATTGTTAAATGGAATTCTTACCTTTCCGACAACCGAATACACCTGCATCGGGGGCTGTAATTACTCAATATTTGCTGGTGATGAAATAACGAAGATTGTTCGATTCACCCCCATAGCTGCTGGCATGGGAAGAAGCGATACCGCAAATTTAAGTGATGGGGGGACTGGGGCGACGGTCAATCTCATTTCCAACGTAGATAACACTCCCGTGCTTGAGGCTTGTGTGTACAACTGTTACTACCCATGGAATGCAGGAACGGTGAATATTGGTGACAACCGAGAAATTAATGTCTATGTGCGCAATACGGGTAGTGGGTTTTTGTCCGGTCAGCTCACGGGCGGACTCCCTGCTCGGGGTTTCACATTTATCCCAAACGCTGGATATCCCTATGCAAATATCACCCCCGCCATGTCGTGGGTGCAGATCGGAAAATTTAGATTTGAGCCAAGTGATGCGCTTCCCGCGGAAGCTTACCCTGTATTTTCAAATGTCACTCCTCCCGGTGGAAATAGCGACACGTTGTACTTGGTTGCACAAGGTAACGATCAGCCAGTAGTTGGCTTGAGTGGAACGACCGTGGCTTTCGGGCCTGTGGTTGTCACTGTAACGAAAACAGCGACACTTACTGTAACGAACACCGGAGTTGGCATTTTAAATGTCAGCATACCTGTAGGACCACTCGCGAACCCCGCGTTTTCTTGTGTAATTAACTGCACGCTCAGTCTTGGTGCGGGAGTTTCCGGGACAATTACATTCTCATTTACTCCCTCTGCAGTCGGTCTGTACTCGACCACGGTAAACGTTGGTGGGACGAATGTTTCCCTTACGGGAAACGGAATTCTTCCTGCTGCAAGAGTTTATGCCCAAAACGCCAGTGGAGCATGGAGCCTACTTCCTGTTGGCGTCCCTATTGAGTACGGGGTTACGACTTACGGCTCACCAGTAGAAAATAAACTGGCATATGTGCAAGTACAGAGCACAGGCGGTGTGGGTACCCGTGTAAATTATTCGTTTGATACTTCGGCGGCGCCGCACTTCACTTGTACCGCATGGTGCGCAGGGACAGTATCGGCTGATCCTGGTTTTAGTTGGTACAGAAACGCATCCGTTGAATTCAGGCCAAGAAATGCCCCCGGAGGTCCCGGTGACTACACTGAGACTATTACGGTGAACTATGATTTTAATGATGGAGTCCCTAGGACATATACCTACCAAGCACACGGTAATTCTGTTGCGTCCCCATATATAACGATTACTCCTGTTTCCCGTGCCTACACATGGCCACCAACAGTAGTGGGAAATGCGCCTACAACCATATTTAATGTGAAGAATGAGGGTATAGGACCCATGTCAGGTGCCGTCAATATCCCAGTTTCTGGTGGGATTATTGGTCACTGGACATTTGATGCCGCTAATATGAATTTTCCTGGTAATCAGGCATTTGATAGTTCAGGAAGTGGGATTACTGGCACGCTCGTCGGTGCTCCTGCTAGTGCAGTAGGTTACTTTGGCGATGCTCTCGGCTTTGGTCCAGGGAAAAGTGTAAACCTCGGCGCAGTTTCTACGGGATTCAACATTGCTGGAGATGTAACAGGAACTGCGTGGATTAAGACAAGCACGAACGGCAAAATGATAATGCAGTATCAGAACGGCAATCCGCTCATTTACATGTCTGTCGGAGCAACAACTGCAGGTGGTTCTGCGAATAAGTTCGTGGTGTATCTTCGGACCAATGGCGGGGGCGTGGCTGTTTTTAGCAGCAATAGAACCGTGACTGATGGTGTGTGGCATCAAGTTGCGTTTGTGCGAAGCGCCATGACGAGTAAAGTAAAACTCTATGTAGACGGCGTACTCGATTCTACGTTCAACTGGACTGACGCAGGGGCAATTTCTACTTCTGGAGGTAGTCACACTATCAGTAATGCAAGCTATCCATTTAGTGGCGACATTGATGATGTGCGTGTATATTCGCGCGCGCTTTCTTCTTCAGAAGTTTCCCAGCTCTACACGGGAGCGGTGGTGGTGTACGACCCTGTCTTTAAATGCATCAGTCCTATTCCATGTACATTTAATAACTTGAACCCTGGAGATCCTGCCATACCATTCACCTTTAGTTTTACTCCTGCCGACGCATTCACCTATACTTCCATTCCCTTATTCTCGTCCGATGGAGGAAACCTCACGGTGTCACTCTTGGGTACGGGAGTATTCCAACCAGTTATCACGATTACTCCCGTTACAGTGAACGACCCCTCTGCCTATGTGGGACCATACGCTTTCCATGACGTGGGCACTTCAAACCTCGGTAACTATGTTGAAAAAAGTATGCGTATATGGAATGTGGGACGTGGGCCACTTGATGGCAACATCACATTTACCTCCGGTATAAACTTCTCTTGTCAGCCACCCACAACGGGATGCTCATTCAGTATTCCTGAAGGGACCTACAAAGATGTAATTATCCGCTTTGCACCGCTGGCGGTGGGAAGTTTGAATGACACTGCACGATTTAATTCAAATGCATTCAACGGCTTGCAAACAGTACAAGTGCATGGAACGGGTATATTTGCTTCAATTATTAACATCCTCGGTACTGGCCAAAATTTTCCTCCCACAGTCATTGGAAAATGGAAGGAACAAACTATCACTATTCGGAACACAGGAACTGTTGATTTCGGTACTGGCGTGTTCTCACTTACTGGACCGTTCACTTGCGTCGCGTCAACTGCGGGGGCGGCAGCGGCAGGTAGTTGCCCGTATAACCTTATCGCAGGTGGTACCACAGTAATCACAGTACGCTTTGCTCCGCTAACGGTGGGAGCACACAATGGGCTTGTGTCACTCTCAACCTTACCGCTTGCTAACTTCTTTGTGAGTGGAGCGGGAATTAACCCGAGTATAAAGTTTATTGAGAAATAGCGGTAGATGAGTCTACGTGGACCAGAAAACCCCAGCGCGTGCTGGGTTTTTTGTTGGCGGAATTCCAGGATTTCTCTATAATGGGTCGATGGAAGAAATGACTAACGCACCCCGCGGACACCTCCACCCAGTGACACATTTAATTGACGATGTTACACGCATATTTACGGCAATGGGGTTTGACGTCGTTGATGGGCCGGAATTGGAGACAGAATATTACAATTTTGACGCACTGAATGTTCCAAAAGATCATCCTGCACGAGACATGCAGGATACCTTCTTCGTGCGTGCAGACCAGAGTGCCACCAATGCACTCGGGCTCGAAAAACCAGCAGGGGACAAGCTCCTCCTGCGTACGCACACATCATCCGTGCAGATTCGCTACATGACAGAGAAAATGAAAGCGGGCATGCTCCCACCGTACGCGATTGTGGTACCAGGGAAAGTCTTTCGCAATGAAGCGACAGATGCAACACATGAAACGCAATTTTTTCAGGTTGAAGGATTGTGTATCGGAGAGGATATCACGCTCGGACACTTAAAGGGGGTGCTGGGAACTTTTTTCTCAGGCATTTTCGGTGTCGATCCTGTAGTGCGACTACGCTCTAGTTTTTTCCCTTTCACGGAGCCTTCCGTCGAAGTCGACATGCAATGCGTAAAGTGTAAGGGCGTGGGGTGTGGTGTGTGCAAGCAAGCTGGATGGATTGAAATCATGGGGGCAGGCATGGTGCACCCCAAGGTGCTCGAAGCCTGTGGTGTCGACAGTACTAAGTATCAGGGCTTTGCGTTTGGGGGAGGGCTGGATCGTATGGCGATGCTCAAGTGGGGAATAGACGATGTGCGTTTGTTGTACAACGGTGATTTGCGTGTGGTGAACCAATTTTAACTATGCAGACCGAACTCATACATCAATTAACTGCGATAGGTGTTATTCAAAAAGGTAATTTTGTACTACGTTCAGGTGAGGAATCACAGTATTATTGTGATATCAAGAAAGCTTTTGGTAACCCCGAGGTACTAGCTGACCTCGCTAATGCCTTGTACCAGCTCATACCAAAAGGCACAACGGCGCTCGCTGCGTTGGGATACGGGGGTATTCCTATTGCAACTGCCCTCTCACTCAAGTCATCGCTTCCCCTCTGTCTTGTGCGCGACGCCGTCAAAGACCACGGTACACAACAGCAACTGGACGGCTATGTCCCCACGAAATCAGATGTTGTCGCCATAGTTGATGATGTATGTACAACGGGGAGCAGTGTACGTGACACACTGCAGAAACTTGCTCCAATTGGATGTGGAGTAAATGCAATATTGGTAATCGCACAACGGGGAGATGTGAAAATGGATATTCCTGTGCACGCTCTTATTACTGATGCAGACCTTTTTACTGTATGAAATATTCCTATCGATGGCTTGGCGAACATCTCGAAAGGCCACTTCCGCCCGTGGATGATTTAGTGCGCACGGTAACAATTAAATCTTTCGAAGTTGAAGGTGTGGAGTCAGTCGCTGGGAGAGGAGACAGCATTCTCGAAATGAAGGTGCTTCCTGACCGTGCGCACGACGCCCTTTCGCATCGTGGCATGGCACGCGAGGTGTCTGCACTTTTTGGTATTCCACGAAAAGAACGGGTTATTACCCCCGCCACCATCGACCCATCGGTACAAAAGGTACCCGTACATATCACTGATGCGACACTTTGCCCGCGTTACATTGGCGTACGTGTCGATGGAGTAAAGGTGGGCACGTCTCCAGAGGCTATTGCAGAGAAAATCACCGCCATTGGAGGTCGCTCCATTAACAATATTGTTGACCTCACCAACTACGTACTTTTTGATATTGGCCAACCCATGCATGCGTTCGATGCTGCAAAGGTTATTGGGGGAATTACGGTGCGTCTCGCAAAAGCAGGCGAGCCAATGACTACATTAGACAACAAAGCGCTTATATTTGATGGCTCGGAGCTTGTTATTGCTGATGATGAGGGCGTGCTTGCACTCGCGGGGGTAAAGGGGGGTAAAAAGGCTGAAGTAGACGTAAACACCACGTCGATTATTTTTGAGTCCGCAAATTTCGACCCCACTCGGACACGCCGCACCTCGACCAAGCTTGGAATCAAGACCGATGCGTCAAAGCGTTACGAGAACGGGATAACAAGCCATTTTGCAGAAGAGGGGATGCAGCTTGTGATTTCTGAACTCGTAAAAATTCAACCCAACATAAAGGTTGGTGCGATGACCGATGTGTATCCTTCACCTGAGATAGGCGAATTTCAGATGGAGATCGCTGCTTATCAAGTGAATCAGTTGCTTGGTTCGACGATGGGCAAAGCAACAGTGGAGGAAGTATTAAAGCGCCTCGGTTTTGTGTATACAGTAAACGGTGAGGAATATACGGTTACAATTCCTATGGAACGCCTTGATTTGCGCATTGCCCAAGACCTCATTGAGGAAATTGGGAGAAATTACGGGTACGACAAGATTGAATCCGCATTGCCAGAATTTCCGCACAAGGGGGTTCCACATAAGCGGCTCTATTATGCCAACATGGTGCGTAACTTCTTAGTGGAGCGCGGATATTCTGAAGTATTCACCTATTCGTTTGCACAAAAAGGTGAGGGCGAGGTTGAAGTACTAAATCCCGTTGGGAAAGACCGACCGTTTATGCGTGCGTCGCTCGCACATGGCATGCACCGCGCACTTGTGGGAAATTTTTATAATGCACCACTCCTCGAGCTCCGTGATATCAAAATTTTCGAGATGGGAAACGTCTTTGCTGAAAAAGGGGAGCACATGAGACTGTCCATGGGAGCTATTGGGGAAACAAAGAAACGCTGGAAAACACTCGAGCAAGAGCTCAGTGCGAGCGCAAAAGAGCTCGTAGCCACCCTCGCCACGATTGAATTACCTGCGATGATAACCCACGATAATCAGTGCGGAATTTTAGAATTTAATTTTGATGAAATTATCGCTCCTCTGACCGTGCCAGACACTTATAAGGCATTTGCAAACAAAAAGGTTGACATCAATTATACAACTCTCTCCACTTATCCTTTCATCGTGCGTGACATTGCCATTTTTGTTCCACAAGAAGTCACCGAAGCATATATCGAAACACTACTCAAAAAAGAAGCAGGGGAGTTGGTGGTCCGATTTTCCCAATTCGACAAGTTTCAGAAACCAGACGAGTCGCGTATTTCTTATGCGTATCGCATGGTGTTCCAGTCATTCGCGCGTACGCTCACCGACGAGGAAATAAATTCCATTATGGAACGTGTCACTGCTGCGTGCAATGCGGAGAACGATTGGCTCGTGAGGTAGCCGACGCACATGGGCATTTCCAGAGCATGTCTGCTGTTGACAAATTTATAAATTAATTCAGGCTGGGTGGAGATACAACTTCGAGTACCCAATGACTGTCGAAACCGCACTGATTTTGTTCTCTATCTGGTGCCTCTGTGGCATCGTCGCCTATATTTGGGTCAGGTCACTCCAGGAGCATGATTCCTATTGGTCTGAGCACGAGCTCGAGTGGATTTCGGTGTACAGGAGTCCCAGCCCCCAGATGCTGCGTGGCCGTATTTACTTCGCATTACTTGGGCCAGTTGGGCTCTTCCTCATCGCTCTTACAGTCGTCGACGAACACTGAACGCGCATGCTCGCGCGTTTTTTTTTATGCTGCAAAAAGAAAAGGCCGCGCATGCGCGGCCTTTCGGTTGTGGTGCTCTCAGTGGAGCAAGGCGTCCTTGTCGACGACGTGATAGAGCGTTCCATCGGCGGTCTGCCAGACGGAGCGTCCAATGCTCAGTTCGGGGCAGAACGTTGCGTGCACCGTCTTCGAGGCGACAACCTTGTTTGCGAAGTTGAAGGTGGGGACGATGAGCTGCGTACTGCCCAAGTGGGTTTGGTATGCAGGGCCCGCAGTTTGGACAATCATAATGCTGTCTCCAGATGTTCCAGTGGTTGTCTTGTCGCTATTGTGTGATAGTCACACTGTTTCGGCCAAACGGCACAAGGCCGACCTTTTCGATGTCGACGAATGCGTCAAGGATCGGCATCTCGCGAGGAGCCCCGAGCCGGATCGTCCAATTTGGGCCACCCGCGTCCAGTGTCGCGAGGGCGACAATCAGATGAACCCCTCGGTTGAAGCAAATGTCGGCAAGAGTTTCCATGACCTGCTTGATCTCACCGCAGGCGATCACAAGGTAAAATTGAGAAGTGAACATGACGTCCTTTCAAGGAACAGTTGATAATGAGAGCATTATAACATATTTAAAATACAAAGTCAAATTATTTGTATAAAAAATAAGGCTTAACAAAGGGTGAAAATATGTCACTTTATGTACACCACAAAATCCCCAAAAAAGCTTGGTAAATCGAGTTCTTTTTGCTAAAATACACCCATCAAATTGTCCGCTCCGAATCAGATTTAGGGCGGGCAATCATTCATTCTAAACACGACTAAATTAGGCACGTATGGCGAAAAAAGACGAAAAAACAACAAAGAAGGAAAAGGGGTATGGTGCAGATTCAATTCAGGTTCTTGAGGGTCTTGAGCCTGTGCGCAAGCGCCCCGGCATGTATATCGGTTCTACCGGTATTGAGGGCCTCCACCACCTCATTTGGGAAATTTTTGACAACTCACGCGACGAAGCGATGGGCGGATACTGCAACCGAATCGAAGTCGCTTTGCTGCCGGGGAATCTTGTGCGCGTCGTCGATAACGGACGCGGTATTCCTGTTGATGTTCATGCAAAGACCAAGGTGTCTGCACTCGAGACGGTGATGACGACCCTGCATGCGGGAGGAAAGTTTGGTGGTGAGGAAAGTGGATATAAGGTTTCCGGAGGGCTACATGGAGTCGGTGCATCAGTGGTAAATGCCCTTTCACAATATGCAAAAGTGGTAGTGCACAGGGACGGCGGTGAGCACATGCAGGAGTATGTACGCGGGAAGCAGAAGGCGAAAGTGAAAAAGACTGACACCTCAAAACTTCGCGGAACAATTGTCACCTTTGACCCGGATCCGGAAATTTTCAGTGAGATCCGATTTACTTGGAGTACCATTGTCACGCATTTACGCCAGCAGGCATATCTCGTAAAAGGTCTGGAGATTAACGTACTTGATTTTCGTGATTATGAAGGAAAGATAAATGTCGACAATGCATTTTACCTCAAGGATGTGGGATACAATGTGCCATCCATGTCGTTCTTCTTTGAGGGCGGGTTATTCTCCTTGATTAAGTTCTACAACAAGTTTCAAGCACCGATTCACAAAGATATTTTTTATGTGGAAAAAAGCGAAGGGAATGTGCAGGTGGAGGTTGCACTGCAATATGTTGACGACATTACATCGCGTGAAATTGCATTTGCGAACAACATCTACAACCCCGAAGGAGGAATGCACGTCACGGGGTTTCGTACCGCACTCACGAGAGTATTAAACGACTACGCCAAGAAAAATACCATGGGCAAGGATGCCGAGGAGGGCTTCACTGGTGACGACGTACGCGAAGGCCTTACTGCGGTTATCTCTATCAAGATGGCGGAGATTCAGTTCGAAGGCCAGACCAAGGGCAAGTTGGGTAGTGTTGAGGCGCGCGGTGCAACCGAAAAAGTATTCGGTGAAGCATTTGGTCAGTACCTCGAAGAACATCCCGATGATGCGAAAGCAATCATTAATAAAGTAGTGCTTGCAGTGAAGGCGCGCAAAGCCGCAAAGGCGGCAAAAGACTCAGTGCTCCGCAAGGGCGCACTCGAAGGCCTCACGCTTCCTGGAAAGCTTGCCGACTGCCAGTCTCGCAGTGCCGAGGAATCAGAACTCTTTATTGTTGAGGGAGACTCTGCAGGTGGCTCATCGAAGCAAGGTCGAGATCGTCGGATACAGGCAATCCTTCCGCTGAAGGGCAAGATTTTGAACGTCGAGCGTGCACGCCTCGACAAGATGCTGGCATCTAATGAAGTGCGCGCACTTGTTATCGCACTCGGTACTGCTATTGGAGATGTCTTTGATATCGGCAAGCTGCGCTACCACAAGCTGATTATTGCAACAGACGCTGACGTTGACGGAGCGCATATTCGTACGCTTTTGCTCACGCTTTTCTATCGCTATTTCCGACCGGTGGTTGAGGCAGGACATGTATACATTGCTCAGCCGCCTTTGTATAAGATAAAGAAAGGTAAAGACCTTAACTACTTTTATTCTGACGAACAAAAAGATGCCTATTTGAAAGCCGAGGGAGTAAGCATGTCTGAGTTAGAAGAAACCCCAGAGGGAGAGGAGGGGGGCGATGATGAGCCGGCAGAGGAGGAAAAGGAGGAAGTGAAGGCCAAACGGGCAAACAAGGTGCATATACAGCGCTACAAGGGTCTTGGAGAGATGAATCCCGAAGAACTGTGGGAGACAACCATGGACCCAGCAAGGCGCGTTTTGAAGCAGGTCAAGATTGATGACGCAGCTGAAGCAGACAAAATTTTCGACCTCCTGATGGGTATCGAGGTGGCACCCCGTAAATCCTTCATTCAGTCCAACGCCAAGATGGCAAAACTCGACGTGTAATATGGCTGAAAAACATATCTATCTGGTGCGGCACGGGCAAAGTGAATACAACGTCTCACCAACGATGCTTGCGCATGATACTCCGCTCACTCCACACGGTCTCGCACAGGCAGAGGTGTGTGCTTCGCGTTGCGCATCGATACACTTTGAAACGATATTTACGAGTACGTATCAGCGCGCCATCGTAACAGGGGAAATAATACAAAAGAAAACAGGCAAGCCGCTCATCAAGGACCCACTGTTTTTGGAGTATGTGTATCCCGATGCGGTTATAGGCTTACCAAAGACAGGCGGGCCAAGTCATTTGCAGATGATGGGCGGCGTCGAGACACGGTATCCGGGTGGAGAAAATTTTGCGAGCATTCGGTCTCGGGCTCATGATGCGCTTTCGTTTTTTGAACAGCGCGAAGAGGGTTCGATACTTCTCGTGTCACACGGATTTTTTATTAACGCGATGCTCACAGTAATGGTCTTCGGCAAAGAGGGGCCATTTGATGAATTTGAGAAATTGTATTACTCCTTTATGGTAAGTAATACGGGCATCACCCACTGCATCTTTGATGACGAAAAATTACCTGAAAGAA
This sequence comes from bacterium, assembly GCA_043756865.1. Classification (GTDB taxonomy): domain Bacteria; phylum Patescibacteriota; class Minisyncoccia; order Phycocordibacterales; family UBA6899; genus MHLP01. The sequence goes on along the minus strand of JAYUQG010000030.1, from coordinate 150,922 downwards.
AATGGAGGGTGGTTACTTGGAATGACGACGCGCATTTGGGTGAAATAATGTAATAAAAACGCGCCATGTGGCGCGTTTGTTAGTTGAGAAGTTTTCCCAGGGGGAAAAACTCATCCTCAATTGCTTGATACATGGCCCGCAGACTGGGCCAGTTCTTTCCTGTCGTATTGAGGTGCACCTTGTATGCGCGGAACGTCGTGATGTCGTGCGAGCGGCGTTTGTACGGATTGCCTGGATAGAGGAAACCGACAACGGTGTTCACCCCGATGTCTTCGAGGTGCGCTATGTGGGACAGCATATAGGGGAGACTAACCTCGTTGTCGCCCAGTTGAAAATAGGGGTGAATGGCCAGTAGCCTGAATTTCCGGCCCTTACGTGCCACGACCTCGTCGGGGATAGTGAAGTGGTCTTCGAGAAAGACGAATAAATGTTCAAGTTCTTCGTGGTCACCTTCTTCGTAGACAACGTGCACGCCAAGGGGTGGTTTACTTCCGCCACCCCGCGCTCTTTCCTCGGGGAGGATACCGCTGAATTTCATATGGGCTCATTTCCAAAAGGTGCTCTTGTCTTAGTATACGGTTCGGGCCGAAGATGGAAAGGCGAATTATGCTATAGCCAAGTTGTGGTATTTGATTATTATGCAAACTCCCCGCCGCCGCATCATTGATAGGCCTATTTGGTTCCCAGCTGCTCAACAAATCGGACAAACTCTGGAACATTCGCTGCCCCAGAAAGCTGTCCAAAATCAGAATCCTCTCTGTATGAGAAGTCGTATTGATACCATATAAGACCCACCACATTTTTATCTTCTTTCAGAATGTCGAAGGTTGCTTGAGGATAGCAGAAATCTAGGGCTTTTCCATCACGTATTTGCGCGTCTCCAATCACCATAATCGGTTTATTGAATTGCTTTGCCCAGTCAATATTAGAAGCTTGAGCTCCTGAGTATAGCCATTTGCGAATGTTTTCAGTGTCGCAATTTACTTTTTTTGGATCGATATATGGATCAACCCCGACAATATCCAGTGCTGGCGGAGCCATAAAGTGCGCGCCCGCCCAAATAGCGCGTGGATCCCGGGGCTCTACATATTCAGCAAAGACCATAATTGTCTTTTTATCCTTAAATACCTGCTTGAAATCTACGACTAGTTGATCAAGAAACGCTTGGTCTGGATAATAAGTCCGTCTGATAGCTGGTTCATCAGCCAAGTAAAATGCATCAATATTTTCCAATACACCGACTTCGTCGAGCGAACGTTTCAGTTCTTCCAGTTTTATTTGGTACAGTGCAAAATACTTCTGACGATAATTGGGAATCCCGGTTGCATAGAGTTTTATTCCATAGAGCTCGGGAATGGGAGAATTCATTTCTTGTTCTAGCTGATCAAGAATTGCTTGGTGGGTGAAAGCCAAAGCATAAACGATATGCGGATACCCCAGTTGTTTTAAGATTTCTGCTTGTTGCGGAGTGGTGGCAAAAGCAGTATTAGTATAATTTCTCATACGTTTCAAATCGTCAGTAGGCTTGGAATAATCTACCGCAAACCAGCCATAATACTCGAAATTCGGTTCGCGCATCGTAAGTGCAGGTTGATTGACTGTTCTGGTGGTCGGGACACCATTCCAGGCTATAACAACAATCGCGACGACCACAACAGTCGCCACAAGAATGATAGTGTTTTTTGAAAGAAAAGATTGGTCCATTTTGATATTTAGGATAGATATATTGATAAATTAAAACACAAATGTGTGTTATTTTTTGTCTACAATCTCGCCGGTCACTAGACGAAGAAGGTCATCAACAGAAAGCGTCCCGACTTTGCCCTTTTCTCTGCTTTCGAGGGTGACGGTCTTGTCCGCGACTTCTTGATCACCGATGACGAGCGTGTAGGGAATTTTTCCGACTTTCGCAGCGCGAATTTTTTTGCCCAAGCTTTCACTTTCGAGATGGAGCTCTGTGCGTACACTTAGTGCTGTGAGATATTCATTTACCTGTGATGCAAACTCATGGTGCGCCTCACCAATAGGGATAATAGCTACTTGTACAGGAGCGAGCCACAGTGGGAAGTTTCCTCCCGTGTGCTCAATGAGAATCGAGAGGAATCTTTCGATGGAGCCCATAATTGCAGCATGAATCATCACAATACGTTCTTTCTCGCCTTTCTCATTGACGCACGTAAGGTCGAATCGCTCAGGCATATTGAGATCAAGCTGGATTGTCGCTACCTGCCAGTCCCGTCCAATGGCATCTTTTGCCATAAAGTCGAGCTTCGGTCCATAGAATGCAGCTTCGCCAATGCCGTCAAAGAAATCAGCTTTCTTTTCTTGGGCGATTTCGGTGAGCATACCTTCGGCGAGCGCCCAGCGGTCTTTGTCACCTAGGTATTTTTCGGGGGAGGCGGGGTCGTGCTTTGAGATGCGCACGCGGAGTGTGAATCCAAATGTACCGTAGAATTGATGGACGATGTCCCAAATTTTTAGGAATTCTACTTTGGCATCCGACATGCGGCAAAACACATGTGCGTCGTCTTGGGTAAACGCACGCACGCGCGAGAGACCAGAGAGCTCGCCCGTTTGCTCGTCACGATAGCACATCGTCGAGTTGGCATAGCGTTGCGGGAGTTCGCGGTAACTCCACATGCGTCGTGCATAGATTTGCGTGTGATGTGGACAGTTCATTGGCTTCATGGCGAATTCGTGCCCATCGCGCGTGGTAATGCGGAATAAGTCTTCTTTGTATTTGTCCCAGTGTCCACTCGTGATATAGAGCTCCTTTTTGGTGATATGAGGAATTTCCACTTTTTGATAACCGTGTGCCTTGCGGAGTTCCCAGACGTAGTTGTCGAGCGTATCGCGTAGTTGCGTGCCCTTGGGTGTCCAGAGGGGAAGTCCCGGACCTACAAGCTCTGAGAATGTAAAAAGATCAAGTTCAATACCGAGCTTCTTGTGGTCTCGTTTCTTCGCTTCTTCTTGTTGGGTCACGTATGCAATGAGTTCGTCTTTCGTATCAAATGCAAGACCGTATATTCGGGTAAGCATGGGATTTTTTTCATCACCGCGCCAGTATGCACCAGCGACATGAGAAAGCTTGAATGCGTCTTGATGCAGTTCTTTGGCGTCCTCGACATGGCCACCACGGCAGAGGTCTTCGAAGTCGCCAGATTTGTAGAGGGTGATTTTTTCACCCCGTTTGGCAATTTCGTCGATGAGCTCAGCTTTGAAAATGTTTCCTGCGAAGGCAGTCTTTGCTTCTCCGGGTGTGGCTTCGCGGTGCGAAAACGTCGTCCACGTTTTCAAGTGCTTGCGCATTGCATCTTCTAGCTTTTTCAAATCTGCATCACCAATCTTAATATCTTTAGGAAGAAAAATATCGTAATAGAATCCATTGTCTATTGCAGGACCTAATGTGAGTTGCGCAGCGGGGTAGTGTTCGAGCACCGCCCGTGCAAGCAGGTGTGCGAATGAGTGACGTACGTGTTCTAGGTTTGCCATAAGCGAAGTTAATAGTTAGTAGAGAATAGAGGGAAAAGAAAACGCCCTCGTGACCACACAACGCAAGCGTTCTGTTTTCACGAGGGCGATGAAGTATTGCTTCCTTCGCGGTTCCACCTCATTTTGCCGAATGTTCGGCCTCATTTGTTAAAAATTGTCTACTTGGTTAGGGTTCCCCGCACTTTTTTAGTGCCTTTAGTTGGTGGCCAAAGCAATCGCAAGTGGATAAAGTATAACAGGGAACAAAATTGCGACAATCCTTGACTAAGGATAAAAGTCGTTACGACATATAACAGTTGTGTGCAAAAAAAAGCCGCCCACGAGGTGTGGGCAGGCAGTTACTGTCGGATGAAGGACTAACGCAGTACGCAGGGAAGCGAGCGTCGCGCTTGCCACGCACCGTAGACAGCGATGAGTTCGAAGCTGAGGCCTACATAGCCACCGAAGATGGCCAGGTTCAGGAGCATCGCCCCTGTTGCATTGTCGCCGAGAATGAGACGGGAGATGCCTATCAAGGCGAGGGCCGAAAAGAAAAAAAAGAACACGACGCCGGCGCGAGTGAATTTCGTAGGCATAATTACTCCATCTGAAGTTGAGAACATGTAAATTATACCATTTTCATAGAAAATAGTCAAATTTTCTATTGAGTGGAGTTTAGAGGGCCTTTACCTTTTCCGCAATGATGGATGGGGAGTCGTTTCTGCGGGAGAAGCGACCCTTTACGGCAATACATTTGTCGGGACCGAGGAGTTCTTTTGTTTCCGCCAACGTACGAGGGAATACGACCACTTCGATGGAGCCGGTAAAGTCTGCGATGCGCAGAAAGGCCATGTGCTCGTTCTTTTTTGTGATAACTATTTTATGCTCCTCGATGATGCCCGCAACAATCGTGCCCATGCCGTCGCGCATGTTTTCGTTGATGTCTTTTATGCTGCTGCCTCCCTTTTCCATTTTTTCACGATGCTTATCAAGGGGATGACCCGAGATATAGAGACCGAGTAATTCTTTTTCCCATACTAGCTTTATGTCCAGTGAAATTTCAGGAGCAGGACGCATTCTGAATGTGGGGAGCACGGTTGCGGCCGAGACAGAAGCAAATAAAGAGACTTGGTCAGAAGCCTGCTCCTTGGCGTACAGTTTGTGGTATTCAAGCGCATCGTCGATATTGTGGAGGAGCGCGCCGCGGTCTTCACCAAGTGTATCGAACGCCCCCGCTTTGATAAGTGCCTCAAGCGACTTTTTGTTAAGGTCCTTGTGGAGTACGCGTTCGAGGAATTCCGTAAATGAACGAAATGCCCCAGTCGTTTCCCGTTCTTTAATTATGGCATCGGAAATTGCCTCACCCAAGTTTTTTATCGTGTGTAAACCAAAGCGAATGGCGTCTTCTTTTTCTGTCGCACCTTTGTTTACGGTGAAGTCCGCAACCGATGTGTTGATGTCCGGAGGAAGCACCGGGATTTTCATGCGCTTACACTCCACTATGATTTCAGAAATTTTCTCAGTATCGCCTGCTTCTGCCGTGAGTACGGCACACATATACTCAGCAGGAAAGTTCGCCTTCATGTAGGCGGTTTGATATGCAACGCGTCCGTAACACGCTGCGTGAGCCTTGTTGAATCCATATCCCTGAAAGGGTTCAAATAGTGCCCAAATCGCTTCAGCTTGTGCAGCCGTGAGCCCGCTGTGTTTCTGGCAGCCATCAACGAAAATTACATGCTGCTTCGCCATCTCTGCAGGAATCTTCTTTCCGACCGCCTTACGAAAGTGGTCTACGGACTCCCAGTTGTATCCCGCCATTTCCAGAGCGGTATAGAGGAGGTCGTCTTGATATACGAGCACGCCATATGATTTCGCAAGAAATTTTTCCGCCTTAGGGTGAAAGTACGTGATTTTACTCTTTCCTTGTTTGCGTGCAATGTACTCCGCAATATTGTTCATTGGTCCAGGACGATAGAGTGCCACCATGGCGTTGATGTCATGCACCGAGGTGGGGCGGAGCTCCATTAAGTGTTTGGTCATGCCCGTGCCGTTTAATTGAAACAAGCCTTCTGTTTCTCCGCGTGAGAGCATGGCAAACGTTTTCTTGTCATTGAAAGGGATTTTCTCGATATTGATATCAATATTACGATGCAGTTTTACAAGCGAAACCGCGTCCCCTAAAATTGCAAGATTTCTAATACCAAGAAAGTCGAGCTTGGTGAGACCCACACCGTCTTCGCCGACTGTGTACATGTCGTACTGGGTAATCAGCTTTCCGCCTTTCGGGTCGAATTGCGTCGGTACATATTCAATCAGTGGCTTGGGTGCAATGACTACGCCTGCAGCGTGTACCGAGACATGGCGTACTGTTCCCTCCAGTCTTTTTGCGATATCCAATATCTCGCGTGCTTCGGGATCGGTCGAGTACATTTTTTTGAGGTCGGGCTCGATTTCCATTGCGTGTTCAATGGTCATGGGGAAACCCTGTTGACCCATGGGGATGAGCTTAGATATACGGTCCCCGAGGTCGTATGGTTTCCCAAGTGCACGAGCAACATCTCTCACTGATCCGCGAGCCATCATTGTCCCAAAAGTGCCTATTTGAGCTACTTTATCAGTACCGTACTTTCTTTTTGCGTACTCAACGACTTCCTCTCGACGATCATCCGCAAAGTCCATATCGATATCGGGCGCTGAAGGACGGAAGGGGTTCAAGAATCGCTCAAATGGAAGTTGAAACTCTATCGGGTCAACACTAGTAATTTTCGAAAGATATGCAACAAGTGAGCCTGCAGCTGAACCACGAACAGTTGTATAGATACCTACTTCGCGTGCGAATCGAAGGAGGTCTGCTACAACGAGGAAGTAGGGGGAGTATCCTTTGTTTTTGATAATGTCGAGTTCATACGCACGTCGCTCTTCGTGCTCCGCACTTCCGGAAAGGGAGCGCTCGTCGAGGCCCGTGCGGGTCAGTTCATCGAGCATTTGGTCTGCAGTCTTTCCGGGCTCAAGCGCAAAGTCGGGAAAAATAAACTTCCCCAATGTGAGTTCAAGGTTGCAGCGGTCGGCAATTTTTTTGGTGATGGTAACAGCCTCGGGGACTTCGTGGAAGACCTCGAGTGCTTCCTCGGTAGACATAAAATGATAACGACCATTTCCTTGAAATATTCCTGATTCGCCGACATCAGAACCCGTTGAGACCGCCAGAAGCGTTGCATGAGCCCGACTGTGTTCAAGGGTGGGGTAGTGCGAATCTTGTGTCGCAACGAGCGGAACTCCGGTCTTTTTCGACAGCGCGATGAGCGCATTCTTCCATTCAATGAATCCCTCCACGTCTTCGTGCCACATGATTTCGAGGAAGTAATTATCTTTCCCAAATATTTCAATATGTTCGCGAATGACCGCCTCAGCTTTTTCCATATCGCGCGACCGCAATATCGCGCGACCAAGCTCGCCCGCAGGACAGCCCGAAAGTGCAATGATGCCACCGGAGTATGCACGCAGTATGTCTTTGTCGACACGGGGTTTGTAGTAGTACCCTTCAAGGTGTGCAGCTGTGACGAGTTTGATGAGGTTCTTGTACCCCTCCATATTTTCAGCGAGGAGCGTGAGGTGGAAGCGCTTATTGTCGATACCAGATTCTTTGTCGAAGCGCCCGCGGTTCGCAACATATGCTTCAACGCCGATAATCGGTTTGATGCCCTCTTTTTTACAAGATTTATAAAAATCAATTGCACCGTACATCGCTCCGTGGTCGGTGACTGCAATCGCTGACATTTTGAACTCTTTTGCAAGTGCCACGAGCTCGCTCGGCTTTGAAAGCCCATCCAATAGAGAATAGTGCGAATGTGTATGCAGGTGGATAAATTCGGGTTTTGGGTGCGCACTCATGGGCTTGATTATAGCAGAGTGGGGGAGACATATTTTGTGTGGACAGTGTACTCCTCATCATGTGGCAGCTTCTGTGAAGTGGCGATTTTGTGAGTTGCTCCATTGCAGTGTAAAACAGCCGTGCTAGCATGAAAAAAGGACATTTTCGACACCTCGTAAGGCATGAAAGGGGTGACCCGTGGAGACAAAAGTATTTACAGAGGCAGACAAGCAGCGCCTAAACAGACTTGACCGTATCGCGCAAGAAATGGTCGATAAGGAGCTTGTGAAACTCCGTCCATGGAGCAGACTGACTTCCGTCGTTTCCATACTCGCATTCATCTGTATTTTTTTTCTGCCTCATGGGAAAGAAGACAACTGGCTGTCCTACGTGTTTCCGCTCATCTCACTTGGTGCCTTTGGCCTCTTCCTTTACCTGTTTCACTGGAAAAGCAAGCTCACCGCACAAGTTGAGGTTGAATTTCTCGCAAAACACGGGAAAGAACATGGCGCACTCGTTGAGAAGAGGCGCGCAGCTGACCGAATCAAATATATGGAGTAACCTCATCGCAAACAGCGCCCAAACGGGCGCTTATTCGTACTACATAATCATTGACAACCTTAATAGTGTACTGCATTATACGCATGGTTGCACCCTGTCAACTGTTTTGAAAGAGAGGTTCCCATGCTTTACTTTTTGATTGCCTTCGGCATTTGCGCCCTCGCGCTTATGCCGCTACTTGTGGCGAGACGTGGCATCATGGCCACGGGACTCGGCGTTCTTGGCACACTTTTACTCGGCACGTTTTTCTACCTCGGCACACCGGGATTTGCCGGTCCGATGTTTGGCGAGGTGCTCTTTCTACTTGCCGCGTGTTCGACCGGAGTTGCAGCATTCACCTTGATGACCAGTAGGGCAACTGTCACCCCCGTCGTGCCACTTGCGGTTCCCGTGCTGTCGTGGCTTGCATATTTCGGCATCCTGTTTTTTGGTTCCGAGATACTGAACGCATCGCAGTATCGTGCGCTCATCGGCGAGATGGAAACCCGTGTTTGGACGCAAGACATTCAGCCCAAGGATCCCGCGCACGTGGGACTCGTGCAGGATGAGAATGCGCTCTATGTTGCCAAGAAGGTCGTCGGCGAACTCGGCACAATTGGAAGTCAATTCCAAATTCGTGAAGACTCGCTAACACTTCAGGCAATTAAGGGAGAGTTGTGGTACATCGTACCACTCGACTTCGCTGGTTGGCGCGCATGGAACAATACCGGCACTTCCGTTGGTTACATCATGGTCCACGCCGAAGACCCCGATCGTGAACCTGTGGTCAAACAGCTCCCGAAGAACAAGCAATTCACCTATACGCCGGGGGCATACTTCGGACACGACCTCATTCGTCACTTGCGCCTCGACGGTGGGCACATGCGTGTCAACCTCAGTGGTACACACCTTGAACTCGACGAAGCAGGTGAGCCGTGGTGGATTACTTCCGTACTCGAACCTTCCATCGGCCAGTTTGGCGATATGGTCAAAGGTGTACTCATTACGAACCCCGTCACGGGTGAATCGAAGTTCGCGCCTCTCGGACAAGTGCCCGAGTGGGTTGACCGAGTCATTCCCATCAGTGTCACCAAGAACTACCTCAAACACTGGGGCGAATATGTTCACGACTGGATGAACAGTTGGTGGGGTAAGCGCGACCTGACCGAACCCGAAAATCCCTCCCTTGTGTACTCGAGCGCACACGATGCAATGTTTGTTACCGGTATCACGTCGCAGAACGCGAAGGATGACTCACTGGTCGGCATGGTCTACACCCATACGCGTACCGGCAAGAGCATCTTCTACGAGGTGAAAGGTGGCGCTACGGACGAAGCCGTCCGGAGTGCCGTCGAAAAGTTCCAAGACGTGCAGTTCAAGCATTTGCACGCCGGCAAAAATCCGCGTCTCTACAACCACTATGGCCGCATGGCCTCGGTTGTGCCGCTCTTGAACGAGAACCACGCCTACTCGGGTGTGGCGATTGTGGACATCAACAAAATCCAGCGTATTGCGGTCGGGCGCGATCTGCAGCATGCGATGCTCGAGTTCCAAAAGTTGATCGGACAGAGCGGTGACCATGCGCATGTAGACAACACTCGCACATTTTCCGTCATTGAAGGTGTAGTCACTCGCTTCAAGCAAGACATCTCGACGACCGGTTCGACCTACTACGTGGTCATCGAAGGCTTTGCGCATGCGCTCACGGGTGGTGCAGGTCAATTCCCGCTCCTTCCGCTGGCGCAAGCAGGCGACCGCGTGAAGATCGAATACGTTGCATCCGGGCAGTCCGTCGTTCCAATGCGTTCGTTCAAGAACCTGACGTTACCGCTCGAGACGACGAAGGGCGAGGCTGCAGCCGAAGAACGCAGAGTGCTTTCACGCGATGCGAATGACGCAAAGCCTGTGCGTCGGGACATCGCCAACAAGTTGAATAGTGCCACCCCTGACGATCTTCGGAAGATCGAGGAAGCACTGAAGAAGTAATTTCGCACATCAGTGCACCAAGGGCGTCCGCAAGGTCGCCCTTTTTTTGTATACTACGTTGATGGAGCGCAAAGTCACAAAATATATCGTGGGCATTGACGAGGTGGGGAGGGGTCCACTTGCCGGCCCTGTTGCTGTTGGGGTGGTTGTGGTCACTCGGACAGCGCTGCGGAAATTTCGTAGCATCAAAGAGTCCAAGCAACTTTCCGCTAACAAACGAGAAGAATGGTTTGCGCGTATTGCCACAGCTGAGTCATCCGACTTGCGTTATGCGGTCGCTTTTGTGTCCGCAGCCACAATAGACAAAAATGGGATAGTGTACGCAATCCGCATGGCACTGGCTCGCGCTCTCAAGGTGACCAACGTGTCCCCAGAAGAATGCGAAATACGTCTAGATGGAGGACTGCGTGCCCCCGCAATCTATTTGCAACAGCAGACTATTATTAAAGGCGACGAAAAAGAATCAGTCATCGCAATAGCTTCGGTTGTTGCAAAAGTGCTACGTGACAGACGCATGCGCACTCTTGCAAAAAAATATCCAGACTACGGCTTTGCGCGTCATGTGGGTTATGGAACAAGGGCGCATAGAGATGCGATAAAAAAGTATGGGCTGACCGCGGAGCATCGCAAGACGTTTTGTACGCGCATTCTTTGACATTCTGTCCTAGTCGAGTAGTTTAGTTACATACCAGTTCTTACCACCCTGACAACAGAAGGAGCATGATACATGCACAATATTCCAGTCATTGTTTCACAGCGAGGCGGCTGGGTTGCAGTCGAAGGCTTAAACGACGATCAAGAGGATGCGCTGTATGAGTATCTCGAAGAGACGTGTGGTCTCGGCCAGACGCTCAAGGGGTCGGTCGGTACGCCCTACAAACTCTTTGCTCGCGGCACAACCCTTTCTGCCCTCGTCGATAAGGTACGCAGGTACCTGACCGAAAACAGCATCGGGCACCGCGTGCTCTAGAACCCCGAGTGGGGTTTTTCTTTACGCAGTCAGGCTGAACCGTACTGCACTTGCCAATTATTTTGATTTGCGTATACTCTAAAACACTATGGTAGTACACATGCGACACACGAGCGGGCATACCCGCAATCGCCGTTCTCATCACGCACTGAAGGGTGCTCGTTTCGAAACCTGCAAAGATTGCGGGGCGAAGCATCTCATGCACAGAGTGTGCTCGACTTGCGGTAAATATCGCGGACGAGTTGTGGTGGACGTGCTCAAGAAGACAGTAAAGGCAGCAAAGAAGGCCGAAGCGAGAAAGGGTACAGCTGGAGAGAAGCCTGAGGCAGCCCCAAAAGCGAAAGCCGTAAAGGAGGTCAAGGCGAAGAAAGAGGTAAAGAAAAAGAAATAAAAAGCCCCTTATGGGGTTTTTTGTTGCGCTATATGAAGAAATGGTTGACCAATCGCAACACTTTTCCTATACTAGGAATGAAGAACCTTATATGGCGAACAGGCACCTTTCCAGAAGCATAGTTTTGCAATCCTTATTTGAATGGGATTTCAACGGACACGTCTTAAACGACGTGGACGAAGTGCTTGCTCGAAACATAGAAGAATTCGCCCCTGGTTTAAACGACGCGACGTTTATGGCTGACCTCATTACAAATGTGCTTGCCAAACGTCCTGAACTTGACCTCATCATAGAAAAGGCCGCTCCCGCATGGCCTATTGACCGCATCTCTGTGGTTGACCGCAATGTGCTCCGTATCGGTCTTTTTGAACTCCTTTTTGGCGACCGCGCGGAAGTTCCTCCTAAAGTTGCGATTAACGAAGCTATCGAACTCGCCAAAACATTTGGGGGGGAAAATAGTGGCAAGTTTGTAAACGGTGTCTTAGGCGCAGTCTACAAAGAAATCGGCGAGCCGGGCAAAGACGAAACAAGTCAACCAAGAGATCGCAAGAATCAAGTCATCGACATATCAAAACTTCCACTCGAACAACTCGGGGGCGCAGTGGTGTATGCTCGTGACCCACAAGGCGTGCTGTACCTTGCACTCGTGCACGATATTTTCGGCCACTGGACTCTTTCAAAAGGCCATGTCGAAGAGGGTGAGAGTGTTGAAGAAGGCACAATTCGCGAAATCAAAGAAGAAATTAACGCCGACATGGTCATTATCGAGAAACTCGGCGAGAACGAATATATCGCCTCACATCCCGAGAAAGGCAAGATAAGAAAACATGTTGTATATTTCTTGGCCGAGGCGCCATTTCAGCCACTTGAGCTCGAAGAGGGAAAGGGCGGGCTAGATGACGCACGCTGGTTCAAAGCCACAGAGATTCTTGACCTCAATATTTACGACGACATTCTCCCGCTCATCACGAAGGCAGTGACCGCACTCCTCGAGCAGAAACCCAAGTAGCACAATACAGCAAAGTGCGCTTTGGTAACGAACAAATTGAGACACAGAGCAGTAATGCTCTGTTTTTCATCCTTGCGTAAAACCGATACTCATGTTAGTTTGCAGAGTAGGACCCCTCTCAAAAACACTCCTCCGCACTAACGTGGAAACCACCGAGTGCTTTTGAGATAGGTTCTCTCATGGACAACGCTTTAGCCGAGTACGAAAAATTTGCAACAAAGATTGGCGTCACATTTAAGGACGTGGGTCTTTTGCGTGAGGCGTTTACACACCGCTCATACTTAAACGAACATCGTGGGACAAACATGCGCCATAATGAGCGCCTTGAATTTTTGGGTGACGCAGTGCTCGAACTCGTTATGACTGAGTATCTTTTTGCAAAGTATCCTGAGGAGCCAGAGGGTCGCCTTACGGCATATCGCAGCGCACTGGTGAATACGAATTCCATCTCAGAAGCGGCAACGCATTGGGGTATGAACGAGTATCTCCTCCTTTCGCGCGGCGAGGCCAAGGACGTGGGGCGTGCGCGCCAATACATTCTCGCCAATACATTTGAGGCGGTCATTGGTTCTATTTTTCTAGACCAAGGCTATGACGCATCGCGCGGATTCATTGCAAAAAGTCTTTTCGAGCGTTTGGACGACATCGTAGGCAAGAGACTCTGGCAGGATGCAAAAAGCAAATTTCAAGAAGAAGCACAAGAGCGCACGGGTATCACTCCGAACTATGAAGTACTTAAAGAAAGCGGACCTGACCACGACAAACGTTTTGATGTCGGGGTGTACATCGGAAGCGAGCTCATTGCAAATGGCGAGGGTCGCTCCAAACAAGATGCCGAGCAGGTCGCTGCACATGCCGCGCTCATCAAGCGTGGTTGGCAAGATGAAGCAGTCGTTTGACGCACCGAGGTGCGCATAGTATCGTCGACTGAGACAGATCCTCACTTTGGAGAACACAAAAATGAGAGAAGACGGAAACGACGGCGCACCCCCACTCCTTACCGTTGTGGGAGGTACACCCGGCTTCGACGAAATTACGGCCATGTTGGTTCGTGAGGCGATTCGCACCATCGAACGCTACAAACTCGAGAACCCGAAGCGGTCGGGAAAACTGCTCGAGCAAATGCGCTTGCGCGTGGAGCGTCATTACCAGAAAGAGGCGATAGTCTATATCGACAAACGCTTGGATGAACAAATTGCCCGGTACATCGAACTCGGTTTTGCAGAGTGTGCTGGGTATTCACCCGAAGCGTTTCGGCGCGAACTCAAACCGCTCATCGAACGGGTGCAAAACTTTTTTGTCCCACCCGCACTGCATCCGATTATTGCGGGGGAGTTCACCCTCTTGCTTGTGCTCCCCACGACGCTTGTTCCACTCCGGCGGCAAGTCATGTCACTACGGAGTGCTAGTGGTCGCACCGATGAGACCACTGAAGCGCTGCACCAGCTTTTGAAGTGTGCAGAGTTTGAGGCGACAAAACTCGGCAAGGTACCACCAAAGGATCCTTACGTACTGATGGGCATCAACGGTGGCCGCGGACTGAAGGGGAGCCATATTCTCCTTGCGGACATGCGACTCGAAGAGCGCAAGCAGACCTATTTTGCAATTCACGAGTTCATCCAACTTTTGTTGGTGCGTCCCAAGTTTCTACCGCAACATTCGGAAGCGATTCCGCTCGGTGAAAAAACGGCAGGTGGATACCTGCGATTCACCGCACGTGGCGGCAATATCGACATCAACATCACCGGAGTGCTCGACGAGCGTTTTGGCGAGGGCATCTGCAAGCCCTACTACACGCACATGATTACCGCGTAAGCATCACTAAGACCCCAAGCGGGGTCTTTTCTTTTTCGGACGAGTACCTTGCTTATTATTAAATTTCATGCTATGGTTTTTTTAGCAGATTTTTTTGTTCCTACGTAAAGGAAGTATATGGACAATGAAGGAAAAATCTACCGCGACGGTGCTGTTGTAGTTGTCGAGCGCAGGAACGCGGAATACTTACTTCAGGAAACTGGCGTCACATGCCTGAATCCCCATGAACCGCTTGCGGATCGTATCTACCAGAAGCGTTTCGCGAAAAAGAAAATCTACCTTCCCGATGAATATCATCGGGCAAAGGCCGACTATTTGTCGCATCCGGATTCGTGCATCATCTCGATGAACGGTTACTCGTCTATCGGCACAGAACAACTCCTGCGTTATGGCATCAAGGATGGCGCATACGAAGAAGCGTGTGCGGCACTCTTGCGACGCACGCTCAAGCATTTGAAGTCGAAGTTCCCAGGCGCTCACCTCGTGGTCACCAACGGCGCATCGAACATGGGTGTTGACCGCGCCATTCTGGCGGTCATGCATGAGCGCAACGAAGTTTCACTCGGGTTCTCGTGCCCGCGCTTCATGTTCTATGTTTCCGACGACGAAAAGCCTGTTTACGTTGCTGCAACGCAAGACGAATACGCAGACATGTTCATCGTCAGTCTCGACATCCTCATCGCCACCGGCGGCAGGGAGCAGGCACTCAAACATGATGTTTCTGCTGCCTGTATCCACGGCAAACGCATTCACTTTGTGGACATCCTGAGCCAGCTTTCTCCGAGTGGCAGCGTACCTGCGACCGTAACCGACGCAAACGGCAAAATCAAAGTGGAAAACGCCGCCGCCGCATTCGGTCGCAACATCTCGTTTTTCGGACAAAACGACACATCCGCAGCAGGACGTTCAAGTGGCGATATCTGGGATGACATTTTTACCAACGTGTGCAATACTGCGGCCGCAGTGTGCCGCTCCAAGATGTCCCCCGAGCGCATGTTCGAGGGAGAATAGTCCAAAGGGACACCAGAGCCCCGCCAAAGTGCGGGGTTTTCTTTTCCCCAGAAATGCAAAATTTGCTCTGTTTTATGCTAAAATATCCACATCATGCGCCTAAAACGTTTGGAGGTATTTGGCTTTAAGTCCTTTGGCAAAAAGGCAGTGTTGGAATTCACCTCGCAGATTACCTCGGTCGTTGGACCAAACGGCTCGGGTAAATCTAATGTCGCAGAAGCTATTCGCTTTGTGCTAGGGGAGCAGTCCATGAAGTCTATGCGCGGAAAACGCGGCGAAGATCTTATCTTCAACGGCTCGCAGTCTACCTCTCGCGCGAATCGCGCTAACGTTACTATTGTGTTCGATAATTCAAAGCGCGAATTTCCGCTCGACTTCGACGAAGTGAGTGTTTCGCGCGAAGTGTATCGCGACGGCACAAACCAATACTTTATAAATGGCTCACAGGTACGCCTGAAAGACGTGTTTGAGCTGTTGGCTGCCGTACACATCGGCGCATCAGGACACCACATGATTTCACAGGGAGAGGCCGACCGTATATTGAATGCCAACCCCAAAGAACGTCGTGAAATGCTTGAAGACGCGCTCGGTCTCAAGATTTACCAATACAAGCGCGCCGAGAGCGAACGCCGCCTGCAGAAGACCGAAGAGAACATGAAAGAAGCCGAGGCACTCCGCCGCGAGATTGCCCCCCATCTACGTTTCTTGAAGAAGCAGGTGGAAAAAATAAACGAGGGCAAAGAACTCCGCGAGAGTTTAATCGGACTGTACCGCGAATACCTGAAGCGCGAAGAGATTTATGTTGAGCATAAAAGTAGTGATATTGCAGGCAGAAAGCATGTTCCCGTTGGTGAACTTGCAGATTTAAATTTGAAGATTGAACACGCGCGTGGTGAGCTCGCAAAGGAGAACGCAGGGGATGAAAAGAGTCACCGACTGCTGGACGTGGAGTCCCGCCTGCGTGCCACCCGCGCCCGCTATGATGAACTTTCGCGCTCCGCAGGCCGCATCGAGGGAATGATTGAGTACGAAGAAAAGCAGCTTCGCAAAAAGCAGGAGTCATTGGCACACCAAGAGGATATTCCTATTCGCTTGGGCGAAGTCGAAGGTCTCGAATCTGGCGTTGCACAGGAGATAGAGTACGCCATGAACTCCACCGACATAGACTATGTCAAAAGCATTCTTGGCAAAGTGCGTGGTGCAGTGCGAGAGTTTATCGCGAACCACAAGGCTGAGGCGGGTCAAAAGACCTTGACCGACGAAGACTACAAAGAACTGAATGACCTCAAGGGAGAAAAGTCAGTTGTGGAAGAGTCACTACGCGCTGTGAGCGAAGAGACCAAAGGCATGGAAGGCGAGTATCAGGCGGTAAAATCAGAAATTGACCAAGAGAAAGAACGCTCACGTGACACGGAGCGCGCACTATTCGAGATGATGTCACGCAGAGGCGAACTTCAAAGCATGCTGGATAGAATGCGGAACGAAGAAGACAATCTCGCACGCGAAGCACGTCGCCTCGAAGAAGAACTCAACGAAGCAGGTGTTTTACTTGGACGCGCCGTTTTGGATTATTCCGGCGTCACGCTGAGCGTTGAGGAAGTCCTTGGTGAAACCCGCGACGCCCAAGAGACGCGGAGGCGTGAAATCGAACGAGGCAAGATTCGCCTCGAAGATATTGGCGCAGCGGGCGGCGAAGATGCTGAGAAAGAGTATACCGAAACTATAGAGCGCGACGCATATCTCGAAAAAGAAATTACTGACTTGGTTGCCACCCAACAGTCCCTCTATCAGCTTATTTCGGAACTGAATGAGAAACTCGACACCGAGTTCAAAGAAGGCGTCAAAAAAATCAACAAGCAATTCAGCGACTTCTTTAAGCTCATGTTTGGAGGCGGCATTGCGGAGCTCTTTATAGTAAAGATAGAGAAGCGCAAGAAGCGTGATACCGACCTCGACCTTTCCGATGTTCCAGGAGACGCAGTGCCCGATGAGGAAGACGAAAATGACGAAGAAGGCATCGACATTGCCGTCTCGCTTCCACATAAGAAGATTAAAGGCCTCCAGATGCTCTCGGGTGGCGAACGTGCCCTCACATCCATTGCACTCCTCTTTGCCATTTCACAAGTGAACCCTCCACCGTTCATGGTCTTGGACGAAACAGACGCAGCGCTCGATGAAGCGAACAGCCGCAAATATGGCGATATGATAGAGAATCTTGCAAAGCTCTCGCAGCTGATGGTCATCACACACAATCGTGAGACTATGTCCCGTGCAGGAGTGCTTTATGGAATTACGATGGGGAATGATGCGGTTTCAAAGGTACTCAGCATTTCCTTTGAAGAAGCCGAAGCCGTCGCAAAATAGTGTAATTATTTTTTATCATTTCAGTGCATGTTGGAAATAAAAAAATCGAATCGTGGAATAATAATTGTAGTGACCATTTTAATAATAATTATGGGCCTAATCTGGGTGTCTTTTGAAAAAACGGATGTGGGGTTGAAAAACAACACGCAGAAGCTTGAAAATCCCTCAGTGGCTCAAGTTAATGTGCACGGAACGGAAAGCCTTAATGCTGATGATTTTCAAGAATTAACATTGGATTCGCGTTTTGAATATTATGTAAAGGCTGGGGGGGGATTACTTTTCTTTCAGACATGAATTCAGAGGTTACCATCGTTATTCTCCCAGGAACTCTTCACTATGAGGCACAAACTTTGCCAAAAGATCCAAAAAATACCATGCTGTATGGGAACTATGGGGACTACGGACATACCTTCAAGGCCCCATTAATTCCTGGGGTGTATAATGGTGTTATCGTCACTCGGACAAATGATAAAGACGGAAAAAGGCCTGAGAATAAAAACTTTAAACTTACGGTAATAAATGAGATCAAGAATGAAGTCGAAGCATACACGGTAGCGGAACATTTTCTGCGTACTAAAGTATTTACAGTCGAAGATGTTCAATTCAAAGGCTGGTCAGAACGAAAGAAAGATATCATTCGTATTGATGAGGGATGGAAAGTTTCACTTGAATTTAATTATCAAAGTTGTGGAATCGATTGGGAAGAAAATAATTGCGTCCCACAGCAAACGAAAGCAGTCATGTTGGTACGACACAACGGCATCGTTGAACAATTACAATAATGTCTCACTCTTCGAGTGCGTTCGTACTTCATACCAAAGCACGTAATATGTTATTTCCCGAAAAAGTTACCGTCACTGACCAAGAAATAGACCTCAGTCACGTGGAGGAGTATGTACGCGCGCAGTATATCGCTGAGGCACGCGCAGTACACGAAGACTGGAAAAAAAGTGACACACTGCGTCGCGTGGTGGGCATTGCAGGCCCCTCGGGCGCAGGGAAGTCGGTGTTTGTCGCGGTGATGAAAAATTTACTTTCACAAATAGATCCAGAGCTAAGCGTAGTTCCACTCACGATTGATGCATATCATTTCCGAAACGAAATATTGCGCGAAAAGGGAATAAGCACGCATAAGGGTCGTTTCGATACCTATGATGTTGGTGCACTCGCACACGACCTGAGCGCTTTTCGGGAAGGAGCATCAGTCTCGTTTCCTAACTATTCTCGCACTCTCCATGAACCCACAAGTAACGGGCCGCACATCACGGTAGATACTCCCGCACTTCTCATAGTCGAAGGTTTGTGGCTCTTGTATCCCGAATACGGCTGGGAATCCATTGCGCCATTTTTAGGTCAAAAACTTTTTCTTGAAGCCGATGCGGAAGTGCTACGTGAACGTACAATTGGTCGCCATATCCGCGGTGGGCGTACCCATGACGACGCAGCGTATTTTTATGATACGAGTGACTCCGCAAACAATTCTCTCGTGATAGCCACGAAGCAGCACGCTCTGCGTATGATAACAATCGGCTAAGTGTGGCTACGCCACAGGAGTGAGCGGCACGCCATCATCGGTTACATACGGATCAATCGGTATTAACTGACATCACCACAACCGCCCTAGCCCTCTGACCAAAAGGGGAGACAGGCAGTTTTTTCATTCTTACCAAGGGCAGTCCTCGGTAGAATCACTTAATCTTTTGAGATATTTTTCAAATAAATGAATTACCTACGCTACTAGTAGCATGGGTAATTAGGCAGCCCTGATTAAAGTTCACAGAAGATAGTAATTCGTTAGAGAATCTTTTGATGGTAGCGTGTGCTTTGATACAATTACCGAATGAAGAAAAAAATCCTTGTTACTACTAGTCTTCTAATATTCGTCGTGACATGCGCTGGGATTGTCATGTACATAGGATCATATCGGATCGGACAAGAACGAGAGGGAACACGGCCTGAATATTATGTTCGAGATACAGCCGCCTTTCACGAATCCTTAATTGCATGCGAGCATATTTCCCAAAATGCAATTTTTGTACATTCACCTGCCTTATTTTCAAAAACATTTTTGCGTTCTGAGTGTATTCAGAACCTTGCGATTGCGACGAAAAATATTCAACTCTGTGACAAGGTGAAATCACCCTTATTTAACTCAAATATCAACCAGGAACAGTGCAAAAAGCATGTAGCTTCTCCTGAGTCTGATAATTACGTTTCAAGTTTTGAAATCGAACATCTCTACCAACTCATAGGGTATGATGTTGGGGCACTTGTGAATGCTTCTGGGGTTGAATACGCCAATCAGTATTGGGATTCCGTAAAGGAAGATGGGCCAGATGCTGAAGCATTAAAGTTAATAGAGGGTTATGATCTTAGCGCCAACATCGATTATGGTGAGTTTTTGAGAAGTAGGATTGAAATGAAATGCAATGCGGGGGTTATTAAAAGTAGCAGCGTGATGTGCGCTAAGTCATGATTTCATCCATGCAAAATGAACAGATGGTTACAATAAGACCAGACAGGCCAATATCTTGGAAACGAAAACTTATGGGTGCAGCGGTATGGGTAGGCGTTTTCTATGTGATTATCTCTGTGGTGGAGGTCACCTTTATTTTTCTTGCTGCTTTCGCCAACAATGAAATACCACAATGGATTAGCGTGTCGTCTGATTTTCTGCGACTTATTTTCACTCTTCTTGCTGTTTACGCTGGTTTCAGGGTCGCAGTAAGAATAATGCGGAAATAGCATTTTTTCACTACAGGAGTTTCATCCCAATGAGCTTGCGCTTCAGGTCGACCGTGGCGATGCTGACGCGCACTTTGTCGCCGAGGCGATAGGATTTACCTTTTTCCCTACCAACGAGACGATAATTTTTTTCTTCGAAGAAATAGTAGTCGTTGGGAATGTCTTTTACATGCACCATGCCCTCTGCCTTTGTTTCAGGGTCTTCCACATAGATGCCCCATTCGGTGACACCAGAAATGGAGCCGTTGATTTCTGCTCCGATACGCTCGGCGAAATATTCGCATTGTTTGTATTTGATAGACGCACGCTCCGCCTCCGCCGCCTGTACTTCCATTTGTGAACAATAACGGGCGAGTCGCTCTTGCTCTTCAAGTTTTTTCTTTGGAATTGGCTTACCCAGCAGATAGCTTTCGAGAAGTCGATGCACCATCAGATCGGGGTAACGACGAATAGGGGAGGTGAAGTGCGTGTAGTGCTCGAATCCGAGTCCGAAATGCCCGATATTTTTCGTGGTGTACACGGCCTTCGCCATTGCGCGCACCGTTGCGATTTGAATCATCGCCTCCTCTGCGCGTCCGCGTACACTTTCGAGCATGCTGTTGATATTTTGTGAGGTCACTTGTCCAAACTTGTCGAGCTTGAGTTCGAAGCCAACTCCGTGGAGAAAATCACGTAGGTCCTGTATGCGCTCTTCGTGGGGTGCGTCATGCACACGATAGACGAACGTGCTTTCCGCGCGCGTATCCTTGAGTGCAATCAGTTGTGCGACATGCTTGTTTGCAAGAAGCATGAACTCCTCTATCAGCTTGTTGGTGTCTCCGATTGTTTTCTTGTAGACACGCAGTGGTTTGCCATTTTCATCCAGCTCGAATCGCACCTCTTCTGCCTCAAAGGCGATGGCTCCATTTGCGATGCGTTTAATCCGGAGTTTCTTTGCCAAGTCATTGAGCGAACGGAGAGCTTCGATGTGCGGACCCTTATTATCATCGAGTACTTTTTGTGCCTCCTCGTAGGTAAAACGTTTTGCAGAGTGAATAATCGTCTTTCCAAACCACTCTTGCTCAACACCCCCCGCAGCATTCATGGTGAATATGGCTGAAAAGGTGAGTCGGTCTTCCCCTTCGACAAGCGAACAGATGCCATTAGATAGGCGCTCGGGGAGCATGGGAATCGTGCGGTCTACGAGATAAATCGATGTTGCACGCTCTACAGCCTCCTTGTCGATGCGTGACCCAGGCGTGAGATAGTGCGACACGTCAGCGATGTGCACACCCACTTCGATATTGCCGTTGGGGAGTACTTTCCACGAGAGTGCATCATCGAAGTCCTTTGCGTCTTTCGGGTCGATGGTAAAGGTGAGCACCTTGCGCATGTCTCTCCCGATGGGGGATTGTATGCGATGCGCAATTTCACTCTCAGGAATGAGCAAGGGGATTTCTTCTGCCGCTTTCGTCACGTCAGCGTCAAAGGTAGTATCGAACCCACGCTCCAGCACAATAGCTTCCATTTCCACATTGTGTGTGTCGGGTATCCCGAGTACTTTGAGCACTTCACCAATAGGTTCTTTGCGTACGTCATCCCACTTGGTCATTGCGACATAAACTTTGTCACCCTGCTTTGCTGTATGCAGATGTTGTTTGGGTATCAGTATGGTGCGATACATGCGAGGGTCATCAGGTTGAAGAAAGAAGCTTCCTGCCTCGCGCTCAAGTACTCCTACAAACTTTGTTTTATTACGATAGAGGATGTCCGTCACTTCTCCTGACTGTCGATTGCCGACACGCTTGCCGTGAAGAATAATTTTCACACGGTCTTTGTCGAGTGCGGTATTGAGGTTTCCGGGGGCAATCTCGATGTCTTCTTTCATTCCTTCAACTTCGACATACCCGACTGCCTTTGCGGTAATACGAATCGTGCCCTCGACGTCATGTGTAGAGGGGAAGCGCGGGCTCTTGCTCGTGTGGTCTTCGTGGTGCTCGCGCACATGTGCTTTTGCGGCTATTTTGGTGCGACGAATTGTCTTTTCTTTTTGTACTTCTGCTTTTGGGAGGTGTTTCTTTTTTATGAATTTCATGTGTGGACGACGCACTTAGGATGCGTCGCTTTTAGTGTAAGTAAAGTGTTCTGGGTGTGCAGGGGCAGGAGGGCCGAGTTCTCTTTTCACTTCTTTAATTGCGTCCTCAAAATGCACCAGTTTTGATTTTTCAACTTCAGTATCCTGCATCTCGTTGACGAACTTTTTGATGATGTATGGGTCAGCGATAAAATGTGCGACGAAATCCTCACGCTCACCTGCAGTTTCCAACTTCATGGTTCCGAAGTTGAGTAGTGTTTGGATGATTCCTTTTTGGTCTACGGTTACGTTTTGAATATTATCGATACGAAATGACGAAGAAGTGCGTCTGAACAGCCCCTTCTGTTCGATATCGAAAATGCGGCGGTCGGTGATGATAAGCACATCGAGATAATAGTCTGTCCACATATTCCATCCCATCATCCAGACAATAAAGAGCCACGCAAAGAAGAAGAACGCACCAGCATATACGCTATTCCCCGTGAGCGTCAGGTACTGCTCGAAAGGGATGAGGCGAAGCGCAAACAAAAGTACCATAGGTATCAATACGCAGAATATGAGTATGAGTATATCCGCCACCAATACAAACCAGTGCTTACGGACGACTCGGACTATTTTTTCGCTTTTATCAATTTCAATCATATGGAAGATGACGCGAAATATAGGAACGCCGAGACGACCATAAAGGTGAAAATCGCAGCTGACCCGATGAGGTAAATCATGTTCATGCGCAGGATTTCGACGCCCCCTGAACTATAGTTTTTCCAGTGGTAGCGCACGACAATGGTGAAGATAATCCATGCAATCAACAGGAAAAAGATGATACCGAAGATAAAAGCAGAGGAGAGTGTAAAGTGCATACCCGTTTTACTCAGAAGGAGAAATGTCATGTGTACCCCTATTATAAGCCAAATTAGGGAAAAATTAAACGGCAACCCAGAGGGGGGGGGTTGCCGCAGGGACACGGGAAGTGTCAGGGAAGTATCTGGAAACCAATCACTGTGGCACCGAGGTCAGCACTCAAAAAACGTGAGTCACGGTCGGCAATCTTTCTTTTTGCACGTTCACAACCTTGATGTATGGCGAGGTCAACGGCCGCTTCATCTCCTGACGCTTCGGGCAGATTGAGGTCGATGCTTGTCTGCCACATGAAACGCTCTGCGATAGAGAGCTGACAGGACACGTTGATCAAAAGGATAATGTGCCGCATGTGTACTCCTGTGATGTGAAAAAGGCCTAAACTGATTGCACCATATCACGCAAATATTATATGTCAAAAAAATAGCAGCCCGTATGGGCTGCCGAAGTTGGTCCTCTGAGCGTCAACGTGGACGCGTAACCATGTCATGTGGATCGTCGCCGATGCCGACGAGGTCGGCCAGACCTTTTTTGAGCACCTTGCAATCGTGGTGACCACCGAGCATGCGAAGATTGTTCGCCGCGCACGCACCGCCGTTAGTGCTCAGTCTGCGGATGTCACCGAATACTCTGTCTGCCTCTTCGAAGGTGGGCAAGTGACCTTTGCTGAAGTGCGCACCGCAGGCGCGGCATTTGTACACAAAATGGACTGCCATGGATGCCTCCGTTTGGCTGAATTAACTGAACATTATGATTATATCATCAATTGAATAAAATGTCAATAAAAATAATCAGCAGCTTTCGCTGCTGATGTTTTCGTTCTGCGGACCTCAAAACCCCGTGGTGACTCGTACCAGTTCACGTGCAAGTTGCTTGGGGTTATCCCGACACCAGCGCAGGAACTCACGCCGAGTCATCTTGGGCATGTACCTGCGTACTGGAAGTGCTTTGGGACGTGCTGCACTCGTTGCGGCGACTGTTTCCATTTTGAAGAGCCTTTCGTTTGATGGGGAACGGTTGTGATTGCTATATTATATCACTTTTATTGTAACTAGTCAATAGTCATTTTACCCTGTATTTATTGACCAATGAAGCCCCCTCTGTTAGTATCTCTCCCATGTTAGCAATACGACTAAAGCGCGTTGGACGCACGAACGACCCATCATTCCGCATCATTGTGCAGGATCATCGCCGTTCTCCAAAGAAGACTCGTGGCGTTGCCGAATATGTCGGTTCTTATGACGCACGCAAGGGCAAGCCTCAGATTAATGGTGAGCGCGTAAAGTACTGGATGAGTCAGGGCGCACAGCCTTCCGACACGGTACACAATCTCCTCGTCGATGCGAAAATCATCACAGGCAAGAAAGTAAACGCGATGAACAAGAAGACCAAAGTGGTGAAGGAAGTTGCAAAGGAGGAGCCAAAGAAAGTTGCTCCCGCAGCACCTGCAGCCGAGGTTCCTGCCGAAGCACCTCCCGAAGCACCCGCCGAGGAAAAGGAATCAGTTGTACTCGCCGCTCAACCCGACTAATACAAACACAAAACAACGACGCTCGTCGTTGTTTTTGTCTGCGCCCACAAATTGACCAGCATGAGTACGTAAGTTCACTTGGGACAGTGTCTCGCGATAGAAAGATCATGCCTGAGGTCATGAACGCGGGATCGCGATTCCACATGAACACAGAAACATACGAAGACGGCTCAAATGCGGGACGTTACAGGATGGTCTACATCATTGCCGACAGCAGTTGAATTAACAACAACCAGAACGGTCGTTTTTTTTATTACACATACTCAGTTATGGAATTGACGAAAGTTTTTTTCGCATATACTCTGAGTACACATGGTGTGGCTTGTCCGTCACATCATGCTAGAAGTTATAGGATAGCTAAACGACAATGGCTGAAACATACAGCGACAAGGAGTTTCTCGAGTTTCTCGTGAAGTCTCTTGTAGACAAACCGGAAGCCGTGCAGGTTTCTCGTGTTGTGGATGAGATGGGTGTATTACTGACGTTAGATATCGACCCGGAGGACATGGGAAAGGTCATCGGTCGCATGGGCAATACTGCCAAGGCGATTCGTACCTTGCTTCGCGTTGTGGGCATGAAGAACAATGCTCGCGTGAATCTGAAAATCAACGAGCCAGAAGGTGGCAAGCGTGCGCCAGCTGTGAGTGGACCTTCATCAGTTCATTCAGAAGTGGATGACGTCATCGCCGACCTCAAGGCATAAAGTTCCAATTTGGGTGACCCGCTCGGTTTTCCTTTGGCAGACATGGAAGGAGTAGCACTCCTACAGCTTCCCAAATACTGGCTCAGTCCAAACCTTTGCATCTCACACCAAACCGAAACTTTTTAAAAAAGAAATTGTAACAAAAACCACTCGCATATTGTGAGTGGTTTTTGTACATGAAAAAAACGTTGGTAACAAAAAACCGCCCGAAGGCGGCATGTCACGCCTGCAGTGGCAGGGCAAATTCGACGTATATCCAAGGGTCCCGCATGCCTTTGTGAAACAAGAAGCTAGAGCTTCCGGGGTCAGGCTTGTCCGCTCCCGTGAACGGCCCATGACAGTGGAGCACCTCTCCGAACCACGCGGAGTACACGTATTCGAGATAGAACCCAGCCAGTTTGACTGCAGGCTGCTCGAGGCACTTGTCATAGCACGCTTCATGTACGATTTTCCACGCATCATCAAAGGTGATGATGTGCTCGAGGGTGGTGTATCCCGCGAGTTGAAGCGCATTCAGGATTCCAACCTTCAGTTCCTCGGGTGCGATGTATGTCGCCACGGCGTCTCCTTGTGTGAGTGAACTGTTGCTTTCCACGTTCTATCTCGCAAAGGGTGACATGTCAACCGCTTTTCTTTTTGTAAAGAGTTGTTAGTATTTGAGGAAGAACTGCGGGAGTATTAATGGAGGTGTGTACCATGTACAATCGCCCACCGGATATCGAAGAGCTCGAGCGAATGCTCAACGACGCCGAGCACGATGATGCGTTAAACAAGAAGGCCATCGAGATATATGCACGGCTAAAGACCACCAAAACAATCCGGCGATACTTTGGAAATATCAATACGATTGACGTCGACAAAACGATGGAAGATTTGCGTCGTGTGCTCGAGAAGATCAGACTCCGCCGTCGCGATGGTGTCCTTGACGAGTATGAAAAATACATTGTATCAGGCTAACGTCACACCTGCGCTAATTGTGCAGGTTATTTTTTTGCCGTCATATTGGGTATTCCATACTTCGCCCTACGGGGAGGTGAGCAAATGTAATTATTTGCTTTTCGACCGAGTGTCGACAAAAAAAGGGTTGGATGCCCTTTTGCTTGTTGAGACACTTTACTTCGCACTTCATATTGCTAGTATGGTTAAAGAACGGTTCCTAAGGAGGAGACTATGCCGGTTCGTGCCCCCGATATTGCCGACCTCGCGGACCTTCTGGAACGTGCGGAAGATGAAGACCTGTTGAACTCACGTGCGATTGAAATTTCCGAGCGTCTCGAAGAAGAACTCAAGCAGGCCCGAGGCCGTGCAAACATCACACGCTCTACCGAGCTTGAAGCAGAACTTAATGATTTCGAGCGTGTTATTGCCGACATTCAACGCAGGCGTCGCGATGGAGTACTTGAGCGTTTTCTTACTCACGCCCTTAATCGCAAAAGAAAGCGTGCACGAAAGTCTTGACTCAGGCACAAAACACCATCTCCGTATGGTGTTTTATTTACGCCGACGCCAAAGCTGATAACATAACACAAGAGGCATTTGGGAGGTCATATGTACAACCGTCCGCCGGATATCGAGGAACTCGAGCGCCTGCTTGCCGATGGCGAGTGTGACGCTGTGCTGAATGGGAAAGCAATCGAAATTCTCAAACGTATACAGTATGAATCAAAAGTGATGGGATCGTTCGGAAGTATCAATCTCCTGCAGCTTATGGAAGAAGAACGTTGTGACTTCATGCGTGTTGTTGCAGAAATTCAACGCCACCGACATACCCAGGTCCTCGACGAGTTTGAGCAATTCTTGAAGTCCCACGAAACGGAACAACCGTGACCGCCAAATACGCGCGGTCTTTTGTTTTACCAGAAATTCGTTATGCTGGGAGAGCAATGAAGTTTCATATCATCAGCTTGTTTCCCGACACCATGCGCGCCTATTTGGACGACTCTATTTTGGGCCGCGCACAGGAGGACAAAAAGATTGTTATTAAATACTATAACCCGCGTGATTTCACTAAGGACAAACATGCACGTGTCGACCGCCGTCCCTATGGAGGTGGTCCGGGAATGGTACTCGAAGCCGAGCCCTACTTAAAGGCAGCGATGAAAGCGAAGGGCAAGAAAACAAAGCGCATAAAAACCATTTTTTTCGCTCCCGGTGGAAAGCAGTTTACTAATGCGATGGCACGTGACTGGGCGAAGAAATACGACGATATTATTTTCCTTGCGGGGCGCTACGAAGGTATTGATGCGCGTGCACCCAAGATTTTGCGCGCACAAAGCATATCCGTAGGCCCTTTTGTACTTACGGGGGGAGAGATACCCGCCATGATTGCGATTGATGCAGTGGCACGCCAAATCCCCGGCATACTCGGTTCCTTCGACTCCGTTGAAGAAGAGCGCACCGCCAGCCCCGATGTCTACACCCGCCCCGAAGTTTTAGTATGGAAGAAACGAAAGTACAAAGTCCCAAAGGTTCTCCTCGGGGGAAATCACAAACTCATCGAAGAATGGAAAGCAACGCAGTTTGCCCGCACTGAAACCGCGCGCAGCGCCAGCATCAAGCGCGAAGCGCCCGAGAAAGCGAATCTGAGAGCGGTAACGCCAGATAGCAACGCCAAGTAGAGAAGCGCCTGTATTGGCGCGCAGCGCAGGAAAAGCAAGTCCTCGAGCGACAACGCCAAATAGTTAACGCCCCATACATGCCCGAACATTCACCCGAGTTTCCACAAGACGCATTAAATGATTTATCTTCAAACGTTGCAGGCGAAGAACGCTTCATTCCGAACACCGCAGATAAATCGGCGGTTGTTTCATGTGAGTTGCCTATAGGAACAGACCAAAGTAGTGGACCCTCTGACGGGGCTCCCCAAAAGGGCATATTTAAGCGAATTGAACGAGCATTTGATAAAACAGCTATGGCAACAGTGCTTGCCGCTACGCTTGGCGGTGCGATGCCTGCGTATGCCGAGGAGGCACCCCCACACACTACTGAGGCAACACTTAGCACAACACTCAAACAGCACTGGGAAATGGAGAAGGGCCTTAAAAATGCCACAGCGACACTTGAGTCATTCCATGCAGCGTTGTCTGCTGCGGAAAGCATTTCAAAAATGAAACAATATGACAGCGCAACTCAACCCAATATTCAGGAAAAAATAGCACAACTGGAGATTGCCGCCACCCAGCTGCGGAAAATGAATTACGCCGAGGTGAGTGCGGGCATTAATTTTCTGAAATCAAAGCTACAGACATATCCAAAAGCACTCCGAACGGAGGCTGTGTCTGATGCCGACTTCGCCAATGCGATGCGCATGCTCAATGGTATTGCAGCGGTTACGCCGATGGATGAATCAAAGTTGACGAGGCGCACCAACCCCTCTTTATTGATAAAAGATTTAATTGCTCGCGCACGAGAGGCAGCTATTGGCGGAGTATTTACGTTTCAGGATGAACTCATCAATGGTGCGAAGCAAAAGGCCGAGACGGGAGACATGCAGGGAGTTGAAATACTCGGAGCATTGTTTAGTAGCCATGTGGCAAACGTCACTCGCGCGGTTGAAGATGATAAAATACAGGACTCTGAGCGCGTCATCGGTTCGGTGTCGACCATCGCCAGCAAGGTGTATGCCGAACTACCCCCACAGCAAGAACCGTACCGTGCATACAAAAAAGGAGGAATTTTGGGCTTTCTTGCGAAAGCGGGCCACAAAGAGGGCACTCAGCTTTTGGCGGAGAAGTTAGCAAAAAAGGAACTTTCATTTGATGATGTGCACGGGCTTTTTTCAGACGATTACCGCCCATCCTCGCGCATTCGCAGAAGTACAATAAATGAAGGGATGAACCGTGGTGGCGAGATGGTCACAAGGGAGTTGTTCCGTGCGTACAATGTTCCAGCCGAATCATATTTGCCTTACTGGAAAGAGTCGCTCAATTCTTTGCACAAGCCCCATACGCCACAATTTCGCGAAAAAGCTATGCAAATCTACAATAAGCGATTGAGAAACAACGCCATGAGCCTCGTGGCACTTGAGAGCAAAGAGCGTGGAAGTCTCGCTCATCTTACTGCAAATTACGGTATTCGCTTTCCCGGAAGATATCCGGTCGAAATTCTCCATGAACAGTTATCTATAAAAAAGGGCGATGCTGCACCATTTGGTATTTCAGTTGCCCCCCTCACCGATCACAACGGCGCCTTTGATGAGCCGCGGTATTATGGAGCCCTTTTTGATCAAGCAAAAAAAATTAATTCAACGGTTCGTGTCATCGAAGGGGGGAGCGGAAACGAAATCGGGCGACACATGCTTCGATACATCGACCGCATGGGTGGGAAAAAGGCCGAATTTGTTTCCGTATCAGGTCATGGTCAAAGCGATAATATTGAAATGAGTAACGCGCCTGACGGAAGGATAAAGGAAAGTTTTTTTGGTGCTGGTCCAAACCGCACTTCGCTCGTACTCGACGGCCCCATACTCTTTAATTCCTGCTCAACGGGTGTACCCTCGGGTATAGCCGAAAAAATTTCCCGAGATACGTCATCTGCAGTTCTTGCACCAGATAAAGATGCGTTTATTACGCAGGTCGAGCTTGGGCGCAACTCCAATACGGGTAAAGTTGATATTTCGGCAACCTATGCAAGTCCCAAGAAGATGACGGTGAGAGTCTACGTGAACGGTAAAGAAGTGAAAGTAAACGGTTCTGTGATTCCCTCCACAACTGACACGTTATTTCGTGACTAACAAGATATATGAACACAACAAACGAAGGAGCAAGAAGTGATAAGGAACCGACGGCCGAAGATCGCTTTGCGGGCGCATACGAAGGTGCTTCAATTGCGCGTATTTCCTATGAAGACCTCCCAAAGGGTGCCGTTAACTATTTCGAAATGAAAAGTAGCCAATACACCCCACCGGAAAAATATGCGCAGGGGCAATTTTCACATATCGCTCGCATTGACCACCCCGACAGTTCCGTCACATACGTTGCAGAGGGGGAACAGGAATGGCCAAATAATATGGGTGTCGCACCTGCCGTCTATTTTGTCGACTACATCGATGATACTCCCGCAGGACATGCAGAGCTCTGTTTTAATCCCAAAGCAACAGCAGGTACAGATGACGCTGCTCCCTATGTTGGTTCGTTTGATACCTATACCGAGCGCGACAAAGAGTCAGGAGGAAAGAATTTTCAACGGCGGGGTCTTGGCACGAGGCGCGTGCTCGAAATGGATGCATACGCCAAAGCGCGTTTCGGGCAATCGCTCGACTCTGATACGCATCTCGTTCATGACGGCGTAGACGCCGATGGCAAACCCACCTCCTCAATGCGCCGTATCTGGGAGCGATTAGTTAAAGAAGAGAAAGCAGAGCAGTATGTGCGTGCGGTGCTCAAAGACGGCACAGCGCTCACTGCCTATCGTATGAAGTAAATTGACAAATCAAAATTAATTACGTATAATAAATCTATCTGTTCTTCTCACTGAAAGGAGGGAATCATGGAGTTAAAAGGAATTCCGCTCTCCACCTACAAGGAAGAGCCAACTCATATCCCAGACGATGTATTGCCATCTCGGACTATCGAAAGATTTTGCGAGCGTACAGCGGCAGTGTTTGTCGACCCCGATGACGTCCCAAAGGGCAACGACATCTTTAGCGAAGTGCACAGCTACCCGACGGAGTATTACGACCAATTCAGCATCACCGAGATAGTGAAGATGAAGGCCAGTACAATCTTCATGTTCAGGTCTCGCGAGCTACAGCGTCGTTTTGACGAAGTCCCGGAGTACCGCATCTTCGAGAAGATTCGCAGCTCACTCTGGCGGTGGGGCAGTAGCGACATTCGCGAAGAATGGAACACGCTCGTTGATGCATACAATGGTATCAAGCACTTCTCGTTTGGAGTTTCTGATTTTGAGGTGACACTCACGCATACAACGGGAAGTAACGAGTGTGGTCGCTCGGAACATGACCGCAATCTTTTCCTCGATGGTGTGTTCGGCTTCATGGTGTATTACCGTAGCGAGCATGTGATGACGCTCGGATGCACGTTCGCTAAAGGCCGAAAAATTTTTTTGACGCAGGTGCAGATGAAGAAGGAGAAGGGGAATCGATTCCTCTACAAGCTTCCTGCACCCTGCATCGAGTACGCACTCTCACTACTCGCAAAACATTTTCCGATGTTTGAGCTTTACATCATCGAGGGTGCTTCCGCAGCAAAAAAATATCTCGCTCAATATCACACCTTGCTCCACAACACGCTCGAAGGTCAAAAGCGCAATGAATGGAGAATTGCCGAGCATGAAAAAGAGCGTCGATCGGGAAAGAGCTTCACAAAAGACCAGCTTCGCTCGCACGAGTGGGAACTCAAGCATCGCAGGGAGCTTGTGGAAGACATCGCGTGGGTGCGTGCTCGTATCCATGGTCAGGAAAATGAAACTGGTGCCCGCATCAGGGGGGCGTATGACCGCTCACACGGTACATGGCTCCGTGAGATCGACCCGATAGAAATGAATCACCTCCGCTTCTTCCGCGTCACCCGTTCTTCAGCCGCTTCCCCGTGAAGCGGTTTCTATCTACTCGCTCTATCCACAAGTTATGCACACCCACCTCTTGCATAATTCTTCACAGGGTGTATATTTCATTCATCGAGACGATACGTCGTCTCAATTTAACAAAGCCCGTCACCTGACGGGCTTTTTTACGCCTCGATTTTGAAACTATTCTTTACTCGGCGCGTAGCGCTGCATTGAGCGCAAAGCGCCCGAGAAAGCAAGTCCGCTTGCGGTAACACCAGATAGACAACGCCAGGCAGCAAAAAAGCCACCCGAGGGTGGCTTGTGGAACTTGTGCTTCTTCTTGTTACTTCTTGGCTTCGACCGCAGGTGCAGGTGCCGCTGCCACAGCGCGTGGGACGGGAACGATGTTGCCGCTGCTCTGGTTGTAGATGACTGTGGTGGCCTTCATGGCAACTTCGCGCCCCACTTGGATGCGGTAAACCTCGAGACGCATCGGATCGCCCGATAGGTAGTTGACCATGTTGCTGATTGCGGTTTGCTGCTCTTGGACGGCAGCTTGTTGCACGAGTGCGTCCATGACCGCTTGGTCGGGCTTCAGGTTGGAGACCTCGACATTCACGATGCCGAGCGGGATGCTCTTCATCTTGAGCACGGCGGCCACTTCCTTCTCGAACCTGCGAGAGAGACTTGCGTCACCTTCGGCGCCGAAGGCTGCAAACGCTGCCTTGTAATTGGCGAGTTGTCGGCAGACTTGGCGGATACGTCCACGGACGTCTGCCTGCGCTTGCTCGTTGTAGATGCTCTTCGCATCGAGGGTGAGCACACGGGCGTTGCCATCTTTGGCTTGAGGATTGCCTAAAAGGAAGAGGCGTTTCAGGTCGACTTGACCTGCCGGCGTCTCGTAGTTCGGAATGGCTAGCAGGAGACGCACATCGATGGTGAACGGCAACCCGTCGGCGGAAACACAGCGATGGTCTTCCTTGTCCGAGCTTGCCGCAGCGCCAACGAATGCTTCCTTGACTTGGAGGCCGCTCCGCTGAATCAGGACGAGCTGGTTGCCCATGCCGCTCTGGCGCTGTGCACCAATGTCGACTTGCCCAGGCGTGTAGACCTTGTCTTCGTAGCCAGTGGGTGTGAGCATCATTCCGATGTAGTTCGGCGGAACGCCGATGTACGTCTGATTACCGCAGGCCGAGAGAATGGCGAGCGCGGCAACCGCGAGAACGCGCGAGAGTGATTGCAGTTTCATCAGGAACTCCTTGTGTTGGATGGGTGGTTCAGCGGGAAGCGGGGGGAGTGGGTTCGGCGTTCTGCTTCATACGGTCGTAGACCGCCGAGCCGTCGACGTCGTTCCTGGGCACACGGTTCACGGCCGAGTAGGTCGCGACACGGTACACCGCAGCGAGGAGCGTCAGCGCGACGAGCGCGAGCGCGATGTTGCGACCGATGCGACGGGTGGAGCGCGCTTGTTCTTCGGTGCCGGTACGTGTTGACACCAGCTTGCTGGCGGCATACATGAAGCCGACGAAGACCACGAGTGCGGCCGTGAGTAGTCCGACGTAGCCCATGATGTCGGGTTGCAGTGCGCGAATCATACCTTCCATGTGAATCTCTCCTTGGGGTTGGTGAAGAAGTTATCAAGGCTGGGCACGAAATGCACCCGTTTACAGCCGACGTTATGTTAGCACAAAAATACATATATGTCAACCACCGCGTAATATCTCAATACCTTGGAAACACCTGTACTAAAATCAGGTTATGCCATACACACAAAATCCATATATGCCTCGCCTACGCAGAGATGTCGCATACTATGCGTTGCGCCACAGCGTGCGACCAGCGAGTCGACACTTCGGAATTACCCCAGGAACAGTGACGAAGTGGGTGCAACGTGCAAAAAAGATTGGCCATCATCCCATCCCCACAAGATCTTCACGCCCACACGGTCACGCAAGGCAGTTGAATGAGCATATCGTGAGACGTATCGTCACACTGCGTATGATGCACGGACGTACGAGTGAGATTGTACATGCACAGCTCTTGCGTGAGGGTATCACGGTGTCACTCAACTCCGTGCGTCGCACTATCGATCGCCACGGACTCATGAAGAAGCGCAGTCACCTCAAGCGGTATCATCCACCCGTGCAGCGACCGATGCCACAGAAAGCTGGGGATTTGGTGCAAATTGACACCATCCACACCATGCAGAGTGCGAAGGTGCGCATGTATACCTTTGTGCTCATTGATGTGTACTCACGTTGGGTATATGCGAAGTCCTATCAACGAATGAACGCAGCAACCACGCTCCGCTTTGTGCGCGCAGCGGAGCGACGTGCGTCATTTCGATTCCGCATGCTCCAGAGTGATCATGGTCCAGAGTTTGGGAAATGGTTTGTGGAGCAGATCAAGAAAGAGCATCGCTATACTCGAGTTGGGAAACCGAACGATAATGCACATGTGGAGCGGATGAATCGTACACTCCAGGAAGAGTGTCTCGACAAGCAATCGCGCACGCCTGAAGCATTCAATGGTGCACTCAAGAAATATTTGCCATACTACAATACAAAGCGGTTGCACATGGGGATTTCTCTGCGTGCGCCACAGGAGTTATTAACAAAGTGATTCCAAGGTATTGGTGGGATTACGCCATCGCCTCTTCGCGCGTAGCGCTGCAATAAGCGCGTAGCGCCCGAGATAGTGAGTCCTCGAGCGACAACGCCAGATAGTCAACGCCAAACAGCTATCCACAAATTATCCACACCCACCTCTTGCATAATTCTTCACAGGGTGTATATTTCATTCATCGAGACGATACGTCGTCTCAATTTAACAAAGCCCGTCTCTGACGGGCTTTTTTACATCTCGATAAATCGATAAATATTTGACTGTACTGGCGTGCAGCGCTGCATTGAGCGCGAAGCGCCCGAGAAAGCAAGTCCGCTTGCGGTAACACCAGATAGCCAACGCCAGATAGATTTCTTTACGCCCCCGCCATTCCATGGATAATTAACCCAGATGCAATCAACGGAGGTCACATGTCGAAAAAGCCTCCGGATATTCCCGAGGACATTGACGAGCTAGTGAAAGAGGACGAGCGCGCGCAGACGTTGTTGTGTGAACGCCTCGATGAGCTCATTGGGGGCAACACTCTGCTTTCGGTCATCGATGACACAATTCACCGACAACTTATTCCCGACATGCTCGAAGATGGAGATTGGGATCTCATTGCGTATTCCGGATATGTTGATCTCGAGATTTACAAAACAGGGGACACCGCACATATTTTGAATGTGCTCTTCCGTGCACTCTACGGAATCGCGCAGTACTTCTATTTTTGTGACGAGGAAATCAAAGAGTCGTGGGCTACGGATATGCACGATTTCGGACTTTCCGATGAGTTGAATGACCTGCCTGATGCTGAGTACAGCGCATGTATTGCACACCTCGCGGCAGCGCGCGGAATGAATGAAACTGAAATATTCGCATTGTTCGAGTATCTCTACCACGATGGCTTCGGTGTCGAACAATAGCCCGCTTCACGCGGGTTTTTTCTTCGCTCATATTGCTTGCCACCCCACAAACTTCATGGATAATAAAAAAAGATAACCTAGGAGTGTAATGTATGGCACATGAACTTGAGGACGTAATGAACATTGAGGATGTGATTGCATTTTCATCGGAAGCGGAGTCCATGTTCTGCGAACGCCTCGACGAGCTCATCGAAGAGAACGCCCTCGTGGCCGCCCTCGATGGCACACTCGCAACCAAGCTTGTGCCGAGCATGCTCGATGAGGACACGCTTGAACTCTTGCGCGGTGCAATTTTTGTGGAAGAAGAACTTTCACTCACTGACAATCTGCCCGCCATTATTCTTGATTTGTCACACGCGCTCTGGGGTGTCGCACAGTACTTTCGTTTTTGCCAAAAGCCGATAACCGCAAGCTGGGGAACCGACATGGCGGAAGGTTGGATACCAGAACACATTCAGATGCTTCCAGAAACGGAGTATGCCGCATGGGTTCTCCGAGAAGGGCGAAGTCAGGGTATGACCGAAGAAGAAATCTTCGCAGTAATGGGATTTCTCTGTATTGGCGAGAACGGAAAGGTGCTGCAATAGCACCAGATCAATGCCCCCTCAAGTGGGCATTTTTTGTTACCATACGCCACTTCTTAATTTATGGCAGGGTGTTACTATATAAGTATGAATAAGGCCGAAATAGACAAGCAAATACAATGGCTCCTTCAGGTCGCAGAAGAAGAACCGCTCGTCCGGGCTATTTGGGCACTTACGCCCGAACAAAAAGGCTCAACGGTATTTAAAGAGATTGGACAGCAGCGCTATCTTTCCGCACTCCGCTCAGGGGGAATAGACAATGTCGAGATGACAAAAACCGTATTTCGCATTGACCCCTATTTCTTAAAATCAAAGCTCGCCATGGACGCTGCACGTCGTGGATACAACATCAAGGTCGCGCGGGGTCAGTTCGATATTGCGAAGCGGATAAAAGAAATCATGGGTCTCCCTGATGAGTTGCCCACCACTAGCAGTGCGCCACTAGCGAAAAACGAAAATGCGATTAGTATAGATACTGGAAAGGTTCCCCCATTGCCACCCCAAGGAGAAAAGGCATGAAGATTGCCCAGTATATTGACCACACACTACTCAAGCCGGATGCGACGCCCGAACAAATCACCACACTTTGCATGGAAGCATTACAGTACGGCTTTGCCAGCGTCTGTGTGAATTCTTCATATGTTCCGCAGGTCAAAAAGTTGCTCGCGGGAAGCGTAGTTGCTGTCTGTGCGGTTATCGGCTTTCCGCTTGGTGCGATGTCGAGCGGAGCGAAAATTGCGGAGGGGAAGATTGCTCTCAGTGACGGTGCCGACGAACTCGATATGGTCATCAACGTCGGGCGCCTGAAGTCAGGAGATGTGGAATACGTGAGGAATGAGATTAACGCACTTGCGCGTACCGTACATGCTGAGGGTGCAATACTCAAAGTCATCATCGAGACTGCACTACTCACCGACGACGAAAAACGACTGGCTTGCACACTCGCCCAAGAAGCAGTCGCTGACGGCGTGAAAACGTGTTCCGGATTCGCATCCGGACCGGGTGCAACGGTCGCGGACATCCGACTGATGCGTGCAGTTGTTGGCCCAACTATGATTGTCAAAGCTTCAAAAGATGTCAGCACATATGAAGTGGCAAAAGCACTCATCGACGCAGGTGCAACGCGCATCGGGTCATCGAAAAGCATCGCCATCGTGACGGGCGCACCGGCCAGCACAAACGGGGGATACTGAAATCCCAACCAGCAAACCACGCGCAGCACGCACGTGGTTTTTTCTCCTTGAAAATTTTCGCCACATGGCCTAGGATAGCGCGAGGCACACCAGACAGACTGAAGGAAACAATGGCAAAATGGCATAATATCGCTTTTCCTGCGAAGTTCTCGCGCAGCAAGTACTTCACCCCGACCAAGGTCACGTACAGTGGCAAGAAGAAGGGCGCACTATCGAGCCCCCTTGTCCTCGTGGAAGGAAAGTCGCACGGAGAAGTCGTTCGCTTTCGCATCGACCTGCAAAAGCGCATGATGGTTGACCATTTGCGGTACCAAAAGTTGCGCACTGCGTGCAAACGGCTGGTCCCGAAGATTGTTGTACACACCACTCACGCACTCGCGGCCTAATAGGCCGCTTTTTTGTTGACCGTGCACGCGTTTTCTGGAAGTATGGTGCAAGGTTGTTCACTAAGAGAGAGGATCATATGTCTTTTGTTCGTAGTTACGCGAGCGCGTGCTGGATGCTCATCATCCCCCTATGTCTTGTCGGCATCGGAAGTGTGGCCCTGTTTTTTCTCGGTTATCCGGACGGCGCATATGCGGTATCACGGCTCGGCACGGCAGTTTCCGTCATCGGAGTACTTGCCTACATCGTGTTTCGCGATTCACTCGCCCGATGGCCACATGACCACTGGTTTGTGCGATTCCACAAGGTCGTCACTTTCAGCAAACGCTGAACACAGCAAACCGCCCTCTTGGCGGTTTTTTTATTTCGTGCGAAGCACCCGCATCGAGCGCGAAGCGCAGAAATAGTGAGTCCTCGAGCGGCAACGCCAGATAGCGGTGTTTTTACATTTTTGTAGTTTGTAGAGCTGGGTTATAATACTCCACATGGACATCATCATCCGCGACGCACAACCCGACGACGTGAGGGCAATCCGCGAGGTCTACTACAAGACATGGGTGGCGACCTACCCCAACGAAGCGTTTGGAATTTTGTTAAGTGACATAGAAGATCGATATAAAAATTCGTTTACGGATGACAGTATACGTAGAGGTGCGTATGCCATCACACATATTCAAAGTGACGAGCGCGTACTTGTGGCACTTGCCGACGGAGTGGTTGTGGGCACCAGCAAGTTGAAGCGCGGATTGGAGCGCAATGAAATGCACACGATATATATTCTGCCCGACTACCAAGGTCAGGGTATCGGCAAGGCACTCTTCGCAGAATCACTCGCATGGTTCGATAAAGACAAAGACACGCAGATAGATACTGCAGTCTACAACTATCCTGCTATCAAGTTTTACGAAGGCCTAGGATTTGTTGCAACAGGGGAGACCTTCACTGAAGAAGAGTTCAAGATGCCCTCAGGCGGCATCATTCGCGAACAGCGCATGATACGCAAAAACGAATCCGGATAAAAAAACCGCTATCTGGCGTTGTCGCAAGAAGACCTGCTCTCTCGGGCGCTTTGCGCCAATGCGGGTGCTACGCGTTACTTCAGGTGCTTCGCACGTGAATACAAAAAACCGCCCTGAAGAGGCGGTTTGTCTTTCACTACGCACATGAATTCATCGCAATGCTCCGAGATTGGCGACCGCGACGGGCACAAGCATCTCGTCTTCGTGCAAACCCCCGTGGATACCGGGCATGCGGTATTTTTTGCCTTTGATGTGTTCGAACCACACGGTGTTCCGTTCATGGGGGATGATGAGCACGTTGCCTATGCGAGACCAGAATTGCGGATGCACGGTGCCTTTGCCAAACAGTCCCTCGAGCATCGCCCGAGTGGTGGTCATGACGGTCGCTTTTCCCCGTAGCACTTCAGAAAGAAATGAAACGACACCCCCGACTTTTCCTTGTCGTATTGCAAGGAAGACATCTCGGGCGCTACCCCAAGGGGCGATAGGCTCTCCGTGTGGTCCAATCGCGAGATTGTCGACAACCATGGGGAACTTGTCGAGGTAGATAGTCGCCTTCGGGTCAACGCGTACCTGACCGTGGTCTGCCGTGACGATGATGGTCACATCATCTGCATGAGGTCCCGTGCACTTTTCGATGAACTCGGTTTGCATTCCACCAAAGAAGTGTGCAAGGGCTTTCTTGTATTGCCCCGAATGCGGACCATGCGTATGCGCAACCGCGTCGATATCTGCCCAGTACACATAGGTATACGAAGGGGTTGGTGCGCTCGCAAGGTGTGCACGCAATTTTCTAAAAAGCATCGGCAGGTTGGTGTAATGCATCGTACTACTTCCGCGGGTCACCACATTCGAGTACGCGGTACCTTTATGGTCGGCATGATCAAGCACAAACGAGGGGATGCCACTTTCGGCAAGCTTTTCGTAAATAGTCTGATTGGAAAAGAGCATCGAAGGCGGCACTCCATCGAGTCTGTGCATGCGTTCTCGAAGCTTTGTTTGAAACGGGAGCGTGTTGACGAGCTCGCCGACTTCTTCGAAATACACAAGCCATTCCGGAAGCCCGTGTTCTCTTGGCGTGAGACCGCTGTGTATCGAGGTGAGCGCAGCCGCCGTGGTGGACGGGAATACTGCGGTCGCCGATGCAACAACTCCGCGCTCGAGGAGTGACTTCAGGAATGGATGCTCATCTGCATAACGGAGGAATTGCGTGTAGCCGAAACCATCAACGAGGAAGAGCACAATTTTCTTTGCGCTAGATGTCGGAACACCTGCGCACCTGAAGACTTCTGAGAAGGAATTTTCGCCACCAAGACCGAGCTCTGCAAGTATGGAATTCGGAATATTTGCAAAACTGAAGTTTTCGTAACACGGATAAATAAATCCGTTGCGCATCGCGTCGGGGCGGTATTTTCGAATGAAATCAAGCAACATGCATGCTCCAGTAGCCAATCGTTTCTGTTCCTACAGAAACAGAAAAAATGATGTATGTCAATATTTTTCTGCATTTTTTCTGCGAATAAAAACACTTGGCCGAAGCCAAGTGTTCTACGACTGTTGTCGTTACTACGTCTAACGAGGAAGGGGAGCAAATGTCTGCATTTGTTCTTCGACCGAGTGACGACGTGGACAAAGTATTTTGTACTACGTCTAACGAGGAAGGGGAGCAAATGTCTGCATTTGTTCTTCGACCGAGTGACGACGTGGACAAAGGTTGAATTCCTCGCGGCCCGCCGCGGGGTCTTTTACTTGCGATACGAGATGTCGCCCATGCCGGTCTTCACGTTTCCGTTCACGTTACCGCAAGTGACTTCACCCATGCTGGTTTCCACATCACCACCGACGTTGCCGCAGGTGATTTCACCTTGCTCAGTCTTGACCGAGCCGGTCACCATGCCTGAGACAGAGACATCGCCTTGTTCGGTTTTCACGGGACCGTTCACGTTTCCCGTTAAGCGCACATCTCCACTGCCGGTGCTGACGCTGCCGCTGTCGCCCGTCATTTCAACGTACCTGCAGAGGCCGACGTTCACGTCGAGCTTCTCGATGTGACCATGCACAACAATGTTGATGGCCTTCGCTTCTGGTGTCACATCGACACCGTCGACGAACAGTCGGTCTCCTTTGATCATGAGACTATTGCCAATGCGCACTGCGCCGTTGATTGCGATATTTGCCAAGTTGGACTCCTTCAGTTGTTACGAGGGACATTTCCCAATATAGAGGGAAAGCTAGTTCGTTTTTTATCATATTTATTAATTTTGTCAACAATATACGGCAGTTATCTGAAGGGGGAATGTTATACTTAAAAAATGGAATTAACCGACACTCAGAAACTGCAGGTCCGACTCCTTAAATTCGGAGCGGTACTTATTTTCGTGTTGCTCGTATTGTTCATCTACCTCTCGATTACGATTCCCGACGCTAACTCGAAACCAAAGTTGGAGCAGCTCGATGTCATTGCCAAGGTACACGAATACCTACGCGAGTGTGGTGGTGGAGACGTGTGTCAGACGGGTTATGCATTCACCATACCCGAGCAGTTGCATGGCATCGCATCAGTGCGGATAGACAATGATGTGAGTTGCGTGGAGTCCACGCTACGCGTAGGGGACGCAGTTCGCCTTCGCGGAACAATTACGCAAATAGTTCCCGAATATGCACTCATACTTTCGTGTGCCACCGCAGGAACCGAAGTGGTGCCACTTGATACAAAAACGCTGGGCTCATGTTGGCAAAGCGGCAACGGAGTGCGTGTGTCATATCGTGTGACGGAAGGCAAAGTGTACTGCGGCGACCAACTCATGAGAGATGCTGATGCCGGAACCTTCACCTCAATTGATGGCGCACTTGGTGACGAGGATGGTATCGGAGTTGCCGGTCTAGCGAAAGACAAAAGAGCAATCTATCTCGCCAGTGAAGTTTTTCACAACGGCGATGTAAAGTCATTTCAATTGAGCGGAGGAAACTATGCGAAGGACAACCAGCGCGTGTACTACTATAGTAATCTCGCAGGGACTGTACGTGTACTTATGGAAGCAGACCCTGCAACTTTTCAAGTTTGGACTGCCACCACGGATACCTATGTTCGTCTTTTTGATTCAATGCTCGATCCGGGCTTTGCTAAAGACAAAAACAACTACTACAAAGAAGGTGCGGTATACACGGGCACAATTCCCAAAGAAGTTACGTTTCAATAAAAGGCAGTGCACAATAATAAAACCACCCCAATGGGGCGGTTGTGTGTTTTACCTGTGCACGTTACTGAATGGGATATCCCAGTTCAAACATGAGCCGTCGGTTCACCTCGGTATACAGCGCCCCAATCGGATGTCGTCCATCGATACTCACGATGACATTGGCGATGATTCCGAACGCGCGTGCACGGCGCTCGGGAGACGTGCCGGCGAATGTGTTCACGAATCGCGTGAAGACAATTTCCGTATCCTTCAGTTTGTCACGTGTCACCTCGCCAATCTTCTTCACTCCTTCGATTGCGAAGAATCGTTCGGGAGAGCTCGGTGCACTCATGGCTTCCAAAAGTTCTTGCTTGCCTCGTGCGCCCTCACCACCGAGCACGGTGTCTCGGGTGATCGCACCATCAGCATGCACATAGAAGTGATAGTCACGCACGGTCGATTTGCCGTCTGTGCTGGCGAAACGAATCGTTGCGGCGTTATTTTGAAAACGCCCCGATTCATAGTCACTCACAACCCGCGCGAGTGCCGTATGAATGTTCGCAATCGTTTGGATGACGGCGGGTATTTGCATGATTGCGCGCGCGGCCTCCGCACCCACACTGTTGGCAAGGAGTCGACTTGCGGTCTCTTGTGCACAACGCTCCGCGACATCGAGGACGTATCGGAATTCATCCGCGTCGCTCGCGACGAGCTCTGGACGCTCTCCAAGCGTCGCAATGATTTCCCTGATTGCACACTGGGTCTGGTGCCCAGCTCCGTCACCGTCTCTGAAAGCGATGACCGCATCTGCGAGTGCACGTGCACCTGCACTCCCGTCTTTTTTCCAGATGCGTGCGATAGCACGCGCATCAGCCGCATTTTCGTGCGTCTGCTGGATAAGGCGAAACTGCGTCCACACGCCGATATGTGCGTCATCCCGCGGCTTTCTCGGGCTGAGATAGGGAAGGATGAGCGCATGCTCCGACTCGTGGATGAAAACCCAACGCTTTGCCAGCTCCTTGAGCAACTCGGACTCGAGCTTCATTTTCGGAGGTACTTCGTACAACGAGACAGTGCTCATGTGCACACGGTCATCATTGTGTTCGCCACTCGCATGCGCGTCAGATTCCGCGAGGGTGTACTGCATCTCGACATTGCTTCTGCCGTTCGCCATGTAGCGAACAAAGAATTCCTCCACCTCAATAGGGGTGATGGGGGATGCGAGTGCGCCTGCACCAAGTGAAGCAGAGAGCGCGAGCGCACCGTAGCGCAAGGCACGCATCAGGGAAGAGTGAAGTTTGTTGAACACGGTTACCTCCGTTTGATGAGATGAACTGAGAAACTGCTATACTCATTAGACAGAAAAATTGCATTTTGTCAACCACTTTGGTAATAGCCAACAACTGGGGATTCTTGACAGGAAATTCATATGTACGTTATTATGTACACATATGGATTCATCACGCACAATGTCGATCACTGAGGCGAGGAAGAATATTTTCGAACTTGCCCGAAAAGCCCAGACGCCGGGGGTCTATTTTACGCTCACAGAAAAAGGGAAGCCCTCTCTTGTGGTGATGTCTGCCGAAGAATACGAGTCGATGGTCGAGACGATGGAAGTCGAGCGAATTTTCCCAAACCTCGATAAGGATATTGCCGAAGTAAAAAAAGCACTGAAGACGGGAGCGTGGAAGAAGTATTCGACACTCGAGGATGTCGAAAAAAAATTTGGAATTACTTCGGCCGTTAGTAAAAAGAAAATAAATGGAATTCCAGCTTCGTCTCACAAGAAAAGCAGAAAAAGCACTCGATAATTTTGATGAGGCGCTTTGTCTGAAGATCGTTTATGCACTCCGAGAAATACAAAAGGAGCCTTTTTGGGGCAAGAAGTTAACCGGAAAGAAAAAGGGCCAGTATTCAGTACGCGTCTGGCCATATCGTATTATATATCGCATTGAGAAGAGTCAACTCGTCGTCATCGTGATCGATATCGACCATCGGCAAGGGGTCTATAAAAAATAATAATCTGCAAAGATTTAGGCATTTCCAAACTAAGAAATAAAAAATAAAAAGCCCCAGCGCGAACGCTGGGGCGGGTGGGCAGTTAGGTCAGAACGGCCACTTGTCGAGGTCGGTGATCTTGATGCCCACTTCAGTGAAAGAGCAATCGAAGTAACGAGCCTCCTCGGTCGAGAAGCGATCGCTTCTGAGTGCGACCACAATTCTTCCAACAGGGAAATCGGTAGCTCCGATGCGATCTCCCTCGAGCACAGTGCACTCCGCATGCATACGGACACCAGTGTTCGTGCGGAAGGTGATATCTTCCTGGACAATGCCGTGTTCGATCCGCAGGGGGTACCCTTGGATCCACTCGTACATGGACACGAAGTGTCCGAACTTGAGGTGCACAACCAGTGCGTTCACCACCGCAATTGCGGTTGATCGCGAGCAACCCATGCTCATTTGATTTTGACTCATCATTCTCTCCTGTATAAGGACATTGACGGGAGACATTCCCACCAAATCCGACCGTTTAGATCAGACCTTAAAAGTATGTCACATATATATAGAAAAGTCAATGCCTCGTAATGGCCTATATTCCTATATCCATTATTTCCTATTCAAACTTTTAGAAAATAAAATGCCCCAGCGCGTGTGCGCTGGGGCTGGTGTGAGCAAGTCGTGTTAGTCGGCGAGGGACTTCCACAGCTCGGGGCCTGTAGGCCCTCCGTTGCCATAGAAGATGTTTCCGAAGAGGTGGCTGAGGATTGCCTCCTCTTGCGTTCCAGGGAATGCCCCCGGGTTGCTTGTGAAATGAACCCCTGAGTCGTGATGGTTTTGGAAAAACATTCCACGAAGTTCGTAGGGCTCTTCACTAGCCTTCTGAAA
The DNA here is from genome assembly GCA_043756865.1 of bacterium. GTDB lineage: Bacteria > Patescibacteriota > Minisyncoccia > Phycocordibacterales > UBA6899 > MHLP01. The sequence goes on along the minus strand of JAYUQG010000030.1, from coordinate 106,298 downwards.
ACGAGCGTTAATCTCGACTTCGGTTCCGTACTCGTGGCTCACTTCCCCAGTATCAAGGGTGACGAGTGTGGTGAACGTCGTCCAGTTCGGAAGGCGACTGCGCGGGTTCATTTCGACGATCTTGGGCCAGTCTCGGGGAAACTCTTGATTCACCTGCGCGATTAGTTCGGTTTTCGTGGGCATCGATTTCTCCAGAAAAGAGGTGACAAGTGACAGAAAACTACATATAAATTGTACCATTTAAAGACCTAGTAGTCAAGCACAAAAGATTGCCTCAAAGGCACAGTTTTCCTTCCCCCGAAAAGGCCTCGCACTGGTCTATTGGCTCAGTCCCCATTCTGATGTATCAATTGTCCGAGCAGTCGGCGGTGCCCGCAGGGAGCCGATCGTTGCCCTTCCGAGGTTGTGGTTGTTGTCCCCATCTTTTCCACTTGCTTATCCCCAGTGATAAGAGTACCAATTGACACCCTTAAAGCCTTGATTTATACTGTTTTTCACTAACGGCCTGATTGAGTTATTGGCGGATAACCCTTAGTAGACCACTCAAATTGCGCATGCAGCGCATCTATTTATAAGTTCGGAGGATAAACAGACACTAACTCTTGAAAGAGTCCGTGTTTTTGCGCATTTTTTAGTACTTTGGTTTCGGAGGAATTCGCTTGTGGGTGCATGTGGGCATTTTCTCACTACTTACGAGAACTTTTTACTAGTTACTAGACTTGTTATTTATGGAGGCAATAACGAAGAAGTTTTTTGCGCGCTACAAGGAGCCGTTGGCAGAGATGCCAAACCTCGTTGAGATGCAGAAGCGCTCATACGATTGGTTGGTTGCGGAAGGTTTGAAAGAACTCTTCCAAGAGTTTTCACCAATCAGTGATTATTCAAAAAAGAAGTTTGATCTCGAGTTCATCGGGTTCGAACTCTCCGAACCACGTTTTGACGAGCACTTCGCTCGCGAGAACAAGCTTTCATACGAGACACCGCTACGCGCTCGTGTACGACTCACGAACAAGACGATGGGGACGATCAAGGAACAAGAGGTCTTCATGGCTGACTTTCCTATCGCGACCATCCGCGGTACGTTCATCATCAACGGTGTAGAGCGTGTGGTCGTTCCACAGCTCGCACGTTCATTTGGTATATTTTTCACCGCACAGGAATTAAAGGCTGGGCGCTTTTTTGGTGCGAAGGTCATCCCATCACGCGGTGCATGGATCGAAATCGAAACTGACTCGGATGAAGTCATCTGGGTCAAAATCGACCGTAAGCGTAAATTCCCTGTCACCTCACTTTTGCGCGTCTTCGGACAGTGCGGCGATGCAGAAATACTTGCTGCATTCGCGGGAAATCCTGACGCGAAACGCTATATAGAGAAGACAATGGCCAAGGATCCCGCCAAGTCTCTCGATGAGTCATACGTCGAAGTCTACCGCCGCCTCCGCGATGGTGACGTTACGACCACTGCAAATGCGCGCGAACTTATCGACAACATGTTCGCTCGCGAGCGCTACGACCTTTCCTCCGTCGGTCGTTTCCGCTTCAACAAGCGCTTTGAAAAGTCCATGACAGCGGGTGCACTCGAAGGCCGCGTCCTCACATTCGACGACCTTATCTCAACTGTCGGACACGTCGCCATCTTGAATCACATGAAGGGTGCTCAGGAAGACGATATCGACCACTTGGGTTCTCGCCGCGTCCGCTACGTTGGCGAAATGCTACAGGCGAAGTTGCGCGTGGGTATGACACAGATGAAGCGCAATATTCAGGATCGTATGTCGACCGTTGAAACCGACACGATTCTTCCTATCAACTTCGTTTCACCACGCCCTCTCCAGGCACGTCTCAAGGAATTCTTCACCACCAATCAGCTTTCACAGTTGATGAGTCAGAAGAATGTCTTGGACGAAATGGAACATCTCCGCACATGCTCCGCGATGGGTCCCGGTGGACTTACAAAAGAGCGTGCAGGTCTCGAGGTCCGCGACGTGCATCCTTCGCACTACGGCCGCCTCTGTCCTATCCACACTCCAGAAGGTCCAAACATCGGTCTCGTACTTCGTATGTCGGTCTACGCACGTGCAAACGCATTCGGCGTTATCGAAACTCCATATGTGAAGGTAGAAGACGGCAAAGTCACAAACAAGATTGATTACTTGAATGCACTCGAAGAAGAGCAATACATCATTGCGCATGCCGCCAATCCGTACGGAGAGAACATGGTCTTGGGTGATCGTGTTGAAGCGCGTGTAAAAGGCAACCCAGGTATCGTAAATCGCGCTCAGGTCCAGTACATCGACGTCGCAACCAATCAGGCATTTTCCACTGCAACATCTTCTATTCCTTTCCTTGAACACGACGACGCGAACCGCGCACTCATGGGTTCAAACATGCAGAAGCAGGCAACTCCCGTTGTCATTCCTGAAGCGCCAATTGTGGCGACAGGCATGGAAGCACGCATCGCGCGCGACTCTGGCCGTGTCGTCCTCGCCGAGGCCGACGGTGTCATCAAGTCCGTCGACGCACGCCACATTGTCCTCAAAGACAACAAGGGCAATGAGAAAGAGTACAAGCTCATCAACTTTGTGATGACCAATGACGCAACCTGCTATCATCAGCGCCCTGTCGTTTCCGTAGGCGAGAAGGTGAAGAAGGGCGACGTCTTGGCTGACACCTCCACTTCCGACCGCGGAGAAATGGCACTCGGACAAAATCTTCTTGTGGCATTTATGTCATGGGGAGGTGCGAACTACGAAGACGCCATCATTCTTTCAGAGCGCCTTGTTCGTGAGTCCATCCTCACATCCATTCACATCGAGAAATTCGTCGTCAACGTGCGCGACACCAAACTTGGACCCGAGGTCACTACCCCCGACATCCCCAATGTCGGTGAAGCGAAACTCAAAGACCTCGATCATGAAGGAATTGTGCGCATCGGTGCAGAAGTGCGCCCGGGCGACATCTTGGTTGGAAAAATAACTCCAAAGGGAGAAGCACAGCTCACTCCCGAAGAGCGCCTCTTACGCTCAATTTTCGGAGAGAAAGCACGTGACGTGAAGGACACATCATTACGAATGGAACACGGCAAGCGTGGTCGCGTTATTGGGGTCAAGGTCTTCTCACGTGAGAAGGGCGACAACCTCGAGAGTGGCATCATCAAGCGTGTCTATATAGAGGTAGCACAGCTCCGCAATATTTCGGTCGGTGACAAGCTCGCTGGTCGCCACGGAAACAAGGGTGTTATCTCAAAGATTCTCCCTATCGAAGAAATGCCATTCCAAGAAGACGGCACACCGATTGACGTGATCCTTACTCCACTTGGTGTTCCATCTCGTATGAACCTCGGACAGATTTTCGAGCTCCACTTGGGACTCGCGGCGCACGCACACGGCTATCAGGCCATCACGCCCCCATTCATGGGTGTCTCCGAAGAGGAAATTCGCGCAGAACTCAAATCCGCAGGCTACCGTGAAGACGGCAAGATGAAGCTCTACGACGGTCGTACAGGCGAAGGATTCGAACAAGAAATTTCGGTCGGCTACATGTATATTTTGAAACTTCACCACATGGTTGAGGACAAGATTCACATGCGGTCCATCGGTCCGTACAGTTTGATTACGCAGCAGCCACTCGGAGGAAAAGCCCAAGGTGGAGGTCAGCGTTTCGGAGAAATGGAAGTGTGGGCGCTCCAAGGTTATGGTGCCGCTCATATCCTCCGCGAAATGCTCACCGTCAAATCCGACGACATCCTCGGTCGCTCTGCCGCATTCGACGCTATCGTCAAGGGACGCAATATTCGCGAACCGAACCTTCCTGCGACCTTCCACGTATTACTCAACTCACTCCGCGGACTTTCGCTCGATATCGAGTTGAAGAAGCTGGACACCGAGATCGTCTAATCGCCATTACCATCCATATGAAAAATCCAGCAACAGATTTCAACGCAATCGGGATTAAGCTTGCTTCACCCGCACGCATCAAGGAGTGGTCGTTTGGCGAAATCACCAAACCGGAGACAATCAACTACCGCACACAGCGCTCCGAGCGCGGTGGCCTCTTCGACGAGCGCATCTTCGGACCTGAGAAGGACTTCGAATGTTACTGCGGCAAGTACCGCGGTATCCGCTACAAGGGAATTATTTGTGAGAAGTGTGGTGTCGAAATCACTCGCGCAATTGTGCGCCGCGAGCGCATGGGTCACATCGAGCTCGCAGCTCCCGTCTCGCACATTTGGTTCTTGCGTGGTATCCCATCACGTATCGGCCTCTTGCTCAATCTTCCCGTCGCAGAACTCGAGAAGGTCATCTACTTCGCCGCATACGTCGTCACGTCAGTGAACGAAAGTGAGAAGGCGAACCTGCTCAAGGAACTCGACTCCGAATATAAGTCCAAGGTCAAATCGCTTGAAGCGAAGGGCGCCAAGGATAAGATGAAGGAGCTCTTTACAGCAGCCAAGAAAGAAATTGAAGGCATCAACGTCGGACTCATTCTCGACGAAATGACTTACCACAAGTATTCCTTGAAGTACTCGTCATCATTCGAAGCCGGCATCGGTGCCGAAGCAGTATTCGAGATGTTCAAGAAGCTCGACTTGAAGAAGCTTGAAATACACATGACCACTGCACTTGAACGTGCAGGAGCCGTGGAGCGCGTGAAGCTCTACAAGCGACTCGCACTGGTGCGCGCTATGCTCCGCTCCGGAGTGCGCCCCGAGTGGATGTTCCTCACGGTTATTCCTGTTATTCCTCCAGGTATGCGCCCGATGGTCGCACTCGAAGGTGGTCGCCATGCGACTTCCGACGTGAACGATCTTTATCGCCGCGTGATCAACCGCAACAACCGCTTGAAGAAGCTTTTGGAAATCGATGCACCTGAGGTCATCCTCCGCAACGAAAAACGTATTTTGCAGGAAGCCGTCGATGCACTTATCGACAACTCGATTCGTCACGGTTCTACATCCGCAGCAATGTCGCAGACACAGCGCCGACAGTTGAAGTCACTCGCCGACACCTTGAAGGGCAAGAGCGGACTATTCCGTCAGAACTTGCTTGGAAAGCGTGTGGACTACTCAGGACGTTCCGTTATCGTCGTGGGTCCTGATTTGAAACTCAACCAGTGTGGACTTCCAAAGCACATGGCCTTGGAGCTCTTCCGCCCGTTCGTTATCGCAAAGCTCTTGGAACAAGGACTCGCATTCAACATACGCGGTGCAAACCGTTTGATCGACGAAGGCATTCCTGAAGTGTGGGGTAACTTGGAGTCTGTCATCAAGGGCAAGTATGTGCTCCTCAACCGTGCACCAACCTTGCATCGTCTTGGTATTCAGGCATTCAATCCGACACTTATCGAAGGCAACGCCATTCAGGTACATCCACTTGTATGTTCCGCATTCAACGCAGACTTCGACGGAGACCAGATGGCCGTTCACGTGCCACTTTCAGACGAAGCACAGGCAGAAGCGCGCGAGCTCATGGCCTCAAACAAGAATCTCTTGAAGCCAGGTTCCGGTGACCCAGTGGTCAACCCAGGTCAGGACATCGTGCTCGGCTGCTACTGGATGACCAAAGTCATCGCAGGGGACAAGGGTGAGGGCAAGATTTTCCCTACACCAAATTCCGCTATCAGTGCATACGATTACGGCGTTGTCGGTTTCCGCGCAAAGATTAAAGTCATGGGTACTGATTCCGAGAAGTACCAGGTCTACGAGGGCAAGCCATTCGAGACTACCGTTGGACGCCTTTTGTTCAACTCCGTACTTCCAAAAGACTTCCCATACTTGAACAAAGAAGTCACCAAGAAGGAACTCGCAAATACAGTAGACGACTTGATTACGCGCTATGGTATCGACGGCACTCCACAGGTCTTGGACAAAATAAAGGCATTTGGTTACCGCTACGTTACGAAGTCCGGTATCACATTCAGTATTGCTGACGTGAAGGTTCCTGAAGAGAAGGCAGCAATCGTGAAGGCAGCGCGCAAGGAAGAAGAAACCGTTATGAGCCACTACGAAGAAGGTCTCATTTCCTACGAAGAGAAGTACCGCAAGAACATCGAAATCTGGACCCGCGTGCAGATTGAAATCGAGAAGGTAGTGCCAAAAGGTCTTCCTGAAAATGGTCCGGTTATCGACATGATTACCTCAGGTGCGCGCGGTACGATCAAATCCGTTTCGCTTATGGTGGGTATGAAGGGACTCACACAGGGTCCATCAGGCCGCATTATTGACTTCGCGATGGTACCTTCACTCAAAGAAGGACTTTCACCTCTCGAATACTTCATCTCGACACACGGTTCACGAAAGGGTTTGACCGACACCGCGCTCAACACCGCAAAAGCAGGTTACCTCACACGCCGTCTCGTTGACGTTGCGCAGGACGTGGTGGTTATCGAAGAAGACTGTGGCGAGAAGGACGGCATCCACCTCACGAAAGAGAATGCAATCGGTATTGAAATTTCTATTGCTCGTAACTCTCGTGGACGCGTACTTTCACGCGACGCGATTGGTGCGGACGGCAAAGTCGTATTCAAGAAGAATTCACTTTTGGGTCGCGACGAAGCAGCTCAGGTGGAAAAGGCTGGTGTTCAAGAGGTCTATGTTCGCTCTCCGCTTATGTGCAAGACACTCCGCGGAGTCTGTCAGCAGTGTTACGGGATGGACCTCGGTCGTGGCACACTCGTTGCTATGGGCGAGACCGTCGGTATCGTCGCCGCACAGGCTATCGGTGAGCCAGGAACTCAGCTCACAATGCGTACCTTCCACTCAGGAGGTGCAGCAGGAGAAGACATTACCATGGGTCTGCCTCGTGTTGAAGACATTTTCGAGCGCCAGACACCGAAGGCACAGGCAGTTGTGTGTAAGATAGAAGGTAAGGTTGTCGACATTCGCCGTGGCGAGAAGGACGACTTGGTAATTGTAGTAGTGGGTGATGGTGCCAAGGAACTCAAGGAAGTAAAGGCCACCAAAGACAAGGATGCCAAGGACAAAGAGAAGGACAAGAAGGAAGTAGAACACTCTGTGTCATTCCGCCGCTCTCCAATCGTCAAAATTGGCGCAGATGTAAAGGCAGGAGATCTTTTGACCGACGGATACGCCGACATCGACGAGCTCTACAAGTTCGGAGGAGCTGACCGCGCACAACGCTACATCATTTCAGAAATCAACAAGATTTATGAATCTCAGGGTGCATCTATTTCGCGCAAGCACGTAGAAGTTATCGTTCGCCAGATGTTCTCACGCCGCAAAATTCGCGTCACAGGAACTACTCGTTTCTCCGTGGGCGACACCGTCGAGGAAGCAGAAATGCAGGTAGAGAACGCACGCGTAAATGCCGAGGGCGGCGAAGAGGCTCGCGGCGAGCAGCTCGTCTTGGGTATTACCGAAGTGGCACTCACAAAGGAATCCTTCCTCTCAGCTGCATCATTCCAGAACACCTCACGTGTGCTTATCGAAGCAGCAGTACAGGGCGCAACGGACTACCTCTATGGTTTGAAGGAGAACGTTATCTTGGGCCGCTTGATTCCCGCAGGAACGGGGTTCCATACGAATTTGGTGACTAAAGAAGATGACGGTTCGGAAGATGAATATGCAAACCGCGAAATAGTGCAAGCGTAAAAGTCCATTTTGGGCGCACTTCGCACGTGACTTCCAGGGCGGGTCTGGTGAACGTACTGCATGTACGTCCCCGCAGACACCACCCTGTCGTCACCTGCGAATTGCATCCCAAAAGTGAACTTTTACAACGTTCGAGTTTATGCGCAGTGTAGTATTTTGATTCGGAGAGATTGTAGAGGAATTTCTGAGAAGTAAGGTCTCTCCTTAGCTTTGGAAGGTGAGACCTTGGAGAAGTTCTTCTCAGAAATCCTCGACAATCGTGGTTCTGCTCAGCAATTTACCACCCACATGTTCGTTGCCGAATTGCAGTATGTTCTAGTCCAACTGCATCTCAAAATCACGCTTCATGACTAACGAAATGTAGTATGAATAAACAACAAGCAACAGCACTGATCGAACTCTATGGGCGAGCATGGGTAGAGAGAGATGCGGAGAAGATACTCGAAGTTTTCACTCCTGATGCGACATATTTCGACCCCAGAGAAGGGGAGCAGGTAGGACATGAGGGAATCCGAGCATATTGGAAAACCAAAGTGATAGGTTCACAGAAAGACATAGTGTTCCACCTATTGAATGTTTGGATTGATACTGATGTGGTAATAGCAGAATGGAATGCCACATTTATAGATACCACTAGGAATCTCAAAATAGATATGACCGAAGTTGCAATATTCGGGGTCCGAGACGAAAAGTTCAGTTCGGTTCGAGAATATTATCGCAGTGAAAAGACACCCGTTTAGCATAATTTGTACCTTTGTTTGCAAAATTATATGAAAACACTCACGCAAATTCGCTCAGGAACGACCAACTGTGTGGTTTCTCGTACCCGAATGAAAAAAGTACCCCGCACAAACTTTAGGACCACTAACGACATTAAGACCGTTTAACTTTATTCCATGGAAGAAAAAAAGAAATCTCGCTCTTATGCATTCGATTTTGACGGTGTCATCGCACGGTACGAAGGTTTCAAGGGACCGCTTGTAAGTGGTGAACCGATTGATGCTGTAGTGTCTGCCATGCGCCTGCTCAAATCTGAGGGAAACAAAATCATCATTTACTCAACGAGAGGGGATAAGATGCTCAAGGACTACTGCGAGAAATACAACGTCCCCGTCGACTATATTAATTGCAATCCGGAACTTGAGGGAGAAAACAAGGGCAAACCCATCGCATTTGTCTACATCGATGACCGAACCGTCTGCTACAAAGGGCAATCCACGCAGGAGCTCGTTGATGAGATAAAGAACTTCAAAACCTACTGGGAGAAGTAGTAACAAGAACCTAACATTGGACTTTAATTAACACATGGCAACCCCCGTAGAACAAATCAAAAGCAGGTTAAGCATAGTCGACGTTGTCGGCTCCTATATCAAGCTCGACAAAGCGGGCGGGAGTTTTAAAGCCCTGTGTCCATTCCACACCGAGAAGTCGCCGTCCTTCAATGTGTCACCGTCGCGTGATGCGTATTACTGCTTTGGCTGTAATCGCGGGGGAGACATCTTTTCGTTTGTGCAAGAAATAGAAGGTATCGAATTCATCGACGCCCTGAAGCTTTTGGCCGAGCGTGCAGGTGTCGAATTGCGGAGCGAAAATAGAGGGGACAGGAGCGAGCGCGACCGACTACTTGCCGTCATGGATGCTGCGTGTGATTTCTATCAATCGGAGATGAAGAAGAATTCCGCAGTAGGGGAGTATCTCACCAATCGGGGATTAACGGATAAGACCATTGCTGATTTTCGCATCGGCTACGCCCCACTTGATTGGCGCCAGTGCTACGACCATCTCAAGCGCGCAGGGTATTCCGACGAAGAAATAGAAAAGGGTGGCTTAACCAAGAAGGTTGAAGGTAAGGGGTACTATGATCGTTTCCGCGGTAGAGTCACATTTCCGATTTTCGACCACAACGGTCGTGTCGTCGCATTCTCCTGCCGTGTATTTGGCGACCAGAAGAATCAGGGCGGTACCGATGTAGCGAAGTACATCAATTCTCCCGAGACCATGCTCTACGACAAGTCATCCGTACTCTTCGGATACGACCGCGCAAAGCAGATGATTCGCAAACAGAACTTCACTATCTTGGTAGAGGGTCAGATGGATCTCATCATGAGCCACCAAGCAGGCACCGAGAACACCGTCGCAGTATCGGGCACCGCACTTACCGAGCGGCATCTCGCGCTCCTCAAGCGTCTCTCAGACAACCTCGTCTTCGCATTCGACGCAGACGACGCAGGGCTCGCCGCAACCACCAGAGCATTCCAGATTGCACTAGGTCTCGGCATGAGCGTGCGCGTCGCGAGCATCCCTGATGGCAAAGACCCTGCAGATTATATTCTCAAAAACGCTATCGATAATCCAAGCGGCTGGGCCGAGGTCATAGCAAGCTCGAAACATATCGTGGATTTCTATGTATCGAGTTTGGTAGCAAAAGGGAACGACCCGCGCACATTTAGAGACGAGATAGAAAAGAAAGTGCTTCCCTTGATTATCGCCATGCAGTCGAAGATTGAGCAGGCGCATTTCATTGTCGAGATTGCCCGCAAGTTGGGCGTGCAAGAGAATGCCGTCTGGGAAGAAGTGAAGCGCCTCAGTGCCGCACACCGTGTCGTGCAGTCTGTAGCGCCCAAGAGCGATGCTCCACGCGCATACACCGCTCCAAAAAGCAGAAAGCAACTCGCCGAAGAGGAAATCATCGGCATCATTCATTGGCAGGCCAGCCACCGCGAGCCCGCATTCGACGTTGCAGTAGTCCGCGCCCGCTATCACGAACGCATCGCATCGCACGGACTCACGCCACATATGCCCTCCGACGACGACGTGCGTACACTTATTATCCGCGCAGAACATTCTTACGAACACGGACCACAGCTTGTAGTTTCAATAGACGAAATGTTAGAAACCTTGGAGGCCGAAGTACTCAAAGAGCGGCAAGCCGAGTTACTCCGCAAAATTTCCGACGCAGAACTCCGTGGTGCGAAAGATGAGACAAAAGCACATCTGGCGGAATACCAAAATATCACCCCTCTGCTCCTCGAACTGGAAAATCGCAAGATAAACAGAGAAAAAATTTAAGGTTGAGAAGGTCGTTCCTTGGCTTTGAAAGGTGCGACCTTGGCAACCGCATAAAGAATCAAATTTTATTAGTAGAAAACGGAATCGAGCAAAGTACTAGCAAAAAACCGAAAAATACTTATTATTAGTCAAATAACCATTATGCCCAACAAGAAACCCGCAAAGTCAAAAAAGCCTACAAAACCCGCTAAACCTACTAAAAAGGCGGTGAAAAAGGTCGCGCCCAAGAAGGCTGGAAAGGAAGCCACAAAGGCTAAAAAAGGCGGAAAGCCTGAAAAAGAGATGACCAAGGCCGAACTCGCAAAGGCAAAGAAGGCCAAGATTGCGGAGGCTGCAAAAGCCAAGAAGCTCAAGATTGCAGAAGCTGCAAAGGCCAAGAAGCAAAAAGTCGCCGACGCCGCAAAGGCCAAGAAAGAGAAGATTGCCGAGAAGGCACGTCTCAAGGCCGAGAAGGAGAAGGCCAAGGCAGAGTTGAAGGAAGCAGCGCGCAAGATGAAGATGGCGCCGAATCCGAAGAAGACGATGACGAAGGAGCGTAAAGCCCTTGAGCACAAACTCACCGTCATCATCAATCGTGGCCGTGACCGTGGGTTCATCACCTTCGACGAGATTCTTCGTGTATTTCCCGACATCGAGAACAACATCGACTTCTTGGAAGAAGTGTACGAGCGCATGGCAGTGATGGGCGTGGACATTCTCGAGTCCGGTGGTCTCCTTGATGCGACTCCCGAAGAAGAGCCAAACTCTGGCGCTTCACGCAAATTTTTGACGACCAAATCTTCTCCCTACGACTCCACACAGATGTATCTCCGCGAGATTGGCCAGTACCCACTGCTTTCCGCACGCGACGAGCGCGAGCTCGCCCAGCGTATTCAGGCGGACGATCCTGAAGCTAAGAATCTCTTGGCACGTGCGAACCTCCGCCTCGTGGTTTCCGTTGCGAAGAAGTATGTAGGACGCTCTCCCGACCTCACACTCCTTGACCTCATTCAAGAGGGGAACCTCGGACTCTTTAGAGCAGTAGACAAATTCGACTGGTCGAAAGGTTTTAAATTCTCGACGTACGCCACATGGTGGATTCGTCAGGCTATTACCCGCGCACTCGCCGACCAAAGCCGCACCATCCGTATTCCTGTGCACATGGTGGAGACCATTGCGAAATACAAGCAGGTGGTCCGCCGTCTGACCCAAGACCTTGGACGCGAGCCAATGGCCGAGGAAGTTTCGACCGAGATGGGTATCGATGTCGAGCGCGTCCGCATCATCGAAAATATCGACCAAGACACGGTGTCACTCGAGAAGCCGATTGGTGATGACGATGAGAAGTCGACACTCGGTGAATTCATCGCCGACGACAAAATTCTCTCTCCCGATGCAGAATCTTCCCGCCGTATTCTTTCGGATCAAGTGGGGGAGATACTTTCGGATCTTAGCCCGAAGGAACGCAAAATCCTTGAAATGCGCCACGGCCTCCTAGATGGTGTTACACACACATTAGAAGAGGTTGGCAAGGAGTTTGGTGTGACTCGTGAACGTATTCGCCAAATTGAGGCCAAGGCGCATGAAAAGATTCGCCAACACGGCAACATAAACAAACTTAGGTCTTACTAGTTGGTTGGAGGGACGTCCAATTTTGGCGCACTCCTAGCTGGTTTTGTGCTCGGTGTCGCGGAAATAGCCGACTATTCCCGCTGACACACTGCGCAAAACCGCCGTCGGATTGCATCCAAAATCTGAACCTCCGAGCGAGGTTGGGTTTTTTGGAAACTCCACCAGGACGTCTCATTCTTTGCGCCGAACCAAACCTTGTTTTCGCCAAGATCATTTATCGTATGAGCGGATAAAGCCAGGATGAATTCTTAATGATAAAATCAAAAAATGATTAAATTACAAAAATACAGCATAACGAACTATAAATCCTGTATTAGTACTAAGTTAAATATCAGCGAAAATCTCACGGTGTTAATAGGAACTAACGGTGCAGGTAAGAGCAATATATTAAATAGTTTCCTCCTTTTTCAAAATTTACCCAGGTCCAGATTTGGCAGGAACATAATGCAAGTTGCGCGAAGGCTTTCTTTTTCAAAAGCTACAATAAATCTTAAGTTAGAAATAAATAAAGTATTACTAGATGTAAAAGCGACTATCTTTTATGATCCAGATGAAAGTAGTCGAGATCAAATCTATTCAATTCAAATTAATTATCGAAAAACTGGCGTCAAATCTAAGTGGAAAGAAATCCCGCCCGAGATGCAAAATTTTCCGTTTCGACACAAGAGTGGATTAACTAGTCGTGGCTATTTCATTAAACAGGGCAAAAACGACCCTGATCGAGGTACGGCATTTGAAATATTGAAATACCTATTAAACATAAGCTATTATGGTGCAACACAGTTTTCAGACCCGAGCAGATGTCCAGTTTCAATTGAAATTGAATCAGAGAATTCGGGGTCGCATTTTAGAAATATTAGGTCAGAAAGAACTCACGATAAATTTATCTTTGATTTATATACCATAAAGAAGAACAACGCCGGTAAATTTAGGCAATACGTGAATACAGTTGGGAAAAATGGAATTGGGCTTATTGAAGAACTCGATTTTATCGAGCATGAATTGCCAAGTAATTCGCATGAAGTTAAGTCTGGTGGCAAAGTAAAAATTATCGAGAGGAGTAAACACATTGTTATTCCGACAATCAAGATCGACGGCCTCTCCTTGTCGCTAAATCAGCTTTCCGAGGGTACTTTTAAGACACTTGCACTTATATTTTATATACTAAATGATCAAAGTAATCTGCTACTAATTGAAGAACCTGAGGTCTGTGTTCATCACGGATTACTGAGTAGCGTAATTGAATTAATTAAACAAGAGTCGGCACACAAGCAAATTATCTTAAGTACACATTCAGATTATGTGTTGGATATGCTTAAGCCTGAAAATGTTTTATTGGTGAATAAACAGAAAGGAAAGGGTACTCAAGTTAAATCCCTGACTCAGTCGTTGTCAAAAAATGACTTTAGAGCACTTCGTGAATATTTAGAAAAATCTGGTAATTTGGGGGAATATTGGAAGGAAAGTGGATTTGCATATGAGTAAAGTTAAATGCATCGGAATCATTGCTGAAGATTTGAGTGATTTTGAGTCGACAAAAATAATAATTAGGCGAATTACTACGAAACAGAATATTGCTTTTAAGCAGTCAATTGCGGGTGGCTGCGCCAAGTTGCGCAGAAAGGCTGGAGATTATGCACTTAATCTTAAAAGTAGGGGCTGTGATATTCTCATTTTAGTTCATGACCGCGACAGAAGCGACTTAAAAAGTCTCAGGCTTGAGCTCAGCTCTATTTTAAAAGCAAATCCATTCCCAAAATACCTAATTTGTATACCAACAGAAGAAATTGAGGCTTGGTTTTTGAGTGATCCATCGGGTATCAAAAGAGCATTAAATCTAAAAAAACTACCCAAAACAAAGGGTTTGCCAGAAAACATACTTTCTCAGAAGCTGAGAGATTTGGTTTTTTTATGTTCTAACAAAGAAAAAAGGTATTTAAACACTACCCACAACAGCATCATCGCTGCCCACGTATCCTTGGACGTACTTAAGACTAGATGCCCGTCATTTAAAGAATTGTACGACTTTGTTGTTGCTCAGCAATACTGAAACAGGACAAGGTCTAGATAAATCTCTGTAGCTTTAAGTAAATTTAGTAAATTTAACATACCTTTGTAACTACTAAAATTTGTTAGGTTGCATGTGAGCGGGCATAAGTCAGTTATTCTTTTAATTGCGTCGCATAATAAGATATGCAATTTGCTCACGCCTTCTGTTAAAGCCTCCTTTAACTAGGCGCAAGCATTACTGATTGTAAAAGAGGGGTAAAAAGCTTATGCTTGCTCAATAGATACTTAGCCAATTATGTTTGAGCAAACTTTCAAGAATATCGACGACATACTGCATAAGGATGCCGGATCATCGAGCGAACTCGACTATACCGAGCAGACTTCTTGGCTCCTCTTCCTAAAATACCTCGACGATCTGGAGCACGACAAGGCCATGGAGGCCAAGGTAGACGGCAAGAAATACTCCTACATCCTCGATCCAGAATATCGTTGGGGCACGTGGGCAGCTCCGCGGGGAAATGATGGAAAGCTCGACCATAACACCTCAATGAAAGGCGAGGATTTGCTCGCGTTTGTGAATCAAAAGCTTTTCCCGTATCTCCACGCTTTCAAGCAAAAGGCGAGCGGTCCGAACACCATCGAATACAAGATCGGTGAGATTTTCGGCGAGATAAAAAACCGCATGCAGAGTGGGTATAATCTCCGCGAAGTCATCGACCATATCGATGAACTCCGATTTCGTTCCCAGACTGAGAAGCACGAGCTCTCACACCTCTACGAAACCAAGATCAAGAACATGGGGAATGCTGGCAGAAACGGTGGCGAGTATTACACGCCACGCCCACTCATTCGCGCCATGGTGGCGGTGACTGCACCCAAGCTCGGTGAGCGTGTTTACGACGCTGCAGTTGGCTCCGCGGGCTTCCTTTGTGAGGCGTACGACTATCTACAGGAAATGAATCCCAAGCGTACCGTTGCGCAAGACAAAAAACTGCAGGAGGGCACGTTTTACGGCAAGGAAAAGAAGTCCCTCGCCTACGTGATTGCAATCATGAATATGATCCTCCATGGTATAGAAGCGCCCAACATCATCCACACCAACACGCTTACTGAAAACCTTGCTGACATTCAAGAAAAGGATCGCTATGAAGTAGTCCTCGCCAATCCGCCATTTGGTGGGAAAGAGCGACCAGAAGTGCAGCAAAATTTTCCTATTCGTACCGGCGAGACTGCGTTTCTTTTCCTTCAGCATTTCATCAAGATGCTCAAAGCGGGGGGACGCGGTGGCGTGGTCATCAAGAACACGTTCCTCTCAAACACAGACAATGCCTCAGTCAGCTTGCGGAAGCTCCTTTTGGAGAGTTGCAACCTCCATACTGTGCTCGATATGCCGAGTGGTACATTCCAGGGTGCGGGAGTGAAGACGGTCGTGCTCTTCTTCGAGAAAGGATCAAAGACCCGCAAGGTCTGGTACTACCAGCTGGAGCCCGGTCGCAACATGGGAAAGACTAATCCCTTGAATGATGCCGATCTTGCAGAGTTCATCAAGCTTCAAAAAACAAAGGCCGACTCACTGAAGTCGTGGTCCGTAGATATTTCCACCATCGACCAGAAGACTTTCGATCTCTCCGTAAAGAATCCGAACGGCGGAGAAGAAATCGTGCACAAGAGTCCAAAAGACATTATGAAGGAAATCGCCGCGCTGGACGCCGAGAGCGCAGAAGTGCTGGAGAATATCAAAGCGCTGCTATGAAGAAGGGGTGGCATACAAAGGCGCTCGCGGAGGTGTGCCAGATAAAGCCCCCGAAAAGCGAAGCACGTGAAAAGGTTTCATCTTCTTCGCTGGTCTCGTTCCTGCCGATGGAGGACATGGGTATTGACGTGAAGTTCGTGCAGGCGACTCAAACGAAGCCGCTGTCCGCAGTCGTCGGAAGCTACACTTACTTCGCCGATGGTGATGTTCTTCTCGCGAAAATCACGCCTTGCTTTGAAAACGGGAAACTTGGAATCGCAGATGGGCTGAAGAACGGAATCGGCTTCGGTTCGAGCGAATACTATGTGTTTCGCCCCGACCCAACAGTCAGCAAGGAATGGCTCTACTACTTCCTTTCTCGTGAAACATTTCGGGTCGAAGGTTCGGCGCGGATGACAGGCGCAGTCGGGCACAAGCGAGTGTCCAAGGATTTCATCGAGGATTACACTATTCCCGTCCCACCGCTGGACGAACAGCAGCGGATCGTTGGTCTGCTCGACGAAGCGTTTAAGGGCATCGCCACAGCAAAAGCCAATGCCGAGAAAAACCTGCAAAACGCACGCGCCCTCTTTGAAAGCCACCTCCAATCTGTCTTCACACAGCGCGGCCCGGGGTGGGCGGAGTCATCCCTGGGAGAAGTTTGTGAGTTTATCGGTGGCTCACAGCCACCGAAGCTGGTATTCTCGAAAACCAAGCAGGAAGATAACATCCGCCTCATTCAGATTCGTGACTACAAGAGCGACAACCATGTCGTTTACATTCCGCGCGCTCAGGCAAGACGATTCTGCAACGCTGATGACGTAATGATTGGACGCTACGGCCCCCCACTTTTTCAAATCCTCCGTGGACTAGAAGGGGCTTATAACGTCGCATTGATGAAAGCAGTGCCAGATGAATCAAAAATCTCCCGCGACTTCCTTTTTTACTTCCTGAAGCACTCCACAATCCTCGAATACATTATTTACCATTCTGAGCGAGCGGCAGGTCAGATCGGGGTGACCAAAGAAACTCTCGAACCTTACCCAATTGCTCTCCCATCTCATACTGAACAAGAAAGAGTCGTAACAATAATCAGGAAACTCGAATCCGAAACCCAACACCTCGAATCCATCTACAAACGCAAACTCGACGCGCTGAAGGCGCTGAAGAAGTCGCTTCTCCATCAGGCCTTCACAGGGAAATTGTAATATAATGAGATGAGCCCTATGCAAAGAAGGCCATTTCAAGAGAACTTGTCAAATTACCCATTAGTCGGTATAGTCGATATATGAAGAATCTACAGCTCGTACACCTCATGGCGAGTAAGAAACAAGCAGAGAAGCAGATTTCGAAGCTCACGCCGAAAGAGAAGTCCGCCCTTGAGAAGGGTTGGGATATTGAACACGCCTATTATTCCAGTGCCCTCGAGGGGAGCAAGCTTGATCGCGGAGAATTCGAAAAACTTGCACAAAAGGTAGCCTAGTCATTCCATGGCTGAGCGACCACGCACTGAGGAGGAGCTGCAAAAACGAGAGGCAATCGGAGTCATTCGAGCCTCTCGTTTTGTGCGTAAGTTTGCTCAGTTGCATAAGCCGATTTCCGTCGAAACTATCAAAGAGATTCACAAGGAAATATTTAGGGATGCGTGGACTGAGATCGCGGGAAAGTATCGTACAGAAAACCTAGAGATCACGAATTCCAAGCACATCCCACCGCATCACTCGAGAGTGCCTTTCCTCATGGAGGAACGAGCAGCAGAATTAGCGCAAAAACTCCAAGCGATAGAAAAGGCCGAAGGGGTCATCAAGGGGAGAAATGGAAATACACAGAAAGTACACAAGATGGTTGAGCAGGTTATTCAGCTTGCGGCTTGGGTGCACTACACTATTACCTGTGTGCATCCATTCCGAGATGGCAATGGACGCACTGCACGCCTAGCAGCAAACTTGATCTTGGAGCGCTATGGACTGATCGGTATCTCCATAAAAGTAGAGCAAGAAAACAAGAATCGTTATCGTCAGGCGCTCGCGCAGATCGATTCCGCTAATGACTACAAGCCACTGGTTGGTCTCATTTATCAGGGGCTCAAGGAGCGGTACGACGGAGTTTCAGTGAAACAGTATCCAGTAAAGAAACGAAGATCATGAATGAAGCAGAAACACGAGCAGAGCACATTGATCCAGCACTGAAGGCGGCAGGCTGGGGTGTTGTTGATGGCAGTCGTATCTTGCGCGAGTATCACATCACACAGGGTCGCCTTGAAGGACAAGGTCGTCGAGCAAAACCACAAATCGCTGATTATGTTTTGGTCTATCGCAATCATAAGCTCGCGGTCGTGGAGGCCAAGGCGTGGGACGAAGAACTGACCGAGGGAGTAGGGCAAGCAAAGAGCTACGCAGAAAAGATGGCCATTCGGTATACCTATGCAACGAACGGAAAGGGTATCTATGCGATTGATATGGCGGGAGAGGTCACAGAGGGAGAAATTGCACAATATCCAACCCCTGAAGAGCTCTGGAATCAGACCTTCTCTGAGCAAAATACATGGAGAGACCAATTTGCCGCCATTCCGTTTGAAGACAAAGGTGGCAGTCATCCCGCCCGCTACTATCAAGATATTGCTGTCGAGAAGACCTTAGATGCCATAGCGGACAGCAAGCAGCGCGTGTTGCTCACGCTTGCGACAGGAACAGGGAAGACCTTCATTGCTTTCCAGATTGCATGGAAGTTGTTTAAGAGTCGATGGAATCTGAGTCGTGAAGCAACGCGTCAGTCCCGCATTCTTTTTCTTGCAGACAGAAACATTCTCGCCAATCAGGCATATAACGCTTTCTCTGCTTTTCCCGAAGATGCACTCGTGCGCATTGACCCCAGCTCAATACGACAAAAGGGGAGAGTGCCGACAAACGGGAGCATCTTCTTTACCATATTTCAGACCTTCTTGAGTGGTCCGGGGGATACTCCATACTTTGGTGAATACCCCAAGGATTTCTTTGATTTCATCATCATCGACGAATGTCATCGTGGTGGCGCGAAGGACGAGAGCAATTGGCGTGCAATTCTTGAGTATTTTGAGCCCGCTGTGCAGCTCGGACTCACTGCAACACCAAAGCGCAAAGACAACGTAGACACGTATGCCTATTTTGGTGAGCCAGTCTATGTATACTCACTAAAGGAGGGGATCAATGATGGATTTCTCACCCCATTCAAAGTGAAGCAGATCTCAACGACGATGGATGAGTACGTCTATACGCCCGATGACACAGTTGTGGAGGGAGATATTGAAGCAGGGAAACGCTACGAGGAAGCAGAGTTTAATAGACTCATTGTGATTCGTGAGCGTGAAATGCATCGCGTGAAGGTATTCATGAACCAAATCAACCAGAACGAGAAGACGCTCGTATTTTGTGCAAACCAAGCACACGCACTTTTGGTTCGCGACTTCATCAATCAGGTGAAGACAAGTACTGACCCGAATTATTGTCAGCGTGTTACTGCCAATGATGGAGCAATTGGCGACCAGCACTTGCGCGATTTTCAGGACAATGAAATGTCCATTCCCACCATTCTCACCACTTCGCAAAAACTTTCGACTGGTGTTGATGCACGAAACATTCGCAACATCGTGCTGATGCGCCCCATTAATTCTATGATCGAGTTCAAGCAGATCATTGGACGTGGCACACGTCTCTTTGACGGCAAGGATTATTTCACCATCTACGACTTTGTGAAGGCATACCATCATTTCAACGACCCTGCATGGGATGGTCCTCCAGAGGAAGACGAGCAATGCAAGAAGTGCGGGCAGAAACCATGCGTGTGTAAAGTTCCTCCGCCCAAACCATGTACTAAGTGTGGCAAAACTCCTTGTGAATGCCCGAAGGAAGCATGCCCAGTGTGCGGACAAGATCCGTGTGTGTGCAACAAGAAGTCGAAGATCAAGGTGAAACTTGCCGACGGGAAAGAGCGCGCTATTCAACACATGATGATGACAACGTTCTGGCATCCGGACGGCAAGCCCATGTCTGCACAACAGTTCATGGAAATGCTATTTGGTAAGCTACCTGATTTCTTCAAGAACGAAGATGAACTCCGCACTATTTGGAGTGCACCGGATACCCGAGCGAAACTCTTGGCAGGACTAGCCGAGAAGGGATTTGGTCGTGACCAACTTGCCGAGATGCAAAAGATTATTGAGGCAGAGAAGAGTGACATCTTTGATGTGCTTGCTAACGTGGCATATGCAATCCCACCAATGACGCGAGAAGAACGTGCGGCGAAGGCAAGATTGCACATCACATCGCACTTAAAGACACAGCAGCAAGCATTTCTTGATTTCGTGCTTTCTCACTATGTGACTGTGGGTGTGGAGGAGCTTAGTCAAGAACAGCTTAATCCGTTGCTTCGTCTCAAATACAACAATTCAATTTCTGATGCCGTAGCCGATCTCGGTGATCCTGAAGAGATCAGCCGAGCATTCGTAGACTTCCAGCCATACCTGTACGACAAAACCCCGTCGTAATTCAATCAAAGTGTAGAAAAAATAGGGAATTGAAGCATTTCATGGGAAATTAGACTTGTGTCAAATATCCACGCGTGATCTAATCGAGAGATGGAGACACGACCAACTATCAAGGTTTTTCTCGCGGAGGGGAATCCTACAGGGCTGCGTACTATTGAAACCATGAACTGGACAGGGCGTGCCATCGTCATTCCTCGCGATAGTATCGATTTGGCGATGCAACGTGTTGACTTAGATGCACAAGGAGTCTACTTTCTACTTGAAAATGATATAGGGCAGGAAACCGGCTCACTGTATATCGGTGAAAGTGAGAACGTAAAAGAACGGATCAGGAGCCACAACAAAAATAAAGACTTTTGGGGTACCGCAGTGTGTTTTGTCTCCACACAGGGCTCTCTAAATAAAGCGCACGCAAAATATCTCGAAGAGCTACTCATTAGAGAAACAAAGGAAGCAAACCGCGTCCGTCTTGAAAATGGCAATGAGCCTAGTCAAACAAGGCTGAACGAGTCGGATCGTGCAGACGTGGAGACTTTCGCGGAATACATAAAACTTATCCTAGCAACGATCGGATGGACGTTTCTAAAAAAGGTTACAGATTTTGAGAAGAATCCTGAAGAAATATATATTTGCCGTGGCCCTGGAGCAGAGGCGAGGGGACTCTACACCAGTGAAGGAATGGTTGTGCGTGCGGGCTCAAGAGCAAGAAAAGAAATTGTTGATAGCGCCAAGGAGCGCTATCTCAAACTACGTCCAATACTCATGGAAGACGGCGTGTTGCGCGACGACGGACCTGAGTCTTATGTATTTGTGAGTGACTATGTATTCAGTAGTCCCTCAGGCGCAGCACAGAATGTACTCGGTAGGAATGCAAATGGATGGACTGAGTGGAAAAGGGAATCTGATGGCAAAACCCTTGATCAAGTGGTTCGAAAAGAAGAATAAAACCGGATTCGGGGATAAGAATCGGGGATAAGTACAGTTTTTTGCAGAAAAGTGTGGTGATTTTTTTTGATATAATCTTTGTTATTTGTTGGATTTACCGCACATACCCTCACAAAAGTAGTTAAATTAATTATTCATTATAATACGCCATGGCGTATTATAATGAATAATTAATTTCCCTCGTTTTTTTACCACCTTTCTATTCTCTAATTCGCGCGAATAGGCGAATAGTTTTATGTGGGGTTACAACGAATTTTTTTTGATACAATGTCGTTATGGATGAGACCAATACCAATGCTAATGGGGTACCGCCAGCGACAACTGCGACGCTTGCGACACTCGACACGCCCATGACACCCGAGACAATCGAGGTGATACCCATTGAGATTGAGGTGGTGCCTGTGGCACCAGCTGGGAGTCTGGAGAGTCATGCCACTCCTGAAAGTCATGCAACTCCTGAAAGCCATGTAAGTCAGGAAGGCGTGGGGGAGTCCACCGTTTCACAACTGCCCGTGCTAGATGCAACAGGGGCGATACCTGTGGTAACTGAACCCACCTCCGTCTCCAACCTTCCCATCATCGACCCCTCCGATCTATTCCCTAATGAGAGCGCGACCAAATTTTCACGACCGGAGGGAGATGAAAATGGAAGTACTCCTGTGGTGAATGGTTCCAGCCCTAGTCCCACCCCACCCTCCCCAAATCTATTCTCTAATTCGCGCGAATTGGCGAATAGTTCCACCCCACCAACTCAAGCCCCGGATACCTCAAACTATTCTCCTATTCGCGCGAATGGTTCCATGCACAGTTCTACTCCATCAACACCAGAGGCACAGGTAATAGAACGTGTTGTTGAACGAGTGGTAGAAAAAATCGTAGAAGTGGAAAAAATAGTCTATCGCGACCGAGAGCCAGCCTCGCAGGTCTGCCCGCCACCCACAGATGATGAGGTCGAGGCTATCAAACACGATTTCCTTATCGACATGAGCAAACAGGGGACAGCAAAGCGCGATGAGATCATGGCGCTAAAGACCGACCTCATCATGAGCCTGTTCGACACGAAGTCTTCAATCACCCACAAAGACGTCATGGAAGACCTTGATTTTCCGAGCACTACCGCCACCCGCCTCCTCACCCTCCTGCGCCACGAAAACAAAATCACCCTCCACGGCACCTCCCCCCACACCTTCACCTACACCAAGAACTAGTTTTCCATTCTCTACTCTCTATTTCTCCCCACTTATCTATTCTCTAATTCGCGCGAATAGGCGAATGGTTTTGTTTGATCTTTGATAAAAAACAAACCCCGTGCACGGATGCACGGGATGGGGAAAGTGATGCGCTAGCGCTTCGTCAGGGAACGATGCACGCAGCTGATGAAGTCGTCTGTGATGTAGTACAGGCCGTCGGACTCGTTCTTCACGATCCAGCCACCGCCAGTCAGGTGACGTTCGCCGGGCATTCCGTAGTGCATGCCCGGTTCGATCAGTCGGTTGAACGTGAAGTTGCCACGCTTCGGCTTCCGCTGATAGAAGGCGTTGATCTGCTCGAACGAGAACGGTGCCCAGCTGCCTTGTACTTGGCAGTAGCGCAAGATGTAGGCTGCCGAGACTTCCGTCTCGCTTTCGTCGAAGGCCTCCCAGAGGTGCTCGAATTTGGTCGGGAGGTCAGCCGGCATGATTGCGAAGTTGGCGGTGACTATGGTGTACGTGGGAACCGTGTAGCCGTTGTAGCTCATTGCGAGTCTCCGTTTGAAGAAAAGAACAAATATATAATAACAAACAAATTTGTATTTGTCAATACCTAATATTTTTTAATATGGTGAGACACAAAATTTCATGGAGCCCTTCCATGCAGAATTGTTATGAAAACGAAAATCGAGTCACGATTTTATTAGTAAATCAGTAGTCAAATTCTTCCCCCCATTTCTATTCTCTAATTCGCGCGACCTAAATCCCTTTGAGTAAAGCGAGTTAGGGATTGGAAGTACTCTGTGTGGTGGAATAGGCGAAAAGTCCTAATGGAACTAGGAATGTGCAAAAAATGCACAGTGGTATTGATATGATTTAATGGCATACTTTTGCCTAACTTTGGTTGATTTTTGGATCCTTGCGTTATGGCTAAATATTGATATAATTTGCCCATAACCATGAAAGAGACCCTGGTGCATATACGTATGCATTGGGGGCTTTTTCTTTTTATGCTTTATCAGTTTTTGTGGAAAACTTGTGATAAAGGTCATTGAGAAAGGTGATTTCAACGTTCTTATTTCTCAGCAAGATTGAACATTTTTTCTTGTCAGGAGCAATAATACCCAAAAGCGACTTTTCGCGCGCCAAGAATTCAACCAAGCACCCGAAGTCGCCGTCTCCTGTTACGAGAATACATTTGTCAAAAGTTTTGGTGTAAAAATCTGACACTGCTTTCAAGACAAGTTCAGCGTCGCAATTTCCTTTTATGCGCCCTTCGACAGATATTGTTTGCTTGAACACAAGAATAAAACCGCATTCTTGTAGATGCTCGTAAAACTTTACACGATCGGGAACGAGGCCGATGAACAGATATACATTTGTTGCGTTATATTTTTGTCGGAGCCAATTACGAAATTTTTTGTAGTCGATTTCAAAACCAAGCTCTTTCGCGCCTCGATAAAGGTTGTTGCCGTCAATATAGATGTGTATTTTTTTCTGAGGTTGCACGTATAAGAGTATATCAAAAGGAATCATTTCGTGTTGTTCTCCTGTGGGTTGCAGTATCATATGTTTGAGCAAACAAAATTAATTCGAAATTCAGTCCTTGCAAGTAATGCACATACTGCCAAGTCGGCAACTATCCGGAATTTGCGGATAGTTCAAACTATTCTCTAATTCGCGCCCGACCAACCACCCCTCCACAACCTTTTCCGCTTTTTTAAACGTATTTAATTATTCATTATAATACGCCATGGCGTATTATAATGAATAATTAATTTCCTCGTATTTTCTATTATTCTCTAATTCGCGCGCGACCTAAATCCCTTCGAGCAAAGCGAGTTAGGGATTGGAAGTACTCTGTGTGGTGAATAGGCGAATAGTTTTGTTGTTTCTCAGATAAAAAACAAACCCCGCCGGAGCGGGGTGTGGTAGGTTCGTGTGCAGTCAATCGAGGAAGCGGACGGCATTCATGCCTGCGCCGATCACAATCATGCGGGTGCTGTCGGGATATACGGCTTGGAGTACCAAGCTGGGGCTTTTGTACGGCCCGCGACCGTCGGCGATCGTCACTTGGACGGTGCCACCTGAGAGCTCGGTGATTCGCTTTGCCATGAGTTCAGCCCAGGGTTTGCCCATCTGTTTTGCTGACTGCAGTGTTTCGAACACCGCCTCAGTACTCCAGCCGCAGTTGTAGAGATCCGGTTCTTTGCCTGCTGCGAATGAAGCAGCGATAAAGTCGATGGGGGAAAGAGAGATGTTGCTCATACTGCTGGTCCTTGCGGTCGAGTGAAACAGGTTGTCTGTGAAAAAAATACCATAACAAATTAATTTGTCAATGGTGATGTGAGTGGGAGGGAGAGTATTGATTTGAATCAAGACAAGCCTCAATACCCTCCACTTTCTATTCTCTAATTCGCGCGAATAGGCGAATAGTTTTGGAGATGATATTATCGGGAAATGAAAGACATCGAAAAGCAGATGAAAGCGCTAGCGAACGCGCGCCGCCTCGCAATTCTCAAATACTTAAAGAAGTCACGTGAGGCGACAGTAGGGGATATTGCGGAGGAAATTAAGCTTTCCTTCAAGGCCACCTCCAAACATCTCGGTATCTTGTACGCAGTCGGTATGCTTGAGAAAGACCAGCGGAGCCTCACGATTCATTATCGCCTCTCAAAAACAGCACACCCTGTCGCAAGGCACATGTTGTCTATTCTCTAATTCGCGCGCGACCTAAATCCCTTCGAGCAAAGCGAGTTAGGGATTGGAAGTACTCTGTGTGGTGAATAGGCGAATAAGGATGTAACTGGCAAATAGGCGAATATTTTTGACAAAAAAGAAGTAGCAGGTTAGATTCACTCGGGGCGTTTTGCCCCAATGAATGGAGTTAACTATGTCGACACTCAGAATCGTTGTCGTCGATGATCAGGGGCGCGAACACCGCATCGACCTCTCTACGAAAGCTTCGTGCAAACTCAAGGAACAGATCTGCCAAGGTTCCGATCCCTGCCACGATGTCTCGCTTATCGTTGGGGGACACGCTAACGCACATCCCCGCGACAACGAGTCACTACAGGAGCTGACCGAGGCATTGCGCGACGCATTCGACTGAACTTTCTCGACCCGGGGCAATGCCCCGGTTTTTCTATTCCTAATTCTCGCGCGACCAAAAATTTCATCGAGTGACTTAATTTTTCTTAATGGTAGTCCATTTATAAAAATGGAAATACTCTCCGTGGTGCCCGGAGTGCTAAAATTTTGCAGCACCCTCGCGGCAAATAGACGAATAGTTTTTTATATTAGAATTTGGAAGTACTCTCTTGTGAATAGGCGAAGAGCACTTACAAAGCACCAGTCCTTTGGAGCGAGAAACTAAAGGAGGGTATAAAATATTGACAAAATTGATAATCATGCTAAAGTTTGCTTGTTCATTTAACTGAAAGGAACAGATGTCTGCAATCTTTGTATTGGGAGCGAATACCGAAAAGTCTCTGACACAGTTGGCGGCCGAAAGGGGCATTGCCTACGACGTGGAACAGAACCTCACCTTCGAGGGCGTCAAAAGTCTGATTGCGACTAAGGGTCCGAGGACACACATCCAGCCGTTGTCCTTTGTGGACGCACTGATGTGTCCATCATGGTTTGAGGTTGCCGTTTCCGCTGGTTATCCGGAGGACCCGCGTCTCGACTTTGCGCAGAGCACATTGCTCCTTCATGGGAAGGAGAAGGATGATCCGTGGACCGCTATTCAGTTCAAGCCCATTGTTTCCACACCACCGTCCCTTTCCCCGTTCTTTCAGTTGTAAGCCCGAGGCTTCGTCGAGTGAAACCACAGCCACCGCGCTGGGGTTTTTTCTATTCTCTAGCTATCTAAGCCCCTTCGAGCAAAGCGAGTTAGAGATGGAAGTACTCTCTGTGGTGATGTGGTGAATAGGCGAATAGTTTTGCATAAAAAAAGCCCAACATGGGCTTTTAGCTGAGAAGCGGGGTCGCAGAGATGAGCGTATCGCCGTTACCGATGTTGTCACTGATGAATTTAGTCATGGTCTGAGCGATGATCGATGCGCGCCGGTTGGGCTCATTGGGAACTTCGCTCACCTGCGTGTGGCAGATGTAGTTGACGTGATAGCTGTCAGTGGCACGAATGACAATCGCGAGAGTAAGGATCATATAGACTCCGTTGGTGCTGAGAATCAGCCTATAATTTTTTTTAAATTTGTCAATTTTTTTCGAATGAGAGATCTTGGGCAACCTATGATTTATGACAGAATGGAGATAAGTTTAAACTACCCCTCTAGTGACAGGAGAATAATATTAAAAACGGGCATATTGTAATGAAACGCCAGCCCTTTGCCCATTTCGGTTTTTTAGTGCGGTTGGACGATTGAGACTCCTTTATCAAAGTATTCTTTAACCCAGGAGATTTTTCCGACTATCGGGCCCAGTATACCGAGCGCTATCGTCGCGAGTATCGCAGAACCAATAAAAAATCCTAGACCGTGGATAATCCCGGAGCTAAAAATATGTCCCTTAGAGTTTTGCTTGTGAATACTCGAATTGAGTTTTTTTAACTCCTTCAGTATGTCATTGTTCTGCTCTTCTTCATTCATGGTGCAATTATAGCAAAAATAGACATAAGTCCCATTCTGCAACTTCATTATACAATTTGATGTAAAATAGACCCATGGCACAAAAACGAATTGCACAGGGCGTTGTACACAAAGTTCCCTCAGATTTACGTGAGGCGCTTGTCTCTCACGCCAAATCACTTGTTGCATGGGAGGATATTACGCCCTTGGCGCGCAATGAGTTCCTCTGCTGGATAGAAGATGCGAAGAAGCCTGAAACGAGGGTACATCGCATCATTCGGACGTATACAGAAATCGCAGAAGGGAAGCGTCGACCTTGTTGTTGGTCTGGTTGCCCGCATCGTTAACATGTATACACACGGGTGAACGTTTGGAGTTGCGGTCAACCGTTAATGATCTCTCCACCGTTTGGGTGGAGTACCTGCCCCGTCATGAACGACGAATCTTCCGACGCAAGAAAGACAAATGCAGGTGCGATTTCACTCGGTTCACCTGCCCGCTTCATCGGGTTGTCTGTACCAAATGTTGCAACTTGTTTTTTTGTAAATGTAGAGGGAATAAGAGGAGTCCACACCGCACCCGGTGCTACACCGTTGACGCGGATACCTTTCTCGATGAGTGATGCCGAGAGTGAGCGTGTGAAACTGATAATTGCTCCTTTTGACGCTGCGTAATCAAGCAAGTGCCAGCTCCCACGATAGGCCACCACCGAGGACGTATTAATAATGGTGTCACCTTTCTTCAGGTAGGGAAGTGCAGCCTTCACAAAGTAAAAAAACGAAAAAATATTTGTACGAAATATTTTTTCGAGTTGCCGCTGAGAAATATTCAATATGGATTTTTGTGGACGCTGTTCTGCGGCATTGTTCACAAGGATGTTGAGTTTTCCAAATTCCTTTATGGTTTTGCGTACTGCTTGCTTTGCAAATATCTCCCTCCCAATATCACCGGAGAGTAGCAAGCACTTTTTCCCGTAGTCCTCAACAAGCTTTTTTGTTTCCTTCGCGTCTTTGTGCTCACTCAGGTAGACGATTGCAACGTTCGCTCCCTCTTTTGCAAAGGCGATTGCGACTGCTCTTCCGATGCCACTATCGCCACCGGTGATAAGGGCAACCTTGCCTCCGAGTCTCGGAGTATTTTTTGTATTCCCATTATCCGCTTCAGGTTGCGGAGTCATTTTGTATTCTTGCCCCGGTTGCTTCGTTTGTTTTTGTTTCGGGTGAACCTGTTTTGTTACTGTTGTGTGACGAAGTGACATAGATATCATGAGATAGGCTCGTAATAGGCAAAGTATTTCCTAAGCGTAATGCCGTTTGAGCTAGTGACCTATTACAACGCTCCCACATATAAAAAATGAAGCGGGCGCTTTGGGGCGCCCGCTGGTGCGAAGAGTTGGTGACGGGAGAAACCGTCATCGTTATCTCATTGGAGTCTCCTTTTCAGTAAGTTGAGGCGGCGGTGAATCAGTTGGAAGCGATACGCCGGCCGCGCAGGTTGTCGACGGGGATGTAGCTACCGGAAGCTCGGCCGCAGTCGGCGCCTTCTTGGAATTGGGCGTGGTTCACGTTGGTGGCCTCGCCGTCGCTGCCGTAGTAGCGGCCGCCGTCATTGTTGCCGAAGTTCTCGTCGAGGTGACCTTGGGCTGCGCCCGGCGAGTAGAGAAGCATGCTCAGTGTGTCCATAGCTGACTCCTTCGTGGTGATGTGACTGAAAAGAAGTGAATGTGCTTACACTAAGATGATAGCATAAATAGTAAGGTATGTCAATACCCCCGTAATTTTATTATACAGGGACAAGCTCATGTGGGTAATTGTCACACAGACAACTTCATCAACATATTTCTCTCCATGCACAGAAAAAAACATTAGTTAGCCTCTTTTTTGACTGAATCCTCTGTTTGTACTTCGGTATCCGCCATCTCTCCACGATCACTGAGGAGCATGTCGATATGGTCAATCATCGCCTGTGATTTGGCACGTAGTTCCTTTGATGAGCCGTTACCGGGATCCGCAAGCCAAAGAAAAGCTTTTTTGCGTTCGCGTAGCTTGCTTGTGGGAAGTGCGTCGATGGCCACAATTTCCGCGCTGTTGATCTGTGGATCGTTTGCCGCGTCCCGAAAATCCTCGCACTCGTCTTCGTATATGGGCTGAACTGCTAAATTTTCTTTCATTTTATTTGGGAGTTAGTCATTGCTATTTTCCTATGATATCCAGTGTAGCGAAAGTACACAACTCATTAATGTATTGCAAAAGCAGTGGAGGTAAGGAAGAATAACCCATATGGCAATACACTCCGAAATCCCCGAAGAGCTTCCTGGAGACGAACATACGCGCATGTTGGTGCGCGAACTCGACATCACAAACACGCAAGTAAGACCACAGTTTGCTGAGGGTAACGACCATGCGGAGGAAGACGCCGCCGAGCTAATTCTTGAGGTGGATAATTTTTTGGAAAAAGAAAATGGAGAATTAACTTCCCGTCTTGAACTCAATAGTTTGCTCCAAAAACTTAACACTGCGATAGCTATCAACAACGAGCCCTATGCACGCGAGCTACGCCAACGCCTCCTTGAACGGTACGATTAAATGGAGATAGAAAATCCGCGTACAGAGTATCGCGCACTGTTTTGTTGCGTATCACACACAAAGAAAACCCCCGCGCTATGCGGGGGCTTGTACGTCTACTGTTTCAGTTGTCGCCGGAGCCACTGCCAGAAGTTTCGCCTCCTGTGTCGGGCGAGCTTGTATCCGTATCGGGAGCATCGGGTTCGGATGCCTGATACGTTGATGTGGGTATTGCAACAACGACAACATCGTCACGTGCTGGCATACGGCGCGTGGGAGGTTGCCGCTTTGGTGTGTGTCGTGCCGGTTCACGGTACTGGGTCGGCTGACGAGTGGTTGCGTAATGGTTTTGCTCGCGCAACGCACGCAGTCGTTCGGCGTCTGCATTTTCCTGTTCACGCAACTCCTGCGCCCGCCGAACAGTACTGCTCCGGTAGAAGAGGAAGAAGAACAAGGCTACACCTATGCCGAGCACAAGGAGCACGGGGAGAAGCACGGCAGTGCTTGAGGATGAATGACCCGACGTCGCTGGCGCACTTTTCGGCGCGAACTCGTTCTTCGCCCGCTGCATGAGTGCTTCGATACCGCGGGTGAGACCAAGTGCATATGCACCCTGTCCACCCTTGTGCATGACGGGCTTCATCATGTCCTCGATGACGCGCTTCGCGATGAGGTCGGGGACTGCGCCTTCCACTCCACGACCGGTGACGATGCGAATCTTGTAAGGCGGAGACTTGCCTGCGACGATTACGAGAATGCCAGAATTGAGACCTTTTTCGCCGGGCGCCCATCGCTCGAAGAGGGAGGTGCCCATCTCGACAAGACCAGAATAGCCGTAGTCACTCGCAGCAGAGATGGTAGCGACGACCATGCTCACGCGACTGGTGTTTTTGAACTCACCGAGCTTCGCGTTGAGCACACGCTCCTCTTCGGGACTCAGCATTTCCGCAAAGTCGTTGACGAAAGTTGTGGTGCGCAGGGGAAGTTCCAGTGCGCTCGCCATCATGCTTGCAAGCAACAAAAGCACACCAAAGACCATACGTTCTAGCTTCATGCAGACTCCTTCTGTAATTGAAAGGTTCGAGACCGAATATACAATAGTACAAAAATAGACTATTGTCAACTAATTCTGTAATTGTGCTATAGTGTGCAGTGCGTATCTTTGTAATACGTGTTTTTCAATATGCCCGTACAACAGCAATTCCACATACATCATACGAGGACATATGCGAAGCGATTTTTGTGGCTTTGTTTATTTGGATTTGTGTTAGCCTTGCTCTTTGTGAGTTTGGCATTTTTTCTCATACATCTAGAGTCATCCTCGTATATCGCGACAACATCCGACGAAGTACCCGCACGGTATACGGCCATCGTCCTTGGTGCAGGAATACTCCGTAACGGGGAACTTTCCCCAGTACTCCGAGATAGGGTAGATACCGCAATTGTGCTCTACAACACAGGAAAGGTGAAAACGATTCTGGTTACAGGGGATGATGGAAGTGTCACGCACAATGAAGTAAATCCGTCTCGCGACTATTTACTAGCAAATGGGATACCCACAGAGGCAATATTTCTTGATCACGCAGGTTTCGATACATATAGCAGTATGTACCGTGCGCGAGTGATATTTCTCGTTGATAGCGCAATTATTGTAACACAATCATTTCACTTACCGCGCTCGGTATTTATAGCGCGCCGGCTCGGGATTAATGCATATGGATTATCTGCCGACCGGCATATATATGGGGTGCGCAACAATTTGCGCGAACTGCTGGCGAATGTCAAAGCGGTGAGTAACGTGCTGTATCATCGGCAGCCAAAATATCTCGGAGACAAAATTCCTATAACAGGGGATAGCAGCGTGTCTATTTAATGCGCACTGTGAATATAGAAAACCCCAGCGCCATGCGGGGGTTGTGTGTGAACCGAAGTTCAGGTGGGGGTCGAGACCCGGCGAACGCGCCGAACGACTGCGGGCCGCGGCGGAAGCGTGTCGACGCTGCCGTCGTCCAACTCGTCGCGCCGAATGCTCCACGGGAAGTTGTCTTCACCATTAGAGATGTAGTCGTAGCGGTCGTCGTAGTGGCTGCCATTCTTGCGCGCCAGCCAGGCCGCTTTGCGCTTCAAGTTCGTCGACTTGTTGCGGTCTTGATACCTCCAGTCGCCGCGGAATTCCTTGTTCTTCTTGATGGGCTGGATGTATTTCCTGCAAATGACGATGGCCTGGCAGATCTTCATCGCGTCAGGGTCGTTGTAGCACCAGCCATAGAGAGTGTCGAGCTCCGCGTCGGCGATGGAGCATTTGTAGCCCATGTGATCGTGGCAGTAGTCATGAATGACGACGAACGTGCGGTGGAGCCACTCGTGGGTGTTCTCGCCCAGAAGTACCGAACATGAGCTCGGCTTCCTGCCGCGGGAGATTGCGTGCGCCATTTCGAGCACAGCAACCGCAAACACATTGCGGTCACGGTCACAGTAAATTGACCCTGTGGTGCGCATCTTGGCGGCGAGCTTGCTGAATGAGGACATTGAAGTCTCCTTGCTTGGGAAAGTGAAAGAAGTGGTTCAATAAAATTTTAGCACGAATTATGCCTCTCTGTCAAGTAATTTATGATTTTCTTTTTTGCTAGCATCAGTTGACTATATTTTTGTATTATGGTATAATCAAAATACAAAAAGAGATTTATTATATGATTATGTAATTGGAGTGACTAATTATTTATTATTAAATACAACAATATGCATAAAGAAGAAATGGAATTTGGAAAAGCAGGGGATCGTAACAAAGAAGACTTGATTTACGGGGGTGCAGACACGCTTTCTGCCGACCAGATTGCAGCAGTCGAATTCTTTGGTGCGGGTTCCACGCTGGAGCTCGAGTCAGATGCTGCCGCAACAGGTCGTGTAATTGATGGTCGTGCAAACCGCGCACCTACAGACGACTTCGAGGGACGCACCGCAGAGCAGATCGCAACGGCTGATAAGATACTTGCGCTCAAGACTCCGGACGCAGAGGCTGCTCTTGCAGAGAAGTCGCGCGCAGAGAAAGACAACGACATGAAGGTCATTCTTTTGGAAAAAAAGATTGTTGCACAGCTTGCTGGGGACACCGCAGAAGATGCCAAACTTGAGGGCATGCTTGCAGCGCTCGACGCACATATCGCAGAACGAGGAGCCAATTAGACAATATTAATAACCTGTTGCTAATAAATTTTTTGCAACAACCCATATTCGCCGTAGCATAATTATATGAATGAAAAAGAAAAAATTGCAGAAGAAGTAGTACCCGAAACACCCCCCGAAGAAGCGGTGGGAGAAAATGAATCAGGATTCAGCTATGGGAATTATGTTGCTCTGGGTGGCCGAATCAACGAAAAGGATTTCACACGTGTGATGGCCAGAGCTCAAGTAGAAACGAATACTACACGCGGTGAGGGTTTTTCAAAAAACCAAACGGGCATTACCGCAGAAATCTCCGGAGTTGATCTGGATGCGGTGCGCGACGAATTCGGTGTTGATCCACGCTGTGTGTATGGAATCCTTCGCCACGACGAGAAACCGACAGGTGTTGAATATCACCATGGTGCGATGTCCGACCAAGCACTCTTGGTTGAGTCATTGCGCATGATTGGAGCCATAAGTGCGGTCGACGCAATAATCGCCAAGCACCCCCATATTGCATTTAATTAAGCACTACTACAGGAATAGAACGAGAGCAGTGCACACTGCTCTTTTTCTATAATTTCGTGCATAATATGGTGATGTTGCGGTCGCTTATTTTTTTCGTGCTCCTCTTTCCCAGCGTTGCCATGGCGGGTGTAGTGAGCGGTACTATGTCTGCTCAAAACTCACTAGGTACTCCAACTGAACGTATTATGCGTCTCGGCATGCAAGGTGACGATGTCTATGTATTGCAGACTGAACTTAGTGCGGTCGTGTCCTCTGCATTGCGATTCACCCCTACCGGTTATTTTGGTGTAAAAACAGAGAACGCCGTTAAGCACATTCAGCAAAAAGAGGGTATCGTCCAATCAGGGAGCAGGGAGACAACGGGGTACGGACAGGTGGGTCCGAAAACGCGCACTGCGCTGCGACTGGCCAGCCTTACTCAAATCTGTACACCAGAATCAAAGCCTTCGCGCCAAGCGTGTTTGGAGCAGTATTATGCAGAATTTGCAAAGACCGCAGGAACGGCGCGTGCGCTCGCACTTATCTCGGGGCAAGTAAAACGTGAAGAACATTTTGGCGTGCGGTGTCATGCAGTAATGCATGAAATCGGACATCGCGCCGCACACGAGTACGGCTCGCTGGGTTCCGCATTTTTTCAGGGCTCTGATTTGTGTCAGAACGGTTATTACCATGGTGTTGTCGAAGAGTTGCTCCGCAATCGTTCTGTCGCATCGGTGTCCCCCGCTGAGCTGCGCGGTTTCTGTGCCAATGCAACCTACTATTCATCATCCACACTCGCGACCTTGAACTGTGTGCACGGTATTGGGCATGCCTTGATATATATGACGGGCGACAACCTTCCCGAGTCTTTACTCCGCTGTGGAGATATGGCCACAGATGAGCATCGTAGTCAGTGTGCCACGGGTGCATTTATGCAGCACTGGTTTGCCGAAGAATTACGCGGTGAGCGCGAGGGGAGTGCGGTGGATTTATCTCAGACCTGTATCTATATGCTCGGAGATCAGGAGTCGTGTTGGCTGGTGAAAAGTGCAAAGGAAATTTCTCAATCAGAGAACGGAAAAGAGCGAGCAGGGGGGTATTGTCGCGCTCTCGAAACGGCGGCAAACCAGCGTGCATGCACGGATGGGTTAGTGGAAAGTACGACGACTGCAAATCCTTAAGGTGGCGGACACGGCGTACTCTGCTATACTTTTTTTATGAAACAGGAGCAAATGCGAGAACCAAACGAGTCCAGTGAAAGCATTGAGCAGATTTTTGCTCGAGAAATTCATAAAGCACTTTCGCCAACATGGGCGAAGTCCACGCAGGAACTTCTTCCCGGGTATTTGCCCAACAAACCTCGTGGGACATATACAAGTGGCGAATTGGAGCAGTACAAAATTGCGTTTGGGATTTTAGGTGAGTTTGTCAGACGAGGAGAAGCTGAAGTCCTTTTTGAAGAAGATGAATCCCCCGATGTTGTTGATGCGCTACAAGACGTGAGTGTCACTGCAACCCCGCGATTTAAGCTTGTAACGCATGGCGGAAAGAAATCGGAGAATCCACAGGTGTCGTGGCGGGGTGGCCTTGCGATTGATGAGCAATAAAAAACCACTCCTTATAAGGAGTGGTTTTTTGTACCGAGTATAAGAGCCTATCCCAATAAGGCCTCCGTCGCGAAACATACGAGCTTCGCTGTAAGGACGTGCGAAATCCCGAGGAGCATTGTCGAGACAGTGCTTTGATGGGTTTTGCGCGGCATTGCCGGAGATCGGATGTTGTAGTAGGAAAGTTCCTTTTGGGATAGGCTCTAAGTGGCTTATTCCTCCACAACGATTTTTCCGACCATACCTTGTGCGCGGTGATCGCCCACCGAACAGTAGTATTCGAATGTTCCTACTTTGTCTGCAGTGAAGACAACACTCGTTATCTGTCCTGCAGAGACCTTCGCGGTGCGGGCCTTCATTTCGTCAATGACGAGATCGTGGAATCCATCTGAAACTTTCAGATTTATTCCCACTTTGTCTCCTTTCTTCACTTTTATTTCCTTGAGACTGTACGAGAAGTTTGCTGCAACAAGTTCAAACTTCTTTGTCACACCTGCCATGTCATTGTGTGTCGTATCGGACTTCGGCTTCTCGCTATTCATGTGTCCCTTCATGTCGTCACGATCATCATCTTCGTCCTCGTCCTCATCCATTTCATGGCCTTTCCACACGCTGGATGGCTTTTTGATGTCGCCACAGGCAATACTCGTCGCAATCTCCGCAGCTGATTTATGCACGTTTATGTAGAGAGGCATTGCTGCAACCAAGTCCTTTAGTGGAAGCTCAATTGTGGTCTCGGAGCGACCATTTATAACGGGAGTTAGTGGCCACTTGACAGGGCCTTGTGCTGCGCATGACCCACTGTGAATATGTGCGGGGTGTGCCATTGCAACGGGGGTCGTGGTTGTTGTCGAGGCTGCAGGCATATGCTCAGGCCTATCGTGCATCACCCCTTTTTCCCAAAGCTCAATCTTCACCTTTACTATGCCCGTCGATGAGCCGGTAGTAGTCACAGACGTCTTCATTGTAAATGACAGTCCTGCAAAACCCTTTACTCCGCTCTCTCCCACCGGCTTGAGTGCAACCATCATTCCACGGCCGTGCTCCTTGAGCATTCCGGGGGGAATTTTCCCAGAATTACCAGCACCTTCAGAAAGGATTTTATTAATTTTCTCGAGTGTCTTTGGGCCTACATGACCCACCTTCTCAAGCCCCATTTTTTCTTGGAGCCTGCGAATCGCTTCTGCGGTTTTTGGTCCGTAATAGCCGGTGGTACCTCCGCTAAAAATAGCAGAGTCAGTCCCCAGCATTTCTTGGAGCATTTTGACGTCATCTCCCTTGTCACCCTGCCTGAGGGTGCGCGCAATTTTCATTTCCTCTCGGAGCAAAGTTACGTCCGACTGAAGGACTATGTTTGCTTTTTTTAGCTCCGCAATTTGTGACTGGAGCATCTCAATCTGTTTCATAAGCACAGACATCTGGTCAGTGGACATGGTCGTTGCCACGGTCTCTGCCGACGCCGTTGTCACACCACCTGCGATAATCGCAAGAAGTATTGCCCCTGCAATGAATGTTTTTTTCATAGAGAATAGTGATGAATAAATAATAGAACTCGAAGCTATTGTATCACAGCTGCATATGACCGGAGGAATAAAAAATTCATGTACTCGTTATGTAATTTTTTGAGAAAATTGGACCTGTTTCACGCATAGTTATGAGCGGTTGATTTTTTTATTGATATGTGGTACTATCACTACTTATGAAAACCCCACCCGCACCAAAAGTGAGCGAAATGCAAATATCGCTTTCAGATTTCCTGAAATCATACAACGCAAACATGCCCCCTGCGTTCCCCAGTGCCACGGTTGCACTTTTGGAACGTTTTCGTGATGCTCACCAAATGTTGTTTAAGCACGGTGATATGTGGTCCTTGGACCTCCATCGCAAAAAAGTATTTGACTGGCTTCCACGCAACAGTACTTCCGTTGTTTCAACGCCAGTTAAAAAGTGATTGCACATGCACCCGCAGCCAAATAATCCACTCCACGGCAAAACTCTAAAATTTATAATGGAGTATCTTGTCGAGCAGTACGGCTGGGAAGAGCTTGGGCGTCGTATCAAAATTAAGTGTTTTTTGCTAAATCCGAGCGTCACTTCAAGTCTCACATTTCTCCGCAAAACTCCGTGGGCACGTGAGAAAGTAGAGGGGCTCTACCTCGAGACTATCAGTCGTACTTACAAATAATTTTTAGCCAACAAAAAACCGCATGAAGTGCGGTTGTTACTTGTTTGCGGAAGTACACACGCGTATGGCGTGTGTAGAACCTGAGTTTCGCAGATGCCGCACGGGATCTTCTGTCTGTGTACTTATTTTTTGTAATTGACCAAAAGCGACACTCAAAATTTTCCGCGGTGTATTCCACGTGAAATATATCGCAACTCGTGACCATCCTTGGTACACGGGAAGGGCACTGACCGTTTGAGTGTACGGATAGTCAGCTCAATATCTGAAAGCATTGCGCTCGGTTTGTCGGGCATTATCCTGAGTTGGGCGCGTTGTGCGAAGCAAAGGTGAAGAGCAGTGTGGGCAGTCATTAAAAATAAAATAGTCTAACTCTGCCACTTTTATCTGGAAACACGGACGAAGTACAAGAGGGATGCTGAAAGGATGCTATTTACTTACGCACAAAATGATCAGTTTCGTGATATGTACCGTAATCTGCGGTAAGCTCCTCTCCTGCGCTAATTGCGCGCATGGCAAGAAAAGTTTCACCCTTATCAGGAGTCGTCAAGTTTGGGCGCTTGGAGTGATTGAGAAAATAAAACTTTGTGAGTGCGTCAATTCCATAGTTAGGTACGTAATACACCCCGTTCTGCAGTGCACAGAAGTCACGCACCATTGCTTTTGCTTCTTCGGGGGCCGCAAATGCATCGAACTCATTTTTGGGGATACGGAGCACATCGCCCATGGGGTCAGCATTTTTGAATGGGTCAGTACCTTTGGGAATCTTGCGGATTGCAATAACCCCGACGCCATGTTTCGTCACACCCAGTCTGCAGTAGACTTCGCGGAGTGAGGCAAGAAATGATTTCTTATTCATTGGGAAATAGTATAGCGCACACTGTACTGTTCGTGCGAATAAAAAAGTGTAAATAAAAACCCCGCTCAAAGCGGGATGTTGTCGTGCGCGATGTCGTTAGTCGAGACGTCGGAGCGCGGATAGCAGGGCGCCCATTGTCTGTGCGTTAAATGACCAGAACACGGCGTTTTGGACATTGCCTGTCTGCGTGAAATCGAGCCACGCATCTGCGTTGCCATGCGGGCCAGACTGGGCACCGGCGTCGTAGGTGAGACCACACAAGAACTGCGTAAATCCACATTCAGCACCGAGGACAGTTGCGCCATCGGCAATGTCTTGCATATGCCGCTGGTACACATCAGCGTCAAAATCGGGTGGCGCAATGACGTAGAGGCGCTGCACAGAAGCATATTTTGAAACAGTGAGCCCAGATGTCGTGAAGCCACGCGCGAGAAGTGCGCGGACGGCATTGTGTTCAGCGCCACGCTCGTAGTCCGTGCCGAACACATGCGGATAACCGATAAGGCCGTTGACGATGACGACGGGACGCACGAGCTTTGGAGCAAGTGTGCGGGAAACAGTCTGAGCATTCATGAGAAGAGCCTTTCGTAGTGGGTGTATGACGCTAGCATTTTTGTATCACAAATAATGAAAAAAGTCAAATTTATATAAAAAAACCCACGTAGTAAGTTTCGTGGGTTTATGGTCCGCTCTGTGAAAGTCGTGAGCGCAACAGGAGTAGTCGCGAGCAGAATTCAGTTTCGGTCAGCACGGTTTCTCTCAGATCATGGTTACCAATCGAGTGCGTGAGTAGCTCATTTCCGGTGAGGAGCAACGCATTGCGGAAGTCGACGTTGCTAAAGAGTGCTACGAACGCTCTGTCGAGTAAGTCCTGATACGCGGTTCCGTGTCGCGGGTAGCCAATACCTTTCCACCACAGACGCTGCGCTTGTTTCCAGATGGTGTTTCTTTGCTGGCCATGCTTCTTAGCAGTAAGTCCGACAAGCAGGCAAGCGCGCTGTTGCGCGCCACTGTCCTCTTCTTTGAATGACTGCAACAGTCCTTCCATGGATGCACACGGTACTCCTTCAAATACGAAGTAGTGTGGTGCAAAGTTTGAAAGCGCCGAAGCGGGATAGGGTGCATTCCCGATAATGTCCACTTCTTTTTCCTTTTCCGAGCGCGATGCTCAAGGTTCATGCTACTTAAAAATTACCATACATGAACGAAATGTCAAAAATGCACATCACTATTTTTTGCAGTATAAAAAAACTCCACCAAGGGAGTTTTGTTTCAGTGAAAGAGGGCGCTCGCTTCGTTCGGCGGTGTGCGGTCTGTCGGAGTGGGGGGTTCGTCGGGAAAGCTGGATTCCTCGAGTCCTACGAGTAGTGCTGCGTGGACGTAGTGGCTGATTTGCCCTTCTTCCATCAAGGAGAAGAGTTCGTGGCGGCCTTCACGCTTCGAGGCGATAGACAGCGAGACTTCCTCATCATTTATGCAGTAGTACGCATGGGTGATGGGGCTTCCGCAATCACACACCACAAGACATGCACCGTCCAAAGCTTCCGGCGTTCCCTCACGCTTTGCGAGAAACTCCGAGTACTTCGGACGCTCACCAGGGAGGGAAGAGGCTTCCAGGTCGGTCAAGAGTTGCGCGAGCGTTTCCTCGTCAGCCATCTCCATTACTTTCGCATTCTCGAGCATCACCCGTCCGTCGTTCTTGGAGAACACAACGGGGAGGATTTCTTCGTGCTGCGTATAGAAGGAACCATGCGGAACTTCGCCTAGAGTATCCGGCGCCATCCGAAAGCCCGCGGCGAACATTGTTGCTACACCTGGCGCATCTTCGCGTTCGGGGATACCACCACCCATCAGCATCTCAATGAATTCATCCACCGATGGAAACACCGATGAAAACATTTGCGCAATTGCTTTTTCGTTTGTCAAGTCGTCGCTCTCGCTCACTTCTGGTATGGGTGATGCCTCAAGCAGCGGCAAGAGGACGGACTTGTCTACTTCAGAAATCTCACCACTGGTGATGGACGCATCGAGCAGTGCGCGACCTTCTTCCTTGGAATCGACATCCGGTGTCTTTTTGCCGTTCATTCGGAAGTAGCCGTGCTCTCCGCAACCGGTGCAGGTAACGAAGCGTGGGTAGTCAGAATCTCTGTTATCGCTCATTTGCGATCTCCTTGTGGTTGGGAACGAAACACCTAGCGAACAAAATACTGCAAAAGTACCCAACTGTCAAACATACTCCACAGCTTTTGTATTGAGAAGTTAAGTACTTTTGTGTAGTCTATAGCAATGGAACAAGAACCTACTCCAGTAACAAAAACACCGGAAGCATTCAACGAAGACATCTCTGCATCGCGTCGCACCCCACGCTTTTATGGTGTGAATGCCGCACCGCGCGCCGTTGCAGAAGATATTATGCACGAAGTGAAGGAGTTTGTAGACCGATATGACATACAATCTGCCGAACAACTTGACGGAATACTATCTGACCTCGATACGGCAATCGCGATCTCCAATGATCCAGAGGCTCGCGCCCTGCGACAAAAACTTGAACAAACATATCGCAGAGAAACGATGAATTAACTATTATTGTTGACAAAACTGTTTTTTGTGATGACAATTTGCTCTTGCGCATATGTGGAGCAGGTGCATATTCATTATGTACCGATTCGTTCGGTACTAATCAAAAGCTCGCGCATCGCGCGGGCTTTTCTACATCTCGATAAGCATATTTTTGTTCCGCATCACCTGAGTGCAACAAAAGCAAACAGTTGTTGTTATAGTGTAATGCAAAATGTCCGCTGTATACCCTTACCATAGTGACGGCCATGTGTGTTGTCGCTATACTTGTTGAATCATGAAAGTTAAACGTCTTATGGGTTGGGCGCTATTGCTGGCGCTCTTTGTGGGGGCCGTTGTGTTTTTAGCTTCCGCA
Organism: bacterium; assembly: GCA_043756865.1. Taxonomy (GTDB): domain Bacteria; phylum Patescibacteriota; class Minisyncoccia; order Phycocordibacterales; family UBA6899; genus MHLP01. The sequence continues at coordinate 65,208 of JAYUQG010000030.1, read as the reverse complement.
AAGAATAGTGAAGTCAGCAATCAAACGGTGGGTGGAGTGTCTCTCCCGACCACACCAGAGGGATTACGTGCACTTGAACTTTTGTACTTGCAGTCCGCGGTGGATTCTAGTCTTTTTAATTTTTCTTTCCTTGAGCTGGCAGGGCTTGAGAACGTCAGTACGTCCAGTGATGAGGGGGGGCCATTCTTGGCACTACACTTATTCACAGGACAACCCAAAAAGAACAACGGCGTTCGTTCGGAAATTTCTATTGATTATCCATATCAAGAAGGAGAGACAGTGCGCTATTCGTGGCAATTCAGGATTCCGGAAGATTTCCAAAGTGATACTCCAGCAAACCGATGGTGGGTGCTGGCAGACTGGCATGACCAACCTGACCGCACAAAAGGGGAAACGTGGGACACATATGCAGGTATTGGTCAGAGTGCTCCAATCGTTATTGGATACGGATATTTGAACAACACTGATATGATCGGTTTTACATACGGAGTGGGTGAACGCCAAGAGCGCGGTTTACCTATTTCAAAAAATAAATGGTACAAGATCACGCTCGAGGTCACCTGGTCACAAGATAATAACGGACGGGCCAGAGTCTTCATTGATGACAATAAAGAGGCATGGGTGGACATGAAGGGTCCGAATATGCTGAATGCGTTTCAGCACTATATGAAGGCAGGTATGTACCGTCATCCTGACATTGCCTTAGATAATACTATCCATATACGTCAGGTGCGAATTACAAAGTTGCAATAGCACAATTAAAAATTATCACTTCTTATGTATCTCTTTTTCGACACAGAAACAACAGGTCTCCCGCGTTCTTGGAAAGCTCCCGTCACTGACATAAATAATTGGCCAAGGCTGGTGCAGATTGCCGCACTTCAGTTTGATGATGCGGGGAATAAAATGGGCGATTTCAGTGCCATTATCCGCCCCGACGGCTTTGAAATACCAGCTGAAGCTTCGCGCATTCACCGCATCACGACAGAGCGTGCACTGGGAGAGGGAAGACCGCTCAGAGAGGTACTCGATGAGTTTGGCGCACTCATAAATGCTTCTGACTATCTTGTTGCACACAATATGAGCTTTGATGAAAAGATTGCAGGTGCAGAATTTCTCCGCGCAGGACTCGGTAATCCTGTAGACGGGAAGAAGAAGATTTGTACCATGCAAAGCGCAACGGAATATTGCGCACTTGAGGGTCAGTATGGCTACAAATGGCCAAAACTTTTTGAGCTCCACCAAAAATTATTTGGCGTTGGCTTCGATGAGGCACATGATGCCTCAGTGGATATAGGGGCTACCGCAAAATGTTTTTGGGAGCTACGACGCCTCAAGGTAATATGATTGACGTATTTCCGTATTGTGTTTCATTAAATATTTCCCCTTGCAATCAAAATTTAAAAGAGTATAGTATATCCATCGAGGTGATTCATCACCTCAATTTAAAAAAGCCCGTCTCCGACGGGCTTTTTTACATCTATTTTATATCTGTACCACGCGCATATAACAAAAATCGACACCTAGGTGTCGATTGAGCTTAACCGAGACTTTCACGATATTTGTTCTGTTCCGCGCGATGTGGAAAAACGTAACGCCGGTTGAAGTCAGCAATGATGACGAGTGTATCCTCACCTGAAAGTGATGCAAGGGCGAGTCTTGTGACGTAGGCTTCCCATGTATGCAGAGCGATGCGCGCCTGCGACTGTTGGCTCACCAGCTCTGGAAGCTGCTTGAGGTAGTTGCGGTATTCCTCTAGTACGCGCTGCCCCTCGAGGACGAGTGTGTGTGCGAGGTGATTAGCGATGCTGTCTTCTTTTCGAATTCCACGTTTGGCTGGCATTACGATTTCCCTTGTGTTCTAAAACGGTGACCTCGGGCGATTATAGAGAACGCACACCAAAGTTTCAAGTAGCACGCTCGTGCGAGGGTGCCAGACTTGCATAAACACAATATTTATCTATACTGTCAAGACCTATGCAGGGAAATGCAAAAATAACCTATCATGAGCGGTTTGGCCCCGACGAGGCGTTGGTACGTCAGATTTCTGCTACAAAAAAAGAACCCGAGTGGATGCTCGAGCTTCGTCTTCGCGCGCTCGCGCTGTGGAAGGTAACCCCTATGCCGAACTGGGGTCCGGACCTTTCAGGACTCGATTTGGATGGCATGACCTACTATGTCGACCCGAATGTAAAAGAAACAGATGACTGGAAAGCACTTCCCAAAGAAATAAGTGATACGTTTGAAAAGCTGGGAATTCCTAAAGCGGAACGTGATTACTTGGGCGGAGTTGGTGCGCAGTTTGATTCGGGTATTGTGTATCACCGCATCCAAGATTCGCTCGCGAAGAAAGGAGTGATATTTGAGAACATGGATGTTGCACTCGAAAAATATCCTGATTTAGTCAAAGAACACTTCATGACAAAGTGCGTGCCTATTACCGACCACAAGTTCACCATGCTCCACGCGGCAGTGTGGAGTGGGGGTACATTCATTTATGTGCCCAAGGGTGTTTCAGTGGAGCTTCCTCTTCAGGCGTATTTTCGCATGAATAAAGCACGCTCTGCACAATTTGAACACACGCTCATTATCGCAGACGAAGGCGCCGAGATTACCTACATAGAAGGGTGTTCTGCTCCGCAATATACAGAATCATCACTGCACGCGGGATGTGTTGAACTTTGGGTAAAGAAAAACGCGCGGGTGAAATACATCAGTGTCGAGAACTGGTCCAAGAATACCTACAACTTAAATACAAAAAAGGCATTGGTGTTTGAGCGCGGACATGTGGAATGGGTGAACGGCAATATGGGATCGCGCGCAACGATGCTGTACCCCTCGTCAGTATTACTTGAGCGCGGTGCGCGTAGTGACTCGTTGGGAATCGTCATGGCAAACGCGGGGCAGGTGCAGGACACGGGAAGTAAAGCCATACACATGGCACCTGACACGGTATCCGTGATTCGCTCAAAGTCTGTTTCAAAAGGTGGGGGAGTTTCAAACTATCGCGGATTCGTGCGTATATTGCCGGGGGCGGAAAATGCCTCTTCGTCGGTTTCTTGTGATGCACTTATCCTAGACGATGCCTCGGTGTCGAATACCTATCCTTCCATCAAGAACGAAAACGCACACTCCGACCTTTCTCACGAAGCGCGGGTCGGGCGGATCGGTGAGCAAGAAGTATTTTATTTAAAAACACGAGGATATTCTGAAGAAGAAGCACTGCGATTGATTGTGGGTGGGTTCATGGAACCGATCATAAAGGCACTCCCACTCGAGTATGCGGTTGAGTTAAATAAATTGATTGAGCTCGAAATGGAAGATTCTGTAGGTTAGATATTGAGAAAAAGAAAACACCACCCGAAGGATGGTGTTTGTGCTGGTTAGAAGTGTGTATCGCCGCGGGAATTCAATGCGACATGTCGGGGAATCAGTCCCGTGCCGCGCAGCTTGCGCGAAAGGTCTGCGAATGTCGCACCCGTCAGTGTGTCAGCATCCTTGCTGAGTTTGAGTGCAGTCCGTGTGCCGTCAGTAGCGACTTGAAAGATTTGACCTTTCTTGCCGGTGGAGCCTTGTCGTCCGCCACCTTTTGCGCCGTTGCCGTGCTTGCGCCAAGACTTTATGACGACAACCCTATTGTGTGCGGTGCGTTCAGTTCCCACTGCGGTTTCCGCTGATAAAGTGAGCTGCACTGAAAGCGCCCACGGTGATCACGCAAAGCCAAAAACCAAAGAGAAAGAATGCAGCAACTCCGAAGGCAATGCCTGCGGGGATGAGCGTCTTCTTCCAGAAGAGAAAGAAAACACCGGCACCTAGCGCGCCGACGACAATGACTTTTCCGAGGAGCCACCATCCGACCACAAGGGCGAGTACAGCTGCAAGGGCTGCGAAGAGTGTGTGCATTTCCAACCTTTCGTATGGGGTTTACAGTCCGAGCATAATATAGTATATTTTTTTCACATTGTCAAACAACGCACACATAAAAGATATCTCCCAAACCCTCGCTGAACCCGATTGGCTTTTGTCGTGGAGAGAAAAACGCTTTGTTGATGCAGGCATACTGCCAAAGGCTATTAAGCATGGCATCGCGATAACTGCACTATTTCCTGAATCTGAACCAGACTACGCGGGAGTGGCACAGTACCATGTCGATGCATCCAAGGGGTTAGAGCTCTATACGTGGAAGGAGGCGGTCACACAGGAAGAAATCGTGCCCGTGCTTAACGGACTGCTTAATAGTGAATTTTTTCCGATTGCGGGTGATCACTTTCGCGCATTCGGACAAGCATGCTTCGCCTCAGGGATTGTGGTTTATGTACAACCCAATATGGCGATCGATGACACGTTTATTGAAGAGCGTCTCGTGCTCGATACAATGGTTCCGACAACTTCTGGCGCAGATATCGTTGTGGTCATTCTCAAAGAAGGCGCCAAACTTGATTTGGTTAGCAATGTGACGGGAGGAGGTGAGGGAAGTGTGTTTTCAAGGACATTGGTGGTGGTGACTGAGCGGGATACCCAGGTGCGGATAACTGAGGGCACGAATCTTGCTACGGGCGGGATGCTCATGAAGTCTGCCCGCGCAATTGTCGCAGGAAACTCCAAAGTGACATGGAGAGAGATTTTCTCTGGTGACGCACTCACTTCAACGATAAATGAAAGCCTTCTGATTGGTGTGGGTGCTCGTGCGACCGTACTGCAAGGGGTAGTAGGTGAGGCGCATGCCATTCACGACATTGAAGTTTCTGCACGACACCTCGCCGATGATACACACTCGTCGATTCGTACTGCGGGCATTGCATGCGACACTTCGCGCACTCTCTATCGCGGACTCGTCGACATGAAAGAAGGAGTACACAAGGTAGTGGGAGCACAAGACGGAAGATTCCTCGTACTTTCCAAAGGGGCTAAAGTTGATGCGATACCTGCACTCGACATAGCGTCCAATGACGTGACTTGTGCCCACAAGCTATCAATCTCACATATTCGTGATGGGGATATATTCTATCCGAAATTACGGGGGCTTTCTGATGATGAAAGTCGCGCGCTCTTCTTGGAGGGACATTTTGCTCAGGCATTTGTGGGTGACGCAAACACCGACATTATGTTGCAGGTCACTGAAAAGCTCGCCACGCTCCAGAGCCAACGCATAGAAACCACCACTCTATGAAAGACATAAAGCACATCCGTGGAGATTTTCCGCAATACGGAACAACCGAAGCATTTCACTATCTCGATGCTGCGGCAACTTCGCTTACCCCCACACCCGTATTGGAAGCGGTGCGCGCATATTATGAAACAGCACGAGCAAATGTGCACCGTGGGATGTTTAAAGAGGCGGTGCGTGCCACGGAGATGTACGAGGATTCAAGGCAAAAAATCGCTCGCTTTATCGGCGCCACCTCTGGAAGTGAGGTCCTGTTTACTGCGGGGGCAACGGACTCCTCAAATATGTTCATGCGCATGCTTGAAGAATCAGGAAAGCTAAAAGGAAAAACGAATATTGTCACTACTGCAATGGAACACCATGGTTCACTCTTGCCACTAGAGCAGCTCGCGAAGCGTGCGGGGTTGGAGTTGCGGATAATTCCCATAGTGGAGATGGAGCTTGCTTACGCAAAAGCAGAAACACTCATCACGTCCGACACCGCTATTGTTGGGATTATTCTTGCTTCAAATGTCACGGGTACAATAAATGACGTGCGTCGTATTGCAGATTTCGCTCACCAACATGGCGCAATTGTTGTGGTTGATGCGACTGCGGCAATGGGACATATACCTGTAAGTGTGACCGCACTTGGTGCAGACGCGCTTTATTTTTCTGGACATAAAATGTTTGCACCGACAGGTATTGGCGCATTGTGGGTCACCATGCCACTGCTTGAAACACTCGAGCCGGCAGCATTCGGGGGACACATGGTTGCGCATATCGAAGAAGGTAAGTCGACGTGGGCTCCTATTCCTGAGCGATTTGAGGCTGGCACTAAAGATATTGGCGGAGCAATCGGCCTAGGCGCGGCGACTGATTATATAAACGACATCGGACTCCCTGCAATCCATAAGCACAATGCAACACTCGCATTTTATGCCATTCACCGACTTGAGCAAATAAAAGGAATAAAAGTGTTTTCTCCCTGCGACCCAGCAAAGAATGTGGGCATTGTAAGTTTCGCAGCAGACTTTGCTCACCCGCACGATATCGCCGAAATCCTTGCACGTGACAACGTCGCTGTGCGTCCGGGGCACCACTGTGCAATACCGGTGCATACTGCGCTTGGCATTCCCGCCACCTTGCGCGCCAGTTTTCATATTTACAACACAAGAGAGGATGTTGACGCATTGGTGCTCGGCGTCGAAAAAGCAAAAAAGATTTTTGCACCCACATAGTGCTTACTACCGACTATTCTCTTGTATAAATATGGACCCCCTCTACCAAGAACACATTCTCGAACACTACAAGCATCCGCACAATCGACGGCGGATGGAAGATTTTGATGTGAGACAAAAAGGAGAGAATATATCCTGCGGTGACGACTTGGTGCTTTATCTGAAATGGAATGGTGATGTACTCGAGGACGTTTCCTTTGAGGGGTTCGGATGTGCCATTTCTCAGTCGGGAGCTTCGATGCTTACCGACAAAATAAAAGGCAGGACGAAGTTGGACATTGCAAAATTGAATGAAAACGATATATATAAGCTCTATGGAACCGTGATTTCTCCACAACGAGAAAAGTGTGCACTCCTCGCGCTTTCAACACTGCATCAGGCTTTGCGGGGCTAAGCCCCTGTACTATTGTTGATATATTTGCGTGTTGAGTTGCAAAAAAACCGCCTATATGGCGGAGATATATTTTTTTTCGATGCGCTTTAGAGCACGCTGGAGTTTACGCATGTGACCTGTGATGGCGACCTCATTTGGCCAACCGGTGAGTGCGTACGCTTGGATTTCATCCTCAAGCACTGATGGTGCATAGCATGACAATATCCATTCGCGCAATTCAGGAATTTTGAACTGCGCAATTGCCGCGCGCATCTCGTCACGGTATGCATCGTTAAGAGCAAACAATGCATGCCGATATTCGTGTGCAAAATATGCATGTGCACCGCGCTTGTTTCCAATAACATAAAACCGTTCTTCGGCAAATGCGCCCTGCTTGTGCAATTCATCAAACAGCCACGACTCTTTGGCTGAGTGATTGGTAAAGGTGTCCCTGACTGCACGCACAGCACTCTCTGGGACGTTGAACGCTAACCAGTCGGATGCATACGTAAATGTGCCGTATGACCTTTTCGACTTTGAATATTCCTGAACATACCAGTCCATGTATGTTTCGAGTAAAAATACGTTTCCTTGAAAACGTGGATTGGGACATTCGTAGAACTCTTCGATGCGCAAAAACGTCATCGCAAGTTCCCATCGGTCATCCGATTCCACGTGCCAAATGGGGTAGTCAGGTAGCTTTTGTACAGTAATCACTCCACACCTCATTGCATTTAATCTGCACTGAATATCGCACACGACGTGCACTTTTGCAAAACAATATTACATAACGTTTTGGGTTTGTTTTTCACCTTTGGTCATGATAGACCAAGGTGAGATTCTTTGAATTTGTGGAGACAACATGGAACGCAAAAAAATGGTTTTTGTCGGAGGTGGGCACAACAGCCTCGTCGCAGCGGCATATGCAGCAAAAGACGGCCACGATGTGACCGTGCTTGAAGCTCGTAATGTGGTCGGAGGTGCAGCATCCACAGACAGCACTACTTTTAAGGGCTACAAGCTTTCTTCGTTTTCATACTTGAACAGCTTGTTTCTTCCTGAGGTTGTGCGCGATCTTGACCTTGTGCGTTATGGATACGAGGTGATTCCGAGGAACCCGTCTTCGTTCACCCCGCTTCCTGACGGGAGATACTTGTTTCTCGGTCCCGACATGGAGGCCAATAAGCGCGAGATTGCAAAATTCTCCGCAAAGGACGCAGAAGCGTATCCGCGTTATGAGCACGAGCTGGGTGAGCTCGGCGACTGGATGTCAAAACTGATGACCATGATTCCGCCGAATATTCCACCGCGTAGCTTAAGCGACATCAGCTCATTGCTTGGCGTTGCACGTCACACACTCAAGCTTTCCTTTCGACAAATGGCACGACTGCGGAAACTGCTGATTTCGGACCCCGTCGACTATTTGAGTGATTGGTTTGAATCAGACGTGGTCAAGGCAACGCTCTTAACTGACGCACTCATAGGTGCGGTCGAGTTGAATGGTTATGTACTCTTGCATCATGTGATGGGGGAGGCGGGTGGTGCTCGTGGCGTCTGGGGATACATGCGTGGTGGCATGGGTGGGATTTCAGAATCTCTACGTGCAGCGTGTGAGGTACTTGGCGTAGAGATGATTACTCGTGCGCGGGTGTCATGGATTCACACTAACGACAATCGCGCGGTGACCGGTGTCTCTGCGCGCATATTCGAAAGTGACTGGAAGCAAGGAACGCTGAAAGTATTTCCCGCAGATATTGTTGTTTCGGGTGTAGACCCCGCACATACCTTCGGGAAGCTCATGCGCTCGGCAAAGGGGGCACATGAAATGGGGACACGCATGCGCTTGAGGGATACCAAGAGTGCAACGATGAAAATCAATTGCACGCTCAAGGGACTTCCGAATTGGAAAGTAGTTCCTGGTACAACTCCGGGGCCACAACACTTCGGTACAATCCATATCGCTCCAACGGTGCGTTACATCCTTGACGCACTCGAGGCATTCCACGGAGGTCGTGTACACAAGTTTCCGATACTCGAAATCACACTTCCCTCAGCGCTCGACAACACGCTAGCGCCCCCCGGACGCCACGTGATGAACATCTTTCTGCAGTTCTACCTGTACGAGGGGAATCCAGAAGTCGACGAGCGTCAGAAGCATGCATACATCAACGATGTTGTTTGGCCACTCATGCGCGAATACGTGACAAACTGGGATGCGATACGCGACGGAGTACAAATTCTGACACCGCGCGACATCGAAGCCGAGTTGGGTATGCCCGGCGGCAATATTTTTCATGGCGCAATGGGGTTGTCCCAACTGTTCTCATTCCGGCCTGTTTCAGGAATGGCAGATTATCGTGTGAGGGAATTCCCCGGCCTCTATCTTTGTGGTGCGGGGACTCACCCGGGTGGGGGAGTGACGGGAGCATCCGGATATAACGTTGCACGAGTTATTCGTGCAGACTTGCAGGCACTCGCCGCACCCGCCGAGCCCTACTTCTTCCCAGCAGGTTAATGAAAGACCCCGCGCATATGCGCGGGGATTTACTTTTTATAAATATGTGGTAGTAATATTACGGCTCAATGTTCAATACATTTCAGAAGGAGTAACCATGATTTGGAAGAATTTGCTCGCATGCACTCTCGCACTTTTGTGCTCATTTTTTGTGTACGCGGCACCTGCTGAGCCGCTTTCGATATCGGAACACAATCAGCTCGTACCGTCGCGCATTTGCCTTGACAGCGCGCTGCGTTTCCAGAAAAAAGGAGTGCTCGTGGGAGAGGCATACGCCACTGCAGTCGCAGAATGCTTGACCCAAGCAAGGGTTGCGCTCGGTCGTGATATCAGCGCAGCTGATTTGACGCAGAAGGTGGGCATGGCCTACGAACTCACCGCGGCACAAAAGTTTGCTGGTGCGCTTTCATCGCTTTCTTGGATGCAGGGGTTCTTCGCAGTCGTGGGAGCCATCGCAGGAGCAATTTTCCTGTTCCATTGCGTGCCCGTATTCAAATGGATTCCGAAGGGGCTTTACGAGGTGTTGTTTTACGTCACATCGCTCGGACTCACCTTCGGCAGTTTCCTGTTTGGCTGGGGTGGTCATTACGCCGCGTTGGTCGGAACACTCGGCTTCGGTGGCTCGCTCATGTTCTCTGCGTGGGTACACAAACTCAAGTCGAGCCCAATGCGCTTTTGCTTCTTTGTGATGGTGTACGCAATCATTGCAGCATTCTTGCATCAGAGTACGCTTATCGGCTACGTCGCCGTGCTCGCACTCCTTGGCATGGGTGGATTCGCCGCATCGATGGGTGGCCTGTGCTATGCAATTGGATTCAAAGACGAGGCGGCCGTTCCGCGTGGTACAGGAGTCGCGTTTCTCCTCCTCTTCTTCTACGTCGGTTCCCGTGCCTTCGGTTTCCCCGATGCATATCTTTCGGTATTCGCGCCGGCGGTTTTCTTCCTCGGAAGTTTCGTTTTTTTCCTTGGCCTCCTGATTCTTTCGTCGAAGTTCTATAGGGACTCGTCGTATGTTGTCTGGAATGCCGTCATGCTCGTCGCTGCATTCGCCGCGATTTGGCTGGGCGGAGTGCTTGGTGTACCAGACCTTGCGAAAATGGCCGGCTCATTCCTTGTGCTTTGGGCACTCGAGAAGTGGTTTGAGATCCCAGCTGGAAGCGTGCTTGGATACTCGTTTCTCACCGCAATTGGTTGTGGCATCGGATACTTCGTTGTTCAGCACTTGATGCAGAATCACGAAAAATTCGGTCCATACTTGTTCTTTGTTTCCTGAATCGTCATACCCGCGCACCGCGCGGGTATTTACTTGCCTTTTTTGCTATTTTAGTGTGTAATAGTCCAACCAATGAGTGAACTACAAATACATGACCTGTCCGTGAGTGCCGGAGACACAAGCGTGCTCGAGGGGATTTCTTTCGCACTCAAAAGCGGAGAAGTACATATTCTGATGGGGCCAAACGGCTCCGGCAAAACCTCGCTCTTAAATGCCCTCATGGGACACCCCACCTACGCAATTACCAGTGGCACCTTCACACTCGATGGAGAAGATATTACCGCACTCCCCACAGAGAAAAAAGCGCGCGCAGGAGTTTTTCTTTCCCTGCAACACTTACCCGAGATTGCTGGTGTTACTCTTACGAACTTTCTATTTCGCGCACACAAAAGCATCAAAGGCGGAGACACTACTCCACTGGATTTTTATAAACAGATGGAAGCACGTGCAAAAGAATTCGGTATTGATTCGACATTTCTCAAAAAACATTTGAATACCGGCCTTTCAGGAGGTGAGAAGAAACAAAGTGAAGTGCTGCAACTGCTGGCTCTCGAACCAAAGTTTGCACTCCTTGATGAAATTGATTCGGGTGTCGATATCGATGCACTGAAAAAAGTGTTTGCAGTGATTGAGGCACTGCGCAAAAAAGGAGTTGGGTTTCTGCTTGTGACGCATTACACAAAACTGCTCGAGCACATCACCCCCGACCACGTACATATCATGCGCGGCGGAAAGATTGTTGCCTCAGGTGGCATGGAGCTAGTCGCGAGGGTTGAGCGGGAGGGATTTGAATCAATAGTATGAACAACCCAACTAAAGAAGACATTATAAAGGCGCTCAAGACCGTCGAGGACCCTGAGATCCATATCGACATTTACTCCCTTGGGTTGATTTACAACATCGCTATCGGTGAGGACGGTATTGATATACTCATGACACTTACCACACCATTTTGCCCCTATGGCGAAGAAATTATTGCCTCTGTAGAAAAGGCGCTCGGAGCCCTCGGTGTTGAAGTGCGCGTTGACGTGACCTTTGAGCCCGAGTGGGTGCCCCCTGAGGATATTCGTATTGCACTGGGTATCTAATATTGTGTTTAAAAAATTTCCATAAAAAAAATCACCGATGGAGTCGGTGATTTTTTTGAACACAATTACTTTGCTTTAGGAGCCTCTATCATAAGCCCAAGGATTGTTTTCATATTCTCGAATGGATATGCACCATTGAGTGGCATTTGTTTTCCAGTCGTTTTATTCCAGACGATTGTATATGGTGTACCACGTACACCAACATTTGCGCCGTTTTCAAAGTCGCGCTGCACACGCGCTGCATATCTGCCACTGTCGAGACATGCGGTAAACGCAACTCCATCGAGGCCAATGGTCTGGGCAAGTTTTGGTAGCTGTGCGAGGTCAAGGCCATTATTGGCGGGGGTGATCTCAAATAACTTGTCGGTATATTTCCAGAAGGCTTCATTTCCACCAAGCTCTGCTGCACATTCTTGCGCCTCACCTTCCTTTCGGGCTTTGGGGTGAATTTGATCAAGAGGGAAGTGGCGATAGACCCAAGCGACTTGTCCCGATTTTCCGTATTGTTCCATGACTTGAACCATTGTTTCATGAAAACGTTTACAGAAAGGGCACTCGGGGTCGGAATATTCAATGATAAGTACTTCGGCATTGGGGTTACCGAGAATGTGATCATCCGCAACAAGTGCGAGCAACTCAACTGGGGCATTTGCTTCATCGGCGCCAACAGTGTCGCGTACGCCCGCCTCTACCACGGGTTGTTTCACCACAGGAGTTGCGCGTTCCGAGAAAATAATTGCGCCTGCAACCAAGACTCCCGCAAAGATAATAGCGAGTGGGATACTCAAATCGTCGCCCCTACGTTTTGGGGTTGGTGTCGCTACATGAGTCTTATCAGACTTAGGTGTTTGCTCTTCCATGATGAATACGCTAGTAGATTAATGTATGTGCAAGAGTATAACACGTGCGGAATAAATATGACTGTTGACACCCGCGACAAATCCTGAATAATGCGGATAGTCGAGCACTTTCTTGAGGGATCCATATGAGCATTCTGAGTTTAATTGAAAACGCAATTCGTCGGAATATTTCGAGTTCTGATGACCGACAGCGGATTATCGACGACGCCAAAAGAGGTGGTCCTGAATTCTGTGTGAGTTGTTGGAGTACGCTGGGATATCTCGCACTCGCGACACATATTCACGACCAGAAGCGTTGGAAGGACGGTGCCTACTACACCGAGGGTGCAGGCCAGACGTGTGCGGAATGCGCAGCAAAAGAGAATGACGCACGCTAAGTGCAGTGAAATAAAACTCGCCGCTTGAAGAAAGCGGCTTTTTGTTGCGCAATATTCCACACTCCGCTAGTATCTAACAATGAAACAGGTACGCAAGAAGCACACCACCAAACGGCCCCCAAAGCCTGCATACATGAAACAGCAAACCGCCGCAGGGGTTGCTGTGCAATTTCGTCGTGGCATCAAAGGAACAGACAACATTCTCTTTGATGGGCGTCCGTCGATTGCCTTTGTGGGACGCTCAAATGTAGGGAAGTCTTCCTCTATTAATGCGATTCTGGGAAGTGCGGTTGCGCGTACGAGTACAACTCCCGGAAAGACTCAGGAAATAAATTTTTTTGAGGTCGGTGCGAAGGGCTACTTTGTCGACTTGCCGGGATATGGATATGCACGCATGCCTGCAGCCGACCAAGACAAAGTGAGAAAACATATTTTGTGGTATCTCTCAGGAGGGGAGGCAAAACCCAAGCTTATTGTACTCATCATAGATATTCGTGTCGGTATTACCGAGCACGATCGTGAGCTGATCGGTGTCGCGCATGATGAAGGTCACCCACTCGTGGTGCTCGCAAATAAGGTTGATAAACTTTCCGGTAATGAATTTCCGAAGGCAATGCAGGCACTCATAGACGAGTTTCCCGATATCGACATCATTCCATTTTCCGCTGTGAAAAGAACTCATATTGCCGCAGTGCGCAAGATGTTGTTTGGAGTACTTGGTATCAAGTGACCCGAATCGTAATGTTGGGGATAACCTTTATGGTGCGAGCAACCATAAGGTTTTTTTGGCAGTAATTTTTCTACCACGGGTTTCTTTCTTTCTATTGTCAAGATAGGCATTTTGTTTCGTCGGCCTAGAATGGCATCAGACGTAGTTTTTTGAAATCCAACTGGATAGGAGACTGTCATGACTCGAGTCAAAAAGCAAAGCTATTGGGAACACGAGCCCTTGTTGCATTTTATTCGCGAGAGCATCCAAGCCGGTGCACTCAAAAAGCCGAATGCGATAAACAACCTCATCGCGCTCGTTGCAAACCACAAGACCCTTGGACCCTTCCTCTCAACCGGTGGATACCGCTTCACCAAGACCTCACTCCTGTCGCGCCTTGACTCCCTCATCTGGGGGAAAGCCGAGAACGCACTCTTGGACGAGTATGTTCGTGAGGGTTGGCCCGTTGAGCGTTTGTATAAAACGTTTAACCATATTCCCAAAGAGGAAGTTGATCGCAAGATCAAATACCTTCGCGGAAAGAGTCAGCAGAAGAAACCCGCTGGGCACATTCCCGGGATTCTTCGCGTGATTCCCGAGGGACACAACGTCAAGATTCTCGAGATGCCGAAAACGAGCCTCTCTGCTCCCATCGTCATTCCTGACGACATGAACGGTGTGTTTGTTATCGGTGCGCTTCTTTTGGGGCTACCTTATGACGGGCGGATGTCGCACAACTTCCTTCGTTGTTTGATGGAGTATGCAGAACGTGAGCGTTACGCAGTGGTGTTCACCGGTGGACTCATGCACTTGCGTGTGAAAATGTCGCATGCAAATACGCGTAATCGACACGCACACACGTCAGCAATCGATCTTGACCTTGAGGTCATTGATCCGATTTACGCCGAACGCGTGAAAGAAATCATGAAGAGCGGTGATCAAACACCCATCTTCACGACACTCCTTGAGGACCTTGAGAATCTACTGGGTGGCTTCAAGAAAAACTTTTTCCACTCCGCAGAATCAGGTGGCCTTCCGCGATTCACTGTACCCGTCTATCTGCAATTGGGCGCAGGCGAAGAAGAGCTGGTGCGCATGCTCACACATTGGGAATTGCGCTCACAAACGCTCAAAGCGCGCGCAGAAGTGCAGCGGAAGATTGCCATGGTGCGTGCGGAAATGAAGCATGACCCGTTTAATCTCGTGCTGGATGCCGAATTTCGTTCGCACATTGACGAACTCTCGCGTACTGTGCAGACCAACATGAGCAAGGACAACGACCGCAGGGCTACGGAGCGCGTGCGCTCGTACTACGTCGGGCGACTCATTGAGGCGATTCCCGGGGCGAAGCTTCTCGGCATCGGCAGTTCGTACTGCATCTACCGCGGAAAGGTGTTCCACTTCGCCGAATTTGGCGGAGACATCCCTTCGGGCAATCACTTGGACGGGTACATCAAGCGTCGTGCAAACCATAAAACGAAATCCAGCGGTCTCGCGGATATCGAAACTGTGGTCAATCGATGGACGACACACCACTCGCACTCGCTTATTTCCGACGGTCACTTTAGTGAGCCTCGGGTGGTACATGCGCTGACGCTCGCACCTGCTTTTGATGGTGCATACGTCAAGAAGAAGTTTGGCGAAGCTGGCCTCATTGGTTCAGGCGCAACCACAATTGAGCGCTTGGTCGGCGATCCGCTGTTCCAGCCTGCCGCAGTTGTGGTTAGTGTTCCCGAAGGACTTGTCCAGTTTGCGACGCATACGGTACCGGCTGTTCAGTACCTCGGTGGTCCGCAAAAAGTGCGTGACAAGGTGAAACTTCCCGATATCGACAAGTATGTGAATATCGGGTCAACCTCTGATCTGCACTCGGGACAAGCGTGGGAGTTTCACGTTTTCGACAAAGAGGAACGGAAGCTCCTCGACTTCACCAGTGCGTGGTTCAAGGTTATGGGCCATTCGGACGGATTCGGACGATTGTCCCTCTACGGTTTTGAAGACGATATGTCGCACGGTTTGAACCATGCGTACTATCTCGAACCGCACGAGCAGCGCATGTCGCTTAGCAACATGCAGCGAACGTTAGCTTCCTTCCGTGGGCGAATTGCACGTGCACGCACTACCGGCAAGCTTGATCGCGTTGAAGAACTCGAAGCAGAGCGTGACGAACTTGTCATGTGGCAGAAGGTCTACAGCGGTGAATACCGTGGACAAGAGCAGATTCTGAAGCTCATCTACGGAATGCTCAACAACTGTAGCGCTGGTTTTGCAAGCGTCATCCAGACGTTCAACAAAAGCGGACTTAAGCTCGAGAGCATCGGGAAAAACCCGCTGATCGAGGATTCGCGCGACCTTCCTGTGCTGTGGTTTCCGAACGGAAACCATTGGCAAAATGCACACGGCCAAAAGGGAATGAACACCATTTCTGAAGGCTGCATTTTGGGCGAGGTGGCGAAACCCCGTATCGCGCTCGATCTCCCCAAGGAGTTTCGTGATGAAATGCTCACGGAGCGTTCGAAGTATGTCGGGTACCCGATGCACGGGCAGGACTTTCTCGGTCTCGCCCGCCTCATAACGGGCAAGGGTGGTCGCTATGGACTGCATATGCGCGGCAACCCCGCACGTAAAGGTCCGGCGAATGGCTTTGGACTCGAAAACGCAGCGAAAAATGCGGTTGAACGAGGCAACCATACGGGAGCCTTCCACGATCTGTCACTGGAGGTGCAGATGACCGGAGACATCCACAAGGGTGGCTATGTCTTTGTGCCAAACTATCTGCACATCTCGTGTCCTGCGGCGACGTCAGGCGACCCGTTCGGTAAACATGGATTCGCACGAAGTCACGTCGGTGGAGTCGTAGTGTCTCTCCCCGCAGTCGGGGAAAACTTTGCCCCCATCAAAATTACCTTCATCCCGGAGGATTGGATCAGAGAATGGTTCAAGAAACCGCGAAAGGTCGATTGGAAGGCAATTATTCCGAAGCCTGTTTGATAGAACCCCGCGCCATAAACATGGCGCGGTTTTTTTATGCAAAAAAACCACACGCAGGTGTGGTCTGTGGGTGGCGGCCGGGGCAGGTGAGTGCATCTACACTCGCGTGCCTGCCCCGGGGTCGCGGAACTCGCGGAATACTCACGCGAGTATGCGCAGTAGATTGGCGTATCCATAAGGGGTGGTGTCTTGGTCCCATGCCCTGTGTTCGGGAGATATATGACTGCACCGAAAGTCTCTATATATAGAGATGGATACACGAATCGAACTGCCAGTTACTTCTTGCACACTAACCCGCCACAGTCATTTTGTCAATTATCGTATTGTGAGTGTGCTTTTTTGTCACGCAATATTGATGCGTACAATATGAAATGTCTCGCCACTTTCGCCATAGTTTTTACGTATGCCGATGGTTTTTCCACCAACTTTCTTTAGGTTGTGGAGTGACGCTCCGCTTCTTGCGAAGCAGGTGCAGTTGCGTGCACCGCGCCTCTTCGCCTCGTTGATGCGAGTCTGGAGTAGGGCGAGTCCGATTCCGCCCCCTTGAAACTTAGGTTCGATGATGTTGAGACAAAGGTGGAAAATATTTTTGTCTTTGAGTGCCGCAATTTCTGGATCGTCCACGAAAGCGTGAAAGAATCCCAGTGAAAATCCCGCAAAGTTTTTTCCTTTTGTCGCGACGAACGCAGCGTAACTACATTCCGAAAATATTGAACGCATTTGCGCTGCGCTGAGGCAAGTTGCCTTTGGGAGCACCGCGCGCATTGTTTTCATGACAACCCTCGACCACTTGCTCCAGTTTCCGCGATTAATGCGGCGAATGCGGAGTTTTTCCACACGAATCTCCTTGAGTACATTACTCGTGTTACCCTAACACAAAAAAGTGAGCCGTCTATGATATTAAAAAACCCCTCAAGATAGAGGGGTTGTCGGGACAGGCGGTGGTGGAGTCGTAGTCGCCTTCGTCCGCTTGTGTTTGGTGCGCGGATTAAGGCAGTCTGCGAGACCAAGCCTAATAGCTTTGGGTGCATCGATAAACGTATCGAACAAGAGCATTTGACGAATCTTGTCGATTGTCATCGTCGGGTCTTTTGCGAGCATGCGCCCAAGATAGATTTGCTCCATATCAAGCGTCATGCGTTCGTTTTCTTTTGCAGCGCGGACAAAGTCGTGGGAATGTCCGGAAAATCCGTTAGTCCCACTGTGAATCATCATCGTCGCATTACGCGTCAACAAGCGCTTGTCAGCAGCCTGCAAGATAACGCTCGCCATGCTCATGACGTATCCAGTTGCCAAAATGGTGACATGGCAAGACGAATCCGTGATGCGGTCGTAGATTGCCATACCGTGGTACCAATCGCCGCCGGGGTTGTTCATGAGTACGGTGATCGGCCCTTTGGGGTCAGCATGCTCGACTGCGCGCATCGCAATTTCGAAGTTCTTTGCCATTGCCGAGTCGACAGAACTCTCGCTACCCTCCACATCAGTTGTCGCACTGCCGAGGTAAATCGTGCGTTGCGTGAGATGAAAACCAGAAGTTGCCCAATACCACAAGGTGTCACTGGGACTCAGATTTTTGCGTCTGCGTCTGTCTTTTGCGGGCGGAACAGCCGGTGCGGCACGTTTTGGGGTCGTAGCCATATATTGCCCCTTTCAAAAGGTAAAAACTACACATGTAAAGAAGTTGCTTAATTAACTATACGGAAAAAGATAACGATAAGCTAGGGGTGTAATCGGAAATTATGAATGTGGATAAGATTTCAAGTATTTTGTCAAAAATGGCATATAATATGAGGAATGAAGAACATTACACTCGAAGTATTGACCGCTCCTGGCTGTACCCACTGCCATGAATTTTTAGAATACTGGAAGACGATTGAAGGCGAGTGGAAGAACGTCGCCATGAAGGAGCTCTCTATTATCACACCAGAAGGCCAGGAAATGGTCAGCAAGTACCAGATTTTCGCTTCACCAGGAATTATTTTGGATAACGAAGTATTTGCAACAGGAGGTTTCAACAAGGAGAAATTTGTCGAAAAATTAAAGTCACTTTCCGCACTTCCTGCATAGGGGGTGTGTTATTTTTTATTATTCACGCGTATTCATGGAACAACAATCAAACAGTAGACTGAAGGCGATAATTGCAGTTACGGCACTCATTATTACTGCGGTTATTGGTGTCGGGCTTTTCTGGTTTCTTTTTCTTGCACCACAGGCAGGAGCAGAGCTGGGTAAACTCGGCTGGTATCTCTTCTCATTTGCGGCAGGGCTAACGATGATTGTGCTTCCGTGTACGCTTCCTCTCGCTTTTGTCATTGTTCCACTTTCCATGGGCAAAGGCCTCGTCAAAGGTCTCGGCACAGCACTCTCATTTGGTCTTGGTGTCGCGCTCATGCTCTCTGTGTACGGAGTGCTCGCCGCGCTCGCAGGCAAAGCCGGTCTTTCGATGATGGGAGCACAAGTAGATGACATCAAGAACTGGGTATATTTCTTTGCGGGTATATTTGCATATACCTTCGCACTTGCTGAGATAGGACTTGTGAAGTTCCACATGCCTTCCTATACAGGTTCTGCGCCCGACTTCATTCAGAAGCGAAAAGATTACGCCAAAGCATTTCTGCTCGGCATGTTCCTCGGTAATGTCGGTGTTGGATGTCCACACCCCGCAACACCACTTATATTGATTGAAATTGCTTCTTCTGCAGATGTATTCTACGGATGGTCAATGTTCTTTGTGCATGCGATTGGGCGTGTATTGCCGCTCATTCTTCTCGCGGTGCTTGGAGTGCTTGGGGTGAATGGACTTAATTGGCTCGTTGCGCGCAAAGATAAGATTGAGCGCGTGAACGGTTGGGCGATGGTCTTTGTGGCAGGATTCATCCTCACCCTTGGGCTCTTCACTCATGATTGGTGGACGAATTCGGGTCAACACAACATTCTTGAAAAAATCACCAACGAGCAGGCCTTTAATACGCGCATGAATGAGCAGTTGAATACTGAGGTTGCTCACGCCCATGGCGTAGCCAAAGGAGACTCCCGCGGTATATTTGGTCAGCCACTTGAGTGGGGCAACTGGTTCATCGTGTTTTTGTGGCTCCTTCCATTTTGGTGGTCATATGCAAGGGAGAAGAAACGCGTACTGGGAACACCTGCGCTCCAAATTCAAAAACTTGAGAGACAACTTGCAAAGATTGAAGAAGAGCGTCGCGGTATCGAAGTAGTATTGCACATTCCTGAAGGTGAGCAGGGGAATCGGGTAAAAGAATTAGAGAACCAGTTTGATGGGGTTGTAAAAGAGCGTTTGGCACTCGAAGAGGCAATGCGCTATGGAGCAGAAAGCGGACTTCGTGATGCAACTTCGCAAGCATATGAAGAGCAGCTCCTGCATGTGCGCAGGAACTGGTATCTCACACTCTCACTTCTCCTAATTGCAGTATTCGCAGTCTTCCTTCCATTTTGGTTTATGAACTTTGAGGGAGTGAAGGGGCATGGAGGCCAAGCAGGAGGTGGAGCGGAAATGGGGTCTATGAATCATGGTGCGCCTGCAGTAACAGCAACTACAGTGAGTGACGCGATCAAGAAGATCGACGCAGGTGTGTCTGCGCCAAATGTAGCTCCAGTGGTGAAGGAGTCGATGCCTCACGGACATTAATTTATTTATTTCTGACTTACGTATGAAAAACTCTGCTAAAAAAATCACATTTCTCGTCGTTGCAATACAGATCGTTACTGCGAGCGCATTTGTGCCAATGTCTGCGAGTGCGCACTATATTTCTGTGGGAGCAAATTATGAGCTTTTGGGCGGGGTGGGCGCAGCTGGGCATGATCATGCACCTGCACCTGTCGCGGACGGGGTGGGAGACGGTCATACGGACCACTCGCATGCACAGGGGGGATCCAGCATACTCAAGCCTGGTACTGGACCCTGGTGGGGCGTAATGATGACTTCTCTCACACTCATGGCGTTGCTCTCGGTTGGGGTCTGGAAGTATTTGCAAGTTCCTCCAGTCAAGTTGACGTCAGAAGCAAAAAATGAAGAAAAGCCCGTAGCATAATTTTAGTTGATAGATATATACAGCACGTATGAACAAATACATAACATTGATGATCGTCTTAGTCGCCCTGATTGCATCAGGAGTTATCTATCGCTCATTTCTTATTCCCGATTCACAAAAACCGGTGGACACTGGATCGGTCAAGGAGTTTACTATTACCATTCTCAAAAATTCATGGGTATTTGAGCCTGAGCACATTTATGCGACTCGCGGTGATACGGTGAAAATGAAGTTTGTGAACGAAGATGAATACGATCACGGGGTGGGTATCGATGCCTACGGTGTGTCACAGCGTATCCCAGCCCGCGCCACACTTGATGTACCACCGTTTGTAGTTACGAAAGCAGGCAACTTCCAATTTTATTGTTCAGTATCATGTAACGAAGGTGTAGCGGAGTCAGGAAAATATAAGGGACAGAAACGTAGTCATTTTGACCAAATTGGAGTACTCCATGTCAATGAAATTGGAGTAGCGCCGAAGATCGAGGATGACACGGTAGCTATTATTGAACCCGCAGGACCAACACCTCCAGTGGTGGTATTGGCTCAAAAATCGCTTGCCGCAGAATTAAAAATTGGCGAAACAAATGTCAAAATTGTAAGCTTTAGTGCAATCACTTGGTCAAACGGATGTCTCGACATCCCATTTCCCGAAGGGGCGTGTACAGCCGCGCTCGTTCCTGGGTACCGCGTCGTGCTTGAAGCTGGTGACAAGAAATACGAATATCACACTGACGAGAAAGCTGACGTGCGCATGTTGCCGTAATTATTTAATCATTTCATTATTCTGTTATGCAAAAAGTTGTACTCAAGGTCAAAGGAATGCATTGCGCATCGTGCTCGGTGCTCATCGACAAACTTGTCGGGAAGCAACTGGGAGTGCAGTCCGTGACTACCTCGTATGGGGCGGAAAAAACCGCGATTGAGTACGACGAGACAAAGATTGATCTTGTGAAAATAGACAAGTTCATGAATCAGCTCGGGTACGATATTATTCGTCCGGACGAAGAATCTGCCTCTATTGAAGAAGATGAAGCCAAAGATGCTCGGAAAATAGAAGAGGCACGACGCCGTTTTGTCGCTGCGCTTGTACTCGCGCTTCCTATCATCTCGTATTACATGGCGATTCACATGTTTAACCTCACACATGTGCATGAGCTCTTTGATTTCATGTCGCTTTCGTATCCTGCAACAGCAGAGTCCGGAATCTTGGGTACAATTTCATTCGGTATTCAATGGCTTTTCTGGCTTATTGCACAACCGTTGAAGGCCATTGTCTTACTCTTTGGAATAGATCCAATGAATCCTCCTATCCGCATAGACCTCAACTGGATCTACTGGATCCTTTCTACTCCAATTCAGTTCATTATCGGCTACCAGTTTTACCGCAATGCATTTACATCGATTCGCGTTGGGTCTGCGAACATGGACGTGCTTGTCGCACTCGGTACTTCAGCTGCGTACTTCTATTCCATGCTCGGCTTCCTGTTCTTCAATATCGACCACCCGTTCTGGGAATCCTCCGCAGCCCTCCTCGTGTTCATTTTGCTTGGGCGATATGTAGAAATCGTCGCCAAGGGTCGTGCATCAGCTGCGATCAAGGAGCTCATGAAGCTTGAGGCAAAAGAAGCGCATGTCATGCGAAATGGCGAAGAAGTCACGGTCCCACTTGCTGAACTCATTGTGGGAGATGTCCTCCTTGTGCGTCCCGGTGAGAAAGTACCCGTGGATGGGGTTATTGTTGAGGGAAAAACACATTTAGATGAGAAGGTGGTCACGGGCGAGTCATTTCCGGTTGGCAAGACCATCGGTGATCAGGTCATTGGAGCCACCATCAATCAAGAAGGCCTTATAAAGGTCAAAGCAGAGAAGATTGGGAAAGACACACTCCTCTACCAGATCATTCGCATGGTTGAAGAGGCGCAGGCTCGTAAAGCACCCATTCAGGATCTCGTAGATAAGATAAGTGAATACTTCGTTCCTGCAGTAGTATTTCTCTCGGTGCTGACATTTTGCGTATGGTACTTTATCTTTGTTCCAGACCAAATCCGCCCCGCACTCACGAAGATGATCGCCGTACTCGTAATTTCTTGTCCATGTGCGATGGGTCTCGCGACTCCGACGGCGCTGGTGGTGGGTATTGGGCGGGCGGCAAAGTTTGGCATAATTTTGAAAGGTGGTGCGGCGCTTGAGAAGGCATATCGTGTTACCGCAGTGGCATTCGACAAGACCGGTACACTTACCATAGGAAAACCAATTGTTACAGACTTTGAAATGGTGGACGCATCATTCGACAAGGAAGAAGCAATCCTTCTCGCCGGATCGCTTGAAACAGGCTCAGAGCACCCACTCGCACGCGCAGTGGTGGAGAAGGGCAAAGAAGGGGGCAAGAAACTCCTTGAACCGAAAGATTTTGAGGCTGTAGCAGGAATGGGACTTCATGCAAACGTAAATGGTAAGCAGATTGCCATTGGAAATCAGAAGTACATGGAAACGCTGAATGTCGACACCACGGCACATGAGGCACTCATGACGCGTCTACAAGAAGAGGCCAAAACCACAGTTTATATGGTTGTAGACGGGAAGCTCGTTGCGCTCATTGCAATGGCAGATGCACTCAAGCCCTACGCTCGTGAAGCAATCCAAGAACTACAGCGCATGGGCAAAGAAATCATCATGATTACGGGTGATAATCCTCGTACCGCAGCAGCGATTGCAAAGCAGGTTGGCATCGATCGCTTCCTTGCAGAAGTGCTTCCACAGGATAAGGCGAAGAAAATCAAAGAACTGCAAGCAGAAGGGAAGGTTGTCGCTATGGTGGGCGACGGTATCAACGACTCACCTGCACTTGCGCAGAGTGACCTCGGAATCGCTATTGGATCGGGCTCTGACGTTGCGCTAGAAACCGGAGAAATCATTCTTGTGAAAGACGACCTGCGTGACGTAGCAACGGCCATTCAGCTCTCTTCAAAGACTATCAAGAAGGTGTGGCAAAATCTTTTCTGGGCATTTTTCTACAATGTGGTTGCTATTCCCGTTGCCGCCGGAGCGCATCTTATGGTCACGCAAACGGCAGGACAGGCGGCTCTTTGGGTCATCGGCCTCAAAGAGAATCTGGGCTGGCTTGGGCAACCTTTCCTCAACCTCTCGCAAGCAACACTACGCCCTGAGATAGCAGGATTTGCCATGGCATTTAGCTCAATTTCGGTTGTGGTGAACTCGCTTACATTGAAACGCTTCGTTCCACCAATTGAAAAGCAAATCATGAAATCGAAGAAGGAAGAAGAACTGGCTGCAAAGAAGGTTTAGGTATACCGACGATGCTACATGAGACATATTCCACTTATCTTTGTCGGGATCTACGGATGTGTTTTTGCATGGGCGATCATTGATTACGACAGAGTGTTTCTCGGCGACCTTGGTCTCATGCTGAGCCTCCTTCCTTGGTCGCTCGTGCTAGCTCCATCTTGGGGTTGGAACAACGACGCGCTTTATTGGTTTGTTGCTGCAGTAGAAGCGGGCTTGAATTGCGCACTTTTCTATGGAATCGGCATGCTATGCTTAATGCTTTTCAGAAAATTTAAAAGATAGGATATACTTATTACAAGTAACCTTAATTTATTCACATTTATATGGCAGTACAAAAATTACACATGGACATAGAGGGTATGCACTGCGGTGCATGCGCGACGGGTATACAGATGGTCACTGAGGGTGTTGAGGGTGTCAGTAGTGTGTTTGTGTCATATGACGCAAAGAATGGTGATTGGGAGTTCGATGATGAGAAGACTTCGAAAGAAGCTATCATCAAAGAAATTGAAACGCTCGGATACAAAGCCAAATAATACAAAAAAACCACCCACTTGGGTGGTTTTTGTTCTTGGCTATTCTTCGATGCGGTCAATCTGGCGTTCTCTGCGTAGTACAAGCGACTCGGTGATATGCTGGACGGTTACAAGTGCTTCCGGATTGTCCTTGTCCGCCAATGCGTCGCTCAATGCGGTGAGGGTATCGGGATCGAGTGTGCCAATCCAGCTTTTAACCCATTCATCATATTCAGCACAGAAATTGTGGTAGAGGTCAACAAAGTATGCAACCTCAGCCTCGTCCTCACGGTCTTCTGCAACGGCCGCCGCTAGAGTATTAAATCTTGCCCACTCCTTTGGCTCGATGTGGTTAAGGAAAGAGCGCAGTTTCGCGCTTTCCATTGGAATAACCCTCTCTGCGGGAGCATTCAGAATTTTTTGCGCGAGATTACGCTCGTCGCCCGTAAGTACGCGACCTTCTTCCTTTGCGCGATCTTCGAGCGTACGTACAAAAAGCTCCGCATCGGCCATTTGCGCAGCAAGTTCGTTCTCGAGCATTGCGTACTGAACATGATTTTGTTCTTCACCGGTGGGGGGCATGATTTTTCCCTACGTTTGTAGGTATCCTTTTTTAGCGAAATAAATCTAGCTGAATGATACGCTCGAATTCTTTTTTATCAATAGGATGGGTCAAAAAAGAGGGGACATCTTTTGGATCCACCCACCGGGCTTCGGGGTTAATGGAGTCTGTTGGTGCGAGGGTTTCATGGCCTGTGGTGAAGAAAAAGAGAGTAATATGGCGCATTTCAGGCGTATCTTTATGATGTCTTTTTATGCGCGCACGCTCATAACTAGCGATTTCTCTCACCAATGTCAGTGCGGTGTGGGGAATGCCCGTTTCTTCCTCTATTTCGCGTCTAGCAGCCTCTAGTGTGCTTTCTCCGTCCTCTACGTGCCCCTTGGGAAGTGACCAAGAATCGTGGTTTTGACTCACGACAGCAATGCCCAATTTGGGGTTCCATACTACTCCACCTGCAACCTGTATCATGGTTACATTGTACACCGAAAGCACTGTTGCGCTTATCCTCACTTAGGTGTAGAATTGAAACAGCCCCGTTCTGTTTGTAGTTTCTTTTTCCCGTTTGGGCCAAAGGAAGATGCCGCGTTCTCTCACGAGACGCGGCTATTCATTTGTGAAAAAATTGCAAGTTGCGCATTGTTTGAGCGTTATGCTCCTAGAAAGATTTGTGTATAATTTCAGTATCATAATAATTATGCCATGCTAGCAACACTCGATTTTTTAGTTTCACCATGGGGGGCCATGTTTTTACTCGGCATAGGTTTTGTATTAATGTGGTACTTATGTATTCAAACAAAGAGTGCATTACAAAAACTGCAAACTCATTTTAATGCAAGCTACTCGTGCTTAGAATCTGGATTACAATTTCGCGCGCGTGGCTATGATTTTCATTATAAGATTCAAGGCAGTGGTGCGATCTCATATGGGTTTATTCTGAAAACCCCAGTGTTGTGGGCAAAAGTCCGTTCCCCAGCTGAATTCCTTATTGCGAATGCTGAGGCGACAAAGTTTCAGTTTGACTGGAATCTTCGGGCAAAAAATCATCGTAAGAATTTGATGATAGGAGGAGTAAATCTACTCATTGGTTCAAGTGATGAGCAGTTTCTGGAGCGCATAGAAAGTGTGCTCATGCAGAACGATGATTTGGCTCAAAAAATTTCAAAATATTTTCTTAAAGAGTCATCATATTTCCGTTCAGGAAAAGAAATACACATGAGCAGAGAGTTTATAGTGCGCCACCCCCAAATTATGAGGTACTATGCGCAGACCAACGTTTACGTGGAGCCTGTGGTGCTTCAGCAAACAATTGAAGACCTGTGCACGCTCGTTGAAAAATTTGGAATAGTTCCCGAATAGAAAAATTTGCTGAATTACAACTACAGAGTGTGCTGTTATTGATTTAATTTTTACCAAGCGCAACAATCTTTTCGAATTCACTTTTTGTGATATCTGATATTGAGAGTCGAGGTTGTTTCCAAAGCTTCATGTCTGCGAGCTGTGGCACCGCACGAAGTACTTCACGAGAAATGGTGCGTGCAAATTGTTCTACAAATTCAACATCAACCATGTACCATAGAGGTTTTTCTGGGGTCGCTTTGATATCAAAATATTTCGAATGCTTATCAAATTGCGTAAAGTCGGGGTAGGATAGAGAGCAGACCATCGCAACACCTGCGGGGCCGGACGGTGATGCACTCGAGTGGTAAAAGATGATAAGGTCACCTATTTGCATATCGTCTCGCATGAAATTGCGCGCAGCGTAACCACGCACACCAATCCATGGTGCACGTTTTATAACACGAAGGTCATCTATAGAAAGATATTCCTCGGGTCTGTCGTGCAATAAGCGACCTTCCGCATTTGGTTGCGGCTCGCTTTTCATTAGCCAGTAGTTCATGGGGGGTGAATGGAATCCCCCTCTTACTCGTGCGGAGCTAGGCGTTCTCGAATTCTCGCAACGAGTGCTTCGAGAGACCACTCAGATTTTATAAGAAAGTCAGTTCCACCAAACCCTGAGACTTTTGCAATTGTTTGTGCGTCTGTGGAGTTGGTGAGCACAATAACAGAGATGTGTTTTCCCCACGCATCGAGACTTCTTAGTTTGGAGAGCATGGTGATTCCATCCATGTTTGGCATAAAAATATCAAGCAAAATAAGCTCAGGATGTTTTTCGGTCGCCTGTTTGAGTCCTTGTATTCCATCTTGTGCTTCCAGTACGTCAAACCCTTCATCGGTGAGTTTGTCAACGAGCACCTTTCGGAGTGCAAGGTCATCTTCAACAATAAGAATGGTTTTTTTGTCTTTTTCCATACGGTGGTTATTTCTTTTTTTCCTTGAGCACCTCCTTTACATGTTTTACTACTTCATCAAGACCAGTCTCTGCTTTGACGAGATATGCAGTAAGATTGAGTCCGGCGAGTCGCTGCTCCTCTTCTGCACTGTTTTGGTTTGTGAGGGCAATAATGTGCACTCCCGCCCCCCACGTTCCTGACTGTCGGATTTGTTTTGCCATCTCGAGTCCATCAACAGGGAACATCACAATATCGGTGATGATCATGTCGGGGCGTGCAGTCTCAGCAGTCTTCGCGCCATCTTCGCCCCCACTTGCTTCAATGACCTCAAATTTTTCATCACGGAGCTTTTCTGAAAGGACTTTGCGGAGTGATTCGCTGTCTTCAACGATAAGTATTTTGTGTTCTGCCATAGGTTTAAAGTATATCATGCTTATAAAAATTGGTAGATTTGACACTAAATATTTAATGTTGTGTTTATGTGCTATGTGACAAGTTTGAGTGCCCGCTGGCTCCACAATATCGTAAGGAATTATGAAGTTTTGGAAAATTGAACGTGCGCACAGAGACGGAAATGCGCATTTGCAATAAAGTATTGGGAGATTTTTTGACCCGCTCCAACCTTTGGTATACGCTGAATACATATGGCTAAAGTCATCATTTGTACGGGGATATCAGGGTCGGGAAGAAAAGAATATCTTGACAGGTTTGCTGAGTATTCAAAAAAGTTAGGAAAAAAAGTAAAGGTATATCATGTGGGGCAACTTATGCTTGAACGCGCAAAGCGTGATGGACTGAATATTACTCCCAAGAATATTTTGAATACCAATAAGCATACGATGCAGGCACTGCGCAGTGGGGTGTACGAAAGTGTGCTACGAGGTTTTAAGGATGATCATAAAAATTACGATTTGATCGTTGTTTCAATCCACGGGTTTTTTTATTGGAAAAAAACATTTCATCATTCATTCGACCACCATTTCATCACGCGATTTAAGCCTGATATGTTTATCACCATTATGCGTGATCCTGTAGATATTGTGCAGGAGCTTAGTACTCGTGATCAGTGGAAACGCGAGCGCCTTACCGAATCCGAGGTTTCGCTCTGGCAGAACGTAGAGACAGAAGTAATCCCCACGTGGGCGGAACTTTCGAAGTGCCCATACTATGGGTTTTACGACAAACAGCGCATGTGCACGCTTTTCAAGCTTGCATTTATCCCTGAAATGGATTCCACCTACATATCGATGCCGATGACCCACATGATGGATGGCCCAAACAGAAAAAAAATTGATAACTTTATCAAGAAACTTGAAGAGTACTTTGTCGTGTTTGTGCCAATGATTACCAAGGGGAAATTCCCCGACACCAATCAGGTGCTTTCAAAGAAAAATCATACAGAGTACACAAATACATATCAAACGGTAAAAGTTGACCTCGACATACTCTTGCATCAATCAAAAAGAATTATTGTGTTCTTTCCTAAGCCCACTGCCAGTCCAGGGGTGGTGAACGAGTTGCGTGAGGCACATGAGACGAACAAAGAAGCGTGGATTATCTATCCTTCGAAACTTGCAAGTCCGTTTTTGATATACTATTACGATCGTTCTTTCTTGAATGAGAAGCAATTCTTTAACTTTCTTGCACATGAGAAAAAGGGAGATGTGGTATTTAAGCATAAACTTGATTAATTAAGGATTTACCAATCTATATGAATGACAAAGGAATCATCGGTGGAGTAGTATTATTACTTCTTATTGTAGGAGGGATTATGTTCGCGCTGAGCGGCGGCACAACTTCGGGAGGTGCCTCATCGAAGAATGCGCCAGAGGGTGCACTTCCGCTCGCGCAGTGTTTGAAGGACAGCGGTGCGACATTTTATGGCGCATTTTGGTGTGTACATTGCAAACAACAAAAGGAAAATTTTGGTTCAGCCGTTTCCGTGCTGCCGTATGTTGAGTGTTCGACCGCTGACGGGAAAGGACAGAATGCGGTCTGCGCGAGCAAGAAGGTAGAAAGCTATCCAACATGGGAATTCAAAGATGGGACAAGGACAACCGGTGTGCAGACATTCAGTACGCTTGCAGAAAAAAGCGGGTGCGCAGACCCCACCAAGCCGACTGACGGCACCTCAGTCACCGCTTCGACAAGTGCCACAGTTCCACTCGAGGCTGCTCCTGATATGACTGTACCCAGCCCCATTTAATAGCGGTATGGACATACCATATCTTTTTACAAAAGCACTTGCGCTAACGACACTCTTCGGGAATGTCTTCGCTCTAGCATTTTTGTTGTCATACGTGTTGTCCCGCCCGCTACATGATCGCGCCATGGCCTTTCTTGGGAAGTGGTCTCTTTGGCTTGGGTTGTTCATTTCAGGAGGCTCCACCATAGGCAGCTTAATTTACTCTGAAGTTGTTGGCTTTCCCGCATGCATCCTTTGTTGGATACAGCGCATTTTTATGTATCCGCAGATGTTTCTTTTTGGTCTCGCACTCTGGCGCAAGGAACGCATGATTATGGTGTACGCACTCCTCCTTTCGGTGCTCGGCGGGGGAGTCGCGCTCTATCAATGGATAAAAGACATGCTTGCACTCTATGGGGACGTTAATATCCCTTGTCCGGCCGTCTCCTTGCTTCCATCTTGTGATAAAATATATATGCTCGAATACGGCTACATTACAATTCCCATGATCGCTCTGAATGCATTTATCTGGATTATCATTGTGATGTACGCAGGAATGCGACGCACACAATGACAACTGACACACAAAAGCGCATCGTTATTGCCGGGGGAGGATTTGCAGGTATTACCGCCGCACTCCATCTCGAAAAGAAGCGGCTTTCTAATACAAAGATTGTTCTTGTCGCAGATAAGCCGCACTTTGAATACCACGCCGCGCTCTATCGCCTTGTCACAGGAAGCTCACCGCTCGAAGTATGCATCCCACTGCGCGAGATTTTTGAAGGAAAGCATGTCGAAGTAATTGAAGATCGCATTACTGAACTACAAAGAGAAAATCAGACCCTTGTTGGCTCATCCGGCTCTCGGTATCACTATGACTATCTAATTCTCGGACTTGGCTCCGAGACAAACTATTTTAATATTCCCGGCTTGAAGGAGTATTCCTATGGTATGAAGTCGATTACCGAAGCATTGAGACTGAAACAGCATATTACCGAAACGCTGCTCACCTGCAAAATAGATTTCACTAACAAAGTCGAGCAGATTTGTGACGCACATTTTGTGGTCATCGGGGCAGGCGCGACAGGTGTAGAAATGGCGGGGCAGCTCATTGTATACGCACGCGCACTTGCGAATGAATACGGTATCGACCCAGCACTCGTTTCTGTCGAACTTATCGAAGGAGCACCGAAGATTCTCCCTGCACTCCCAAAGGAATTCACCGACCGCATTGAGCATCATTTGCGTGGCCTCGGTATCAATATTTTCCTCAATCGCTCAATTGAGCGTGCAGAATGTGAAGAGGTGTTTCTCAAAGACATGAAGATGCGGGCACGTACAGTTATTTGGACTGCCGGTGTACGCGCAAATATGCATTACGAGAACTGGAAACTCCCTATAGATAAGCGTGGCAAGGTGGAAGTAGACGAGCATCTTCGCCTCAAGGATACCCCACAGGTGTTTGTTGTTGGCGATGGCGCAGCGACAAAATTCTCCGGCTGGGCACAAACTGCCATGTACGATGGCAAGCACGCAGGAGAGGTGATTGCACGCACGATTCTGACGGACACGGCACTTCCTGCATACGCCCCGACGATGCCGATTAATGCAATTCCTGCAGGCCCCGAGTGGGCGGGCGTGCTTTGGGGTGGAATGAAATTTTACGGACGCATCGGGTGGTGGCTCCGCCGCCTTGAAGACCTGCACATATTTATGGCGATACTCCCATTTCCGAAAGCATGGAAGGCCTTCAAGAATGGCCAAAGCATTTGTGACACCTGTTCCGTCTGTTCAGTTGAGTCTCCTCACGCACATGACTAGAGCACCACTACAATCCGGACGTACGCTACTTTGTGGAGAGATTATTGCCGAGTATTGGATACCGCGTAGGCCATCTGGCAGGGCGATAATCATTTGTGACGGTGCACCCGCGATGCCCGCGAAGCGCAAGCTTGCGGAATATTTTGTGCGCAAAGGGTATTGGGTTTTTCATATGCGCTACCGAGGGACATGGGAATCACAAGGTGAGTTTTTGAAGTATAGCCCCGCGCAAGATGTCGACGACGTTATTTCTGCGATTCCTCAAGGATTTCAAGATGTGTATTCAGGAATAACGTATTTCTTGGAACTTCACGAAGTGGTTGTGGTTGGAGCGAGCTTTGGCGGCGCTGCGGCGATACTTGCAGCACGAAATCCGCTGGTAACAAAAGTTGTCGCAGTCGCTCCTGTTGTAGATTGGAGTATTGAGACAAAGGCCGAGCCGTTTGAAGAGTTTGTGTATCAATTAACCGCGGGATTTCCAGGAGCATATCGTACACAAGCAAAAAACTTTAAGAAACTACTCAGGAAACGATTTTATAACCCGATTGACTGGGTGCACAAATTAAACGGCAAAAAGATTTTTCTGGTGCATGCTAAAGACGACCCTTCCGTTTCCTATCTCCCAACAAAAAAACTCGCAAAGATGATTCGCGCAACATACGCGGAGTACAAGACAGGCGGACACCTTTCGAGCTCATTTATGCTCGACAAAAGACTTCGTACGCGCATCGCCACCTTTTTGAATAGCTAGCGAATCGCCACACTCCGCTGATTTATTTATCAGATATGTTGTGGCATAATGTATATATGAACGCACTTTTTACTCGCCTCGGTCAGCATAAATTTCTTACCCTTATCCTTGTTGGATTGGTGGGCGGAGGGGTCTATTACACACAGCGTGAAGTTGCACCCTCGTATGACACGGCAGTAGTGCAAAAAGGGAAAGTAGTGCAAGTTGTCTCGGTGACAGGCCGTGTGGAATCTGAATCAGAAGTCGCCCTCTCATTCGAACGCTCTGGGCGGGTGTCCTCCGAACCTCGTCCTGTCGGCGCGCGCGTACGCAGGGGCGACACGCTTGTGCGTTTAGATATAAGTGAAATTGCTGCATTGCGAGGCCAAGCAAAAGCGAACCTTGAGTATGAGCTTATACGTTTAAACGAAATTAAAAAAGGCTCACGACCAGAGGATGTTGCCATATCAGAAGCGAGGCAGGTAAGTGCCGCTTCGGTGGTGGCGGATGCGAAGCTTACCCTCGAGGACAAACTGGAGAATGCAATCGCTGTCTCAGAAGAGAGTCTCTTTACGAAAACAGACCGTTTTTTTGATAACCCGCGTACAGGCAACCCCAAACTTAATTTTACGGTTGCTGACTTTAAATTGACGACAACCATCGAAGGATGAAGACTTGGACTCACGGGCGAGCAGGAAACACTTCTCACATTTCGAAGAACTACTTTTGAAACATATATATCGGCACACAAGACCTATTTTAGCCACCTCAAGGAGCATCTCGATGATTTAGCATTTGCGGTTAACTCGCTCAATGTTTCTTCGGCATACACACAGGCAACAATAGACTCGTGGAAGCTGGATGTTTCGCATGCACGAACCAACATGAATGCCGCACTCACCGCCCTCCTCGCAGCCGAACAATCCTATCGCAGTGCATTTGCGGCACTGCGCATTGCGGATGCAGATCTTGCGCTCAAGAAAGCCGGCCCAACAGAGGATGCGCTGAGTGCGCAGGAAGCCAAAATCGCATCGGTCCGAGCACAGATCGTGAACTATGATGCTCAAATAGCAAAAGGGGTTTTACTTGCACCGTTTTCAGGTGTGATAACGAAACAAGACGCAAAGCTCGGTGAGACCGTGGCGCCAAATCAGCCCCTCGTTTCGCTGATGAGTGACGGGGCGTTTAAGATTACCGCAAATATCCCCGAAGTTGATGTGGCGAAAATCACCGTGGGAGATAATGCTCAAGTGACGCTCGACGCATATGGTGCCGACACGATGTTTCCCGCGAGTGTTGCATCGCTTGATCCCGCAGAGACAATAATTGGAGGCGTGTCGACATACAAGGTTACGCTGCGTTTCAATACTCAGGACGGGCGCATTCGTTCAGGCATGACCGCCAATATTGATATTTCAACTGACGAGCGAAGCGACGTTATTTATGTCTCAGCACGTACGGTGATTACTCGGGACGGAAAAAAGTACGTCAGGATTCCTAATGGCCTCGCAGTGTCGGAAAAAGAGGTCACTGTAGGTCTTCGGGGCTCGGACGGTTCGATAGAGGTTATGAGTGGACTAAGTGAAGGGGAGACCATTGTGACATTCACACCCAAATAGAATGCACCATGTCGCTGATTTCAATTACACAGCTCGGCAAGATTTATCCTCCTACAGATGCACCCACTATTGCACTTCGCGAAGTAGACCTCAGTATTGAGAAGGGGGACTTTCTCGCCATTGTCGGTGCGTCCGGTTCGGGCAAATCTACCTTACTCCAGATTCTCGGACTGCTCGATGATTATTCGACCGGATTGTATCTACTCAATGGAAAAGAAACTCGCGGATTTTCCGAAGAAGAACTCGCTCGTCAGCGCAACGAAGTAATGAGCTTCGTTTTCCAGTCATTTAATTTGCTGCCACGTACGTCCGTACTTGAGAACGTAAAACTTCCGCTCGCGTATTCGCAGATAAATCCCAAGGAATGGGATGAGCGTGCCAAAAAAAGCTTAGATTTGGTTGGCCTCACTCACCGTTTGATGCACGAGCCTGCTCAGCTTTCTGGGGGGGAGAAGCAACGCGTTGCGATTGCTCGCGCACTCGTCACAGACCCTGAAATACTTTTTGCGGATGAACCAACGGGGAATCTTGATTCGAATTCTGGGATGGTCGTAATGGAAACGCTTGAGTCACTGCATGCGAGCGGCAAGACTGTTGTGTTGATTACCCACGACCGCAACTTAGCAAAGCGCGCAGACAAAGCAATCATGATGAAAGACGGGGCAATTTTTTGGCGTGGCGAAGCAAAGCATATTCCAGAATTATAGACACTACACTATGGCATCCTTCTACTACACAACAAAAACAGCATATCGCGCAGTACAGGCGAACCGCGTGCGTTCTGGGCTTACGGTTCTCGGTATTGTGATAGGTATTACCGCCATTATGCTGATTGTGTCCATCGGGGAAGGGGCGCAATCGCTCATTTTGGGTCAAATTCAAGGCCTTGGGGCGGAGACTATAGTTCTGCGTCCCGGAAGAGAGCCAAAGGGTCCAACTGATTTTGCGCAAACCTTATTTTCGGATTCACTCAAGCAACGCGAAGTCGACATGCTCATGCGTAAAGAGAATGTCCCCGAGCTTGTATCGATGGCACCGGTTATCTTTATCTCCGACACCGTCTCGTACGGGGGTTTAGTTGAACGTCCAACCATATACGGATGGTCGGCAGAATTTATGGTGAGTATGATGAAGGCAGAGGTTGCACAAGGTGTAATTTTTGATGAGACGGATATCAAACAATCTGCAACGGTCGCAGTCTTGGGTTACAAAGTTGCAACAGACTTATTTGGTAGCGACGACCCAGTGGGCAAATCTATTCGTATTCGTGATACAAATTTTCGTGTCGTGGCAGTCTTGGGTGAGGGTGGCGGGGGACTATTTAGTTCAAATAATATGGTCGTTGTACCCTATACAGCCGCGATGACCTACCTCTCGCAGCAAAAACACTACAGCGAGATAATGATAAAAGTCACAAGCCCCGAAGTGGTGGATCGTTCTGTTGAAGACATAAAGGCAACATTGCGTGAGTTGCATAATATTTCTGACCCAGCAAAAGATGACTTTTATACAGAAACGCAGCAGGCTACCATCAAGCAAATCGGGACGATTCTTGCTGTCCTCACTGCATTCCTTTCTGCCGTTGTTGCAATATCACTCGTAGTGGGGGGCATAGGTGTGATGAATGTGATGCTCGTTTCCGTCACTGAGCGCACTAAAGAAATTGGACTGCGCAAGGCGCTCGGCGCAACGAACCGCGATATTCTTCGCCAGTTTCTCTTAGAAGCGGTACTTCTCACCTTAGTGGGTGGGTTCGTGGGCGTGACACTCGGCGTATTGTTCGGCTACATTGCTTCAATAGCACTTTCGCAGGGGTTAAATGTTGATTGGGTGTTTACGTTCCCACTCCGCGCCGCATTCATTGGGCTCCTTGTTGCTGGAGGAGTTGGTGTCATCTTCGGAATTTACCCCGCGCGCAAAGCATCCCTCAGGAGTCCAATAGAAGCACTGCGATATGAGTAGCACTCTGATTGACCTTGAGTGGTTTGTATATATAATCACTCCAGATAGAAGAGGACGACCATGCGACCATATATAGGAATTTGTGACTTCACTGCACCAGAGCAATCTCAGGACATGCTCAAACTTCTGCCGTCGAACTTCTCGCACGACCTCATGGTTGGTGTGATGATGAGCCGAAAGACGCTGCTGGGCCTCCCGACCAAATGGGCGGATGTGTTTCCGAGGAAGGAGACCATAAAAGACATCTTCATTAATGACCCGCGCGTACTCAATACGATACACTACGCAGATTACGAGACGGGTGCAGATCGCGACCGAAGTTTGCGGTTAACCCTCGAGTGCGTCGTCGACAAATACGGTGGAGAGCATCTCGATGCTATCCAGCTCGACATGATTTGGCCCGATGTTGCCGAGTTGGTACGCTTTCAACGCAGTTGTGACATTCCTATCGTGCTTCAGGTAGGTGCGAATGCGATGGAGCTCTGTGGTGATGACCCGCTTCTTGTTCGCGACAAGCTGGCAGAATATGGCAAAGCCATAGACTGCGTGCTCTTCGACAAAAGCATGGGCAAGGGCCTCGGCATGGATGCAGCCCTCCTCGCACAATATGTAGGTGTGTTGGTCGCTGATCTCCCATACCTTCTGCCTGTCGTCGGGGGCGGACTTGGTCCTGACACGATGCACCTCGCAGCATCCTTAATCTCAGCACATCCCACGCTCTCTATTGATGCGCAAGGGCAGTTGCGGACCAATGGCTTAATGTTTCCGATTGAGTGGAAACGTGCTTCCCGATATTTAGCAGAGGCCGTCAAGCTCTATCAAAGGAACTCTGTTTAGTGCATAACCTCGCCTTTTGCGAGGTTGTTATATTGATGTCCAGTTTGTGGGAATGCTATACTGTTGCGGTGTGTTGAGGCAATTTGTCACCTTTTATTTCATTAATTCTTTCAAGATGAATCAGACCACATGGATTGTCGGCGGCGGAATCGCCGCAATCGGTGTCGCAATACTTTTGTTCGCACTTACTGGGGACGGATTACCCAAGACCCCGCCTGTCAATTTAGCAGTAACACCAACTAATGTGGATACAGAACCAACAAAACTCGACGCAATCGCCGCTGGTGGGACGACCTCAGCACCAGTTACGCCCGTCACTCCTGCTGTAGCTCTCGCTGGAGAAGTAAAGGTTGCTGAGACAGCAGTGCTGAATACAAGTAAGGGGAATATCACACTCAAGCTGTATACCAAAGAGGTCCCAAAGACAAGTGAGAACTTCACCAAACTCGTGTCATCGGGTTTTTATAACGGCATTCGCTTCCACCGTGTCATCAGCGGATTTATGATTCAAGGTGGTGACCCACTGTCCAAAGACGATACGCAAGTGTCGCGCTGGGGAAGTGGTGGGCCAGGATATAAGTTTAATGATGAAATAAATTCTGGAAGTGCCATCTACCAGAAGGGGTATAAGCGAGGGGTCGTCGCAATGGCCAACTCAGGTCCAAATACTAACGGGAGTCAATTCTTTATCATGCATAAAGACTATGCACTTCCACCAGCTTACACAATTTTTGGAGAAGTTGTTTCCGGGATGGAAGTAGTTGACGCTATTGCCGCATCGTCCGTAGACGGCAATGATCGCCCGCTTACCGCGATTACGATAACAAGTGCAGAGCTCAAGTAGGCAAGAGACTTTCCAAGCAAAAAACCCGCTCACAAGAGCGGGTTTTTGCTTACGTAATTTAATAGCTACTTCTCTTTGGGAATCAAAAAGTGCGCGATGAAGTAAAGAAACAATCCAGGAAGAATTCCCGTGATAATCATCAATACAATGTATCCCACACGAAGTAGTCCTGGGCTCACTTCCATCCAATCACCCAAACCCCCAAATATGCCGCTCGCAACTACAGAGTCCTTGCTTTTATAGAGTTTTTTCATACATTGTTATTTTACCCCTCGATACGTTAATTGTCATGTGTATATGTGGGCCGATTCGGACAAGTCCCGCATCGAGTAAAGTCGACCCTTACCCAAAATCCTACTTGAAGGCGAATTTTGCCTGCAGGCTTTTGATAAAATAGCTCTCCTCAAATTCCGCAAATCGCACAACGTGTTTTGAGACTGAGACTTCGATGCGGTCACCCTGCTTGAGTGGAAAAAGATCCATGTCATCCGCGGTGAGCACCGCGTCCACCGCTTCGCCGGTTTTTCTGAGGGTCAGAATGTTCCGCTCTCGCACTTCATTGATGTCGATGTGAATTGTTTTGGTGCGCTTGATAATAATTGACGGCGTAGGTAGGTGATGGTCGAGAAGCTCAGTGACAATCATACAGTTGATATCAGGGCTAACTATGGGGCCATGTGCGGAAAGATTGTATGCGGTCGAGCCCGTGGGTGTCGCGACGATAACTCCGCTCCCGTGGATGTACTGGAGTGGATGTCCGTCTACTGAGATGGTCATTTTGGTGGGACTCATTAACCCCTGAGCGGTGACTTCATTCAAGCAATCGGTTTCATGAATGACACGCCCATTTCGAAATACCTGTGCGCGGAGCATCATGCGCTCTGCTTTAGTAAATTTACTATTGAGCAATAAATCAATTGCACCTAAAAATTCGCTGGGTTTACGCGCGCTCGCCAAAAAACCGACGTGTCCAAGGTTGAGCCCAAGCAGGATGGGGGACTCCCTTCTCCACGT
This sequence comes from bacterium, assembly GCA_043756865.1. Taxonomy (GTDB): domain Bacteria; phylum Patescibacteriota; class Minisyncoccia; order Phycocordibacterales; family UBA6899; genus MHLP01. Next base: position 26,891 of record JAYUQG010000030.1, on the reverse strand, counting down.
GCGCGCAGCTTCGAGTATCGCGCCATCACCGCCAAGTACAATGACAATAGTTGGTTTCGTCTCTACAATCTCTGTACTCGGATAACGCTTAGCGATGTGCGCACGAAGTTTTCTCTCCCAAGTCTTTGCTTTGAGGTTGTCACTGCGACGAAAAAAGGTGATGCGTTGTTTCATGTCTTGCTACAATCACGAGGATTTTGATTTCCCTGCGTCTCCGTCTTCAAGTACATATGCAGTGATGGGATGCTTGGTAAGTCGGCCCGTGTGCTCGCGGAGACCTCCTTGTACATCTACGGTAATCCCCCCAGTCAATCGCTGTAAATCCAGAGCGAGCGCTTGGAGCTGTTGTGCCGCAGCTGCGACCTGCTCATTCGCAGCACTTTGTTGTTGAGCTGATGCGGAAAGTTGTTCTGACCCAACTGCGTTTTGTTCTGCAACATTTGCAATCGAGTCCATGCTTTCTGCGACATGTTTGACCATCGCTGATTGGTCTTGGCTACGCACGCTGATTTCCTTTATTCGTGCAGAAAGTTTTTGGATAGAACCAGACATACCTTGTAGTTCATTTAATGCCTCATTTACCACCTTCGCATTTTCATCTGCATGTTCAAGACCCTTTTCGGCCGCAAGCACGGTATCGTTAATCTGAATGAGCATTTTCTCTACTTGATCTTTGATTTCCTCGGCAGCCCCTGCAGATTGCTCTGCGAGTTTGCGGATTTCGTCAGAAACAACTGAGAAGCCACGCCCTGCTTCACCTGCACGCGCTGCTTCGATCGCGGCATTGAGGGAGAGAAGGTTTGTTTGCTCTGCAATCTTGGTTATGGTGTCGACAATGGTTTTAATTTCCCGAGATCTGTTTCCCATCGTGCGGGCAATCACCGCAGTGTCGGTGGTCATCTTTCTGATTTGGTCGAGGCTCTTCTGTGATTGCTCTCCCTTTTCTCCAGCTACCTGAGTAACCTGTGAGACTTCACGTGCCATGCGCGCTGCTTCTTCAGACGTACCCAGCATTTCCTGCGTGCTTGCTGCAATTTCTGCGATAGAGCGCGAAATAGTTTCTGCTTGGGCCGATTGTGTAACAGCACCTTGGGCAACCTGCTCGGCGATTGCGGCATTGTTTTGAGAGGCAGCTGCCACTTGTTGTGAGGTGGCGGAGAGTGACGTCCCTGCTTGCGCTATCTGGTCAATGGCGCGACGAAGGGGAGTGACGAGTGAGCGCAGATTCTCGACAGCAAGAATTACCGCAAAGAATATAAAGAACAGCAGTAACACCGAAAGAAGTGACCAATTGACGATGCCAAAAATCGCTTCTTCGGGAATTTCTGTAACGAGAATCCACCCAATAGGAAGCGTGGTGTAGGCGACAACGGTATTTGCTTCCCGTTCAAATTTTGTATTAAAAATTCCGGCAAGTGCCTTACTTCGTCGCTCCAGAATCTGGTCGATAAAGGCGGGAGAAGGTGAGACCTTATTTCCGCTTTCCTCAGTAAGCGGTGCAATGAGCACGCCTCGCTCGTCAATCATATAGCTCGCACCTGCGTCTCCAAGTCCGACCCGATACATGACGATATTGGCCAAATTATCGGTGTTAATTTCTGCGAAAATCACTGCTTTTGCAGCACCTTCTTCATTGAGGTCGAGGATTGGGGTGGCGATGTAGAGTTCACGCAGTTTTTCTTCTTCGTCATAACGGCTCGCAAGTGTTGTTTTGCGCATAGCCGAGTCGATGATTTTTTCAGGATCGGTAACATCGATATTCCGTTCCACAGGGAGGTGTAGTAGGATTTTTTTTGTTGATTCGTCGAGCACGTCAATACTACGCACTGTTTCTTTGTGGTGCTGAAGGACGCTTCTGAAAATTTCCTCAAGGCGGTGTTGTGCAAGTGCAGCCTCTTCTTTCGTCTTTGCCTCTCTGAGTGTCTGTAGTGTGGAGATGATTTCATCCTGCGCGGCGATATTTTCCAGTTCGTTACGGCGTTCGTTTACCCAGCTAATCATCATGTCCCCCTTGAGTGCAGTGATGGCCTCGGCATTTCGCGTGGCAATGCTGTTGAGTGTGTCGCGACCATAGACGATACCCAGGAGTCCAACCATGGCAAGCGGAAAAATAATACCCAAAATGAGTTTAATCATAACGCGCTGAATGCCGTACGTGTGCGATAGCAGTCTAGGAATCTTCACTACTCTATAATAACAGATGGTACGGCAGACGCCCACTTTTCTATAAACATATTGTGGACAAGCAAACGAACATGCAAATACCCCCGTGAATTTGGGGGTATGTCGTGCTGCGACTCTCTAGGCGTGAATGAGCGCATTTAGCGTGTCGATGGACTGGTCAAGGCAGTTGTTGTGATTAGGAATGACGCAATCGAACAAACCGATTTTTGCCATTTCGCCGTCAAAAGCTGCGAGCCGGTCCTCCACTTGTTTCGGCAAGTCCCCTCGCAATAGCAGTCGCGATTCTAAATCTGCGCGTGGGACTTCGATGAAGACGCTTGTTGCATCGGGGTATAGACGCATGAGGGTTTCCGCACCCTGTACGTCAATGACAATAACGGCCGCGTCCGACAAAGTGAGAGCGGTTTCGATGTCTGACTTGAGCGTCCCATAGAACTTGCCACTATATACCTCGGCATGTTCCGCAAAATCTCCAGCAGCGAGTCTCTGCGTGAATTCCGGAAGTGAAAGAAAGTGATAGTCGACTCCTGGAACTTCCATCACTCCATTGTTTGCACGCGGTGCACGCGTCGTGCAGGTGATAACTTTTCTGGCAACACCAAGCGTGATAACACCCTCGGTCACCTTGGTTTTTCCTGCTCCGGATGGTCCGGTAATAATAAAGAGCTTGCTCACAGCTGCCTCCATCTTGTCGATATCTGTGCTGTTTATAGCGCGACACGAAAACTCCCACTAGTTGATTACAGGATAGTTATGTGATATAATATTAGCGTATAGGCACGTTGCTCATTGACTCATTGGTTTAGTCGAGCGTTCCGCTTCTCCTCCCGTGTGACAATACGACCAGTATTTAGTCATTCGTGATACATGCTTCGCCCCGCACTTTCTTACGGGGGGAAACGGATCCGATTAGTGGTCCGCGGTCTTCGTCGAAAAGGCTGCTCTCCGTAACAAACAACGTTATGGGAGTCTTTAAAGCGTTAGGACTCGGGCTTACTATTCTGATCCTGAAGCTTCTCATGCCGGACGTCATGTCTGGATTTGAGGGGACCCTCACCGCGTTCTTTGGGGTCACCGAAACAATATTGACTGGAGTGCAGTCAGGATTGTAACGTAGTTGCCCAGTAGTTCTTTGTTTGGAAAACCCGCCGCTCTTACGAGCATGGCGGGTTTTTTTGACTATTTACATATTGTATGCTACAATATTTTTCACGTAGCGTCTTGCTACGCGTATTATAAATGGAGTTAAGTATGAATAGTCGTTCTCCAAAAAGGATTCAGAAGTTGGTCGAGCGCGGTAAGCCTGTTGTTGTCGGCACACTGCTTTTACAAACATGGTTTGTAGTAGAGCTGTGTGAAGAAAGTCCCGAATCGGACAGAATTTTCTGTGACGTAGTGGGCGTGGTGAGGGAGATTGTGCCAAACCTAGCTGCAAAGTACCGCCAGACTCCCATGCTTGTCCTCACGGATAACATCCGAGCACGTTCAGGACTTGCATTCCAGAATGGTCGGAAGAGATACGCCGATGCGACTGCACACATTGCACTCAAGCCAATCGACTTTGCACACACAATTTTTGGTATTTGGGCATAGGGTAGGGAAAACCCGTCTGTAACATCGGACAAATTTCTCGAGAAAAGTGCTTCTTGCTAAAGATATTATCTGCACACAGGGCGTGGATATCATATATTTTTATATGCAGGAGCACTTTTATATTATTCAGAAATACGAAATGTATGTTTTGAGGCGGGGACGATACTTTCATCAGATGCGTTCATTGGATAGAGGTCATAGAGAATACGAATGACGCCGCGATGAGTGACAAGAAGCACGGTCTGTTCGGGTTGTATGTGAAGTTCGGCGACAAATGTCTGAAGCCGCTTCGTGACATCCTCGACTGACTCGCCCCCGTACTGGCGGTAGTCGTAGCGCCCCTCGAGGTCTGCTTCCACGAGCGATGGGTCAATTTCAGAGCGGAGTTTCCCTGAGAGGGAACCAAAGTCGCGCTCCATAAGTTGTGGAGTAAAGCGGATTTCTTTTTTCAGTCGCTCATTTAATATTTGCGCAGTTTGTGTTGTTCGCAGCGCGGGTGATGCATAGATAATGTCAGGTGTGACGAGCAGTGCATCGCGGAGCGCCGTCACCTGCGCCACCCCCGTCTCGTTTAAGGGTAAATCAGGGCCCTTTGAGCCCTGCAGTCGGTCCTCTTTGTTCAAATCTGTTTCACCGTGCCGTATTACAACGAGTTGCATGCTGTGCATGATACAATCGAAATGACATGAATACCAGCCGTAAAAAGAAGAAAAACACGCAAATATACCGTACTTTACCCGATACCAATCGCCTTGCGATTGAAGTATCGCTTGATAAGTATGAAGATATATTCAATGAGTGGGATCCCGCACCATTTAAGCGGCGCGATATCGATCCAGACCTGCGCACGTTTTTTGAAGAGTGCTCAGAGGAAATTTCACTAGAACGCAGCATCGCTGTCGTATTCTTTCTTCCCAAAGGTGAGATTGACCACGAGAAACAAAAGAAGTGCATCGAAGGTCTACAAAACTTTTTTCAATTCAATCACTACCTGGCGAAAAAGACTCTGAGCAAGTCGAACCGCAGCGCGCTGAACCACCTCGGCATCGGGATGCTGTTTCTCACTGTGGCGGTCCTGTTCGAACATCAATTCGACAAAGCGGTGCTTTCGGGAATTCTTGGACAAGGGCTATTTATTGGAGGGTGGGTATTTGTGTGGGAAATGTTTACGCGTCTGGCTTTTCGCAATACTGACCTGAAACATGACATGCGTGAGTGGGAACGATTCATGGATGCTCCAATAGTGTTCAAAAAAGAACGACGACCTGAACAGGTGTTCGAATAGGCTCAAGTTTGCGAGCGTGCGGGGAACACGCTACCATAATACGTATGTATTACTCATTGATTGGTTGGGTGGGCACCGTGCTCATCGTGACCGCATTCTATGCAAACTCTACGAAGCGCTTGGAGAGCACGAGCAGCACATATCAGCTCATGAATCTATTCGGCGCAATCGCAGTGGGCATAAGCGTATTTGTACAGGCGGCTTGGCCAGCATTTGCCCTCCAGTGCGCGTGGGGAGTTATTGCATTGGTCTCGTTATTTAAAAAAACGAGCACAACATAGTTTGCGATGTGTGCGAAGTGATCTTTGGGTGGGTAGCAACTGGGCTTGACGGAACATGGTGCAACTCCTAGTCTTTGCACAGGCACACACAAAGGACGACACCTCTTGAACATTACCCCCTCGATTTTTGTCACGGTGATCATCACCCTACTGGTCGCTTATTTCTGCTCGACATGGCAGGAATATGTTGGTGCCTCACTTATCTACTTTGCTGGTATGGGAGTTGGCTTATTCGACGCCGATCGGCGCGCCAAACGGGGCAACAACTAAAGCACCACGTAAACAAAACCCCCATGACAGGGGTTTTTTAGCGGTGGCGGGTGTTTGTTGTCTTTCCTGCGCGTTTCGCCTTCTTGCGCTGGGAGACATTCTCTTTTTTGTTCATATGGCAAATCTACCTTATATTGCTCGTAAATTCAATATCACCAGCGACTCCACATGCGGAGTCTCGGGGTAAAAGTCATATCCCGTGATGGACGCGATGCTGTAGAGTGCGGCAAGTGCCGAATAGTCACGTGCTTGTGTTTCGGGATTACAGGATAAATAAATGATTTGCTTCGGCTGCTTTTCAAGAATCATGCCAATCACTTTGGGGTGTAGACCAGAGCGAGGAGGATCAAGGACGAGCACTTCACGCCCGTCGAGGAGCCGTGCATCCATTTTCTCGGCAGGGATACACTCCGCGACATAATTGGTGACCCCCATGCGTTCTGCATTTTTCTTCGCAGATTCCACCGCCCCTTCGACAATTTCGACACCATGCACACGCTTCGCCTTATCAGTGAGCAGGAGCCCGATGGTGCCAACGCCTGAGTACAGTTCAAGCACGTTTGCGTCTTTTGAAATGACCGCCTTCATTGCAGTGAGTGCCTTTGCAAAAAGAGGGATATTATTCTGAAAAAATGAGTCCCATGAATAGGTGATGGGCGCCCCCAAGATATCTTCGGTAAGGGTGTCACTCCCTTCGCGCCATAATTCTTTTGTGGGAACCGAAGCGGGAGATTTTTCTGTTGAATGAAAGACGATAAACCCTGTGAGTCCTTTGATATCACTCACATCAAAACGCGCAATCTCTTCTTTCTTTGCGAAGAGTATCGCAATCATTGCGCCTGATGATTTACTTTCGCGCACCACAAGTGTCTTCAAATCGCGTGAAGTATATCCTAGCTCACGTAGTCGTTTGCAGATTTCGAGCGCAACGCTGTTCATGCTGTCAGAGATCAGCGCACAGCCACTCTCAAGCGCGAGTCTTCGCGAGCCGCCCCCGCGTTCGTGAAAGGCAAGCGCAAGGGGGCGGGGTACGTCGCCATCCCTGTCAGTAAATGAAAATTCAACCTTTGTGCGATAACCATAAAATTTATCTGCGGGGACGATAGTGGGCTTCGGGGCATCGTCGTAAAAGCCAAACAGGGAAGTGAGCAGATCGAGTTTGAGCGAGAGTTGAAGCGGGTAGTCCATTACTTGCCATGGGCTACAAGAAAGAAAGTGAAGTTCTTCTGGATTTTTTCGCGACGGGGAACTTTTAATAAGTTCGCGCAAAACCCCGACAAAGATACCGTGTTTCTTGTGTGCGTCGACAATCCCCACCTCTCCGGGGAGCATCCCAAATACGCGCACTGGTCCTACCTCGGAGGTCCCTTCTCCTGCTCCATCGTGAGTCATCCGTTCGACCGTAATGGTGAGTGTTTTTTGCATTCCGTTAGAGTAGAGAAAAAGAAGGGAAACGTCCATAGCACGCACCTGTGTGGCAACTTATGCTTTTGGTTTGCGCAGGATGAGGAAGCGCACTTGATCGTACTGGTCGAACCAGAATTCATGAGCCCATGGAGTGCCCACAAGCAGTTCTTCTATCCATGCGCGTTGGTGTGCATCGCACTCTATATAGAAGGTACCTCCTGCATTCAGCAGGCCCCATCCTTGGTGGATAATGAGTTTCACATAGTCGAGGCCGCGCTCCCCTGCAAAAAGTGAAAGGTGCGGTTCGTAGTTAATCACACTCGCATCCATTTCAGGAATTGCTTTCGGGTCAATATAGGGTGGGTTTGCGAAGATTGCATCATAAGTACCGGAAAGTCCTTCAAGTGCATTGTCGGCCGAGCAAATTGCGCGCGATTCATCAATGCCGTTGTTGCGTACATTGATACGCAACTGCTCGGTAAGCTTCGGGTCAAACTCTGAAAGGTGCACGGTTGCGTTTGGGAGGTGCACGAGGAGTGCCACACCGATGCAGCCAGAGCCCGAGAAGGTGTCTGCAAGGCGCAACTTTTCTTTCCCTGATGCTTCGAGCTCCTTTACTGCGCGCGCTACCCAGAACTCTGTTTCGGGGCGAGGAATCATGGGGTGGAGCGTTACGTCGATTTTACAGTCATAAAAGGGAATCCACCCGATGACGTAGGCGAGTGGTTCTCCTGCCTCAAGGCGCTTTACATCCGCCTCGAAATCCGGAGTCTTCACTCCGTCAAATTTCTCTCGAAGCAGCCACTCAACTTCTTTGGGATTCAGTGGTGCTGGTTGTCCGGGGGCACTGGGCATAATGGGGTGAGTGTAACGTTTTGTGCCGCATTTGCAAATGCGTGAATGCAACACATTTGTTGCATTCAGGTTAGAATTAACATGTTCCGTTTTTCGTAATTAAAAAAGTATGCGCACAACAATACATTATGGGTCTGCGCTTCCGTATCAAATATTTTTTAGCATAGGATTTGCATTTCTTCTCCCGCTATTTCTTATGATGGCATATGCCGTATATTGCTCTGTTGCGGCAGCTCAGACATTTGTGCAAGTAGATGCAGTTGTGCTTGAAAACACTATAGTGTCGCGTGGTGATGGATCGGCGCTTTTACTTGGTTATATATATGAGGTGAACGGAGTGCGCTATCGCTCATCTCGCTACTCGTTCGGGCTTGAGTATGTTGGTATGAGTATGCCCGCAAACAACGCACGCGAAAGGGAAGTTGTTGCTTTTCAGAAACAATATCCTCCAGGGACTCAGATCCGTCCTTACCTCAATCCGCGTGACCCGAGCGAGGCGACAGTACTGCTTTCGCATGCATACTTCTGGTATGAACTGTTGCTCATTGCGTTGGTCGCATTCAGTTTCGGAGTGGGTTGCACTATTTCCATATGTTATCCAAGAAAAGCGGAAAAATATTTCAAATTCTCGGACCCTTCTTGAATACATACAGTGTTACAGCCTCTGAGTGGTGCTCGACTTGTTTAGCACCAATGAATTTTTTGTGCCCTTGGCTGGAATCGAACCAGCATCATCTCCTTCGGAGGGAGATATCCTATCCATTGAACGACAAGGACGTATTTGGTTGGTATGGGGTCTATTAAGCAACGAGGAGGTACTGACAGTATAGTTATTTGCTGCCTGAGTGCAAAATTTTATTTCAGACCTAGTCTTTTGGCTGCTCGAGCACATATTTCCATACCACGATATCTCCCGGTTTGATGTAGTACTTGCTCGCGATGCGGGGCTCATAAGTATTGTTTATCCAGTACTGCCAGCGCATAGTTGCGGTGTTGGCTATATCGTTGATGGAGGTGACTGTAACGTTGTTGTCTCCCTCATCGTTAGTGCGGAGGACGAGGCCGCTATTTGCCGAAATTGTCTCAAGAGTATTCAAGACGGACATCGCTTCGTGCCACGAAACCGTGTTCCAAGTACGCACTTCACCATTTCCAAAATCAACCATAAGATTAATCGAGCTCATTGCAGCGGGAGTATTTGGAGTGCCCTCCCGTACCACCACAGTCTCTTTGTTAAGCGTCGCTCCAATTGCGCCACCGATGAGTGCCGAAAGGAGTGCGAGCACGATGGTGTAAGTGGGGTTCGCGAGTCTTTTCATGCAAGCATATTACCACACCTCGTATTTCGACGTATAATTCCACGATGAGAAATATTGAACGTGCGGGTGAGCGAGGAGTGAGCGAACTTGATTGGCTCCACACGCGGTTTACCTATAGTTTTGCCGAATATATGAACCCTAAGCGAATGGGTTTTGGTGCGCTTCGTGTGGTCAACGACGATACTGTCGATCCGCAAAATGGCTTTCCACTTCATCAGCATGCGCAAATGGAAATTGTCACCATTATGCTTGGTGGAGTGCTTACGCACGAAGATTCAATGGGGAACAAACGTGAAATTAGTGCAGGTGAAGTACAAGTAATGACTGCAGGCACGGGTGTCGCACACTCTGAGTGGAATCATGGAAAGACAGAATCCGCGAGGCTTTTTCAGATTTGGATATTCCCGAAAGAGCGCGCACTTATACCGCGATACGACCAAAAGCGTTTTGACGAAAGTGAACGACGGGGTACATTTCAGACCCTTGTTTCGGGAGTAAAAAAAGAAGGTGCATTATTTATACATCAGGATGCAATACTTGCGCGTGCGGAAATTACAAAAGGTGAGAAAGTGACATATGTACCGAGTGACTCCGCGCACGGTGTGTTTGTCATGGTGGTAAAAGGGAGCGTGCGCACAGGCGAAGATACACTCGATGAGCGTGACACCATGGAGGTGAGTGGGGAGGAATCACTCACGTTTACCGCATTAAGTGACGCGGATGTGCTCGTGATTGAGGTCCCTCTCTTTGCGTAGTACGTTATTTAAATACAACAGGTATTTCAACCGACTTGTCGTGTTCTGGCAGGCCCGATGGATTGTCGCGATGCAAGATAAGTGTACCCGAGCCTGTAGTTGTGCTTGTCCACGAAAGTGTTGAGGTGAACGGGACAAAGTTTTCTGTCATCCATTCACCCTGCGCAGTGCCGATACTCTGCGCTACGGTAATGCCCGCCGCATCTTTAAGTTCAATGGGGAATGATGCTTCAAAGTACCACATCCCGCGCGCTTCGCCACTTATCTCGAGCGGACTTGCTATGGTCATTCCCATTGTGGGCGAAACAACTTGAATCATATCGGCGTGTGGCTGTGGAGGTACTACGGGGGCAGGTGGGGGTACCGAAGGAGTTGGTGTTGGGGCGACAACGATTGGTGTTACGGGAGCTGCGGGTTGCTGTGCGTAAATTGCGTATCCGATAGCCCCAAACACAAAGAGTGCCGAAATAGCTCCGAATATGTAGGTGCGTGTATTCATATGTGTAGTATAGCAGGCTCTAGTAGAAAAATAGGAAATAGCCAACTATACCCACAATGATTCGGTAGTATCCGAAGGTGGTGAAGTCGTGTGTAGCGATATACCGAGAGAGCCAGCGCACACACAAAAGTGCCACAATAAAGGACGTAATAAAACCTACCGCAAGGAAATTGATGTCCTCACCGCCGAATGAATTGTAGTTTTTCAGCAAATCAAGCGCAGTTGCCGCCGCCATGGTTGGCACCGCAAGAAAAAACGAAAATTCCACCGCTTCTTTGCGCGTGAGGCCGAAAAACATTCCGCCGAAAATGGTCATTGCTGATCGTGAGATGCCGGGGATAAACGCAATCGTTTGAAGCACTCCAAGCATTGCAGATTGTGTAAAGGTAAGGTCAGTGATAAGTGAGGTACCACGTACGTGCCACTTTTTTTCTAGATATATCATTACGACTCCACCGATGACGAGCGCGGCAAGCACAATTGCGATATTTCCAAGCAGATACATTTTTATGAGTTTGTAGAACAGGAGACCAAGTATTGCGGTCGGTATAAACGCGGCGAGCACGCGCAGTATCGTCTGCCGGTCGAGAAGTAGTCGTTTGGGATACAGTGCCACAATCGCAAGGATCGCACCCAGCTGTATCATAATCTCAAAGCTTTTGAGCATGTCGGTGCTTTCATCACCGAGCAGTTTTGCGGTAAGCATAAGGTGTCCCGTAGATGAAATAGGAAGAAACTCTGTGATTCCCTCAACGATGCCATAAATAATGGCGTGACCGATTTCCATGTGGCGAGTATAACATGGTGAGTTATAAAAAAACCCCGCGTCCGTGACGCGGGGTTTGGGCGATTACCTCTGAATCCGCCAAGTACCTTGCGGAAATTCCGGTGTGGCTTCGAAGCAGGCAGTGCCCGGTTCCGAGGCAGTTTCCGGCTTGCCGTCGATCCACACCGTGGTCACTTGCGTGTACGGTCGGCACTTTCTGCCGAGATCGGTGTACACCGGATTGGTGCGCACCTGTGTCTCGTAGCGCGTGCCGCGCGGATTGGTCCATGCATCACTTCTGGTCCCAGGCTTCGGGTCTTGAAAGGACTGGTGGGCCAACAGCGCAGCGCGCTCCTGATCCTCTTTGTCCATCCGAGCACCTGCTTTGCCGCCAACCATGTAGCCGACGATACCGCCGACTACCATCATGGCGGTTTTGCCATCGCCCTTACCGAAAAGAGAGCCGACACCGGCTCCACCTAGCGCTCCGAGCACCTTGCCGACATCCTCTTTTGTCGGGTTGGTTACACAGCCGCTGAGTGCGAGCAGAAAGGCGACCAACGTCGCCGTGAGGGTGGCACGTGAAATTTTTCCCATAGAACTCCTAGTCGTGCATGGCAACATTGCCATATTTATAATAGAACAAATTTATGAATATGTCTAGTTTTAGCAGGGTTCACGTTTGCCACCTGTTGGTATCTCGCTATAATACATGTACTCTACTAATTATTTTTTGCATATGAGACACACCATCAAGGCGACGAACATCGAGCACACCAACGCAATCGACACCTACCTCGTTAAGCGCCTTGCAGAGCTTGATCGCATCCTAGAACCCAAGGAGCGCAGTGAAATAGCGCGCCTCGAAGTGGGAAAGACTTCGCTTCATCACAAAGAAGGTAAGGAAGTATTTTTTTCAGAAATTACTTTCCATGTAAAGAAGAAAGACTTTCGTGCGGTTGCAAAAGCAGGAGACCTTTATGTGGCAATCGACAAGATGCGCGATATGGTTATCCGCGAAGTGAAGCGTCACCATGATTTAGTGCGTACCAAGGAAAAAAAGGGCGGACGTGAATTGAAGCGGCGCATTGCAAAAGCAAAGTAATCTAATGAACAGAAAACTTACACTCGAAGAAATTGCGTATTGGGGCACCTTACTCATTGCTGCAATCGTCGTGGGGTATTTGTTGGTTACACTCATTAACTCATCATCACGCGAGGAGACCTCGTATGCGCACAATACCTACACGAAGCGCCTTGCAGGCACCGCTTCGATTGACACCTCCCTCGGGCGTATTACCTTTACGCTCGCACGAGCACAAGCACCCCTTACCGTAAATAATTTTGTCACGCTTGCGCAATCAGGGTTTTATGACAAAACAAAATTTCATCGTGTAGTAGATGGTAAACTCATTCAGGCAGGGGACCCGCTTTCACGAGAAGATGACCGAGACCTGTATGGTACAGGGGGTCCGGGGTATGTCTTCGAGGATGAAATTAGCTTAGGAACGAAGATGGTGCGCGGTACGGTTGCGATGGCAAACCTTGGGAAACCAAACACCAATGGAAGCCAATTCTTCATTCTTGTTGCAAGCGAAGCCCCGCTTATGGATGGAAGATACACCGTAATTGGGACAGTGACTGATGGTATGGATGTTGTTGACCGCATCAACAAAGTCCCTGTTGATGAACGTGATATCCCTGAAGTTCCCGTCATAATTGAGGAAATTCGAGCAGAATAGTTCTATCTGAGAACACCCCGGAGTATCTGGAGTGTTTTTTGATTTGGTCTGATTTAGCGTATCCCTCGAAGAAAATCTTTGTAGTCCATTTCCTTTTTCCCTTCGGGAACTACGCGGGTAAGCACCAGTGCTGCATCTTCAAGTTTTGCATCGACAACACGTACCCGTATTTTTTTTCCGTTACGGTCAGCAAAAAAATACGCTCTAGGCCAATCATCGTATGCTCGGATTTTTTTGTAATTTGAATGGGCGTCTCCCGTGAGGTCGAGTAGTCCGTCCTCCTTTATTATTTTTTTTGTAAATGTAGCACGCGTGTGATCTTGGGGTGAGGCTTTGAGTCCATTCATCCACTCGGGGATTATCTCAGCGAGGAGCGCTCCGCCAAAATGAGCCAAGTCGCGAGTGAGTGCGCTGCCTTTTGGAGGCCAGTCCTTGATGATGCGTTCACGTTGAGCAAGTACGGGTCCGTGGTCCATTTCTTCGTCCAAGACCATTATCGTGACTCCAGTGTGCGGTTCATCTGAAAGTATCGCAGATTCTATCGGCGAAGAGCCACGAAATTTCGGCAAAAGTGATGGATGTACGTTGAGTGTTCCGTATTTGGGAATTGCCAGCACATCTTTGGGAATAATTTTTCCGTATGCGGCAATAATAAATAACTCGCAGTGAAACGGTGCTACCAGCTCACCGAATGTGCCGTCCTTCAGCGTTCTTGGTGCAAGGACGGGGATTTCTCTCTCCTGTGCCCAGATTTTTACCTCACTCGGAGTCAGAATAAGTTTACGTCCTTTGGGGGCATCGGGTGCAGTGATGACAACGGCAGGTACAAAACCTTTGAGCTCGAGCTCGCCGAGAATTATTGCAGCAAACTCGGGGGTACCAAAAAAGGCGAAACGTGGTTTCATGCTATTTTTTGCTATCCGCTTGTATCTTCGCAACCTCCTCTTTGGAAAGTTCTTCAATATCCGTTGCGTGGTCGACAAAAAGGATTCCTTTTAAATGGTCGGTTTCATGCTGAAATATTTGCGCGATAAGACCCGACCCTCCATAAGTGAAGAAATTTCCCTGTGCATCTTGTGCGCGTATCATGGCCTTCTCGTGTCGCATCGTATTTCCGTAAAGCCAGCGTACTGACAGGCATCCTTCGGGCACGTTCACTTTTTTTCTTGAAAGTTTAATGAGTTCAGGGTTGATGAACACTAGTGGTTTTGCTATTTCGCTTGCACTGGGCGCCTGCTTAGGCTCTTTTTTGCCCTTCTTCTTCTTCTCATCAATAATTTCGTAGGCTTTTGGGGAAACAAGAAACATGCGCATTGAAACTCCGATTTGCGGAGCGGCGATAGCGACACCGTCGGGCTCACCCCCGAGTGCCTTCGCCATTGCGATGAGGACGTCGGTCAATTCCTTGGTGCCGAAAGCCTTGCGCGGAACTTCTTTTGCGTCCATGCGTAGTACAGGGTTTCCATTTTGCGCAATCGCACCTGTGGTAGTGTCTATGTTGGACATGCGTTATATTCTACGGGTTTTCCGCCCTTGCGCCAGCGTATGCAAAAAACAAGGTGTATGATTAATCCTGATAACTCTAAATTACACTTTCAGGATTTACCCGCACCTCGATTTCAGGAGGTAGGGCTCGAATAAGCCCCAGTAGTTCTTCGTTTGGCCAGCCTTTTATATTTCCTTCACCGACGCGAATCTTGAGTAGTGCATTCATGCGGTACTTGCCTTTGACGCGGGCGATAAATGAAGGGAATGTGACCGGATGGTAAATGCCGAAGATGCGTTCGAGCTCGGCCATGACACGCTCGCCGTCTGCCTTTTTTCCCTCATGGGTGAACTTGATAAGCGTAGAGTACGGTGGGTACCCGAGGGCCTGCCGTGTTTCGAGTTCAGTGCGCAGAAACTCCCCAATGTTGCCTGTCGTTGCAAGCGCAAAGAGCGGCATATCGGGGTCGCGTGTTTGGATTAAAAAGTGTTCACGCGCCTTCTCTCGAAGCTGGAGCAAAAGTCTAAATACACGTTCGCCCATATGAAAATCAGGGATAGTGAGCAGCGAGTTAACTGAAAGCACTGCGACTGCTGCAAGTGGCTCGGTGAGGTAGGGAATCGCCATTTCAGTACCGATTAATATACTGCCTGGTGTTTGGTAGAACTCGCGCATGAGCGCAAGTGCTTCCGAGTGTTTCTTGATAACATCTTTATCCATGCGAAATACCGGAGCGTCAGGAAATCGTCCGCGTATTGCGTCTTCAGCCTGTGTTACTCCAATTCCGAGCGGGGTGAGCCTCCATCCTCCGCAATGTGTGCAATTTTTCTCTGTGTTCCGTTCGAACCCGCACCGGTGACAAAGAAAAATATTTTCGGCTTCTTGTTCACCGCTTGAGACATTTTTGCGATGGAGTACCAACGGCGCGCTGCAGCGGTCGCACGATACGACCGTTCCACAATCACCGCACACGGTCATTGGTGCAAATCCACGACGGACACCCATAATAAAACAGTGTGTGCCTTTTTTGCGCACTTCTCCGATAATGTCCACCAGTTGTGGTGATGCGATTGCGATGCGTCCTGTCGCCGGTTGCTCGCCGAGTGTGCGCATGTCGATAACATGCTGCGTTGCCGTAGAGGGGAGACGATACTTGGGGCGCGTGAGCGCCTCCAGTTCGCCGATTTCTTTGCGATAGAGTGTTTCCGCGCGAAGAAAAAGGTCACCAAAAATAATGTCTGCACCAATAGCGCGTGCAAATGCCTCTGCGAACATACGCAGGTCCAGAAATGGTCTCGATTGCAGAGTGTACGCCCCCGCGCTTTCGCGGTCGATAATAATACTTTCGATATCATAGCGGGGAATCGAAAGAAAGAGTGGGGTACCGATGATGAGCACGGGGTGCTCCATGGCAATAATTTTTTCCCAACGTGATTCAAGTTCCTTCTTCGAAAGACCTCCGTGGAGTATGAAGGTGTATTCTTGAATTCCTTTTTCAATGTTCGCAAAGGTGTGCTCGATGTCTTGAATCGAGGGAAGCATAAAATAACAGGATTTCCCACGGGCAAAGACTTCTCGGATATGGCTTTTGTATGTTGCAAAACGCTCTGCTTCTTCTGCTTGAAATATGAAACCCTCTGAACGGCGTTTTTGTGCCGGACGCGGAACCACCTTCGCTGCGGCTTTCTTTGAGAGCACTAGTGCACTCGGAAATGCGGAATGAATCACCGCACCAGTGGTGGCGGCAAAATATGTTCCGATTTCTTCACATGCTTCGATAAACTCCGGCCGAAAAAAATGTTTTGCATGCACTTCTTCAAGTTTCTTGAGTGTAAATGCCGCGTGTTTGAGGTCACCCTTCATTTCTGCGGCGGGGGTCGAGCGGATGACCAGTGCGGGCGTGAGGCGTCCGCGGAGGGGGACTGAGACTAGCGCACCCGGCAGCACCTCCTCTTTGGTGAAATACGACAGTTCGTCGATGGGAATCCCGCGCTTGATTGGGGCTACGGTAATTACGTGCATTTTTTTATTGTAACACGCAAAAAAACGTACAGTTCAAAATACAGACCAAAATATTGACAAAATGTAAATTAATTGTAATATTTTTACAGCGATAGTGAATTTATAAGGAGTGCCTTATGACGATTGACGTTCATTGTCACCATGTGGTAATTGTCCCCGACAACGGTGGGTTTGTGCATCCCGATTCTGTGGGCGGTTTCATGGGACGCTCGCTCCTCGCCTCGCTCGGCATACTTAATTGGCAAGATGCATTTTTGAGACGGCTTCCTGAGCGTCGGCGCATCGATGCGCTGTATCGCACGAACATGATTCGTCGTATCGACGAATCACCACTCGCGCACGCGGTTGTGCTCGCCATGGATGGCGTGTACGACGACAGGGGTTTCCTCGATATTGAGCGAACCAAGAACTACGTCTCAAACGAAGCAGTGCTCGCATTGCGGCAGGACTCTCCGAAGATTCTTTTTGGCGCTTCGGTGAATCCCAAGCGACGTGATTGGAAAGACGAGCTCGAGCGTTGTCTTGCCGAGGGAGCAGTCTTACTCAAATGGCTTCCCAATGTCATGGGATTTGACCCTGTTGATCCGGACATTGCCGCGTTTTACGCACGGCTTGTCGAAACGGAAACTCCACTGCTGATGCATGTGGGATTTGAGTATTCGCTGCCCGTCATCAATGATCGGTTTTCGGATCTCGAGCGCATAATTCCCGCACTCGAAGCTGGGGTGACCGTGATAGCCGCACACTGTGGCGGCGGACGCATCCTGTTCGATTCCGACAAGATGTATAGAGCAATGCAGGCACTTGTCGTGCGATATCCAAATCTCTACCTCGATGTATCCGCCATGGCGTCCATCCATCGCAAGCAGCGATTCTTGCGCGTTATCGCCGACCCGATTGTGCGCCCGCGACTTTTGTATGGGACAGACTTTCCAATTCCCGTACACGGGTGGGCATTCAAGAAATGGTTGGGGGGGAAAATACTCCCCGAGAATGACTTCGCGAAAGACATTGCAGTGAAAGTAGCCGTCGGTCTCGAGGATGCTGCATTGTCCCGCGGCTACAAGGCGATAGGGGAGAAGCGCATGTCGGCGCACTGTGCATGCATGAGCTGCCCACCGTTCAAGTTTCCCGCTTAACCGAGTCCTAGCGACTCGGTTTTTTTGTGCAATATTTTGGGGATAAAGTACTGCATGATATATCACATGTGATATACTGCACTTATGAGTGAACAGGCAAAGATTGGTGCCTTTATCAAAAATCTCCGCGAAAGTAGGGGGATGACACAAGCCACGCTCGCCGTTGCGCTTGGCACCTCGCAGTCTGCCGTTGCACGCATGGAGGCAGGGAAGCAGAACTTCACCACAAAAGAACTCGCCAAGGTGAGCATTGCCCTCGATAGGCGTATCGTTACCCTTCCTGAATCAACCGATTTCCGTATTGAAGGAGGCAGAAAGCTTTCTGGCAGTATTGCCACGAATTATTCGAAAAACGGTTCGGTGGTGCTCCTGTGTGCGGCTCTACTCAATCGCGGAAAAACAACATTGAATGGAATTTCTCGCATAGAGGAGGTCAATCGGTTGATTGAAATCCTCGAATCAATTGGCGTTGCGGTACGCTGGGTGGGGAAAAATAGTGTAGAGATTGTTCCTCCAAAGAAATTTTCACTTGCAACACTCGATTTGGAAGCAGCAGCACGCGTACGCTCGAGCCTTATGCTCATCGGTCCTTTGGTTCATGCGGTAAATACATTTAGTCTTCCTCATGCAGGTGGGTGCAAGATGGGTAATCGTACTATCGCGGCGCATCGTTATGGGCTCGAGGAGCTGGGGGTGAGCATTGCTACGCGCGAGTCGCATTATGTGGTGAGTGCAAAGCGTCTCCATGTTGCGGATATTGTGATGTACGAAGCAGGGGATACCGCCGCAAATAATATCATCATGGCTGCCGCACTTATTCCAGGAAAAACGACCATTCGTTTTGCACCACCAAACTACCAAGTGCAAGAGTTGTGCTTTTTCCTCGAAACACTCGGGGTCAAGATTGAGGGGATTGGCACGACAACACTCGTTGTCCACGGAGTTGCTGCTATAAATAAACCTGCTGCTTATCACAATAGTGAGGACCCGATTGAATCCATGATGTTCATTTCCGCAGCGATAACGACCCATTCGCTGCTCGAGGTAACGCGGTGCCCTATTGATTTTCTCGCTGTCGAAATACTCAAGCTTAAAAAAATGGGTCAGAAGTTTAAAATTTCCGCTCCATACTTTGCAGAGAACGGCCGCACAAAACTTGTTGATCTCATCATCACGCCATCGAAGCTTGTAGCTCCGCTCGATAAAATTCACTCACTTCCATATCCCGGAATCAACACCGACAATCTTCCGTTTTTTGTTCCGATAGCGACTCAAGCCAAAGGTACGACACTTATCCATGACTGGATGTGGGAGAACAGAGCAATCTATTTTACTGAGCTGAATCGCCTTGGTGCTCGCGTCGACCTTGCCGATCCGCACCGTGTGTTTGTCACGGGGCCATCGAAGATGCGTGCTGCTCAGATTGTTTGCCCCCCCGCACTCCGCCCCGCAATGATTATTTTAATTGGGATGCTCGCTGCCGAAGGCGTATCACACCTCCGTAATGTGTACTCGATTAATCGTGGGTATGAAGAAATTGCCGAACGCCTGAACGCCATCGGTGCCAACATTCAGGTACTCAAGGGTATTTAGAGCCTATCCTAATAACCCCACCTGCGTTGTTGTGGGTCCCCTACGACTCGGTCAACATATATGAATATGACTTCCTCATCGCTCGTCATACAGACGCTGTACACCTTATGGATTTTTAAGAAAAAATCTCAAAAGGTCTTGCAGAATGGGTCCCGTCCCATTCCTCACCCCACGCCTCGCAGGTGGGGTTATTAGGACAGGCTCTTGGAGTTCAGACAAAAATTGCTAAAATAAAAACCACCGAGAATTGCTGGTGGTGTTGCTTATTTCTTTTTCGGACCACGGGACGTACCGAGTTTTTTCAAGAGCGCGCTCGCTGCGTCGCTCGCATCACTGGTGTGGCTGTTTGCGTCCGGATCATGCATGAGTACGTTCTTTGTGCGTTCTGCAGCGGTCAGCTGTGTTCCGTCGAGGCTGGCGAGCTCGAGTACGCGGTAGCAAAGGGCTCCGACATCTAGTGCAAGCTCGCGCGCATCTTCAGTGCAAGTAAAACCCTTTTGTTGAAACTCAATAACGGCGAGTGCTCCGAGGCTCTCTACTAGTACTGCAAAGTGTGGATTTGCTACTTTTGCGCGGATAATGATGTCTCTCGAGAATCGTTTCGGATTCTTGGCCATCTCCTTCTGAAGTCGCAGTAGGTGTTCTGGTTTTACTGAGTTCAGGAGCATGAGATTTCTCCATCGTATTCATCAATCTTTCATCACGCTAAACCCAGACTGACACTTCGTCAAAGTTTGTATCCTTTTATGCACTTAAATTGTTTGTCAAAAGGGCAGATGCAAAATACAATAGGAGTATATGGTCACCCCAGATTTACTTGAGTTTATCCGCACACAACACGAAGCGGGAATAACAAAAGACGCACTCCTTGCAATGCTTGTCGCAGAAGGAGGATGGACAACAGAAGACGTCGACGAGGCGTACGTCGCATTGTTTGAATTACCTCCAACACCCGAGGAAAGCATTCCTCAGTTGGTGACCGCACCACCCACAGAGGTGACTGATGTAGAGCCCCATGAAAGTACCACACCTGAAATAGTTGAAGAAGTTGCCCCACCCACTATTGTCTCCGAAGAAATTACTCCACTACCTGATTTGGTTATTAGTAGCACTACCCCCAGTGCTTCTTCTGAAGATGATTTTCTTGGTATATTTGGTGGCACACCCGAAGCAGTAACTCCGGTTTTCACACCTATCACGACTACATCCGAACCCGTACTTGTTGGTCGTCCAGTGGAGATAATACGACCGGAAGTAACCCCCTCCGTAGCAGTTGCCGTTGCTGCCCCTAATCTCATATTGACACCATCCACTCCAGCATCACAGGGTGGAGGTGAAGTACGTACGAGTTCTTTGTCGGCGATTCTCGCGGGTAAACTCGATGAAGAGCAAAAAGGAGCAGCTGCTGCTCCTGCAATAAAATTTAACCTCTCATCGATTGGTCAGGGAGACATTCTCTCGCAGTCACCGACACTGAAGACTGAGAAAGTGTTGCACCCTTCAAACACACCAAGGACAAGCATGAGCGAATCCCTGCTCAGTGGCTCAGCCCCTCAATCGCCGTCACCCGCAATAGAAGAGAGTACTCCGTCCATTGTTGTGTCAGAAACTCCTGTCACTGCTTCAACTCCTGTTGTTACTCCAAAGACTGGAAACACAGCAAAACGCACCATGGCCTCCGACCTTCTCCTTCGTGGTATGGGAGGTGGCGTGGCGGGCATGCCGGCACTCTCTGTGCCTGATGAAGTGCCCATGCGCAGCGAGGCGGATATCAAGAGAGAAGAAGAGCGCGCAAAACTTGCCGAAGTTGAAAAAACGAATATTGAAGGGATAGTAAAAAAGAATAACGCCAAACGTTTGGTCGGCGTCATTATTGGAGTGCTCACCCTCCTTGCGATTATTGGAATCGCATTCTTTGCATTTACGAAATATCAGGGTCCAAGCTCGGGGTCAATCTTTCAAACTGCAGCGAGTCAGTTCTATAGTTTGAACTCGTTTACATACAAAGGTGATGCAAAAATAGACCTCGTGCTTTCCACCGCCACCGACGGCATCGACCGAAACGGTGTTGTAAAGTTCGCATTAACGTATGGTGGATCACTCCTAAACTCAGTAAGTGGATACGGTAACGGTGTGCATCGCGTGAAACTCTCGGGTGGTCTGCAATCGGGAAACTTTGCTTGGCCAACGGACGTCGAGAGTGACATTCGCGTTGTCGGTTCTACATTGTATTTTCGTGTATTGTCATTCCCTGAAACAAGCAACCTCGATCCTGAACTTTTCAAAACATACTGGATAAAGGTAAGCCTCTCGGATGTGGCAGCTGAATTGGCACTTTCCGGACTTGGGTCTACAGAGGGATACGGCAGTTTCGGTGGGCAATCAAACGAAACTACGTGGAACGCACTGATACAAAAACACGCACCGTTTAGCATATTTGAAGAAACTAAGAGCGAACAGCTCGGTACCGAAAGTGTGTATCGCGTGACGCTCCATGCGAATCCCGAAAATATTGTGGGCTACACTACTGCGCTCTATCGTAAATA
Source organism: bacterium (assembly GCA_043756865.1). Classification (GTDB taxonomy): domain Bacteria; phylum Patescibacteriota; class Minisyncoccia; order Phycocordibacterales; family UBA6899; genus MHLP01. The sequence continues at coordinate 5,149 of JAYUQG010000030.1, read as the reverse complement.
TTTGAGCAAAGACCTCGTGCTTTCGACCGAGCAGCAGCTCCGCCTCAAGAACGCACTTTCGAAGATTGTTGGTGAAGTATGGATTAGTGAGGCAACAGGAATGATTGTAAAAACGACGTGGAGTGCCAACTTTGATGACGACATGGTTGATGCACACGTGAAGGGAACAGTACGTATTGATATTGCCCTCTCTGAACACAATAAAGAATTGGTCGTCGCATCACCAACGCCCATACTCACACTCGAAGAGTTGAAGGTACGCATGGAAGATTTCAAGAAAATTTCTGAAGCGAGAGTTCGTGACCAAGAAAAAGTGGATCGCCTCAAGTCACTTGTCAGCGCTCTCGAAGCATATCGCAATGCAAAAGCGCGTTACCCGCTCGCACTTACAGAACTCTACTCCGCAGGAATGCTGGCTTCATCAACTATTCCCAATGCAAAACTAAAGAATTACAGCTACGCACCGTATATAAATGCAGAAACAATAGGTAAAACAGGACGCTGTACAACCAAGACAAAGACTTGCGCATACTACCAAGTCGGTGTGAATCTCGAGTACAAAGACAACTCACTTTTAGCAGATGACGCGGACATGACGTCAGATTTGCGCGGAAGTGATGAATCGGGTTGTTCGGGGGAGTTAGATTTCGCATGTTTCGACCTCATTCCTCCGGGAAGTGCGGTACCGACTGCTCCCGCAGCTCCGTTAGTACCTGCCCAGTAAAAACACCTACAGCACTATGCAGAAACGACCCGCAACCTGAGGGGTGTTTTTTCAGTTTCCTGTAGTTTGCGTGAAAGGTTTCTTTCGTGTTAAATGAGCCTCAATGGGAATATTTTCTGCAAAGTTGGGTATAGATTTAGGAACTGCTAACACGCTGGTCTATGTACCGGGGCGCGGTATTGTGTTGAACGAACCCTCGGTGGTGGCTGTGTCTGAACGCGACAATCGCATACTTGCCGTTGGTATCGAAGCAAAAGAAATGATTGGGCGTACACCAGACGACATAATCGCGTATCGTCCGATGCGTGATGGAGTGATAGCCGACTATCGTGTGACCGAGGCGATGCTTCGCTACTTTATCGGAAAGGCGATGGGACGCTGGAATATTTTGAAACCGGAGGTGATGGTATCCGTCCCAGCTGGCGTCACCTCCACTGAGCGACGTGCGGTTATCGAAGCAGCGATTCGTGCGGGCGCAAAAAACGCATTTGTGGTCAAGGAGCCAATTTTGGCAGCAATCGGCGCAGGAATTCCCATCTATGAAGCACGTGGACATATGGTCGTTGACATCGGAGGAGGAACGACCGACGTTGCGGTTATATCGCTGGGAGGAATTGTTGCATCAACCTCAGTGAAATGTGCAGGGAACCGTATCGACCAAGCAATCGCAGACTATGTGAAGAAAACGTTTAATCTTGCAATCGGTGACAAGACCGCAGAAGATATCAAAATCAATATCGGCTCGGCAGTTCCCTTGGAAGAAGAACTCACCATGGTCATCAAGGGTCGTGATTTTATTGCAGGACTTCCGCGCTCTGTCAGTGTGTCATCCAACGAGATTGTGAAGGCAATTGACAAAGAATTGCGTGAAATGATAAAGGCTATCAAGGACGTACTACAAGAAACCCCACCAGAGCTTTCTGCGGATATCATAGACCAAGGCATCATCATGACAGGGGGTTCTTCGCAGCTACGCAATCTTCCTGAACTTGTGTTCCGTCGTACGGGCGTGAAAGCCATTCTCGCCGAGGATGCATTGTATTGTGTGGTGAAGGGGACGGGTGTGGCACTGGAACACTTGGACACCTACAAGAAAAGTATTATAGCCAAGCGGTAGTGCCATAAATTGAGCGCATTGCATTGCCCTGCCTTTGCGTTGCTCATTCACCGTATATGAATACGGCTCATTTTGCTCCGCAGGCTCTTCTCGCACTGCATCTCAATTTACGACACTACCTCAGTGCACGTTCTCACTCTTATCCTTATGAGGAAATTCGAACTTCATCCAAATTTCCTCCGCGATGCGTACTGCCAGAATTCTCGGCTTTGATATCGCATCCAATTTTAAGGCTTCTCTCGCGAGTACCGAGTTTACTAAATATTTCGATACAAAAATTCTGAAATAAAAAACGGGCCGCTGGGAGGCGGACCGTTGGGGTTCGTGATGAGTTCGCCTGCTCACCGTTGAGCGGCGAGCAAATCCTTCCTGAGTATTGCTACGCACTGATCGAAGTGGCCTTCGTTCACCCAGGCATCTGTATCGAAACGGCACTCGAGCGCACCGCCTCCGCGCAATACGACAGAGACTCTGCCGCCGACGACATGGCTCTTGAGACCAGCGTTCAGGGTGTTGGCGGTAAAGCCGACGACCTCTTGCATGTTGACACACAGTGTTTTGGATACACCAGGTTTTGTGATGCCCGCGAAATACTGCTCGATGAGGTCTACAAGGCAGTTGTTCATGAGTTTCTCCTGCGTATTGCGGTTAGGGGAAGTGAAATGAGCATACAATGCTCTGAGTGACTATTAAAATGATAGCATGATTTGCATAATATGTCAACTATTTTGCTATGTTAAAACCGCGCAGTGTGTGCGGTTAGTATTTGACGGACGATGCGTGCTTGGGTGCACGAATGTCCTGCAGTGTCGCATGTCGCATCCAATTATTAACGTTTCGCTGCGGAGACCCGTGTTGAGAAAATATTTTGGGTATAAAATTCTGAAATAAAAACGGACCACGAGGTGGTCCGTTGGGGTGCAACACTTGTGTTGCACGATTGCATTTTGCAGTTCAGCGTGGTGCTGCGAGCCAATCTTTCTTGAGTTTCTTTGTGCACTTGTCGAAGTCGGCCTCGCTCGTCCCCGTGGTGATATTGAAGTAGCACTCGAGCGTGCCACCTCCGCGCATTGCAACAGAAACCGTACCGCCGCCAATGGGGAATCCTCCACCGGGCCTGTGAGCGTTGGCGGTAAAGCCGACGACCTCTTGCATGTTGACACACAGTGTTTTGGACTCACCTGGTTTGGTGATGTCGCGAAAGTACTGCTCGATGATGTCAACGAGGCAATTGTTCATGAGTTTCTCCTACGTACTGCGGTTGGTGGAGTGAAATGAGCAAACAAATGCTCTGAGTAACTGTTTGCATGATGTCATAATTTTCATAAAATGTCAACTATTTTGGTATCTAAAAACCGCGCATGTGCGCTGTTAGTGTTTGACGGACGATGCGTGCTTGGACGCACGAATGTCTTGAAGTACAGAGAGAATGTCGGTGATTTTTTGCAAATCATTCTCGAGCAAAGCGCGGTTCGTATACTGCTCGCGGTATTCGTGCTCTCCTTGAAAGAAAAAGGACAAATAGTCTCCAAGTTCTTGTGAGTACCTCCGTTCGCATGTCTGTAGACGTTCCGCCCGAAAAAAGAGATTGTGGTATTGGACGAAGTCTTCGTTGCCAAGTGCTTCTTGTACTCCAGCACAAAGTTCATTGAACTGCGTCATTCCGACAGTGGCATTCACGTAGGTCTCACCCCCAGAGAGCCAATACACAATATTTGGTGGGTCGACGATAACGTTAAAGACTATTGCCTCAATCGACGCAAGCGGAATTGGAGTCAGCTCACTTTCGTCAGGAAGCGACCCATCCGATTCGCTCTCTACTGCGGGAGACATGCACGATTCCCCAAAAATGATGTGAGTTCCGCACGGTAGTGTTCCGCCGACGCATCATTGGAACAGGGGCGTCGGATGACCAGTCCTCCGCGAAGCGTGATTTGGACGTACGCACCGCTTGTTGCATCATGTGCGGCTACGACAACCCCAATTGCATCAGGGCGAAAAAACATCCCTTCGCAGTCGATATAACCTTCTCCCGAGAGGAGTGCATCTACTTCCTCCCACTCGAGGTCGCGGTCAGTCTCAGTGAGGTATATGCAATTGATACTTCCTTGTTCACTGGTGTGCACGAGTATGCCGGGGCCTTCCTCGCTACTGCGCTTGATGATGCAGTCAATGCTCGCGATGGGCAGTACCTTGTCTCCGAGTTCGATGACTTTCATTTCAGCCTCTCTTTTTGTTGTGAACAACGCTCTACTTAGATTGCCATGCGTGGGGTTTCTGTCAAACCCATCTTATGAAAAGAATTGGATACTTGAACCGGCTAGAGTCCCCATTGAGGTGAGAGTAGACTTGTTTCCTGATGTTATACTATTACTAATGAGCAATGAACTCCGCCACATAGACCCCGAGCGCCTATCGCACGCATATGTTATCGAATCGACCCGCGAGGAGGGATTGCGATTTGTGCGCTCCTTGATGGATACGCTTGGACACGCAATGCGTGCAAATCCGGACTACCACGAGTATGTCCACGACGTATTTCGACTTGAGCATGCGCATGACCTTCGCCACGAGCAATCCATGAAAGGCACAGAGGGAGGAAAGAAAATATTTGTTATTATTTTTAATACCATTACGCGCGAAACTGAGAATGCGCTTTTGAAAACATTGGAGGAGCCAACGCAAGGAACGCATTTTTTCTTTGTTGTGCAAAACGCAGGAGTCTTGCTGCCCACCATTCGTTCTCGCATGCAGACAATCACACTAGAGCGTGGCGAGGAGGGGAGCGCTGACACACGTACATTTGTGCGTACATTTCTCTCAAGCGATATTGGTACACGCATGAAGATGATAGAGCCCATGACCAAAGCGAAGGCTGACGACAAGCCGCAGGCTAAGGAAGAAGCACGTGAGTTTTTGCGCACGCTTGAACAAGAGTTGTATGTCGCATTTACCAAAGGTGCACATGTTGCGCTCGCACTTTCGGATGTCGTTGTAGCCCAAAAGGAACTGAGTGGGCGAGCGCCGTCTGTGAAGCTCTTGATTGAGACAATCGCGCTACTTACGCCGAGGAGCGCAAATCCGCAATGATAAAAAGCCCCCGCACGTTCGGTGCGGGGACGGTGTTCAGTGTTTCGGACGCAATTCGCGCGTTCGCTTTTTGGTTGACCGTTTTGCGAAGAGTGCTTTCGCGACATGTTTGATGGCGCTCAGTATGAGCGAACCAAATACCTCGGATAGTACCCCGCTTATGGTCGCGATGAGCAACAGAATCATGAACTCGTTCATCGTAGGCCTCCTTTCGGGTG
>JAYUQG010000029.1:0-8193 GCA_043756865.1 bacterium | reverse complement strand
GGGTCTTCATGCACAGCGTGTCCGACACCGTGTCCGCCAAGTTCCCGTATAACGCCATAACCCCGAGTGTGTGCAACACGTTCAATTGCAGCGCCAATATCACCGATACGTCCGCCAACACGCATGGCGTTTATGCCTTCATAAAGTGAGCGTTCCGTCTCCCTGATAAGGGTAAGCACCTTATCGGGTACTTTGCCGACGGGTATAGTGAGCGCCGCATCGGTAATCATCCCCTGATGAGTAAGCCCGAGGTCTATAGAAACGATATCACCGTCCGCAATAACACGAAGGCTGGGAATGCCGTGCACAATCTCATCGTTAACCGAAACACAGAGCGATGCAGGGAAAGGTTTCCGTGCGCTATGGGGAGTGTAATGTAAAAATGGAGGAGTATCTCCTGTTTCACGAATAAGTCGTTCAGCAACCTCGTCGAGGTATGCCGTAGTTACACCGGGCTTTATTTCCCCTCCAACCAAATGGAGCACCCGAGCAAGGCGCTTGCCTGACTCCCGAAGGAGGTCTATTTCCTCAGCTGACTTAAATTTCGCCATGACGGCATACTAACATAAAATTAAAAAACGGATACTTGCGTATCCGTTCGACTTAAAATTCGTGGACGAACTTGACTAGTCCGCTTTCTCGGACTTCTTTAGGTAGATGGTCAGTGTGCCACACCATAGCCCCGCCAATAAACCCAAGTAGGAGTACGTAGGCGGTGAGCCACTTCAGCTTTATCCACAAAGGTTCTGGGGCATCATCAAGTGGTGCCGCCGTTGTTGTGTCGCGTCGATTCTCCCATGCGGTTTTTAGGTTATACACTCCAAGTGCAACAAGAGCGAGCGCAAGAATGGAAAGTAATATGGACACCGTATTAAGCCCAACCAAATCTCGCACTACAAGCCATGCAACTCCAAGGAAGCCAATTCCCCATGAGAGATTTATGACACAGCGCCTGATTGGCATACTCGAAAGCGTCATGAAGGCAATTAGCAGAAAGAAGACATCACTCAAGAATACCGTAAGCCCTGCAAGGAAGAGAAAACCCACAAATACCACCGAACTTCCGAGTGGATGCAGGATGCGTCCTCCGTCAAGTGGTCGTGCGGGAATCATGTTGAAGAGGTTGATAAACAATGCGACATTACCGAGCACGTGGAGCAAGGTGGACCAGAATGTGCCCGCAGGGAACATGAATGCCAGAGCGATACAAGCGATTGCGCCGATAGTGCCAATGAAGGGGCCACCGAAACCGATGTACGCCTCATCGTCTTTGCTTTCAGGAATCTTTGCAAAAATTGCCGCACCGAGAAATGGGATGAACACAGGCGCACTTGCGTGCACTCCCTTCTTCCACATTGCAATAACGTGTCCGTACTCGTGTATCAAGATGAGCAGCACAAACCCTGCTGCAAAGTAATACGAACCGAATGCGAATCCGTACACAATCGCAGAAAGCGACATCGTTACGGCAGTGATAAGAAATTTGGCGTACTTCAGAGCCTTGAGTGCTTTGAAGATCATTGGACCTTTTGTGGCAAGAAGGGCAAGTATGCCAAAAATCATGCCAGATTTTGAGGGTGATTCAACCGCTTTTTTCACGGAAATCTCCAAATATGAATGTGCGCGAAGCTGGTGTGATACTACAATTATCAGAAGAAATGTCAAAACCCCGCATAATTGTCTACGTTTATGCAAACTGGCAGAGCTAGATATAACTCGTAACGCTATGCACCAAAGACATTCGCCATGATATCGCGGTGTACTGCCTCGATGGATTGCTCTCCGTTAACCTCTACAAAGTCATAGTCACGGTCGCGGCGGAACTTTTCTATTGCAGGCTTCACGTCGGTATCAAACCAGTCGAGTCGCTTGTTGATACTTACCGCAGTGTCATCTTTGCGGCCTTCTTTTTCTGCGCGCGCCATTAAGTGATCAAACGACCACTGGCGCGACACTTTGATATAAATTACGGCGGGATGCTCCCGTTTAAAAAACTTGAGGGCAATATCCAGATTTCGCGTTTCATTTATGGAGCGCGGTGACCCGTCAATAATGAGATGTTCATTTCCAGTGAGATGCTCAACAAATGTTTTAGACCAAATATACATTGCGAGAAAATCAGGTGCGCGCTCACCATGATCAATAGCTTCTTTTGCAATTCGCGCCGCGAAGGTATCAGACTTGATAAACTCACGAAAATGCTGCCCCGTCTGCAGATAAAATATCGGCGTGTCAGGAGTATTTTTTACGAGCTCTTCTTTTAGCAAAGAAACTTGTGTCCCCTTTCCTGAGCCGGATGCACCGATAAATATGAAAGTTTCTTTTGTCATGCACCGAGTGTAGCAGAATCCCGCGTGAATTCAAAAAACAGGCACCGCATAATCAAAATGACCCAAGTGGGGTCATTTAGATTCAGAAGAAGTACGCGAGAATTCTAATACTCCCTCATGCTGAGTTGTGCATCAAGCTTCTTGATGAGATCAAGTACAACGGAAACGACAATCAAGAGTGCGGTACCACCGATTGCAAATGCCTGATTGCCCGTCAGCGACTGCATCCCAAGTGGAAGCACTGCCACAGCGGAGAGGAAGAGTGCTCCTGCAAATGTCGTACGAGTCAAAATCTTTGCAATATGCTCTGCGGTTGCCGCCCCGGGGCGTACCCCCGGAATAAATGCTCCTGACTTCTGTAAGTTCGTTGCAATAGCCTCTGGATCAAAGGTCACCGCAGTGTAGAAGAAGGTAAAGAGGAACACGAGGACAAAGTAGGATATTGAATATATCCACCCGCTCGTGAAGTTTGCCTTCAGGAATTCGCCGATTGCCTGCGCAGTTCCGTTTTCAATTCCCGTAAGGAACCCTCCGATAAGCTGAGGAAACAACAAGATCGAAAGCGCAAAGATAATGGGAATTACACCTGCCTGGTTGACGCGGAGCGGAAGATACGTCGAGACTCCACCGTACATCTTGCCACCACGCACACGCTTGGCGTACGTAATCGGCACCGGACGTTCCGCTTCGGTCATGAAGATGACACCTGTAATAATCGCTACTGCAGCAACGACGAAGCCAATATACAGCGGTATCTGAGACGGATCGTACGAGATTAATGTCTGCGAAACTACAGTGGGAATCGACGCAACGATACCCGCAAAAATGATAAGCGAGACACCATTGCCTACACCGAACTCTGAGATGAGTTCACCCAACCACATAAGGAAGAGCGAGCCTGCCGTCACAATAATGACATTGGTGAAGAGCTGGAAGGCATTCAAATCCCCAAGCACTCCTTGTCGCGAAAGTAAAATGAGGAGGCTGTAGCCCTGGAGTAGGGCAAGCGGAATGGTGAGCATACGTGAGTATTGCGTAAATCGCTTTCTTCCTGCATCACCCTCTTCGTGATACATCGCCTTTAATTTGGGGGACATCATCGTCAAGAGTTGCATGATAATCGAGCCCGTAATATACGGACCGACACCAAGCATGACAATAGAGAGATTCGAGAGACCTGAACCCGAGAACACATTTAGGATTCCGAGGAATTGGTTGTTCGCAAAGAACTGCTGAAGGGCAACATGGTCTACACCAGGAATAGGAATCGCAGCGACGATGCGAAATACAATCAGCGCGGCAATGACGAAGAAGATGCGATTCCGGAGAACGCTATCCGAGAACGTGAGACTGAGTTTGTGCAAAAAAGTATTCATAGTGGGTTGGGCGATTGGCCCATACTACGCTGCTATCGAACCTCCAGCTCCTTCAATAGAGGCTTTTGCTGTGGCGGAAAAGAGACAACCAGTAATGACCACCTTTTTCGTAATCTTTCCTGTGCCAAGAATCTTGACCTTGGGCATTCTGCCTCCAACGCGCTTGATGAGCTTCTTTGCGAGGAGTGTCTCGGGGTTGACGGCGTCGCCTGCTTCAAAGGTACTCTCAATGAGTGCCAAATTGACGGGCTGCGCCTTCACTTCAAATGACTTGAAGTTGTATCCGCGATGCTTTGGGAATTTCTTAATAATGTCGCGAAGCTCTGGGCGCATACGGTGTCCGGCACGAGCCTTTTGACCTTTTGTACCGCGACCTGCGGTCTTTCCGCGCTTACCTCCACGCGCAACGCGCTTTGAGGATTTGTTCTTTGTTACACGTTTGAGTTGATTGAGTTGCATATAACGTTTCTCGCTTATTTGCTCTCCGTGGCCTCCGCTTTTGCTTTGGGAAGACGCACGTTGATACTACTAAGAGCCAAGACCGTTGCGCGCGCCATATTGAGCTTGTTCTTTGAACCGCTCCAGATTTTTGCAGACACATCGGTGATACCGGCGAGCTCGAGCGCATTGCGCACCGCAGAACCCGCGACGAGTCCGCGTGAAGGTGCGGGAATGATTTCCACAATTGCACTCGAAGACTTGGCCTTCACTTGGTGAGGGATTGAATTTGTCTTTGTGAGCTTGATGGTAATCATGTGCTTTTTTGCATCCTTTGCAGCCTTATCCATTGCGTTAGAGATATCGCCTGCTTTGCCAGTGCCGACACCAACCTTGCCTTTGCGGTCACCGATAATCATTGCGACAGCAAAGGAAAAACGTCGTCCTCCTGCGACCACACGCGCCACGCGGCGCACCTCAATAGACTTCTGGTCGTATTCCGGCTTTGGTCTGTCAGAACGACCTCGTGGACCTCCACGCTTATCGCCCGCTTTTCCCGCACCACGTCCAGAGCCTCCACGAGAACCTCCTCGTGATGCTCCACCGGGGCCGCCTGGCCCACCTGATCGTGGGGTGAAATTACCCGCACGCACCGGAACTCCACCTTGTGTGGCGACCTTGGGAGCGGGGGCAGTACTTGCTTGTTGTGTTTTTTCTTCCATGAATATTCAGATTAAAATTGCAATCCTCCTTCGCGCGCAGCATCGGCAAGTGCCTTCACGCGCCCCGCGTAGAGGAACCCCCCACGATCGAAGACGACTTTGGTAATCTTTTTTTCCTTTGCCTTTGTCGCAATTGCGCGTCCGACTTCTTGTGCACGCTCTACTTTGGTTCCTTTGGTGGCCTTCAAATCGGATGCTGCTGCAATTGTCGTTGCTTTTACGTCGTCGATTAACTGCACTGTGATAAACCGTGCCGAGCGAAAGACCGCAAGGCGAGGCATATCTCCTGTTCCGGAAACTTTCGCGCGAATGCGGTTGTGACGGCGCATGCGATGATAGTTTTTGAGCTCTGTCTTTTTCATATTTATGCGGTTTTCTTACCCTGCTTACGGCGGATAACTTCGTCAGAATAGCGAATGCCTTTTCCTTTGTATGGTTCAGGTACCTTCCACGAACGAACGGTAGCGGCGAACTGGCCTACTGCCTCTTTGTCGATACCACTGATGGTGATAGAGCCCTTCTCTGTTTTGAGCGCAACACCTGCGGGCGCCTCGAGTATAACGGGATGAGAGAAACCGAGTGCCATTGTGAGCTTCTGTCCTTGCGCGTCGGCCTTATATCCCACACCTTCGTATAACAGTTTCTTTTCGTATGCCTTATTAACGCCCGCAACCATGTTGATGATGTGGGACGCGACAGTACCCAAAAGCGCTTTGTAGTCACGGTGTTCACTGGTGAGTGTCACTTTGATTTCACTGCCAGTAATGGTGATGAGCGCTACTTTAGGAAACGTACGCACAAGTGAGCCGAGTGGTCCTTTGACGGTGACAACATTCCCTTCTGCGAGTGTAACCTCGGTTTTCTCGGGAATAATGATTGGTTTTTTTGCTAGTCGAGACATATATATAGAATTACCAAATCTTGCCAAGGACCTCTCCTCCGACATGCTCCTTACGTGCGTCCGAACCCGTCAGTATTCCCTTGGGTGTAGAGAGTAGCATGATGCCATGACCTTGGTTGACCGGACGCAAGTCTTTGGCGGCTGTATAAATGCGGCGAGAGGGGCGCGATACGCGCTCCATGCCACGCACATGCGGTACACGAGGAGCGTCGTAGACAACGCCAACTTCGAGTATGCGCATGGTTTTCTTTCCCTTGAGTGTTTTCTTAGTGACAGAAGAAACGTATCCCTCTTTCATAAGTACGCTCGCGATGCGCAACTTCACGTCTGAATAGGGAATATAGACAGTTGGCTTTCCGGCCATGCCTGCATTCCGAATTCGCATGAACATGTCTGCGATTGGATCGGTGATTACCATGATGATTTCTTGATTCCGGGGACTTTGCCCTCGTTTGCTAATTCGCGGAAACAGATGCGGCACAGGTCGAAATCACGGATATATCCGTGTCTTCGTCCACACTTAAAACAGCGGTTCACGGCGCGGACCGCGAATTTCGGCTGTAACTGTCTTGCTATGGTTGATTTTTTTGCCATATCAGATTATGGGCGGAATACACGCTAACGAAAGTATGTATTCCTGAATAAATAGTTCCCTCCCTAGAAGTAGGTACGGGGGCCGCTCACCTGATATCTCGCGATCTTCCTTCTCGCTCCCGAATGAGGGCGAAAAGGAGGGTTGCGGATCAAGGTAAACGGTCGCTTCAGGCTACCAAACAGCTACAATACTGTCAATTATCAGTGTTTTTGGTTTCCCTGTTGAGTTTTTCATGAGGACAAACATAAAGCCCGCCGAATGGCGGGCTGGGGGGGGTGTACCTAATGTCTGGCGGGCTTGAAGATCCGGCAGGCAAGGCGAACGATGAGAAATACGGTACGCAGAGTCGTGAGTGCAGTAGCAAACGCGGCGCTGAACGCGAAGCCGGCAAGCATAGGGTACCCGAGGTAGTAAATGAGCTCTTTCGGGTAGGCGACCCCTTGTGTTTTGACTTCGACGGTGACCAAAAGGATGGTGTAGAGAACGAAGAATGCCCAGCATTTCCACAGTGGCAGCTCGTGGAGCACCCAGTAAAGTGCGCCGTAGCAGAGGGCAAACGCGTAGCGAAGACGGGACATTTCAGGGACGGCGCAACCTTTGCGGCTGTAAGGGAGCGCCACGAGTGTCAACGAAAAACTGCGGCTATACATGGGTTTTCCTTGCGTTGATTAACTGTTGATATTGTACATAATTATTTGTTTATTGTCAATAATACGTAATATTCATGTTACATCAAAATGTGAAAATAGTTGACAATATTTTGAAACTATGCTACACTCTTTATGGAGGTCGCACTTTGAGCTTTGCTGCATTCGCCCACAACGTTAATCGGCTACATTGTAGTCTGAGCAACAATGCTGGCGCTGCGCGAGGCCTCACCTCCTGGGGGGAACCGGAATCTCCCCCTGCGCCCGGCTCCGGTTAGCCTGGGGCGGCCGCCGTCTCTGACGCCGGCCGCCCGAGAGCGAAAACAACCGAGAGCTTGCGGGGGCTGGCTTTGCCCCCGCGTCACTTCTGCCACATGCGGCAAACGGGGCGAGCGTCGCCCCAACCGCGCGCCATGCCTAAGGAGGGCATTCATGACCTGGTATTAGCTACCTTACAGCGAATGTCTTTAAAAGACATTCACATCCACACAACTCCTGCTGCGCCTCGACCGGCGCGAACGACCTGAACCTGCCCGACTGGAGTCGACCATGCACTGGATGTAGCTGCGATAACCTGAGGTGTGTGACGACCCAAACTGTCACAATCGGGGCACGACGCCCATTCACCCGACCCTCGCCACGTGCGAGGGTCTCATTTTTTATACACATATGGTTGACTCGTCAGCTTGAAGTGTCCGAATAATTACATATTCATGCGTGGCTTCGCAATAAAAATTTCGGGGAAAATCAGTGTGTTACCGCTTCTATCTGCATTTTTATTTCAACCAAACAGCTTTCCCTCTGCACTTCCTCTGGTTACTTCTGCCAGTTCACAAATCTCATCGAGCGAAGCATTGTTTGCGCTCAATCCATAAAAATGGTTTTCACCCAAGAGCACATACTCCCACTCTCTTTCCATGCGATGCTCTGGCTCCAATCTATTCACCCTTTTCACAAAGTCCAGTGTCGCAATCTGTTTTTGTTTTACATTTGCATCATGCAGATCTTTTTCAGATTTTGTTTCAATGATATACACTTTCTCCTTTGTCTTTACGATGAAGTCGGGGTGATACAAAGACAAAAATCCGTCCGTGCGTACATAAGCAATACTCGCAAAATTATGGTAGTACTGGTCTATCTTGAGCAATGCTTCGACTTTTCCATCGTTATCAGCAAATTCAAGA
>JAYUQG010000028.1:0-60958 GCA_043756865.1 bacterium | reverse complement strand
TGAACTCACGCTCGGTCGCAGCAAGGGTACGGTATTCTTCCGGTAGAGAGATAGAGTGCCTTCTGCTTGGGAGGACTATCTCTGTAAGGTATACTTTTATTATGCGGCATTAAAACCCCGTGCTCTGCACGGGAATGGACGCGCAGTTTGAGCACCCAGCTTTGTGGAGCGGAAAACTCATCAGCGCTTCGCTGATGCCCTATTTAACCTTTAGACTCTACCCGACGATTAAACCGCGGGCTCCCGCCCGCGGTGATTGAATTTCTGCAACAATTTTGCGTTTCTTGTGTTCTGAATCGTACCCACCTCCAACCCCGGGGTCATACCAGCCATTTACAGAGCCCAAAATTCGTTGATGAAAATGGCCGATTGCATTTTGCAAAGTTTTTTGAAGTTGGCGACTTTTCTCTTGCTTTTCCCACGTCTTAATCGATAGATTACTATTCTCAGAGTCAAATAACGCAGAGAAAGGGTCAATGACGTTCTCATGAAAGTCTTTATCAATTTTTTTGAGTGCGCTCTTGTTTTTCCTGAGGACTTCAGAAACTTCCTTAATGAATACCTCATCGTCAACGTAGGGATAGATTGTATTGGCCATTAATTAAGTATATATACGTACATAGTAAAAGGTCCAATTGTTAAAGAAAATCAGAGAGGCCTAAGCAAGGCAGAAATGAGTGCTGTACCGCCGCAAGCAGGGTGCCCCCGTTTTCATTGAATGCACACAGTTACCCACCACAGGTGGGTGCTTGCATCATGGTACAATTTCGAGTAATTTAGTGAGTAACTATTTTCTATGGAAACTGAGGCGAAAACTACTGGGTGGAAGAAAATTGGGCTTATGATCGCGGGAGCCTTAGTGGTCTTTGGGGTCGGCTACTATGCTTGGGCGTGGAACTATTTTTTCCAACAAGCACCTGAGCGTACCGGAAAGGATATGACCTACATGTGGCAATGGGAGCTGTACGGCAAAGGTATGAAGTTGGCCTATGAGCAAGATACTTATGGAGGAGTCACTCCCGAAGAGACTCTTGCATTGTTTGTTGATGCATTGGAAGCGGGCAATATCGAACTCGCAGCAAAGTATTATATCCCCGAAAAACAAGGTGAGGCTTATGCTGAATTACTGGACGGGGAGAAAAATGGAACGTTACTTAAAACAGCCGACGTCTATTCGTCGGCAGCATTCCCAAAACAAACGGCAAAAAATGAATATTTCATGTCTGTGTCAGGAGATGGATATTCTTTTGATATTATTTTAAATAGGAATGTTTTTTCACAAAAATGGAAAATCGCCTCACCCTAATTGTTGTAACCACACTTCTTGTCGCGCTTTCGCCTGCAGGGCTTTTTGCATATGAGCCGAATTCTACGCATGACGCACTTACGTACGAAGTGGCTAATTTTTATAATGTCTTTGCTTCAGAATATGGGACACCCACACTCTCGGATGAATATCGAACACTTTTGCAAAAAGGAGCGATGGCGGAAGATGATAACTATCGCATGGCGCACCATTTTTATGACCCTGTGCGTAATATTGGGCTCAAGCAATACATGTCTTCGAAGACTTGGGCGCAAAGTCCCGCATACCAAGCGTCGTGGAGTAGCGGACCGGGAGGATGTCTCATTCAGCCCCACGTGTTATTTCCGCTTTTTGAAAGCCCATGCGACCGCTCGTGGCAACGTGCAATTTATGAATATACTTACGGAGACAGAAAGAATGCAATGGAAGCGCTAGGCCACACACTGCACCTTATTGAGGATGCAACTGTGCCAGACCATACAAGAGATGATGCTCATATTCCCATTTTCGACAAGGCGATACAGCAATATGATGAAAATTTTGGTGAGTCAAGTCCATTTGAGGAATTTGCAGACCAGTTTTCGCTACTAAACAAAAATGTGGATACCGCAAAGAAACTCTTATCTGAAGGTGCAAATCCCCATATTGTGGACACTCTTGATATATATTTTGACAATACTGCAAGCTATTCAAATTCAAACTTTTTCAGCAAAAGTACAATTTTTGACAAGAACTACTCCCTCCCAGTTATTGAAAATTTAGCGAGCATAATGCTGAGCACGGGGGATACAAAAAGTTTTGGTAAGCATAAAGACCACTTTTTTGTACAGATAGAAACGACTCGAAAACTTGATGGAACAAAAGTTGAAACATATGATATTCAAGACGCTGATAAAATAATTCTCTCCAACTATTGGCAACTAACCTCCCGTGAAGCGGTAAAAAATGGTGCTGGGGTTATTCGGCTTTTCTTTCTCGAAGTTGAAAAGGAAAAACAGACGGGCACTCTGCTTCGCATGAAAGAACCGCTCTTGAAGCAAGCTGGAGTTGCAGGAGTTCGAGCGGTTGCCGTTGCGGGGAATACTGGTTCACGGCTTATCGCCTCACTCATTCGTCGCACGGGGACGGTAGGTAAATTTGCTGCAGGAGGAGTAACAAAAGGAATTGCGTACGTGGGAAATACGCTTAATTCGGCAAACGAAAATGTAAGATACGCTATTTGGAAAGAAGTTATTCCTACAGACGCAGATTTTGTACCGCAGACAAAGCCCATCACTGAAAACGCTGTCGATAATGGGAGAACCACCGTAGTTGTCTCAGATACTCAGCAACCTCAACATAGTACTTTGCTTGCTGCGCTCGAAAAAGAAATTACCCGCCTCACGCAACTCATTGCGAGCATTAGGGCGGCGCGAGTGACTCCGCCGAGTACTGGTGAAGTCGCCGGGGCTGCAACTGTTGTAAGTCCATACGAGGTTACCGCAAACTCGCTTGGTGGGGGAGGCGGAGGCAGTGGAACCGTCATCTTTCTTGCCGACGCTTCTGTGGCTACACCACCAGTACTTCCCGTGGCCACGACCAGTGAAGAGGTAATCGTTCCCAAAGATCTGACTGCGCCCGATGCGCCACTCATACACTCGCCAATTGTACATGAAGTTATCGCAACGACATCGGTACTGATTTCGGGGACGGCAGAGGGGGGAGCTGTGGTCGCACTTTCGTGGTTGATGGATACGGTAACTGTAGTTTTTGAAACCCGCGCAACATCAACAGGTGAATGGTCGGCACAGGTGCTACTACCGTTTGGTACAACGACCATTGGCGTGGTGGCAATAGACGATGCGGGGAATAGTTCATCCCCCGTGTTTCGCGACGTGGTGGTAGTTTCACCGCTCATGGTTGTTCCACCGTCACAACCAGTAACGCAAAACTCACGTGTGCTTTTCAACGAGATAGCATGGGGAGGCACAGAAGCTTCACCCGATGACGAGTGGATTGAGCTCTACAATGCAGGCGATGCTCCTGCTGATCTCTCGCAGTACAGTATTCGGTTTCATAGTGTTGACACATGGTCCACCACGCCACTCACGGGAATACTCGGTCCGGGTGACTATTTTGTTGTAGCAAATAGTTCAGGAGTAGTTGAGCCACAAGTTCCTGCATCTATTGCGTACCCAATGCTTCAGCCTTGGATATATGGTATGGCCGCACTTCCTGAAACGGGAATGGAGCTCGAACTTATTGACTCAAGTATGGGTACGGACATGGTCATCGACCATATACCTCTTTGTGTAGATTGGTGCGGAAATGGGGCTGTCGGGGTTTCAATGGAACGGTGGCGGAGCGAACTCGACACCGCAGTTTGGGAAAACTGGGACTCAAATAACGGGAATTTTTCTAACGGGTTAGACCGCAATGGAAACGGAATTCTTGGAACCCCAGGTGCGCGAAATTCCCTGAACTACTCACTTGCACTCACCAGTACCATAGAGGGAATGCAGACATTTGCAAAAGGACAGGGCGCATATGTGCTCTTCTCCACACTCACCATACCTGCAGACTCCTCGCTCACATTAGGAGCAGGGACTGTGGTTAAATGGATGCCCTCAAGCGGAAAACTCGTTGTGCGTGGTGCCCTCCGCGCTTATGGCGACCGCGAAGCAGCTGTGGTGTTCACGTCAATCGACGACGACAGTGCGGGAGGAGATACCCTTGGTGACGGGGTACAACCAGTGCGACGCAATAACTCTGTGCAAGCGATCGCAATTTCCGGTGCGGTAGCTACGGCAGAATTTAATGAAACCGAGATACGATATGCGGGAACTGCCCTGCATCTCACGAGTGGTGCATCGGCAACGCTTGTGTCCACAACGATTTCCGATTCGCAACACGCCATGTATCTCCATGCGTCTACACTTTCTGGAACAGATACCTCTTTTTATGATATTACGGGTAACTCTATTGTTGCGTTTGCGAGTTCAAGCATAACGCTTGCCAGTACGACGGTCGCGCGCACAGGGTCTGATGCATTTGTGCTTTTTGACGGTACAGCACTTGCGCTTACGGACACTACATTTACGGGCGTCAGCGGCATCGGCATTGATGCATTTGGGTCGTCTGTGAATGCGACCAATACGGTGTTTGCTGATGTGCACGTGACCAAGAATGCAATTGACTTGTTTACCAACAGAGCGGGAAAAGCATCCAATGGGAATTTTAACGGTGTAACCGTGCAGAATATGGGTGAAGGCGACATTTTCAATATGATAGGTTCGCGCGCGACGGTGACTGACTTGGTGGCAAAAAACGGGAAAGATGATGCGATCACACTTACCGCTGGGTCTGCGCTTGTAATTGCCTCATCAACAATTGAAAATTTTAGAGATACTGCCATTTTGTCATTCGGCAGTACGGTCAACGCGAAAGACGTCATGCTTGTGGGGAATAACTACGGCGTACGGTCCTTTAACTCTGTTGTGGACGTGGAGAGCTCGGTGATTACCGAGAACACCACAGCAGGGGTTGCAAATGCAACGCCGACTATCGGCACTCAGATTGATGCAACGGGGAATTATTGGGGCAACATACTCGGTCCGACGTCACCGAGCATGCCTTCAGGCTCGGTCGGTGACGCTGTGACAGCGGGGGTACTCTTCGACCCATTCCTCACAACTGCGCCACTCTAGTCCGTGATGGAACCTCCTTGGAAGGGTGGGGTTCTTGCGGTAAATTGAAATACTGTATGAAATTCAAAGACAAAACAGCGCAAGTGCCACCCATGGTCTGGTATCTGGGAATTGTCAGTTTCTTCAATGACGTTGCTTCGCAAATGTTGTACCCCGTGATGCCCATCTTCCTCACGCAGGTGCTTGGCGCCCCCGTGTTTGTCGTAGGTATTATAGAGGGTATAGCCGAAGGAGCAGCAGCGTTATTTAAAACATATTTTGGCTACTGGTCCGATCGCCTCCAAAGGCGCAAGCCATTTGTGGTGGCGGGGTATGGCGCGAGTGCGGTGGCAAAGCTCATAATCGCAATTGCCTATGCGTGGCCACTCGTCCTCCTTGGGCGCTTTGTCGACCGCCTTGGTAAGGGAATGCGCTCCAGCGCACGCGACGCACTATTGAATGCGGCATCCACTCCAGAAAATCGGGGATTCATCTTTGGTCTGCATCGCACCATGGACACTTTGGGCGCCGTTGTTGGTCCCATCATTGCGCTTGCACTCCTGTATCAGTTCAACAACGACATCCGCACTATTCTCTATGTTGCAGCCATTCCTGCGTTCACCAGTCTCATCTTCTTCTTTTTCATCAAAGAGCCCGTCGCGACGAAGCACAAAGTGCAGCTGCATCTTTTCGCTTCAATCAAATCGTTTCCCCGCGAGTATAAATTGTTCTTAATTGGGAGCGCGATCTTCGCGCTCGGTAATAGTGCTGATGCATTTTTGATTTTACGTGCACAGGATTTGGGCATGACTATTGCCATGACGATTGGCGCGTATGTGCTCTACAACTTGGTCTATGCATTGCTCGCCACACCAGCCGGCATTATTTCCGATAAGATAGGGCAGAAGAAAGTATTTATTACAGGAATTATTATATTTATTTTCGTCTATCTGGGCTTCGCACTCACACACGATGCTATATACATCTGGCCGCTCTTCGCAATATACGCATGCTATATCGCACTCACTGATGGAGTGGGAAAGGCACTCGTTGGTGCCATGGTAGAAAAAGACAAAATTGCGACAGGCTATGGCGTGTTGAGTAGTGTGACCAGTCTTTGCACGTTATTTGCATCAATTGTCGGTGGAGCACTCTGGACATTCGTAGCACCTGAGGCGACGTTTCTCTTCGGTGCAGGATGCGCCGTGTTGTCGCTGTTCTTCTTTTTCGCGATGCGCATTCCTCAGAAAAATATTGTATAGTTGCTTGTTTCTCACTGGGCGAAGGGAGCTTGCGTGCCAGCACTATCCATGATGATATTGGGGTATATTCATTATCTAGTTGAGCATTATGAACAAACGAATTATTGCGGTTGCTGCAATCGCCATGGTTATGGCCATGGGAGCAGTGCATGTTACTTTTGCAAATCACGCATGGGGGACCTTTCATTGGGCACGCGCCACAAGTTCTTTCTCCGTCGTATTGGGGGATAACGTGACGGCAAATTGGGATAGCTATCTTGCGACTACTGCGAGTGACTGGACGGCTTCGCCAGTTGTCGACACGATCGTGCAGCCGGGGAATTCGCCACTCAAGAATTGTAAGCCTGTCGCCGGACGCATCGAGATTTGCAACTCAAAATATGGCAGCAATGGCTGGCTCGGTATTGCTTCTGTCTGGTCAAATGGTGACCACATCACTCAGGGAACAGTGAAGATGAATGACACCTACTTCAATACGCGCACATACAATACCCCTGCGTGGCGTAACCTCGTACTTTGCCAAGAAGTGGGACATACGATTGGACTCGACCATCAGGACGAGGCGCATGGGAATGCGAACTTGGGTACCTGCATGGACTACACGAACGACCCGACCTCTAATCAGCATCCAAATCAGCATGACTACGACATGCTCCAAACCATCTATGCGCATCTCGATGGGACGAGTTCGTCGACAGTTGCAGCAGTAAGCACAGGGAGCGATATCGACACCAGCAACTCAAAAGAGTGGGGAAAAGCGATTAAGCATTCACAAGACGGCCGCGCCTCGCTATATAAGCGCGAGCTGGGAGGTGGTAAAAGCGTGTTTACTCACGTATTCTGGGCTCTGCCGAACGAGTAGAAAAACTTTTTACGAAAAAGCTGAAAATGCCCAAATGGGCATTTTCTTTTACTTAAAAGAATAGCAACTTTGTCAGGTGTGCCCTTTGCGAGTAAAATAACATGATGAGCAAAAATGAGCATATGGCCGACATAAACGCTGATGGAAGTGTGCCACACAAGCCAACATCTGAACTTTCGCCCGCGACCCATGTCGAGGAGGAAGAAGAGGAAGAACCTTCCAAAACGATTCCTCATTTGCCCGTCGTTCTGGGTGGGTTAATCTTTATTATCGCATTAGGAGGCGTAGTATTTGCGAGCCAAAAAAAGCAGGTCACAACCATGCCAGAGCCAATGAGTGCACCTATACTTATAAATGGCCAATCATCTGCCGCCTTTCAGGTTGATTACGGAAAAGCAGGTATGTACGCCGCATATACCCCCGGACAAAAAATCGTGTACTCCGCGGGAACGAATGCTCCCGCCAAATCGGTTGAGTGGGTGGTGTGCAATAGCGAGGGAAGTTTCATCGCACAAATACCACTTGCGATGCAGAGTAATATCGATGATCCCGTGCTCAAGGCACGACGCTGGAAATCAACTGGCGCACCCGCATTTACGCCGGGCAAATATCAGGTCACTGTGCGCGCGGAGTCTGTGGGGGGAGAAACCGCATCCCACTCTTTCTACTTTGACCCAATACGAGGTGTAAATTTAAGCGCCCCCGGCCCTGAGTGCAGGACAGCAGCTGCTGGAATATAGTACGCAGCAATATATAATGAAGGCATGAACCATTCTCAAATTGCCCGTGTTCTGCTTTCCCTAGTACTGGTGGTGTTTGTCGCCACGGTGATAGTTTCAGCGGTGCGGATGAGCGGCACTATCAAGAATCCTCCCCCTCCCGCACCTGCCCAAAACGCACTTAATGTGCAACCCCTCACCCCTGAACACGAACCATTCGTCACTTTAGTGGCGAGTTCCTCAGCGACCACTTGGAATACCTATCGTGACGAACTGATGGGTTATTCGTACGTCTACCCAAGTTCGGTTGCACCAGCACATACTCGCTATGGAAATTGTTTTACTCGCGGACAGGAAAACTTCTGTGTTGAAGCGCGCACCGTGGGTAAGGGGGTCACCCTCGATGATTTATTTAATGCCAAGGAGTCTAATTGGGTGAACGAAAACTACGGCGGAATGATAAAAGAAAAAGTTACGGTAGCAGGTCACGACGCATATTTATTACGAAAGGACAGACCAAGTGAGTACGGGTATCCTGAAACGGCTTTGCTCGTGATGGGTGAACATTACGTGCTCGACATGTGGGGAGAAAGAATCCCGCAAGAACTATTAGCAAGTGTCACATTTTTTCCGCCAAGTATTGATTTGCGACCATATGCGCTTAATGTCATTTGGAGCAAGGGACCTCCTCTTGTTATTGAGACTCGAGAAGAACGGGCAGGACGGTATTGCGCAGAACCGAATGGTCACATCGTGGGAACAGTGAATAATGGTGTGTTCAAGGGCGACCGTATCATTGCAAAAATTGCATCTGAATGCGGGATGGACTGTGGTGGAAGATCAGAAGATGAACTCGTCTATCATATTTATCATGGAGATCGTGTGATTCCTGTGGGCAATGCGAGCGGATTTACTGTCACGGTAGTCCAAACACCTGATGTGATTGCGATACCCAATTCTTCCTATGTACTGAAAAAAGATTTTGCATCAGGAGTGTTCGACAAGGAAGGGACAACCAAAACGCTGTTTACCGACCCTGTTGTGGGGAACATATACGAAACAAGTTATTACCGCAGCTGCATAGTCGCAAAACGACAAGACCATGCCCTTGTGTACTATTCACTACAATTACCCTTCATGAACAAGGAGAATGGCGTTGTCGATCTCACACTTTCAAACGGTAAAAATTTTAACGAATCCTATGACGTAGATTCCGACTGGAGCTGCCTTCCTGTTGTCCAAAAACCAAATGGGTTGTATGAGGTAGCACGCAACAGTCTCGGCGAGCCATTCTTCGCTCTTGCACCAGTCGAACCAAAGCTGAAAGTGTTATACGAAGACAAGAACACGATGGCTGCCTATCAGAAGTTGACGCCTTCATATGATGAGTTTCTCGCACTCAATCCGTTCCTGTATTGGCAAGATCCTTTTGGTCGGTGGATCGAAATGAAGAATAAAAAATATGTGCAGGCCGCAGAAAAGTGCAAACCGGTAATTTATCTTTATCCCGAGAAAGAAATGGATGTGAGTGTCTATGTCGCACCGAACGGCGGCTTTACTCATACTATTCCTGAGTACAACAACGGATGGCATGTGACTGCGCACCCCGACGGAACAATTATCGATAAGTTAAGCAAGCAGACGTACCCCTATCTGTATTGGGCTGGTTGGAGTATTGATACACCCGCAATTACCAAGGGGTGGGTAGTTGCGCGGGGCGACATACCGCGATTCTTGGTTGACAAGCTGACACTGCTCGGCCTAAATGCAAAGGAAATTGCCGATTTTAATGAGTACTGGGTAGCGAAGCTTGCGGAAGACAATGCTCCCTATCACAAGATTATGTTCCTTGACCAAGAAGAATTTAATCTCATGGCGCCACTTCGTGTTGTGGGAGAGAAACGTCCCGACCAAATTATCCGCGTGGTGATGTATGCGCAGGCAACTGCAAGAAAAGAGACACTCCCAGTGCAGGTGCTTCCTGAAACACCAAGCCGCGATGGATTTACTGTTGTGGAGTGGGGAGGTTCATTACTTAAGTAATCATGAGATGGCGCACACCCTTGATTGTGGTTGGGGTTGTTTTTATACTGTTACTCGCCACTGTAGTAGCAGTTGGACTCAAACATTTCCTCGCAACACCCGAGCAGTTCTATGCTGGTCCGAAACACTTTGCATTTTATGCGGAGCAAGAAGCATATGGAAATTTGGCGCAAGCGGAGTTTGTGCAGGGAATAAAAGAAAAAGTGTATGGCGGCATCGTGTCGCACCACTTACTCGCCGGAGACGATATTGGCGCATTCTTTGCTGAACTGCGTGACCAAAAAATTAAAACGGTCGTTATTGTTGGGCCGAATCACTACGGAGTAGGGTCAGGTAAAATTCTTGCTTCGGAATATCCTTATGAGACAGCATGGGGCATGGTTTATCCTGATTTGCCTATTATTGGTGCCTTGAAAGAACAAGGAGTACTCGCTGTAGACGAAATTCCATTTACCAAAGAGCATTCCATTTCGGCGCTGGTTTCGTATGTGGCACACCACCTGCCTGATGCTCAAGTAGTGCCTATTGTTATTCGAGGAGGAACTGACCTGCGGGTGCTCCACCGTTTGGCAACTAGTCTTAATGCCACCCTTCCTGCCGATGCTGTGGTTATAGCGAGTGTGGACTTTTCGCACCACCTGAGTCGCACTGCAGCACAATTTCACGATGCGCTATCAGTATCGGCAATCGCAAATGCAGATATTCCGAGGGTACTCGGGGCCGAGGTCGATAGCCCCGCCTCACTCGCAGTGCTCCTCGCGTATTTAGACGCACGAGGAGCGGAGGTCATGCACTCAAAACAAGTGAACGCTGCAGACATAGTCGGCAATCCGGCATACGACGATGTCACGAGTTACCTTTTTGCACATTTCACCAAGGGTGCAGCGCGGCAGTCACATTCAGTTACAACACTTAATTTTGGCGATCTAATGCTTGATCGTGGGGTCCGTAATTTCATGGACAAAGGGGGTGACCCATTTGCAAACATTCGCGGTGTCGAAGGAAATTTTTTGAAAGGGGCCGATTTCATTGTGGCGAATCTTGAAGGGCCGATTACTAGAGTGACGGAATGTCAGCAAAAAGCTTACTCATTTCGGTTTAATCCCGAAACCGCCAACTTGCTTCGGCGCGAGGGTTTTAATGCGGTGAATTTGGGAAATAATCACAGTAATGATTGTTTTCGGCAAGGCTTTCTCGATACGCGGCGCCATCTCGGTGAGGCGGGGGTTGCTGCATTCGGAGGTCACCGTGTCGACGAGAGCTACATCACGAGAACAATCGGCAATACAAACGTTGCATTTGTGGGAATAGACGAAACCGGATCGAGCGATGACGCCCTCGAACTGTTTTACAAAAAAATTACCGAACTCAAGCACACGAACGAACACCTCATCGTGCATATACACTGGGGGTTCGAGTACACAGGGGAGCCCTCTGCTCGTCAGGTGGAAATCGGACACAGGCTTGTCGACAGCGGAGCGGATGTAGTTATTGGTCACCACCCGCACGTTGTGCAGACAATAGAGCGCTACAAGAGCGGAACTATTTTCTATTCACTAGGAAATTTTATCTTTGACCAGACGACAAAGGAGACAAAGCTGGGGTATGGGGTCGGGACGGCCTACGAAAATGGCGCACTTAGCTTTTTTCTTTTCCCCTATACCATAAAGAATTTCCAGCCCACGCTTATGCCATATGCCGAAATGAAGGAATTCTGCGACAAAATCCTTAAAGACCTTTCACCCACTGACATGTGTCAATTTTTTTCAGAGATATAGTCACTTTTTAGCATGACTGGAGGCTTCGCGAAATACAATTTGAACAACACTGGGTTTTTATATACATGGTAAAATACTCGTCATAAAGAACACCAGTGCTGATGTCCTTGAGATATATCTAAAAGCGAAACAGCCACTTGGTGATGTTGAGATTCTTCGCGTTTCAGTACTTGCTCCGGAAAAAGGAGGTAGCCATGATAACTTTCGCATCGATACACGAAGTGGCAGTGTCGTTGCACGTGTTGCAAAGGTGGGACAGAAAAATTCAAACCACACAGACGTAGCGGAAGAGTATGCAATATTGCAGTCTGTTGCAGATGTAGAAGTGGGACCAAAACCTATTGCACTTGATATGCACGGATTTCAGTCACCAATATTGTTCGAAGAATTTATTACAGGTACGCCGTATGCAGAAATTACCTCCTTGGCTCAAGTACACTTTGATGCGCTTATTGCGCTCCTGAATCGTACTTCGCAGATATCTGTACCAATTGAGGGGTTGATCTTTACGAATAGCTACACATCGTATAAGAAAAATTTTGATGCGTGGGATATGCGCATCCGAGAAATGGCGGAACATGTTGGAGACACTCACGACACCGTGCTCGCATTTCGTAGTGTTGCTGAGCAGGCGAAGATTGCACTCCACTGTCACGAGGACGCATTATCACAATCTGTAAATACATTTATCTACAACGATATCCATGGGGACAATGTGCTGTACTTGTCTGACGGACAAGCAAAATTTGTTGATTGGCAGAAGGTAAGTTTGGGAGACCCCGCATTTATGGCGGCAGTGTGTGCGCATCGCATGGGGAAACTCTGGGGGATGTCTGATGCTGACTTTTCCAAAAAAGTACTTCATGCGTGCACTGGAAAATTAGAAATTCCTGACTTTGAGGAACTTTTTCGCGCGCGCATACTAGAGAGAACGGTGTCAGATATGACATGGTCAGTGTGGGACCCTATAGTGAGCGGAGCGCACTTTGGGGATTCGCTTCAATTGGAAAGTAATAAGTACTACAATAAAGCACTTAAACTTCTCTCTGGTATATGATTTATGGCTTCACAAGGCCGTTATTCACGAGATACTTGTTATCCACATCACGCCCTTGCGTAATACTGTGGAGGGTGTATATTCATTATGTACCGATTCGTTCGGTACATTTCAAAAGGCCCCCTCACAGGGGCCCTTTTGTTTGTGTATTTTTTTCTACTAAAAGCTGAACTGCTATACTGGTGTAAACACCTTCTGACTCTTCCTTATGCACACAGCACCACTCACTCGCGAACACCCTCAGGGGAGCATACTCGTACTCGATCAGGGCAAAGAGGTAGTTGTGGAGAGCGCAGAGTTACTCGCACGACTTGGTGTCGATGGAATCATTCGCATTCGTGAATCGGAGTACAGTGGTATCAACAAGGAGTTGGGCTACCTGGGACATTTTAATCTTGAAACCGCGGGACATATTGTTCGTGCGCAGTATGCACTTCCTCGCATTATCCGCTCAGGTTTTTTTGACACTCGTACGGGCGAGGAGCAGCAGCCTCTCCTTTCTTTTGATAATACGTTGACTGCGGTATGTATGCGGTGTGACGAGCGACTTTCTTATGACGCCCTCACCCCTAAGTACTTCCAGTATCCCCTCAAGCATGTAAGCGATGTTGGTGCACTGAAGCAAGTTATTCTTGAGCGATACACAAAGAGTGTACACGGAGTGAGTGAGGGTGAGCTCCTCATGCGCGGTGTCGCATACACATTGTTGCGTTTCGCGTGATTCCAATCAAAAGAAAGACTACGGCTACCTATCGAGGAACAATATCTGGCAAGAGATCGGGCTTGGGTGCATTAAGAGAGGCGCACTTCATAAAATTAATATGATGACGAGTTGTTTTGTACACGTATCCCGTGCCTTCAGACATGCCAGTTGTGTCGTATCCGGCCTCCGTCCATGGTTTAATTATTGCGTCGTGGTAGCGGACCTGAAAGCGTTTTACCCAGCTGTAGGTAAGGGGTCCAAAATATCCACTGGTGGGAAGTTTTGCATTCATCACTTCATTCAAAAATTGCTGCAACTTAATAACCTCACTTTTGTTATTGGTGGCACCTCGTCTGAGATAAGTTTTGAGATACTCTGCGCAACCTGCGGGAAGTGTCGGCTCTTTTCTTGTCGTGGCAGAAGTTGATGTACTTCGGTTATCTCCCGATGCTTTCGGGTACAATACTGTTCCCACTACATTAACTACGATGACGGTTACCTGTGTACCAGAGACAAGCGCCGGAGGTTTAGTGCACAAGAGAAAATAGGTGCTTGTTGTTGTGAGGTTCGTCAGTAGCTCGGTTCCTGACGTGGGACGTTCTCCGCTCCACGAGCCACTCGCATAGCACGTAGTAGCTCCAGTGCTCGACCAGCGCAATGTTGTGGTGCCACCAGATACGACACGGTCGCTGTCTGCATTCAGAATAACGACGATACTTTCAGAAGACTGTGCGTTGTATTCTGCATTCAACTGCACTAAGAGCTCGGCCTCCTCTTTTGGAAAACCGTGGTCAAAAAAACACAGGTCATCGAGCACCCCCGTGAAGACCCCAAGACGTTCCGGCACCTGAGAAGCACCTATCATATATTCAATTGTTCCCGGAACTGCATCAGCAAACCAAGTGCCGCTGGCGGCTCCATCCCAAGATTGTGCCACACCACCGACGTACACAGTATAGGTACCGTTGTATGCCGTAAGAATAAGCATTTGCCATTTACCTGCTTCGAGGCGCTCTGTCGTGCGCAGTGTTCTCTCGGTGCTCGATGCACCGTTTTTTTGCGATATGACGATGCGGCCTTGCGCGTCAATGGAGAAAATCATGTATACATGTGCGTCACCCTTCTTTTTTGCAGAAAAAATAACATTGCCATCAGAGAGCTTGTCCATGTTCACCCAGAGGCCGATTGTCCCTTCACCCTTTTTGAGAAAATCATTTGGAACACTTATTCCTTGATCTGAATTGCCGGAGAGATGGAGCGCTGTTCCGGTTTTTCCTTTCACCCATTCAACTTCGTTGCCCAGTACGGTGCCATTTGCTGTACCTGCGCGGTCAATGAGCGTCCTTCCCGAGCCCTCATCAAAGGACCACATATTGATATGACCTTCGAGATAGGCGAAAGTAGTAATTGGGGTAGTCCAGATACCAATAATTGCTAACAAGAGTGCAAAACTACAAAAGCGAATGAAGTACATGATGCCTATAATTGTACAAGAAATTTACCCCCCACGCTGTGTTCGCACTGAAGGGCGCCATAACCGAGAGCCGAAGCACTATATTTAAAGCCACATTTTTGACCTTTTATGTCAAGGTTTAACCTTGACATTTTGGGTTGAGATGAGTGTTCTGGGTCTCGGCAACGGATATTCGTCGTGCGCACGTAAAAATTGGAAAGGTCAGTAGTGACAAAACATACCTAGCAGCAGAATAAAAAACAGACACGGATGTCGTGCCTATTGCTACTGTGGAGTGCTATAATTCTCCGCCTACTTATTCTTCCAAGGTGAGCAATCGCACAAGTCGGCGCAGTAGCACCGTACACAAAAGTGCAATAACGAAAATGCTTACATGTACTACGGCGAAGTGTTGCGCAGACTGCATCGGGTCGGCTACTGGGCCAAATGCACAGTAGGAGAGTATTCCAGCAGCGCCACCATAGGCAAAGTTACGCATATGAAATGATGTGTATCCCCAGATAATTCCCGACAACAGTGCCAAAGTGACGGTAAGCCATGTTGTGACCATAGAAAAATTCCCAGTACTGCTTCTGTGAAATTAGCATGTGTGCGTGTCAAACACAATGCGATAACGTGCCCCGCCACTGCTCATTATGTCAAGGTAGTACTTTGCAAGCGTGTGACATCGGGCGAGCGAAGCGCTCCTATCTCTGGGCAATTTTTCATCGATACATGAAAGGTTTGGACAAGTGTCCTTGTTATTGTGTGAGATTTTGGTGTACACTCGTTAATTACCTACTTTGGTAGTGGATTACTCTTAATTCCTCAGTGTGATGTCTCCAACACTTGCGATAATGTGCTCGCTCACGTTTCTGATGTTTATTGCCGTTGGGGTTTTCTTGCTGGCGCGTAAACTGAAGTTTCCGTACACGGTACTTTTGGTTGTAGTTGGGCTTTTGCTTATTCCACTTTCCCGCTTTGAGCCGCTCGCATTCTTGGGAGCATTTCGTCTGACTCCGGATGTGCTTTTTTACGTATTTTTACCCCCGCTAATTTTTGAGTCAGCATATAATATGCACGTCCGACGGGTGATGGAAAATGTCCGCAGCATTACGCTGCTTTCCGTGGTCTCACTTATGGTCTCAGCACTTCTCATCGCCGCTCTCCTCTACCTCCTTTTTGATTGGATTGGATTCCCTGTTCCATTTATTGTGACAATGCTTTTTGGCGCACTGATTTCCGCTACTGACCCTGTGGCCGTATTGGCTCTTTTTAAGGAGTATGGTGCGCCTAAGCGGCTGACACTTCTTTTTGAGGGTGAAAGTATTTTTAACGATGGAACTGCCGTCGCCCTGTTTCTCGTTGTGTTGGGTGTTGCCCTTGAGGGCTGGCATGGTACGACGTCAGTCATCTCCGGCGCTGCTGCGTTTGTCGGAATGGTGGTGGGAGGTGCAGTTTGGGGTACTATGGTGGGTTTTGGGTTTTCAAGACTGCTTAAAATAGTAAAAAAAGATGAGTATCTTGAGATCACCCTGACAATGGTGATTGCGCATTTTACGTTTATTTCCGCCGAACTAATGGGAAAAGGATTTCATGCAATGGGACTCGAATTTCATCTTTCTGCCATTATTGCCACTACGGTTGCGGCTATGATTGTTGGGAATTCCGGACGATATCAATTAACCCCCCGCGTGGCCGAATATATGGAACGATTTTGGGGGTATTTTGCATTTGTGGCAAATTCACTCGTATTCATATTAATCGGACTGCTCTTTGCTGATATTGCCATAGACCCGGCGCTTATTGTCGCCCCCACTATTGTTGCGGTGCTGGTTGTTATAATTGCGCGTGCCGTGTCTATTTACCCCGTTGTCGGAGTCTTGAATTGGTGGGGAAAAGAAGAGCCCATTCCGCTTACTTGGCAGCACCTGCTTTCGTGGGGTTCATTGCGTGGCGCACTGGCAATTACCATGGTTTTGCTTATTCCCGCCGATTTTACTGTGCAGGGCTGGAACTACGCATTTGGTGTGCGTGATTTCCTAATCGGACTGACAGTTGCGTGCATGTACTTCACGCTCTTTATAAAGGCAACAACTATCGGCCCGTTAATTCGCAAATTACATATTGATGCCCTCTCGCGTCTTGAGGTTGCAGAACACGATGAGGCTCAGGCGCTCTTGTATGCAAAGGTGCTGCGTGAAATTGAGCGCTTTCACGACAAGCGCTATATCACCGACAACATGCACAGGGAGCTTCGGAGTAGGTATGAAACAAGCTTTCGGAACGCTTGTGCCCGATGCGCCGAACTTGGCGGAGTTTCCGAGTCATTTCTGATGTTGTATGCAACAGGTTACGAAAAACATTCGCTAAAAACACTTCACCAGTATGAAGAAGTAAGCGAGCGCGTGCATAAGGCCATCCTTGCTGATCTTGGTGAGCGGCAACACCACCTTGAGGAAGGAAAAATAGTTTCACTTACTTTGGAGATAGCATCCCCAACTCGACTACGGGGGCGTCCCGATGATGTATACATGTATTATCGTGCGCGCATGATAACCGCACGCAAAGCACTTGAGGAATTGCAAAAACTTTCTGACAGCTCACTACTGTTTGACGAAGGAGTCATAGGTAAAATAGTGGCTCTCTATGGGCAGATTGAAAATGAATCAAGAGGCCTCATGGAGCAGACCGCAACCGAGAACACGGATATCGCGAGCGTACTCCAGCGTATTTTTGCCGAAGCGGGTATTCGTAAAGCTGAAGATAGGATTTTGGAAGATTTGTCAGACAAGGAAATTGTCTCATCAAAAGTGGCAAGCATGCTGAGGGGCGAACTCGCTCAAGTTGTCTCATAAAGTGTCATACGCGAATTAATCCAAGAAAACTTTGCAGATTTTTATTTCAATGGGATAATTTGTGCATGGTTATACAGACAGCAAATATCGTTGCAGGATTTATGCTCGCCGCACCAAAACTGAAGGAATTCGGGGCAAGTAAGGAAATTGCATCAGTACATGAAAAACTGAGCACATTTGCAGGTGCAATCGGCGTTATGGAACTCGTGCTTGGGGCTGGCGTACTTTCCCATTCCCTTGTTCGGTCCCAGTTATCCGCAGGCTCTTGTTGCAATCGCGATAGGTCTTGTCCTCTCCGCTCATCTTTTTGCAGCTTACCCGCAGGTGAGCAGTTTTATAGCAAAACTTAAGGTGTCCGAAATTGGAATCGAAATCACAGGAATCTTGGTGGGATTAGGGTCAATCCTTTTTGGGTTCCCACTGTGCACGTATTAAACATAATTGAGTAGATAGTAATTTATATATTTATGGAAGAAGCAAAAATTCACAAAACAAAATCTTCAGATGGAGGTGATTGCCAGAGTACATGTTTGAACATGCATCGCTATTGCTATTCAGGTTGCTGCGTACTGCGTACAATTCTCGCAGTACTGTTGATTATTACTATTTTTGGTATTGGATATTGCATGGGCTTCGGCGAGGGCCGAGAGGTGGAGAGTGATCGTCACGGGAGGTATCACGAGTACATGATGCAATACGGTGGAAATACTGATTATCAATTGGATCCGTCACTGCCGGCACACTCCTCAGGAATTCCTGTGATGCGCGTCATCGAGTCAACCACAATTGATGGTGAGTTTGAGGTGGTGCCCACACTTGAATAATACGAGTTTGATTATATTCTCTATCTGAGGTACGACAAACAATAAAATAGTTTTCCTCGAGGAAAGACTCATTTAGTTACAACAAAAAACACCTGCGGGAGGCAGCTAAACACGCAGTAACAGACGGGTGGCGCAGGAGTGGACAGCTGTATGTGAATACCGGATTCTCGAAGAGTACTTGTATCGGAGCTTGTAAATGATCCTCAATAGCGGAGGTGCTTTGTGGTTGGTGTGGACAACTTACTTTACAAACACGTACCTCGAGTTACAATGAATCTACTGGAGGGCTTAGTGCCCATTTTTTATTGGCCGGCCCTCTGGGTCGGCCTGTTTTATGGGCTGAATTAGCCTTCACGCATATGAAGCATTTTGCTGCGGATTATGAGGCGGTTGCCATGGTCGTTTCGACCAATGCAACGCTCTTCCTTTGGTCGGTTGTTGCCGTCGCTGTATAAGTGACCGCAAGACAAGTTCAACGCGCTCTACGGGGCGCGTTTTTTTTATACACTCGCACGGATTTGTGCTTCGTTATAGGATATGCAAATGATGAATCATCGTGCGATTATTTCCTACGTGAAAACAAAAGAGCGCCACCTCTCCGCACTCGCGCTCCTTGTCGGATTTATTTTGGACAGTTTCCTTCTGCCACGCATAGACTCCACAGCTTCATATGTCGTGTTGGGCACGTATCTCTGTATCGCTGGCGCTCTTATCGTAACACTGCAGATGGTAGAGGCGAAGCGCATCACACGGTTGAGTATCGTACGTCAAACACTCTTGCTTACCACGATGACGCAGTTCTTTTTTGGAGGCCTACTCTCCGCAATTTTTATATATTATTCGCGGAGTGCATCGATTGTCGAGAGCTGGCCTTTTATGCTACTGCTCCTGTGTCTTTTAGTCGGAAACGAGCTGGCACGTCGGCGATACGAGCGACTGTGGTTTCAGCTTTCGATTTTCTTTTTTGTGTTATTTATGGGTATGAGTTTCGGAATTCCCGTGCTTCTGGGGGCAATGGGCACCGCAGTCTTCCTATTAAGCGGAATTGCCGCGCTCGCGATCATGTCACTCTTTGTGGGAGCCCTCCACCTCGTCGTTCCCAACATGGAGAGAAAAGCACAGTACACAATTGCCGGATTCATCGGAGGTATTTATCTTGTTATGAATATTTTTTATTTCGCGCATGTAATACCGCCAATTCCGTTATCGCTTCGTGCAGGAGAAGTTGCCCATCATATTACCCGTGATAGCGGGGGGTATGCACTCGAGCGCGAGTCGCAGAGGATGGGTACGTTTCTTACCCCACCCACCATGCATATTCAACAAGGGGCACCACTGTATTTTTTTAGTGCAGTGTTTGCACCCACAAAACTTGATACAGTAATTACTCACGAGTGGGAGTACTACAACGAGCAGTATGGTGACTGGGAAATACGCACTGTTGTTGATTTTCCTGTTGCGGGGGGACGAGAGGGAGGGTATCGCGGGTATTCCATGAAGACTGATATCGAGGAAGGTCGTTGGCGTGTTTCTGTCCGCACGGTGAGTGGTGCGATGCTGGGACGTGAACGATTCAACGTAGCAATCGTCGCTGCCGCACCATCCACCATCAGTACTCAGATGTAAAAAACCGCACTTATGTGCGGTTTTTTACATCTCTATATTACTATTTTTTAGAGTGTCGTGAGTGTCGACTCACTTGTTGTCGCTGTATTTCCAGCGGAGTCCTTCGACACAATGAGGAATCGGTAGGTTGTTGAGCCCGTAAGTCCCGAGAGTGAAGCATCGTGCGCCAAGAGCATTGTGTTGTTGGATAGTGCTGTTCCCAGAGCAGGAATACCTGTTCCAAAGTAGAATACTGTACCTGCAGCCTCATTGGTGTTCCAAGTAATCAGCGCCGTGGTTGTGGCGACGGATTTCTCTATCCCTGAGACGGTGGGCGCTGTCACGTCCGCGGGAGCGGGGAGTGCACTGGTGGTAAATGAGCGCTCAGTAGATGTTCCACGATTTCCTGCAGCATCAACTGCCGAGAGAATGACACGGTACACCGTGGCTGGCATGAGCGCACTTAAATTCATGCTGTGCGAGGTCGCCATACCCGACTCTTCTTGTGTCGGCGCAAGCGAAACATCGGGCGAGGATGTTGCGCGCAACCACACACGCGTCTTTGCTGCCTCATCGGTTATCCATGTTACTCCGACCCCTGTGGTGCTGGGGGTGAAGGCAATTCCAGCTATCGTGGGGGTAGTTGTGTCGACAGTGACGGGGGGTATACCTGAGCCTGTCACAAACGAACCCTGTGATGTGGTGGCGCGATTTCCCGCTGCATCACTTACTGAGATAAGAAAGTAATACGTTGTCGAAGTACTTAGTCCCCTGAGTGTGGTTGCTCGTGTGAGTGTGAGATCTGCAAATTCAGTATTTGGGGTAACGGCGCTTACTGGAGAAACGGTGCTGACATATATACGTGCGCGTGTTGGCTCGTTCGTTTTCCAGTCTAGGGTCACTGTGCTTGTGCCTGCACTTACCGTCACGTCACTGAAAGCAGGATTGGTTGTGTCTGGTGTTGTGGTACCAGTGCCACCCCCGGTTTGACACGCCCCAAGTGTGTCACCGTGAGCTAAATGCGCGCGTGCCGCAGAGAGAGAGATTTCAATTGTGTGACGTTCGTTGTCAGAACGATG
This sequence comes from bacterium, assembly GCA_043756865.1. GTDB lineage: Bacteria > Patescibacteriota > Minisyncoccia > Phycocordibacterales > UBA6899 > MHLP01. The sequence goes on along the minus strand of JAYUQG010000028.1, from coordinate 39,744 downwards.
GCAAACCTTTGTTTTCTTTTTGTTGTGGTTTTTTCCTTTGTTATCACGCTCATCGTCATGATCATCATCCTCGCCGTCATCGTCTTTTCCGCGTTTGTCGTAACGGTCATGATCGTCACCCCCGACATCTTCGTCGTCATCTTTATTCCCGTGTCTTGCTTTATCTGGGGTATTTGTAGCACGCACTGTGATGCTTGTTTTCACCTCAGTGTCATTCATGGTAATCCTTGTGCCGCGCTTTGTTTCTTCGATTTTTACCGTACCCGAGAAGCTATTTGAAGTTGTTGCCCATCCTGTCGGTGTAAATGTGGCCTTGATGCTCACTTTTCCGCTGTTTCCTTTTGCGGCGATTTTTGTAATAGTCACGGTTCCGTCTCCAGCACCACGCAACTCTTCGATTATGTCATCAATGATAAACACCCCACTCTGCGACCCTGCGGAGGCAAGCATGCTTCGTGTTTCCTCCAACTCTCCCAGTGCGATGGCGATGGCGCGTTCAGTACGCGCAATCTGTTTCATTGCTCCCTTCGAAAGATAAATTGTTGTGGTTGCAGGACTTGCGGAAGTCGTCGTAGTGATTGCTTGCGTAGTCGAAGTTGCAGTAGCCCCAGCCACACTACTTGTAACAGCTGCCTTTGTGTCCGCAGCTGCTTTGGACAACTTAATAAGCGTTTTAACTTCTACGAGACGTTTTTCAGCAAATTTAATACGAAGTGATTCTTTGGAAGTTGAGCTCCCGGCAAGAAAAATCTGTACCTTTTCCGTCGCTACTTCGACGGGGAACAGAAAATCTCCGGGCACTACGTCGTAATGTGCAGATGCTGTTGCAAGTCCACCCCCCATGACAATACTCGCTACTAATGTAAACGCGATTGCTTTACGCCAAAATGATGCAAAAAACGGAGTGGTCTTTGCCTGTGCACGCAAATGAGGAGTCACGTTACTCCAAACATAATTTTTCTCCGAATCCGTTAGGTCTTCAGGAAGAAGATGTTTCATTTGTTTGTCTATATTATGTAAATTGTTGTTCGACATATCCATTGGGAAGGTAAGCTTGTAATTCTTGTAATGCGCGATGGTGACGTACTTTTGCGGCATTTTCCGTGACGTCAGTTGCAATCGCAATTTCTTTAAAGGAGAGGTCTGACCAGTACCGCAGATTGAGTACTTCACGCGACGCGTCATTCATGCGTTTCATTGCAATACGCAACGTCTCGGAGTCCCCAATCAGGGGAGTGTCTGGGGAGGAATCGTGGAGGATTTCAAGTGTGTCATTGTCGACTGCGACATGGTCAGTCTTCGCTTGCTTGCGTCGCGCAAAGACTTTCCTGCGCGCGATGAGAAACACATATCCCCAGAACTCCGCATCGGAACGATAACGAAATTGCGGGAGACCCTTCCAAAGATCGACAAGCGTGTCTTGGAGACAGTCCAGCGCATCTTCGCGGTCGCCGAGTTGCCCAAGAAGGTATCGAAAAAGTTTGTCGCCCACGAGGTCAAAGACGACGCGAAATGCGCCCTTATCTCCTTGTGCCGCCTCATAAACGGCTCCCTTGAGTGCTGAAACTTTATTCATGGTATTTCCTTCTACATCCATACAATGTGATGCTAGAGCAAAAAGGTTACCGAAGCTAGTGAGGGGCAAATTCATATGTCTGCATATGAAATTTCCCCGAATGACGCTTCGGAAGAGCGTCCTCGCGCTTACTTCGGCTAACGAGGGTCATATGGATGTGTTTTGATACATCCATATAACCCGAACGACGTCACGGACAAGCATGCCCGTATGCATACTTTTGGCTAGCGCAAAAAAATCCAACCTATTCTATTATCGGACTCACTTCAGGGGAAACAATGTCTAATTCTTTTGAAATAGTCTCAACGAGCTCGCCGGGGAGGGTGTTCGACTTTACGAGATAACTCGTAGCACCGTGCGCAATTCCTGCCTCGATTTCAGCTCGCGCACCGAGATTTGAGAAAATGATAACGGGTATGTGTTTTGTTTTATCGTCTGCTTTTAGCTTGTCCAGCACGTCTAAGCCCAATATATCGGGAAGCATAAGGTCAAGGAGAATAAGGTCCGGATTGACGGAGCTTGCAAGCACCACACCCTCGATTCCTCCATGTGCGCCGATTGCCTGTATGCCTACTTCCGTGAATTTCCCGGAAATAAGGTTAAGCAAAAAGGTGTCATCTTCGATGCAGAGGATTCTTCTCACTTGGTTGTTCATATAAACTTCAGTGTAACTTGTAACGTGTTTTCTGTTAAGAAAAGAAGTCTGTGTGTCAGGGTGTGTTCTGATGTGATGCTCATGATGATATTTCGTGAATATTTCCATTTGTTACGTCCCGCAACGGAATAAAGAAAAGCTTAAGAATATTGATTACCATCAATATGCTGCTCACTTTTGTGGTGAGATTGTTCGCCCCTTTCTCCTCAATTTATGTAGTGAAAGTTGGCTGAGACATCGCTTTCGTGGGACTTCCTTGGGCAGTCTTTGGAATTATTTCGGGAGTACTCACGCTGTTGTTTGCGCGGTGGGAGCTTCGCGTGAAGGAACACGAATTATTACTTGCGCTTGGATATTTGATTCGCACAGTTGTCGTTCTTTCGCATGCAATGATATCGAGCATGTCGCAGCTTGTATTGACGCAGATGCTTTGAGGGAGTAGCCGCGGCAATCGGTGTCCCTGCGTTTTACGCAGTCTACAGCGAGCATGCTACCAAGGATAAATCTATTGCCGAATGGGGGGGCTCGAGGGTGTTGCGTCGATTGCGACAGGAGTCGCTGTGCTCATTGACGGATACATTATCAGTCTATTCGGTTTTACCCCAATTTTTATCGGAATGGCGATTGTCTCAGCAGTCCTCGCAGTATATATCTGGCTCCTTCCTCGGGACGTACTATGACCTGCTTTGCTGAGCGCAGACTAAAGCGTTCGCCACTGCTCCATCAGCGCGGTTTCACAAGTTTGTTGAAAACGTTGTGGTATTTCAAAACAAAAGGCACGTGCTTTTTCATCACCGTGGAAATATGAGACGAAATCCTTCACCGCCCCTATTACACAATTTGCATATTGGTCGTCACTCCCTGCAAGAGCGCAGGTTGTTTTTGTGGCAAGAATGTCGCTGACACTTGAGCCCGATGCGTCACGTCCGATCGACTGCGCACAAGTATTTCTGAAATCTGGGTCTGCACCAGCGCAAAGCTGGAAAAGTTTTTTGAAATCCCTCCCATTCTTTGTGAGGGCGTAGGATGTCTGCATTTTGTAACACTCTTCTTTGTAGGGGGTGTCTACTGCATTGCAGGGATAAAGCAGGTCGTCCGGTTTGAGATACGCCGCGTAATGGTTACGATTATCGACCATGATATTTTCCATGAAGACACCTCCGTAGCAAGACCTGCGTCCCCAATCCCCAGTAAGGCTGTCACAGAGGGTCAGTGACTCAAAAAGCTCATTTCTTGTTACGGCCATCACTCCATGCCCGAGGCCGTGCACACAGTTGTAGTAGTCGAATCCATAGCGTTCTTTGTCTTTAATACGTGCACACATGCTGTCTGCACCGGCTATAAACGTCTCTTTGCCGCGCGTGTGCACATATTCTTCGACAACGCCGTGGTAGTAGCCGGACCAGCAGATAGCATCGCCGTGTACAAATGCATCTGCAATATCAGGATACGCACGCGCTGCAACGTTCCCAACGCCGTGTGCCAATTGATGGCATTGAGAAACTACAAACGGATCCTGCGCATAGCGCTGTTTCAAGTTCGTGAGTGCGACACGCTCCCCAAATACACTCGCAAGCGTATCGAAATGCTTCTTGTGACAGGCAAAATCCGCGGCTTTGTCTCCGGTGCAGTGAATTGATGGGTAGGTTGCCGCAACTTGGGGTATGCGTGCTATTAAAAACTGTGCAACAAAATATAAAAGGAAAATCGGGACAAGAATGAACGCAAGAGAAAACACTCGTACAAGGAGGTGCGGAATTCGTTTGGACATTGCATTATCCTAACCCGATTTCGCCGTTTTGTGCAAAATAAAACACACGGGATGTACCGTGTGTGTTTAGGTGAATCGCACCATTTTTTTCTGGACGTCATCCCAGAGACTGAGTCCGGTGAGTCGGAAGCTTTGCAGCAGAGTGAACCTCGGCGTTTCGTCGAAGCAGTGCTTCACTTTCTCCCAGCATGCGTGTAATCGATAGCTGGGAATACTTGGGTTGAGGTGGTGAATCGAGTGATAGCCGATACTTCCCGTCAGCCAGTTCAAGAATCGCGGAAGTTGATAGAAGGAACTCCCTTGCACGATTGCGTCGCGCTTGCTGTAGTCTTCCTCATGCGCGAAGTATGCATTCTCAAAGATGTGCTGGATGTAGAAAAGCCAGACACCTATCGACGAGCCGACGACCATCGCAGGCACATACGCGAGTACGAGCGTGGAGGGTTCGATGACAACGAAGAGCGACGTGAAGATCACCGCAAGCGCGATGTTGGTCGCGATCATGCTTTTGCGATCGGTCGAGTTCTTCGCAAGCCACCAGCATCGATAATAGCCTGCGAACAATAGCGTCGGGCTAATTAAGAAAAGAATCGGGGGAAAGTAAAACAGCCGATAGCGGAATTTCTCCCAACGAGTTAATTTGCCGTATTGCTCCACCGTGTAAAAGAGCATCGCTCCTTCACAGTGCGCTGTATCCAACCGTCCATTGTTCTGATGATGCACGTGGTGTGCGGTGTTCCAGTATTTGGACGGAGTGAGTGCAAGAAGTGAGAGTAGTCGTCCGACCCATACGTTGAGTCTCGGATTCGCAAATAGGGAACGATGTCCACAGTCATGCTGAAGGACAAACACGCGGACATAGAGGATGCCCGCAGGGATTCCCATAAGTATTGCAAGCGTGACAGAGTACGTGCTTGCAAGCCCGGCGAGTACCAAAAGCGAGAAGAAAAGGAAGAGTGTCAGCCCAACCTCAATTAACCCACGTAGATTTGATGCTTTGGCAAAGGGTTGGACCATTGCACGTAGCTCACTAAGCGAAAGCTTGTTGTTCATGGTGACCTCATGGAAATGTGCAACTGAGCTTAGCTTACGATAATACGGGCACGGGTCAAGTTTCTGTAGAAAAAGAAAAACGCCCGTACTATTGGGGCGTTTTGGTCTGAGTCTTGGCTTGGTATGCAAAGATGGTCGCAATCATGCGGTCCATGCTTTGGTGTACGCGGGGAAGTCGCGAAACCCCTTGCTGGAAATAGAGGAGGCGTCCCATGAGCCGGTTCTCGCGCCCATATGTGATTTGTGTTGTACTTCTTCGCTCTGCTTTGTGCCTTGTGACTTGTGTTTTGTTCGCGCCACTTTTTTCCTTGTCATTGAAGAATAGGCTGATTACAAGCCCTTCTTTATTGCCTGAGCAGGAGTACTGAATTCGGGAGGTAGGGTTTGTCAGTTCGATGGTCTCCATACCATTCTGTGTGTCGTAGGTGACGGTGTATTCGTCGCGCGCCAGTTCAACGAGTGTGCTTTCAAGTTGCGCTATCAGATCACTTACTCGAAGCATGTTGTTGCCGCCGTAGTAGATGACCCATATGACCGCAAGTACAAAGACGATATTCCCTAGGTCGTTCACGGCGACTCCCTGTGTGCTCTCTCTGTACGCTATCACGTCGATGCTAAAAGAAAAGAACCCCGCAATTAAGGCCTCGTCCATTTATAAGTTGCTATAAAAATGGACGTGGCACAAAGGGTCGTCATCACCAATAACTATGCAGTTATTGGTGGACGAGTCCTAAGCGGGGTTTGTTGTGTTGTTGAGGTGCGCGGCGCACACATCGATAACCGATGAGAGTGCACCCACATGAGGCTCGAGGTCAACACTATGTATGGTCATGGTGCCCTGGAATGCGAAGGCGACTCCTGTCACAGTGGTGCCGTCGATGTCGTAGCAAATCATGTGTTCGACGGGTCGTCCCGGGTTGGAGCCTATGCCGTGAGAAATTGTGAATGTGCCTTTGCAGTATCCCGCACACTGTGACGGGCCAAAGGTACCCGTAAACATGCGCAACAGCGGGAGGTTGCCGCCCATTTCCGGCGGCCACTCTACTGGCCATCCACATACGGCGGACAGGTCGTATGCGACAATCGCTACTTGTCGCAGTGGTGCACCGCTCACGGCAGTCGAAGGAGTGAGTGTGCCGTTTGTAGACGCGCGCTTGATGGCGTGGGCGATACGCTCGACCAAGTCATACTCAACATGTTTGTCGAAAAGTGAAAGGACAACACGGAAAAGCATAGCCCCAAATAATGCTGCAAATGCGACGAACAACGCAATCTCCATCTTATGTGCCTCTATGTGACTACTTCTCCTTGCACCCTAGCATCCGGAAAAACTTTAGCAAGTGGGTGAAAACAAAGTGTTGGGTTGCTGTTTTTCACGCTACTATACTGCATTCGCTCGAAAACTAAGATGAAATGTTAATGAGGTGAATTTCCCTTGAAAATAAGTGCGAAGGGTACTAGGCTAAAGAGAGAAGTTGTTTTACAGGAGTTCGTCATGGAAAAACCGACCTTGCAGGCAATGCGTCGCGTAATCTTTTCCCGATTGCGCGACCTCCTCGGAAAAATCGATTGGATTGACCGTCGCGTACAAACAGATCGTGTGAAAGGGAATGCCATTGTGCTCCACGGTATGCGTGAGCATATGGATTCGCCATCATTTGCGGCGCTTGTCGTCGCGCTCCACAGTGCGGGGTACAATGTCCTCGCATGCAATTTTCCCCACCACGGTGCACACACTGAAGGGGACGCAAAACGTGGAAGTGTGCAGTCCTTCTGGGAATGGATCGACGTGGCGCGGGTGCTCTGTTATCGTGTGCTCTTGTCGCGAACACGCGGCAAACATCCGACCTTTGTTATTTCTTACTCAGCAGGGGCACTCTCAACCGCACGCTTGCTGCAACTAAAGCCACTGCTTCGTAAGGGTATTGCCGGCGCTGTGTTCCTCTCTATACCACTCAAGGTGGACCACAATGCGAGTGTCGAATTGCGCCGGTGGATGCCGTACATTCGGCCGGTACGTGGGTTCCTCAAACGTATTGCCCCCAACTATCCCGTTTCGTGTGCTAAGGAAGAATCGCTGGACGACCCGCATTACTTTACCGGTCCCTACACGCTTCTCACCAGTGTAGAAATCTACAACGCGACAATTGCAGCAACCGCAACAGGTTTCATTGAGCGACTGCGCGACGTGGAGCATATTGCGTTTATGCATGGAATCCAAGACGAAATTGCTCCCGTGCATGCGGCATATGATGCATGGAAGCGTATCGTCGGCGAAGATCTCGATGCGTGCATCAAGGTGAAGCGTCAGGGTGGTTTCCGTCAAGTGACTACGCTCGACAGAAAGCGCGCCTTCTATCAATACGCCGGTGTGGGTCACAACATCCTTGCAGAATCACCCCAGTGTATTTTGGATGTTGTTACAACCCTCAACGGCTGGCTCAAAACCGCAAAGCCCGAACCGGTATTCACAGATGATGGATTTCTGACTCCTGAGGACTTACTCAAATTCGGCTGGTATGCGATTTCGCGCGCCTTTGGCATGATTTGGGACATGAAACACATGCTTCTCAAAATGTTGCGTTTCCGCAATCACCGTTAACCTGCTCCACTTGGGGCAGTTTTCTTTTTATTGGTGCATGCTAGAATCACGTCATGATAATGCTAATTGCTCACCATGCTGCATGAATTCAAATTGTTTGCGATGCGGGGAAATGTTGTTGACCTCGCAGTGGGTGTTGCAATCGGTGCCGCATTTGGTGCAATTGTCAGCTCGCTCGTGGGCGATATTATTATGCCGATTGTTGGCATCATTACGGGCGGGCTCGATTTTTCCGTGCTTACCTATAAAGTAGGAAATGCAATTGTACCGTACGGCAAATTTATTCAAGCAAGCTTTGTGTTTTTTATTGTGGCCTTCGCGCTCTTCATGATCGTGAAAGCAAAGAATACACTGAATAAAAAAGAAGAAGCAGAAAAAGCTGCGGAACCCCAGCCCGTACCTGAGGATATCAAGTTGCTCATAGAAATCCGCGATCTCCTAAAGCGGTAACGCTTCCTCGGGTCGCACTCAACTTGAAATTTCTGCCCATGCTATACTGTCGCAATGGATTTTCTGATTGACCTCATCATAAACTACGGTTATGTCATTGTGTTTGTTGGCACATTCCTTGAAGGAGAGACTGTTGTCGCACTTGCGGGTTTCGCCGCATACCAAGGCCATCTCAAGCTCGAGTTGCTTATTCCCGTTGCGGTGTGTGGCGCAGTTATCGGCGACCAGTTTTTTTTCTATTTGGGACGGATGAAAGGCAGAGACATTTTGGCGAAACATCCCGAGTGGAATACTCGAGTGGAAGCAGTACACGTACGGTTTGAGCGGTATCAATCATGGCTGATATTCGGTTCGCGTTTTATGTACGGATTTCGAATGATGATACCCATTATCCTTGGTGCAGGTCGTGTTTCCGGAGTACGGTTTTTTGTACTCAACTTAATGGGTGCAATTGTATGGGCAATCCTCTTTACCTTTGGTGGCTATGTCTTTGGTGGCGCAATAGAGCATTTTCTTGGTAATGTAAAAAAATTTGAAGGAATTATTGTCCTTTTGGTGCTTGGTTTCGTGGCCGTGATACAGGGAATTGGGTGGTATCGCAGGAGACAGGGAAAAAGTGGTGTGGTGAAATAAAAGAGGTGCCACGATACAAGAAGAGCCATACCTTTGCTATAATGTGCCCATGAGCCATATGTCAGAGCGCTTTCCTCACTTCCTTCTTATTGCGTACTTGCTGCTGTTTGCCGTACTCGCATTTGAGCCCTACGACCGCGCAACATGGTTTGTAGAAAATCTGACGATTGTACTGATCGTCGGTGTACTGGTTATGCTGTATCAACGTGGGGTTAAATTTTCTCACACCGCGTATGTGCTGATGTCTGTGCTTATTTATCTCCATACCATCGGCGGACATTATACGTTTGAACGTGTTCCATTTGATTACGTCACTGATTTTTTTGGATTCGCTCGCAATCACTTTGACCGCATTGCGCATTTTTCAGTCGGCTTTTATGCGTACCCCATTGTGGAGCTGTTATGGGAGAGGCGCATCATCCGACACCATCTTGTGCTAGTGACATACCCCATACTCGCAATTGCGACCGTGGCGATGAGTTACGAACTTATCGAGTGGATATACGCTGCAAATGCAGACGCTGCCGCGGGTGCGGCCTACCTTGGAAGTCAGGGTGACATCTGGGATGCACAAAAAGACATGCTTGCGGACACGCTGGGTGCAGTTGTTGCAACAAGTTATTTCTTTTGGAATACCGGCTATGCGCGTATTCGACACACATTAGCTACACTTCGCGCATGAACGAAATGCGACGCAAATTATATATGTTCGCAGGTCTCTGGCTTTCGCTTGTCGCACTAACCATGGGGGCGAGCACTTTTATTCCACTTCCCGCACAAGGGAGTGAACGAGAGTTGGCGCTTTTGTATCGATTTGCATCAACCGACAAGCCGCAAATTATTTCTGTCACCCCGCAAACGGGTAAGGCATTGATTGCTGATCTTGGGTCGATGCAAATCACCATGTATGAAAATGGCGCGGTCGTGAAGAGCGTCCCAATTCTCTCGCGCGGTCGTGAGGGTACGTCATGGGAGACACCGGCGGGAAAGTACGCCATTCAGGTGAAGGAGCAGAAACATTTTTCCACAATTGGCGGAACGTGGATGCCATATAGCATGCAGTTTTACGGAAATTTCTTCATTCATGGGTGGCCGACATATACCGATGGACGTGATGTTCCGCCTGGATATTCGGGAGGCTGCATCAGGCTTTCTACTGCTGATGCGCGTGAGCTGTATGAGTTTGCTCCCCGAGGGACAAAGCTTATTGTGTTGAACGCAAAACCCCGAGGAGAATTTGCAACATCGTCACACTATTATTTGCGGGGAGCAGGCACTCCGCCCGCTATTACCGCCAGCGCATTTATTGTTGCAGATCTTGATAATGAGACCACCCTGTGGAGCCGCGCGGAGCACGAACCACGTCATCCGGGCGGGCTCACCGCTTTTCTCGCGGGACTCACTGCCCTCGAAACGGTAAATCAGTATAAGATTGTACGCATGAGCGAACTGCTACTGGGCGAAGCGGTACTGCGTCGGAGTTCCATTGGCGCCCTGGATGAAATGCCCGTGGGGACACTTATTTACCCGCTATTGTTCGACACCAATGATACCGCCGCGAAAGCGTATGCGCGCGAGCACGGCACAAAGCAATTTGTGAAATACATGAACGAAAAAAGTGCCGCTGTTGGCATGGATGAAAGCAAATGGGGGGGCGCTCTTTCGAGCGATGAAGCTACGACGACCGCCGCTGACTTGTTGCGCTTGCTCCGTTATGGAGAAAAAAGCAAACCCTTCTTGATTGGCGTCACACTTGCCGAAGAGCGTACGCTTACAGACAAACAAGGGGATGAGCGTTTTCAGTGGGAAAACAAGAATCCATGGGTACTTTCCCGTGATGCAGCGTTTCGCGGAGGAATAGCACGCAAAAATGCCGAAGGTGGCGGTAGCGCGATGATCCTCTTTGATTTGCCCGTATCCGAATTCGGCTCACGCAAAATTGCATTTGTGGTACTTAGTTCAAACGATCTCCAAGGTGACGTAGACAAGTTGCGTGCATTTGTGGTCAATCATTTTGTGTATGGCATAGAGCGTGGCAGTGCGACCTTCATTCGCGAGGCCGAGGAGCCAACTCCGTCGCTGCTTAAAAAAGTTCAAGACCTTTTAAATTTGCGCGACCTACTGGATGAGAAAATAGAATATGAACGCGACGTATGAACGATACAATAATTTTCTGGTCTGCAAGTATTGCGCTGACCCTCTTATTTTTATTCTTTGTCTTCCATGAGTACAGGTCGATGCGCACAATAGAGTCCGGACACCCAGAACGTGGTTTCTACTGGTTTAATGTATTCTTTTTTTTCTGTACAGCATGTGTCGCGCTTTTTGTGGGGTACATTATCCAAGAGGACAGGTTGCAACTTATGGCTTATGTTCCTGAGTATCCCCATGGGCGCTACGCCGTTGAGCGTGGCAAGTTTTTTGACAGTGCCAACTGGGTATACGTTTCGCCTGACGACATGAATGCCGTAAGTGCGTTTTATCAGAATTATGCTCGTGCACGGGGTTGGGACACCATCCTCGGTAGGGGTGGCGATGTAGTGCGTATTTCTTTCATACTGCCGGACGGAAACTTTTTTCTCACCCTTCGGCGCGAAGACTCCCAGACAGTGTTGTATTTTTCGACGCAGGGAGAAGTACGTGTTATCCCTGTGTCACAGAGCGTTACCGAGTAATGGCGTGCTGTCTTTGCGCTTCAATTAACCCAAGCAGGCTTGGTGCAATCTTGTCCGCAATTTTCATGTACCCCGCGTCATTGGGATGCACTTGGTCAGACATGAGTGTAGCGTTTCCAATGACGCCATCGAGTACATTGGGAACAAAAATAACGCCTGACTCGTCTGCGAGTTTCGCAAATTCACTATCAAACCGATCTTTGATCAGGCCTCCGCGCACTCCCAAGAGGAGCACGGTTGCACCGCTATCCTGCACGCGTGCAATGATTTTCCGTAAGTTCACAAATGTGTCGGCCATGGGAATCCGCTTCAAATAGTCATTTCCACCCAAGAGGATAATTACAATCGCCGGCTGTTCAGCAAGTACGTCTTGCTCAATACGCAAGAGTCCCTGCGTCGTGGTGTCACCGCTGACGCCGCGCGAGGTAATAGTAGTTTCAAGTCTTCGTGAAAGTATGCCCACAAACCCTCCCGCCTCGTTGGTGTTTCCCACTCCGACAACAAGACTGTCGCCGAACGCGAGCACCTTACCCGCTTTTGGCGGATAGTTTGTGATAGGGTGGTGCTCAAGTAGCAACATGCCAATTTGCCAGAACGCACCCACAACAATAAGTCCGACAATTACAATGAGGGGATGCACACGCTTCATGGCTTTATCCTAACATAGAAGCTCCTTGACGATGTTGCATTGGCGCATACACTCAAAGCAGAGTATTTAAAGGAAGTTTACATGACAAGTGAAGTGTTGGTGGGAAAACTCTGCGCACACTCGGAAACAGGTTTCGAGGCCTGTCCGTGGGCGCTTTACCGTGAAATTTCGGGTGAGTGGCTCCATTTCTTGCGCCCCGGAGACACACTTAAAGTGTATGACGCGGATGAGCGCGTGCTCTTTGATGGGAAAATCCTGATAGGCACCGGTCGTGGCGGGTTCGGCGATACCTACTGGTATCCCAAGGGAATACGCAAAAACGTTTGGTTGTCATTCTTTGCGGGCGAGAAAAAGGCGACACTAGAGCGTGGTGTACCCGATGCAGTGTCGGATCTCGTGTCAAAAGTCATGACATGGCACAATTATTTGACGCATATTGAATCGCATTCGTCCCCGCTTCCTGACGCCGTCCAAGTTGAGGTTGCATGTTATTTTCCTGATGTGAAGCGAAAACCAACCCGAATCACGCTGTGGTTCACGTCTGGCGTATTGCAGGACGTGCGACCCGTCTAAATGGTTGCTTTAAGAAAAAACAATCGCGAACCAAAAGGTTCGCGATTTTATTTTAGTAGCTTGTTGTGCGAATAACGGGCTGAAACAACTCCGTACGTTTTTCGCAAACGGGGTTGAGACTACACGTTGCACAGTTTGGAACTTCAGTCTCGGGACAATAGCGCCTCGCAGACCAGAGCAACACATCGATTTCTGCCATGCTTCGTCCTGAGTGCTGCACGATTTCTTTGTTTACTTGAAAACATGCATCACGAATAATAGTCTCTCGTTCGTCCGTCGTAAATTTTCGTGCCGCGTTCTCATCTCTCCATGCTCGAGGTAGCGTGACAAGACCACTCCGCAGCATGATGCGCATCACATGGTAGTCGACAATCGGATTCCAGTTGAAGTTCCGCTCAGGTGTGAGCAGCTGTTCGGGGCGATTAGTGAGCGCCATCAAGAGCAGTAACGCCTTCTTCTGTAGTGGGTCTTCGCGATACCCGATTGTTCCAAACTGCGGATGGGTGAGATTCTCAAGTATCCTTTTGGCCGGCTCCTGCAGGTCACGGTGGTGGCGAATCCACCCCGTTGCGGTATTGAGTGGCGAGCCATGTCGCAGCAGGCTTGTTCCCAGTCCTTGGGTGATGGCAAGTCGCTCATCAGTGACTAGTAATGGAATGACACCATTGTCGTCGGACATAAGAGTAGACCAACGTTCTTTGGTCATGCGTGCGAGCGCTCCTCCGATAAGGTCAGTCGGGTCCTGCATAAAGCCCCTAAGAAAGAGTTTCCACAGCAAATCTGAGCCCTTCAGTTTTTTGCCGTAGAGTGTCCCGTAGAGCGGCCCTGCGTAGCTCGTTTCTCCGTGCCAAAACCCAAACTGATGTGCTACGGCGACGAAGAAAAAGTCAATAACCCAATGAGCGTTGAGAGGGGGATATGTGTCACCAAGAGTGAGCGCAGCGCCGTCTGGGATCAAAACACTGTGAAAATTGAGCGGTTTCTCAATTGGTGCAGTTTGCGCATGTGCTGCAAACTTCTTGATTCGCCCGTGGTTAATACGAAGAACAGCAGATTTGGTCATCACTTTTTCCTGTTGAGAAATCTGTGTTGATGTAACCATATCCGTATTGTCCCGTCTAATAAGTAGGGTTATGATACAAGCATGAATACCATGAGCAATAAAAACCGTTTCACGATCCTTATTGTTGTACTTGTGCTTGTTGCAGGGTTTTATTTGTTACGCAAAGATGTAGCCGGGCCAAATATGAATGCAAACGTTTCCGCCGCGCTTCCTCCAGAGGTTGCTGCTCTTACTGACCCCGAATCTGTTGGTGTAATCATCAAAGAAGAAAGCTCAGGCCGCGAATACATTTCCAATCAGCTTATCGTCGAGTTCGAAAGCACCGTTACTGAGGCAGACGCACTTCAGGCTATCGCGGCTGTTTCGGGTAAAATGTTGCAACGCTTTACTGCGGTTCCACTGTTTTTGGTGCAAGTAAAAGATCCGGGTGATGGCACCGGACTACGCAAAGCACAAGCTGCGTTTGCGAAAGACGCACGAGTGAAGAAGGTTGAACCAAACTACCTGACCTCACTTCCAGAAAAAGCGCTCTAAAGTCGCTGATATAGCAATTTAAATAAGCGCTGCTGAAATTCTGCGATTATCGGATTCTCGATGACAATCGCCGATTCGGTATTGTAGTCAACGAACGCAACTTTATGGCCATAAATGAGTTGGGTGATGTTGTATGCAAACAGATTCGATCCTTCGGGGATTATCTTTACTGCGCGCTCAAGGCGTGATGATTTTTTTGCCGCAGTCTGCTTGTTGGTGATCACGTAGCGTTCGAGTTTCTTGGCGTCTCGCTTTGCGCGGTAGTCTTTAGGTACGTAATGTTCGTGTTTTTTTTCAAGGTTACCTGAGCTGTATCGATAGAACACCCCTCCCTTAGGAAGTGACTCAATGATATCTTCATAAACTGCGATTATTCCTGCACGTCCTTCGTGGTACGTGACACGTGGACGCTCTCCAGATGACAGGTAGCGTTGCTCTAGTCCGGGAAGCTGGGATTCCAGCGTGGCAGCTAGTGTGTGGTGTAGTTCGGAAAGTTTGGATGGAGATGCCGCACTGTAGTAAGTGCGTTTTCCTCGTGGAGCTTTCATGATCAGTCCTTTGTCGAGAAGCTCGGGGAGTATCTTGTATACAAGCGGCCTCGGGACGCCTGAGTGCATCGCGATGCGTGCAATAGTTTCAGGTCCACTATCAATAAGTGCGAGGTACGCTCGCGCAGCGTTTTTCGAAAGCCCTAAATGCTCGAGCAAGATGGGAATTTTCATAAAGTGTCACTAAATATTACACTTTTATTATATTAAATACCCGTAGCAAAAGCAATAATTCGGTATCTCAACATAAAGTGTTACACATTGTTTCAATATTTAAAGAATTATTCTTTCGTACACTATACACTCTACATAGACAGTAGTTGTTCATTGAAAAGGAGACAGACATGAAAACGTCCCAACAAATACCGCTGCTCGCGCTGTGCCAAGGGTGGACTGAATATGAACGAGGCTGGGGTTCTCGCTCTGACGGCTCTTCCCTCCACCTCACTGAAAGCGACCACAAAGTATTCTGTGCAGAATACTGGGCTCGGATGCCAAATGGGTATGTTCCCGATGAGTATTCTGTGGAAACAGGGAAGCCGTATCTTGCAGTTGTGGATACCGTTCTTTATGGTAGGTTGAAACATGGTGCAGGGAAAGGCCTCTGGGTTTCTCCTGGTGAAATGCGTTCTGGGTTGGTGCGAAAAGCCTCTCCCGACGAAATACTTTTGGTTCATTCATAGTTTGCAGGCAAAGGAGATGAGTATGCAGAAACAATTGGCATTGCTTGGTATGAGTGAAAACCGCGATGCGTTTTTTCGTCGGATTCACCGGTTTATCCTCCCACATCATGATGGGGACACACTTATTGGCAACGCCTATAAGGCGGCCAAGAAAGCACATAAAGGCATACAGCGTGCCCGAGGAGAACGGTATTTTGAACACTGCCGAGCGGTCGCGCTTATCCTGATTGATATTTTTGGGATACAAGACGCGGAACTCATCGCTGCGGCACTCATGCACGACACGATTGAAGACTGTGATTGGACTCGAGAGCGTATTGCGCTTGAGTTTGGTGAGTCAGTCGCCTCGCTTGTCGACGGAGTTTCAATGCCCGAGGGAGAATTTCCGAGTCGTGAGTCACGCCTAGAGGCGTATCACCAAAAGTTTATGGCTGCCGCGGCAATTGATCCGCGCGTCATACTGCTCAAGATTGCCGATCGCATGCACAACCTGCTTACCTGCGAAGCGCTTGCTCGCGACAAGCAGTTGCGCATGATTGAAGAAACAGAAGCTGTCTATCTTCCGCTCGCCAAGGACTACAGGGTGCTATACACCAAATTGAGTCAAGTGGTGCGGATGCGTCGCAAGACTCTCCGTGCCTACACCAGAGAATCTCGTGTTCGTTCCGCCGGTGCCGCATAATGCGGCACCTTTTTTATTTTTGATTTATGCTTTATACTCAGGGCATGAACATTCGCGAGGGCCTTACCTTTGACGATGTGCTCCTTTTACCGTGTCGCTCCGCGGTATTTTCTCGGAAAGATGTTTCGACAAAAGCACAACTCTCAAGACATATTACACTCGAGATTCCTTTGGTTTCCGCAAATATGGACACCGTTACCGAAAGTACTATGGCACGCACTATGGCGCGAATGGGGGGCATCGGTATTATTCACCGCTTTCTCTCAATAGAGCGACAAGTAGAAGAAGTGCGAAAAGTGAAGCGTGCCGAAAATGTCATTATTGATGACCCATTTACGGTATTTCCTACCATCACCATCGGTGAGGCAAAAAGCTATATGCGCCGTGAAGGAATTTCCGGTGTGTTGGTGGTGAAAGAAAAAGCCGGAAAGAAACTTTTGGTAGGAATCCTCACTCGCCGTGATCTGTTGTTCGAGACCGATGACCGGAAAAAAGTTTCTGACGTCATGAGCGCACGGGTCGTTACCGCGCTCCCGAACGTCAGCATGGAGAAAGCAAAAGCTATTTTGCACGACAACCGTATCGAAAAACTCCCCCTCGTCACCACCGACGGTTTTCTTGTGGGGCTCATCACGCTGCGGGACATTCTTGAGCGGATGCAGAATCCGACAAGCTCCAAGGATAAGAAGGGTAGACTGTTAGTAGGTGCTGCGGTGGGGGTGAAAGATGACACGGTGATGCGCACGGACGCACTTTTGAAAGAAGGCGCAGATGTTATCGTGATCGACGTTGCGCACGGACATAATTCGCGTGCGATTGAGACAACGCGACTTTTGCGAAAAACATTTGGACAAAAAATTGAAATTATTGCCGGCAATATTGCCACACCTGAAGCTGCCCGCGATTTGGTGAAAGCAGGAGCAGACGGACTCAAGGTGGGGATAGGCCCAGGTGCTGCATGTACCACGCGTGTGGTGACGGGCGTTGGGGTACCTCAGCTTACCGCAATCATGGACGTGGCCAAGGAGGCAACGAAACTCGGCATTCCGTTCATTGCAGATGGTGGAATAAAAAATTCGGGTGATCTTTCTAAGGCGATGGCAGCGGGTGCAGCAAGTGCAATGATCGGCAACCTCCTTGCTGGTTGCAAAGAATCTCCAGGCGACTATATTCTTGACCGCGGCGTTGCATACAAACACTATCGCGGCATGGCGTCCTATGACGCAACGCGCGAGAAAATAGAAGTAGACGGGGGCACTGACGGATTTTTTCGCTCCCCCGAAGGTGCATCAGGTCGCGTCGCATTTCGTGGCGATGCAAGCATGGTCATTTCCGATCTTATGGGAGGCCTCCGCTCGTCGATGAGTTACCTTGGAGCAAAAACACTTTCTGAGTTTGCAAAAAATGCGGAGTTCATCCGCATGACCGACGCAGGACGTACGGAGTCCGGCCCTCATGGAGTAAAATAGGCTAGCCAAACATATAATTTTATGAAAAAACTTTTTTCGATTACCTCATTTAGTGATACAAATTTTTTGAAACTCGGCATTTTTTGTATTGCGCTGGGTATTTTTGTGTACGCGCTTTCATTAATGTTTCGGTTCTCCCCGCTTATTGCATTGCGAGGAGGCCTCGGCCTCGGACTTATCATCTGTGCGACTTATGCTCTGGCAAAGTTTTTCAAAAAATAAAACACCCTTGCGGGTGTTTGGTGGCAGCTTAGTAGCCGGGTTTCGGAGGCTGTCCGCTTGAAAGTTTGAGCATTCCACGCAGGGTGCGGTATGCGCTCCAACACCACGCAACTCCAAAGACGAGGACGCCAAGTCCGAAGATCCACGTAGTGGCAAAGGCGACAACCGCCCAGCAAAGTGACCAGAGAAAGGTCATTTTTTGCCACCGAAAGTGGGACTTTGCGAGTGGGTCTGCGCTCGCATCGGCGTCTTTGTAGAGGTTGACGATGAAGCCGATGATGGGGGTGACAAAAGTCACCAGTCCTAGTGCTTGGAGGGCATAGACCGCCCAAGTGATTTCCTTGATGCCAAATTGGCGTGAGGTACTTTCCATGTGCACTCTTTCTGTTGCATGTGCGATATTTCCTCGCACACACTAACACGGATTTCTTGCTACTGCTAGGGTAGTCATCTCACCAATCTCTTGAATCGCACCCGCCTCTTCTGCGGCCGACTTCCCGTATCAATGTCAAGGTTTAACCTTGACATTGATTTTCTTGGAATGAAAAAACCCGCCTAGGCGGGTTGTGTGTTACTTCTCGAGACCGATATCACTGGCCAACTTTGAGCTGTCCGGGTGAATAGTCGGAGGAGGTGGGACATCAGGTGTCGTTGGTGCACCACCACTAGGAGGAATGTCCGGGGGGGTCGGTGGGACCACCTTCGGAACCCAGTCTTTCGGTGCACGTGGAGTCTTTCCGTCCATGATGTCGTCGATCTGGTCACTATCAATGGTTTCCCACTGAAGAAGTGCTGCAGTCATTGACTCAATCTTGTCACGATTTGTTTCAATCAATTTTCTTGCGACGTCGTACTGCTCGTCAAGAATGTGTTTAATTTCAACTTCGATTCGTTGGAGTGTCTCCTCGCTCACGTTCTGAGTTCTTGACACCGAGCGTCCGAGGAAGACTTCGCCCTCGTTTTCCGCATAAACCATGCGGCCAATTTTATCGCTCATGCCGTAACGCATCACCATATCGCGAGCCATTGCTGTGGCTCGCTCGAAGTCGTTTGAAGCACCAGTCGTCATTTCTCCGACAAAGACTTCTTCAGCGATACGTCCGCCGAAAAGGATTGCGATGGTCGAGAGCATGCGAATCTTGTCGAGGCTGTATCGATCTTCCTCGGGAAGCTGCATGGTGACACCGAGGGCTCGTCCGCGCGGAATGATGGTCACCTTGTGTACGGGGTCGGTTTTCGGCACGAGTCTTGCGACAAGTGCATGACCTGACTCGTGGTATGCGGTGTTTCTCCGTTCGCTTTCGGGCATGATCATGGATTTCCTCTCTGGACCCATCATGATCTTGTCTTTGGCTTTTTCAAAGTCACTCATTTCAACCGTCCGACCTTTGCGTCGTGCGGCGAAAAGCGCAGCTTCGTTGACCAAGTTCGCGAGGTCGGCGCCCGAGAATCCGGGGGTACCACGTGCAAGAATGTCTGGGCGGATATCTTGTCCAACAGGCACCTTGCGCATGTGGACATGGAGGATTTGTTCGCGACCGCGTACGTCGGGCAGCGTGACGTAAACCTGTCGATCAAATCGCCCAGGACGAAGTAGTGCAGCATCAAGGATGTCGGGCCGGTTGGTGGCCGCCATCACAATCACTCCGACGTTTGTCGTGAAGCCGTCCATCTCGACAAGCATCTGGTTCAGGGTCTGTTCTCGCTCGTCATTGCCGCCGCCCAGTCCTGCACCGCGTTGCCGACCAACTGCATCGAGTTCATCGATGAAGATGATGCACGGGGAACTTTTTTTTGCCTGCTCGAACATGTCGCGCACACGTGCTGCGCCGACACCAACGAACATTTCGACAAAGTCAGAACCGGAGATTGCAAAAAATGGAACCTTCGCTTCACCCGCGATTGCCTTCGCCAGTAGTGTTTTGCCGGTGCCAGGTGGCCCGACAAGCAGTACTCCTCGGGGAATGCGTCCACCAAGCTTGTGGAATTGTCCAGGGTCACGCAGGAAGTCGACAAGCTCCCTCACTTCTTCTTTTGCCTCGTCGCATCCTGCGACATCAGCAAACGTCGTTGTGTTGCTGGCTTCATCGAGCATGCGTGCCTTCGATTTGCCGAAACCCATCGCGCCGCCTTTGCCACCGCCCTGCATTTGTCGCATGAAATAAATCCAGACGCCAATAAGTAGAAGTAATGGGCCAAACGACGTGATGAGGGTCCAGAGCATGGACGGTTCTTCGCGTTGCTTTACATCAACCTTTACCTTGTTGTTAATCAGGTCGCCCATGAGGCCGCGATCGAGGTGTGTGCCAAATGACTTCAGCACTTTGTCGTCAGTAGTCTGGTAGATGATGATGACACCATCAGCGACTTCTTGAAGGGTTGCCGATTTGACGCGGTTGTTGTTGACGTCAGCAATGAAGTCAGAATATTCGACTAGTCCGGAAGGATGTTTCGTTGTGCCGCTTTGGTCCATGTTTTTAAACACGACAAAAAGCACGAGAGCAATCACGAGCCAGACTGCGTACTTGCTAAACCCTTGTTGGTTCATAATCACTCCAATGGAATGTAAAGAGCTGTGCTATTCCTCACTCAATCACGAATTTAGTAAGTGTCAATGATTGTCGATAAGCATGGGTACCTGTCCCATGTGTGATAAAATTGTCGCGTGCAAAAGAAAAAAAATGAGCAGCTATTTCGCGGAACAAAAGCCCTCGTGATGGGACTCGGTCTTCATGGCGGGGGTGTTGCGACTGCAAAGTGGCTTGCGGGGCACGGGGCGAGCGTGACTGCCACCGATAAGCGTACAAAAGAGGTACTTATGCCATCAATTCGCGCGCTGCAACATGTGCGCATGCGTTATGTCTTGGGTACGCATAATCATGCTGATTTTAAGTCAAACGATCTCATTCTCGTAAATCCGGGAGTTTCGCGCGAGAGTGAATTTTTGGCAACGGCAATGAGAGCGCAGAAGCGCATAGAAAATGATGCCAGCCTTTTTTTTCGTTTCATCACCAACCCCGTTATAGCAGTGACGGGAACTCGCGGCAAAACCACAACAACGCTTTGGATTGCGGAGTTACTCAAACATAAATATCCTCAGGTGCGACCGAGCGGCAACACTCCAGACAATGCACTCTTGAAGGAATTTGATAGAGTAAACAATAAAGGCATTCCCGTCGTAGCCGAGCTTTCATCATGGCAATTGGAATACCTACCCCAGGCGAAACGCGGACCGCATATTGCAGTGATAACCAATATTTATCGCGACCACCTTAATCGTTATGGGGGAGACATCACACAATACGCCGATGCAAAGGCAGGAATTTTCGCCTCACAACTCAGCAGCGATTTTCTTGTGCTCAATCGGGATAATAAGTGGTGGAAATACTTTTCGCAGAAAAAGCCGCAAGCACAAATATGTTTTATTTCAACAGAGCCACTTCCTCGAGCGTGCAAAAACGGCGTCTTTGTGCACAATGGTATTGCGGTATTCCGGCATAACAACGAAGAGCGTAATATTGTATCAGTCACACAGTTTGCCCGTCTCCGTGGTACTCACAACCTCGCCAATCTGCTCGCGGCACTCGCGGCGACCTTGTTGTTTGATTCGTCACTACGCATAACTGCGCGCGATATTCTTCGACTGCCCAACCCGCCCATGCGACAAGAAATAGTGTATACACGCGGAAAGCTCACTGTGGTCAACGACAGTTGCGCAACGTCGCCAGACGGAGTTGTCGCTGCAATTGAGCGATTCCGCAAGCTGGGGAACATTGTGCTTATTGCCGGTGGGACAGATAAAGAACTTGAATTTACAGTGCTTGCTCACGCAATTAAAAAATTTGTTCTGACAGGACGACTTGTTCTCTTGGAAGGCTCCGCGACCCCCAAACTTATCTCCGTTCTTTCGAACAACAAACGAATGTCAAGGTTAAACCTTGACAAAAAAGTGTTAAAAAACTTAGATTCCTGCGTTTACGAGGCATTCCGCGTTGCGAAAACCTTGAAAGGCAAAACAACAATATTATTTTCTCCCGGTGCCGCAAGTTTTGAAAAATTTTTGCACGAATTTGATAGAGGAGAAAAGTTCAATTTGCTGGTAAAAAAATATACAAAATAATTCACCCGCCAGTTTTTGTGGTGGGTGATAGATAGCTCTATGCTAAAGGTCGAACGTTTTCTCTCGTGTCGTAACCTTTGTTGAAACTTGGAGTAGGTTGCTTACTCGACAGCTCTCGACCCGTATCAATAATGAACGCACGCTGATTGAGGTAGGCGCCGTCCATGTAGATTTCTTCTTGTTCTTGTATTTGTAGTACCAGAGAATGTGCGGCGTTTTCCGTGAGATTTAACACCTCGTGGCACGCAATGCTGGAGCCAGTTTTTCTACCTCTACCGTCCGAGGTAGTGGCAATGCTCGTGATAAGAACTCTAAATTTGCTCATTGGGACCTTTCTGTATTCAAGAGTTACGCCAAATGTAATCTCGCACAATATAAATACTAATGTCAAATTTGCTCACGTTATCTGTTTGCTACATTGTGCGTGCTCGCGTGTTATAAGTGATATATGAATCTTTTCCGTTCTACTTGCTACTTACTACTCCTCACTATTTAGCTTATGTGTGGAATATTTGGATACATAGGAGATACAAAAAAAGAAGTTGCGCTAATGACCAACAAAGCGCTTTGCGAGCTTGAATACCGCGGATACGATTCGTGGGGAATTGCTGCAGAGACTGGCAGCGGCATGTTTGAGACAAAAGCGGTGGGGAAAATTTCACTTGCTCCGCTCGGAGCACTGAAGGGGGTAATGGGAAAGATGGCTATAGGTCATTCACGCTGGGCAACGCATGGTGCAGTGACGGAAGCAAACGCACATCCGCACTTTAATAGTGCACACACAATTGCGGTCATACACAATGGCATTGTCGAGAACCACGAAGACATCCGAAATTTTTTACGTGCGAAACTTGGCACAGCTCTCGCTGACAAACTTTTTGTATCCGAAACAGACACTGAGGTGATACCCCACCTGATTGATTATTTTATTGCAAAAGAAGGAAAAACATTTGAAGTTGCATTTGTTGAAGCGGGACGCATGCTCGAAGGGCGTTTCGCCGTGGTGGTAATGAAACTCGGTGAACCATATTTGCTTGCGATGCGCGACGGTTCGCCGCTCGTGATTGGGAAGGGTGCGCATGAATTTTTTCTCGCATCCGATGTCCCCGCATTTCTCGACTACACGCGCACGGTCTTATACCCCGGCGACAATGAATATGTAAAGGTGTCCGCAGATGCAATTCTCTCTCGAGAATTAGCAACAGGGAAAAAGGTTGACCATGAATGGGTAACCATAACGTGGGACAAGGGAAGTGCAACAAAAGAGGGCTATCCGCACTATATGCTGAAAGAAATCATGGAGCAGCCCCTCGCACTTGACAAGGCGATTCGTCAGGAAGACAGCAAGCTTGAAGAGTTTGCACGCCTTATGAAAGAATCCGAGCATCTGTTTTTCATCGGATGTGGCACTGCAGCCAAGATGGCAAAACTCGGTGAACTGTATGCTGCACGTGTTGCGGGTAAGCTTGCCAACGCATATGTGGGGTCGGAGTTTGCTGCCTACAGTCAATTTTTAAATAAAAAAAGCACTATTTTTGCAGTCTCTCAAAGTGGAGAAACGGCAGACGTACTGGAGGGACTTCGTGTTGCAGAAAAAGAAGGCGCACGTATTGTCGCGCTACTAAATGTGGTGGGTTCATCGATTGACCGCATGTCGAAAAAAACGTTGTTTATTAATGCGGGTCCGGAAATCGCCGTTGCTTCAACGAAGGCGGCAACCGCACAAATTGCAGTACTCATACTTGTGGCACACGCACTGGGCAAAAAACTCCCGGAGGGGAAACACCTCATGCGTGGAGCGGTGAAAGATATCAAAGCATGGCTCACCGTGGATCGTTCGCGCGAAATAAGGCGAATTGCCGAGCAGTTAGTAAAGAAAAATGACCTCTATATTATTGGTCGAGGATTGAACGCACCAATCGCGCACGAAGCGGCGATAAAAATACAGGAAGTGTCGTACATTCATGCTGAGGGTTTTCCGGGCGGGGAACTTAAGCATGGTCCCATAGCGCTCATAGAAAAGGGGACACCTGTCATCGCGCTCATCCCCAATGACGAAACCAAACGCGACATGGAGTCAAACACGATGGAACTTCGCTCGCGTGGCGCATATGTGATTGGCATTGCACCGGAGAATAGCAAACTCTTTGATGAGTGGATTCAGGTACCAGACGTGGGGCTCGCCTCACCGATTGCAAGCATTATTCCCATCCAACTCCTCGCGTACCACCTTGCCGTGCTTCGCGGAAATGACCCTGACAAACCCAGAAATTTGGCCAAGTCCGTGACGGTGAAATAGACATGAAGTAGGTTGGTTGTACGATGTCACAACCAGACACTCTGCGTGTTATAATTGATACGAAATATTAATCATCAACAATACGTTATGGCAACAGAAAATACAGGTGTGTGCACAGCATGTGGCGGTCCTTGTACCGGAGCATGTTGGAAGAAAAAGCTTGCAGTCGGCTTCTTCGCCCTTGCGGTGTCGGGCTCGCTACTGCTTATGGCAATGTTTGTAGGAGAAATGAAATCTTATAAGTATATCGGACGCGATGTTCCGGGTGAGATGACAACCATCAGTGTGTCGGGCGAAGGAGAGTCCTTCAAAGTCCCCGATATTGCTGAAGTTTCCTTCTCCATTGTTGCAGAGGCAAAAGATGCAGCGAGTGCGCGTAAGCTTGTGGATGAGAAGATGAAGGTTATTCACGAATTTTTGACTGCGTCAGGCGTGGAAGATAAGGACATCAAGAACACTGGATACAATCTCAATCCAAAGTACGAATGGAAGCAGACAGCCTTGAGCACACCTTGCTATTCGGGCTACTGCCCTCCTGTTGATGGCAAGCAAGTGCTCGTAGGGTACGAGGTGAATCAGTCGGTCGATGTCCGTGTACGAAAAGTTGATGACGCGGGGCTTATTGTTGGGGGACTCGCCGACAAAGGTGCCTCATACATGAACGGACCCACGTTTAAGGTAGAGGACGAAGACGGTGTAAAGGCTGAGGCACGCGAAAAAGCGATTCGCCAAGCAAAAGCAAAGGCAGAGAAGCTTGCTGCAGAACTTGGTGTAAGTCTCGTGCGCATCACTTCGTTTAGCGAAGACGGTATTTATCCTATATACAATTTCGCTCGCGAGGATATGCTCATGGCAAAAGACAGCATGGGCGCTACTGCTCCCCAAGCAGCGAATATTTCCGCAGGCGAGAACCGCTTCACGTCGAATGTGCATATTGTCTACGAAATCCGATAATACGCATAGCACGTTTGGTGAAATCAAAAAACAACTCCGACATTCGGGGTTGTTTTTTCTGATTTTTTTTGTATAGTGCGGGAAGTTTTGTTGTTTGCCATTTCCTTTTTCTCACACGGAGTCTCTATGCTCATGCATCGCCTGCTTCGCGCATTTTTCGCGCTACTTGCCATGGTATGTTTCGCCCCCAACTTATCGGCGGCCGAAACCTCACTCCTGATGGAACAAGTGACCCTCACTTCGGGAAATCCATCGCTCGCACGACACTGGAGTCGTCACGATGCGGTGTGCAAAAAAGCCCACCCGTTCAATGCAGTGTGGAAAGTAAATTGCGACCGCACGGGCATCCCGTGCACGGAAAAAGCGTGGCGCACACAAGTGCAGCCCGGCACTGTTGTGTATTTGCCCGCTCCAAAACTTGTCGTACTTGCACCGCGCGGTGTAACTGCTCCTGAAGCGATAGCGCTCGTCCCCTCGAGCACCGAAGGCGTGCTTGCACTCGCACCCGCCACACCAGTTGTCATTGCCGCACACAATAAGGCTGAATCCGCATTGCGTGCACGTGTGCAAGCGCTTGCGGGACATGTGCATGCCCTCGATCGTCAGCAGAAATCTGCAGATAGCCGTGCCACGTTGTTTGGCGTTTTGTTTTTGGTAGCAATTGGTATTCTTTTTTTCCTCGCTCGTCGTCGCAAGATTAATGCCGACACCGAGCTCCGCATGAGAAACCACATTAGCGATTTGCAAGAAGATTTGGTAGTAATGACCCGCGACCGCGACCGTCTGCGACAACTGTTGAAACCTGCGGAACTCACTACGCGTGTGCAAAATGCGGCGTTAGAAGCTGTGGAAAATTCCGGACAACCCGCCGACACTGATGCTCCACTCCACTCGCCTGCAGTGCGTTCAATTGAACTCACCTGTGAAACATCAGGTGAGCACGGAACCGCACTCGACAGTCGCGGGGATCGCTATCGGTTTAGCACGAGGACGGTGGGACACAGAACGCTCAAGGTCGGTGATGTGTTCACGGCAGATGTCAGTGCGGACAGACGCGTAGTTCTAGTATTTTTTAGTCCTGACGGAGTCGACGAAAGTGGAGCAGAAGTGCTTCAAATGAAATAATGGGAAAGGAGGCGTGTGCCTGCTTTGAATAATATCCCCGTGTTCGAACCCTGCGAACCGGCCAGAAACACCTCAACCGAGGCGTTTTTTTATACTCCTTAAGTACTTGACATTTATATAATAATTTGGTACAGTGTTTATGGATAGTGACGACGGGAAACCTTCGGGAGTCTATTGTTGTTGCGTCCTTTTCCATCCTCAACGTACTGCATAAACCTTTTAGGAGAAATGCAATGTCTGCTCAAGAAACCAAACCCGGCCTCGATTCGCTCGCCTCGCTCACGCAGGGCATGGATCTGCGTCACCACGAAGAAGCGACCACCCCACCGACTGGAGGCACCGATACGCCTCCGTCTACCGGCGACGTCGTGCCCTTCAAGCACCACCACAAGGGTGCCAAAAGCCCCGTCCGCAACCAGCGTCCGGCGCGTCAGCCCGAACGCACTGCAGTCGCCCGCGCTTCACAAGGCGGTCCGCGCCCGCGTCGCGAGCGTTCGATCATCCTGCTCGACATGTTCCTTGCAGAGGACGCGAACATCCTGCTGCAGGCCATCCGTGAGTGCAGGGATGCGGACCACGACGCCGTCGTGTCCATGTCTCTGGCGCAGTCTGCTCCCGAGAAGACCAAGCTTGAGTTCACGCTCGAGATCGTCGGCGGCGACCGCATCCTCATGCGGGTGCTCCGCGGTTCACAGGGGCTCTTCGGCTGGATGTTCAACTTCGAGAGCGGGTACATCCTCTTCCGTGACGAAATCATGCGCGACGTGGAAACCCCACCGAAACGCAAGGACGCAACGGAAGGTGTGGCCGCGATCATCCAAATGATCGAGTCGCACCGTAACGCCGTGCGCGCGGCGAGAGAGCAGCAGGACTAAGTCCTTGGTCCCCGCGGTCCTCACAAGGGGCCGCGGGCATCACACCCAACCAAGGAACTGTAATGTCCATCCCCGCACTCTTTCTTCCTCCCGGATGCGAGCAATCGCGCTCAACTCCGCCTCCTTTTCCACGACTTTCTCTGCTGGTGTGTTCCGAAGTGGAACGTGTGCCACCTGATGAAGATGGAACGGCCGCCTGCACTTTCTCTGATGTTGAACCGCACCGCCACAAGGCCGACCGCCGGCTGTGGCGCGCACGGCAAGGCGAGCCCGGTGTCTACCGAGCGTATCCGACTCCCGACGAGAAGATCATCTTCCGCGTCTGGGCAGTCCGCCATCACAATACCGGAGACCGCATCACGAGGGTTTACCTCGTGAGTCACTGGAATGACGGTGAATTGATCAGGCGCTTTCGGCGCGATGAACCGCAACCGTACCTTCCGCTCCGTGTGCTTTCCGGACGCTTCCGGTTGAACACTATTCCCGAGGAATACCGTGAAGTGCTCGCTCCCATCGCACACCTGTTCACGCAGGCCGCGAAGAGCTACGACCAACAAGCCAAAGAATGGAGACAGCGTTCACGCTGAATCCGACTGCAAGGGCCCCCACGGGGGCCCTTTTTTCTTACTTGCACGCACTTGACTACGGGCTTCTTTGGCGTATACTCTATAAGTGAACGACCCCGAAGGGGTTTTTTGTTAGGACTAAATCTCCCTCTGGAGAAAAGACCAAACAGCTTACGAAGATTGCTTAGGAGCAAATAATTAAACTATTCATATGGGATTCATCGACTACTTGCGGGACACAAAAGCGGAAATGCGCCACGTTACTTGGCCTTCTCCTGCACAGGCAATTGGATACACCATCATTGTATTAGTGCTCTCCATCCTGACGGGGGTATTCTTGGGACTCTTGGACTTTGGATTCGCCAAGGGCATCGACCGCTTCATTTAATTTAATAAGAAGAGATGGTGGCCGCCGTGCGCACGGCGGGGGACATCACACGCGCACGCGCACTACTCAGCACTCATGCTAAATAAAAAAATAATCATGGAAGAGACACAAACAAACAACACGCCGGAAGCGGCAGGAAAACAATGGTATGCCATTCACACCTACTCGGGCTATGAGAATGCAGTGGTGCGCAACCTGAAGCAGCGCATAGAGTCGCTCGGTATGGAAGACAAAATTTTCGAAGTTGTCGTTCCCAAGGAAAAGAAAATTAAAATGAAGGCAGGGAAACGTGCGGAGGTGGAAGAGGAAATCTACCCTGGATATGTACTTGTGCACATGATTTACGACCCTGATTCATGGTACGTCGTACGCAATACTCCGCGGGTTACCGGTTTCGTTGGAGCAGGAGTTGTTCCTGTGCCACTCAATCAGAAAGAAATTGACGCACTTTTTGGTCGCATGGGCTCAAAGATGGTGAAGCACACTATCGACCTCACGGTGGGTGAGTCGGTTATCATCACGGACGGTCCTTTCAAGGAACTTGAAGGACGTGTGGGCGAGGTAGACGAAGAGCGCGGACGCGTGAAGGTGATGGTTCCGATGTTCGGACGCGAAACGCCTGTCGAGCTCGACTTCCTCCAAATCAAGAAAATCTAAAAAATGTAATTTCGGCGAACTGCTCGTCCTTCCTGATTTCGGGTTCGGAGGACATACTCTGAGTATGCCCTCGCGAACACCGAAACAGTCCAGGACTTCGCATTTCATCCGAAATTACACTTTTTCAAAAACACCCACTCGGGTGTTTTTGATTTTTCAGCAAGTGAAACTTGCCTAAAACACCAAAATTCAGTAGTATCTGCCTATCTGAAAAGTGCCCGCTCGCGGGGCTTCTCGCTTCTCAGTTTGTATCCGAAATTGTATTTACTAGTGACTAGAATCTAGTGACTAAAAACTAAACCATGGCAAAAAAAATCACAAAGAAACTCAAGCTCCAGATTTCCGGAGGCAAGGCAACACCTGCTCCCCCTGTAGGTCCTGCGCTTGGTCAGGCGGGTATCAATATTGGTGATTTCGTCACCAAGTTCAACGCTGCAACAGCAACAATGATGGGTGACGTTATTCCGGTTGAAATTACGGTCTACGAAGACCGCACCTTCTCATTCGTGCTCAAAGTCTCTCCTGTCTCAAGACTTATTTTAAAAGCACTGGGCAAGGACAAGGCATCCATGAAACCGGGCACGCAAAAGGCAGGCTCGATTACCAAGGATCAGGTTCGCCAGATTGCAGAGAAAAAAATGCCTGACTTAAATGCTGCTTCAATTGAGGCTGCGATGAAGACCGTCGAAGGGACTGCACGCTCCATGGGAGTAAGTATTGCAGGTTAATACACGAAGCATCAAATTTGGGCGCATTGCTTTG
Source organism: bacterium (assembly GCA_043756865.1). GTDB lineage: Bacteria > Patescibacteriota > Minisyncoccia > Phycocordibacterales > UBA6899 > MHLP01. The sequence continues at coordinate 10,160 of JAYUQG010000028.1, read as the reverse complement.
TTGACTACATAAAAATACGCCAAGCAGTACTACAATGTACAGCTTGGCGTATTTTTATTTGTCGCCTCGCACTGCGCGCCAAATTTGAAGCTTGTGGTAATTCGAGTATTTGGCTGCGTGTTGAATATTTTGCAAAAAATAATTTTTGGTACTTTGAGTTATAAATATATAAAAAACAGACCTCATGGTCTGTCGTGGGGTGACTACGAAAGTAGGTCGCCGATTCCGCTGAAAAGTCCTTCGACGATATCTCCCAAATCTGCACCAGATGAAGAGACCGCAGCCTCGCCCACGAGCACTCCTTTATGTGTAGTGTGAAAACTAATAAAATAATAAGACAAAAATATCGGTTGCCCACAGTCGTGTGTGTAATTGCGGGAAAATTAAAAAGCTTCAGTGAGAAGCTTTTGTGGGGGTTATCCTCTGGGAAGACGAGTCAGCAGGTCGATGACGTTGTCTGCTTTGTCGGACGTGCTGACGCGCAAGGGTTTCTTAATTTTCGTGAGTACTAGGGTGGCAAGCGTGGCCCCCAAGAGCACCAAAAGAACACTTTTCATGGTACGTACCTTTCGTGGGAGAACCTACGCTAAGCGTACGCCACTTTTGTACTTGGTCAAGTTGTTTTGCCACCGCACCCGAGCGGGTTATACTGGAGGAGATGAAGAGTAACATTATTCACAAGCGTCCTTCGTGGGACGAATATTTTATGAGTATTGCAGACGTTGTGGGCGGGCGAGCGACATGCGACAGGGGCCGCAGCGGCTGTGTAGCGGTGCGCGACAAACGCATTCTTGCAACAGGCTATGTGGGTGCACCCGCGGGACTTCCTTCGTGTGATGACACTGGGCACGAACTTCACACGGTGACTCATGCAGACGGGACAAAGACACAGCATTGTGTGCGTACGACCCATGCTGAGCAAAACGTGATAGCACAGGCAGCACGCGTTGGCGTATCGTTGGACGGGGCGACCCTCTATGTCCACATGACCCCCTGCTATGCGTGTGCGAAGATTTTAGTGAATGCAGGTATTAAGCGTGTTGTAGCAAAAAAAGATTACCACGCAAGTGTGCGCTCAAAAGAAGTACTGCGTGATGCGCAGGTACTCTTCGAGTTGGTGAGTACTGAGGTAGAACAATACACGAATCAAACGAGTGACGACGAGTAAATACTTCTTTACCCCTATACTCCTCTAATATGCATACATTAGGAAAACTCGTAGTTATTGACGGCACCGACGGCTCTGGGAAGGGGACACATGCGGGCATGTTGATAGAGCGCCTCACGCGCGAAAAGCGCCGTGTGCGCCTTGCCGACTTTCCACAATACGGAAAAGTATCCGCGTATTTCGTGGAAAAATATTTGCGCGGCGAATATGGAACTGCCGACGAAGTAGGCCCATATCGCGCGTCACTTTTTTATGCGCTTGATCGCTATGATGCATCATTTGAAATGCGTACATGGCTTGCGGACGGTGAAATCATTATTTCAAACCGGTACGTCTCCTCGAATATGGGTCACCAAGCGGGAAAGATTTCCGACCCCGCGCTGCGTGAAAAATGCATCGTGTGGCTAAAGGAACTCGAGTACGACATGCTCCAGCTCCCCAAACCCGATGCAAACATCCTCCTGTATGTGCCGCCCGAAATCGGACAGCAGTTGGTTGACCAAAAGGCAGTACGCGAGTATACCCAAGGCAAAAAGCGCGATATCCACGAAGCAGACATCGCCCATTTGCGACAAGCCTCAGCCTCGTATCTCGAGGTTGCAGCTCGCGAGGGTTGGAAGATAATCGACTGCATGCTTCCTCACGGCACGACACTCCGCACCAAAGAAGACATCCACGAGGAAATTTACACCCATCTTGTTGCACAGGGCATTCTCTAATAACCCAATCAAATAAGGTCCGACCTCGGTCAGACTTTTTGTTTTTGTTTGCTATGTTACTATGCAGAAACGATGGAAACGAAGCTTCGCGAGTATATCAATAGTGCACTGAAAGAACTGGGCGTGACCGACACGTCATTTGTCGTAGAGCGGCCTGCGGAAATGTCGCACGGCGATTATTCGACAAATGTAGCACTCGCGACCGCAAAAAAGCTGGGCAAAAACCCCCGTGCATTTGCAGAGGAAATCAAATCACTACTTGAACGAGTGGAAGATGATGACATCGCGGCGGTGGAAATTGCCGGTCCAGGGTTTATCAACGTGCGTTGCTCAAAAAGCTATTTCATTCGCGAACTTGGCGAGCTACTACAGCAAGGAGTCTCATATGGAAATAACGAAACACTGAAGCACAAAAAAGTAATAGTCGAATACACAGACCCTAATCCGTTTAAGGAATTTCATATTGGACATCTGATGTCCAATACCATTGGTGAATCTATCGCGCGTATACTGGAGGCATCAGGGGGGGAGACGAAGCGCGCCTGCTATCAGGGAGACGTGGGTCTTCATGTTGCAAGTGCCGTCTGGGGTATGACACAGGAGGCACTTCCTGATGAGTCTGCAGATATTGGCACAAAAGTAGAGTTTCTCGGGCGGGCATATGCACGTGGAGCGCAGACCGCAAAGTTTGATGACATTGTAAAGCACGATATCGTAGTGCTCAACAAAAAGATTTATGACCGAAACGACGCTCATGTGAATCAGCTCTATGACCTAGGCCGGGCATGGAGCTTGGAATATTTTGAGATTATCTACAAACGACTGGGCACTGCGCATAACAGTACCGAGGGCAAAGCATTCGACTTTTATTTTTTTGAAAGCAATACTGGCATATTTGGCAAAGAGGTCGTGCACGCACATCCCGAGGTATTTGTAGAAAGTGACGGCGCGATTGTTTATAAAGGCGACGAGGCGATGGGTCTGCACACGAGAGTGTTTTTGAACAAAGAAGGCCTCCCCACGTATGAAGCAAAAGAGCTTGGTCTCGCCAAAATTAAATACGACGCGTATCCGTACGACCACTCAACTGTGGTTACGGGCAATGAAATCAATGACTATTTCAAGGTGCTGCTCGATGCCATGGCTCAAGTTTTTCCCGAACTCGCGGCAAAGACCGAACACATCAGTCACGGCATGATGCGGCTCACCACGGGCAAAATGTCTTCACGTACGGGGGATGTGATTTCTGCAAACACGCTCATTAATGACACCAAAACTACTGCACTCCAGAAGTTTAAAGCAGGCATGTTTAGCAATGAAGAGCAGGATCGTATCGCGGAAATGGTTGCTGTGGGTGCCATTAAATACGCGATACTGCGGCAGGCTACGGGCAAAGATATTATTTTTGATGTAGAACAATCTCTTTCATTTGAAGGAGACTCGGGTCCATACCTGCAATATACGAATGCGCGTGCACATTCACTTCTGGAGAAAGCAGGTGAAAAAAAGGCAAACCCCGAGGCATTAGTCGGCGAGGTGTCGACGCTGCACCGCACACTCCTCTTTTTCCCCGAAGTGGTGCTCCGCGCCAGTATAGAGCGCGAGCCACACTATATCGTGACATACTTGACCCAGCTCGCACGTGAGTTTAATGCGTACTATGCCAACACACAGATTTTAGGCGACTCACCCGACGAACCATACAAACTGGCACTCGTCTCTGCCTGTGCGCAAGTCATGGAGCGCGGACTCGCACTTCTTGGTATAATGGCACCAGCGCAGATGTAATATGCGCGACACTATTATGGAAAACGCAACACCACAGGGAAGCATGAAACGTATCTGGATTATTGTGTTCGGAAGCGTCCTTATGTGTTTTGTGTTCGGCATGATGTGGCACTTTTCTATCATGCGTGAGCTCGGGCAGTCCGCTCGGCAGTTTAACAATGAGATTAAAGCAAATATCATTGTACTAAGTGCATATCGCGATGTGCTTCGTGATGAGGGTATTGAGGCCGCACGCGTACATTTAGCACGATAGCCGTCATCAAGGACATGGAACCAGAAACAACACCACGAAAAGAAATACTACACATTAATGGCCTTACTATTTTGGTCATACTTGCACTTGTCGCAGACAGCTTGATAGTCGGCTTTATTTATCGTTGGCACAATTGGGAGCTTTTTACATCTAACAAAGCACAACAAATAGAGTCCACGGCGCTCTTGGCAGCTGAGCGTGACGTGAAGAACGAAATTGTCATACTCGAGAACGTTCCTGCGTGGAACGATACGCAGTACTTCCACCTGCGCGGGAATTAACACATACACGACAGCGTTGGCATCCCGTCGAGTTGTTTTTTCATGAGTGTGCCCCTACCATACGGAAAGTAGCATTTTCTGTTCTCTTTTTGGAGGTGCGATGAAAAAAATCATTCTTGGCTTCGCGGGCGAGATGGCTTCAGGCAAAGGTACCGCGACGGACTTGATTAAGCAGTGGTATCCACGGACTCCGTCATTTCGATTCTCGGATTCGCTCCGCGAGTTTTATGCCGGATTAATCGCTAGAATTCCAGACGGGCGTCTCTCGGGCATGCCCTCAGACGAACGCCTGCTGAGGTTGCATATTCGTGAGGTCGCGGAAGTGTCTTTTGAATTTACACCAAATGCACGCGCAGACAATAATGCGCATACTGCCTTTGCCGCGTGGGTCGTCACTGAATTCATTCCTGTACGCAAGGGCGTGTGGAATGCGAGCGCCAGCACTCCCGACCTGCAAGCAATTTCAACTGCCGCCCGCCACCACTTTGGTGAAAACATTCTTGAGCGCGCGCTCATGTCGCGTGCGAGGGGTGTGAACTCCTCGAGCCCCTTTATTGTGTTCGAGGGGATTCGACGACTGGTCGATATCGGCACCTTGATGCATGACCCCAGTGTGGTGTTTCGTCTGACCTATGTGTTTGCGCATACGGACATTCGCCACCAGCGCCATAAGCTGCGGAACGAAAAGCCAGGCGACGATTGCCTCACTCTTGCCCAGTTCATCGAACTCGGAAACGCTGAAGCGGAGCGAGAAATCCGATTGCTTGAAGGTCACGCACACGCAGTTATCGACAACGGTGGTCCGCCCGAAGCGTTTGAAGTGGCAGTATCCGCAACACTAGAGGATTGGTTCGCCGAGCTTGCCTCTCAATAACCCACGCCGCCCTTCACGGGTGGCTTTCTTTTTTCTGCGTCATGCATAGAATGGAGAGAGGTTGCTATTTGAGTGGAGGAATACATGGGTATCACAATTACGAAAGAAGTAGCGGAGTTTCTGCTTGGACAAATGCGGGCAGTTCCGACTGCGGGAGGACAACCGTTAAGGCTTCGCGAAGTACGCGCGTCCGGTTGCGGGGATATCGGCAGTCGTCTCGAGCGGGGTGGCACCGTACTTGCGGGCGATTCGGTCCTACACGCGTACGGCCTCTCGATTGTGTACAGTCCGCTCGAATGTCCGAGTTTCGCGAATGCGGCGATTGTGCTCACCACTAATGGCGTGGGCCCGTTTGCGAACCGTACGGTCGTAGTCATCCCTGACGGCGCCGACGTGTGCGGTTGTGGCGAGAGTGCCCGCATGTCTCCAAAGAGTTGATTCAACGCGCAACACTGTTGCGCGTTTTTTTTGCCTGAAAACAGAAAAACATATAGTATAATCCTCCATATGGACGAGAAAGCAAAAGGTGAGAAAAAGCAGTCAGTCAGCGAACGCGAAGCAGCAGTGCTCGAGTACTGGAAGGAACATCGTATTTTTGAAAAATCAGTACAAAAAAATGAGGGGAAAGATCGCTACGTTTTTTATGATGGACCTCCTTTTGCAACAGGACTTCCGCACCACGGGCATCTCTTACAGGGGACAATCAAAGACGTTATTCCGCGCTATCAGACGATGCGCGGGCGTCATGTGCGCCGTGAGTGGGGTTGGGACTGTCACGGGCTGCCGATCGAAAATCTGATTGAAAAAGAACTTGGACTTAAACAAAAGAGCGAAATAGAAGAGTACGGAGTAGAGCGATTCAACCAGAAAGCACGCGAGAGTGTACTCATGTACGACAAAGAATGGCGTTCCATTGTTCCGCGAATGGGTCGTTGGGTCGATATGGACCACGAATACAAAACCATGGACGCATCATATACCGAGAGTGTGTGGTGGGCGTTTAAGACACTCCACGACAAGAAGCTGATTTATGAAGGCTTTAAGTCCATGCACATTTGTCCGCGCTGCGAGACGACACTTGCCGCCTCCGAAGTGGCGCAGGGGTATAAGGACATCAAAGATATTTCCGTGTATGTAAAATTTGAACTCAAGGATGAGCCGGGCACTTTTCTTGTTGCGTGGACGACAACTCCGTGGACACTGCCAGGTAATGTCGCAATAGCGGTGAACCCTGAGTTTGTGTATGTAATCGTGGCCCACGAGGGAGCACGGTATATTGTTGCAAAAGAACTGTGTGCAAAGATATTTAAGGATAAAGTGCACGAGGTCGTGGATGAAAAGAAAGGCAAAGACTTGATCGGCAAAGCGTATAAACCTTTGTTTGACTACTACACATCCGACGAAAAACTTGAGCATCGTGAGAATGCATGGAAAGTGGTGGGTGCTGATTTTGTGACGGTTGATTCGGGAACAGGAATTGTGCACGAAGCTCCTGCGTTTGGTGAAGAAGACATGGAACTGGCAAAGAAGCTGAAACTTCCGATGATTCAGCATGTCGGCATGAATGGACAAATGAAGCATGAAGTAAAAGATTTTGCAGGCATGTCGGTGAAGCCAAAAAGTGATGACGACAAAGTGCGTCTCGCAACAGACATCGCGGTGCTCAAATATCTACAGGAACACGGTACTTTTTTTGCAAAAGAAAATATCACCCACTCATACCCCCACTGTTGGCGTTGCGACACTCCGCTTTTGAACTACGCTGCTTCATCGTGGTTTGTAAACGTGACCACACTCAAGCCCCGCCTCATCGAAGAAAACAAAGAAATTAAGTGGATTCCTGAGTCAGTTCGTGATGGACGGTTTGGGCACTGGCTCGAAGGCGCACGCGACTGGGCAATTTCTCGCAGTCGGTATTGGGGTGCCCCACTTCCCGTGTGGAAGTGCAATAAGTGCGGAAAAGTAGACGCACATGGGTCTGTCGCGTCGCTCTCAGAGAAAACAAAAAGCACGAACAACTACTTTGTGATGCGTCATGGTGAATCTGAAGCAAACATAAAGGGTATTGTGAGCTATAAAATCGAAGACGAATTTCATTTGACCGAAAATGGTCGTGCGCAAGTTGCGGCGACTGCTGCAAAGCTGAAGGACAAAGGTATCGACATGATTATTGCTTCACCTGTGCTCCGTACCAAGGAAACCGCACGCATTGTGGCGAGCGAGCTCGGTATCCCTGAAAGCGCAGTCATATTCGATGAACGACTTGCCGAAGTAAATACGGGTGACTTCAACGGATGCGCGATAGACACGTATCGTGCGTACTTTACTTCGACGCTTGAGAAATTTACAAAACCAAGCCCAGGCGGAGAGAACTTGCGTCAAATGTTTGTGCGCGTTGCATCAGCGCTCTATGACGCAAATCAAAAATACGAAGGCAAGACGATTCTTTTTGTCACCCACGAATATGGGACATGGATGCTCGATGCCGCGGCGAAAGGCGCCACCGATGACGATGCTGCGTGGATGCGCGTCGAGGGGGGAGATGACTATTACGACTACGCAGAAGCACTCCCGTTTGCGTTTGCTCCACTTCCACACAACGACCGCTACGAGCTTGATTTTCATCGGCCATACATTGACCGCGTGAGTTACCGCTGCTCATGCGAACTCGGCACCATGGAACGTATCCCCGAAGTATTTGATTGTTGGTTCGAGTCTGGCTCCATGCCGTATGCACAGTTTCATTACATGGGCGACGAGACGACACCTGACGGCAAGCTATTTGTAAAAAATTTCCCCGCTGACTTTATCGCAGAGGCGCAAGACCAGACACGCGGTTGGTTCTATACTATGCTCATACTTTCCGTGGGCCTCTTTGACCGTGCGGCATTTAAGAGCGTTATCACGACGGGACTTATCCTCGCAGAAGACGGTCAGAAGATGTCGAAGAAGCTCAAGAACTATCCTGACCCGATGGAGATTACCTCAAAGTTTGGTGCGGACGCGCTCCGCTTTTATATGTTGAATTCTCCCGTGGTGCGCGGCGAAGAGTTGCGCTTCGCCACACTCGGCGTAGATGAGGTGTTCAAGAAACTCACACTCAGACTCGAGAACATTCACGCATTCTACGCACTGCATGCAAATAACTTCGCAATTCCGCGAACCGCTCTCGCAAGCCCATACGCACTCGACCGCTGGATTCTTTCGCGCTTGAGCGAGACACATGCCGAAGTCACGCATCACTTAGACACGCACGAACTCGACCGTGCGACACGGCCTATACTTCCGTTTCTCGATGATTGGTCGACATGGTACATCAGACGCTCACGTGACCGATTCAAGTCAGAAGACGCTGCTGACCGTGACGCCGCGATAGCCACCACGGGCTGGGTACTCCTCCAGTTTGCGAAACTCATCGCACCCTTTATGCCCTTCACTGCTGAAGACCTCTATTTGCAACTCTCTGTGGAAGACAAAAAAGAAAGCATTCATCTAGAAGACTGGCCACCCATGAGTGTCGGACTCACCACGGTGCTTGAAGAAATGGAAGAGGTGCGCACGCTTGTGTCGCTTGCACTTGAAGAGCGCGCCAAAGCAGGGATCAAGGTCCGCCAGCCACTCGCGACACTTTCAGTTATTGCACCGAAGCTTGAGGGGAAGACCGAACTACTCGATATCATCAAAGACGAGGTGAATGTAAAACAGGTCGTTATTGTGAGGAAGCTCGACACTGAGGCTACCCGCGTCGCACTTGATACAGAGATAACTCCCGAACTCAAAGAAGAGGGAGAAGTCCGCGACTTCATCCGCGCAATTCAAGACCTCCGCAAAAAAGCAGGTCTCGAACCCGCCGACCGCATCACGCTCTCGCTCACCCCCGACCTCGCCAAGCTCTACGCAGCACATAAGGACGAAATCAACCAAGTTGTCGGCGCAACCTCCCACGCAGTGGGGGAGGCTGTTGATATTGTGAAGACATAGGAGCAAGTTGGGCTTTAGTGAGCCCCACCCTTCTAAGTACAGAGTATTTTTCTCACATTCCATTGAGGTTTTCGCCCCACCCCCGCACTTCACATTTGCCCGCTTCCAGCGGCGGGCAAAACAGTCCTCGACGAGTTCTGCATGCAAAGCCACGCAGACCAAGCAACTCGCCTGCGGAGGAAGTGCGAAGGTGGGGCACGGGCTTTTCTTCGAACAAAAACGCATGAGGCTAATATGCCAGAATTTTGTCTCCCAAGAGCCACCCCCTAATTTCACTCCCGAACTTTTGGGTGTACCATAGGACTAAATCCCTCTGGAAAGAGTCACACTGGGATCACAAAGGAACAAATCAATGAAGTCTTAAAGATAATTATTATGCCCAACAAGATCACGCTAGTAACCAAGGACACCAAGAGCATAAGCACAAACGTATTTCATGAGTACAGAGATTTTTTAATTGATGAAAAATCATTTAATGAGTACCTTCCTATTGAAGATCAAAAAAAATACATAACGCATATTGGCTGGCTCCATTCCGATAACCATGAATGGATTCAGCCTGAAACCTCAAAAAGGCTTGACCCCGAGACTGTTGCCGTTTTGATCAATAAGAAAAAATCAGGCTTAAACGAAGATCGAGTCATTATCTACGGTTGCCCCGTCGATGAAGATCCCATGTGCGGTGCTATTACGGCAAAGCTTACAGAAACGGACGCGGAAATTATCTGGAGTGATTTCAAGTATGAAAATCAATATACCGACCCTGTCTCGGAGGGATATGAGCAAATCCCTGAATTCCATTTCTCAAAGGATGAGTACATAAAAATCTTTGACGATTATTTAAAAGAAATCGCCAAATAAAATTCTATTTTACCTACAAGCTGATATCTTTTGGAGCTAGTTCCGTTAGGTTCAAGCCCAACACAGCGCGGAGCTTACGTGGGCAAATCACTACTAAATTTGTTTTCCGACAAAGCGCTCTGCCTCAGTGAAGAAAAGCTCTTCGCAGAGCGAGGCGAGCATGGTCTTTTGGCTTTGCAAAAGTCGCCCGCTCGAGAAAAGCAGCAATTGCCCGCTGGGGCAATTGGAGGCGTGC
>JAYUQG010000027.1:0-3240 GCA_043756865.1 bacterium | reverse complement strand
AACAACATAAGTACTCGTTAGACTAGCAGAATAGCTATGAAGCGTGAAGTAGCAATAAAATTGGCAAATGAAACGCGAGATTCTTACGACCAGGTGGCGCGGGAGTTTTCTGATAGTCGTGCGCGATTTTGGGAAGAACTCGAGTTCCTCGCGGAACATGCAACGGCGGGCATGCGCGTCCTTGATATTGGTTGTGGCAACGGAAGATTCTATCCACTCCTTAAGGCACGTGACGTGGACTACACTGGGCTCGACAACTCGGCAGGACTCCTCAAGGAGGCACTCCGGCTCCATGCTGAAACAAGTGGAAAAGCAAATTTTGTTCTTGGCGACGCGACGGCGCTTCCCTTCCCTGACCGCTCGTTTGATATTGCCTTCTCTTTTGCCACGATTCATCACATCCCAAGTCTTGCGCTTAGGGAGAAGTTTGTTCAAGAAGCCGCTCGCGTCCTCGTGCCTGGTGGCAAGCTTGTGCTCACCGCATGGGACCTCTGGCAACCACCCCATGGAGGAAAATATTTGTTTGCACTTTTTGCAAACTTGAACCCATTTTCAGATCTGGATGTGGGCGATATGATCCTCACATTTGGAAAACAAAAACACAAAAGATACCTGCACGCATTTACCAAACGAAGCCTGGTACAGTTACTTAGAAAAAATGGTTTTACGATCATTGATGCAGATATCGTTGAACGAAAAAGTGGCAGTGGGCAAAAAAATATTTTGGTCATCGCACAAAAAATTGTTTAGCTGTAGACATCCTTCAGTGTCTGAACATCTTTCCCCGATGTACGAAGCATTTCATTGTTTTTAGCCTCGAACGCACGAAGTAGTGCGATGCCAACCGCATCACTCGGCATATCTCGCTCGTACATGTGGCGCAAAGCCGCGAAATCCTTAATAAAACAGGCGCCTCCAGCCCCACGCCCACCCTTGTGTACTGGTTCGATGTATTTTGATGGATACCACGGGTTCTTGAGTATGGCATCTTTGACCTTACTCCATTCTACGCCGTACTGAGCGGACAAATCATATAGTAAGTTCGTAAAAACAATGAGCGAATATCCTAGCGTGTTGTGCACATATTTAATGAATTCTGCCTCAGCAGATGAAGTGATTTCGGAATGTGGTGCTTTTGGGTGCAAATCTTCAACTATTTTTGCTTTCTCACGATAGTTATGCGTCTCATAAGGAATACCCACAAATACCCGTTCAGGATTATCAACATCGTTTCGCGCAAAGGCTTCGCGGAGAAATTCGGGTGCATGAAGTACGTACTTCCCTGGGAACTCTTCAGCAAGCTTGAGTGTTGTCCCTGGTGGAATCGTGGACTTAATAACTGCAACTTGACCTTCTCCAACCAATCCAATAGCCTCTCGAACGTGCTGATCATCGAATCCAAGTGGTGTCGTTGGAGTTGGTACGGCAATGAACACAACGTCGCACTGCCGGATTAGATGTTTATTTTGTACATATGGTTCGTCCAGTGAATACCGCACTACAGTAAAGCCACGATCTTCAAAATGATCGGCGTAATTTTTTCCAACCCAACCCTGGCCTATAAACCCAAGCTGATATGTGGGGGTTATCATAAATAGGAAGGCATTAGGGTTTTGAAGAAATAGCCTCAAGGGTTGCGATGTCTTCACCAGCTTCTTGATATGCATCTTCAAGTCGGCCGAGGTCGGCGCCTGCACGCGCGTAAGCTGCCTCAAGAGTAGGAAGATCGCTTTGATTGAGCGCACTCCCCATAGCTGACACGTCATCGCCTTCTTTCATGAGGGCCTCTTCCATTTCCCCGATATCGTCACCAATCTTTCCGTACACACCAAGTAAAGCCTCAAGGTCCTTACCTGAGTCCCGCAATAGCCTGTTGTTCTTGGCCTCAAATGCGCGTAGTAATGCCACTGCTTCCTTGTCATGCGGTAGGCGTTGCTCAAAAAGTTGTCGAAAAGCAGCGAAGTCTTTAATAAAACAATGCCCACCAGCACCCCGCCCAGGAGTTCCGCTCAAGTGTTTCAGTTGATGTACCGGTTGCATGTGTGATGCGCCGATGCGCGGATCAGCCTTCATGTTTTCTGAGATGGCGTCCCACCTCGCCCCATGCTTCATCGCAATATCGTACATCAGGTTCATAAACACAACTTTCACAAAAAGAAAATTGTTACTTCCATACTTTGCAAGCTCAGCTTCAGTGGCTTTACATATCATCTTATATGGCGCCTCAGGGAGTATCTTCATTACCGCTTCTGCTTTTGCAAGCCAGGACTCGTCATCAATAAATGCTGACGGGATGCCGATGATATTGCGGTCGGGATTATCAACATCATGACGCACCGTTGCTTCACGTAAGAATTCCGGGGAATGCATGACAAAACGGTCAGGATAGAGCTGTGCGAGCTCGTCGGTTGTCCCAGGAAGAATTGTGGATTTAATCACTGCGGTTTTCCCTACACCGATGAGGGGAAGCACCGCGCGAAGAATACGATCATCGAAACCCTCGGGCGTGGATGGAGTGGGAACAGCGATGAATGCAATATCGCACTCTGAAATGGCATCTTTGTTTCCTTCAAACTCCGGCTCTTTTGCATACCGTACAACAGAAAATCCTCGCTCCTCAAAATGGTCTGCGAGGTTCCGCCCTATCCACCCCTGTCCGATAAATCCAATTTTTTGTGTCATATGAAGGATAACAATTTGAAATCAAAAACGTTTCACAAGCAGCATCCCGACATACTAGCGGAGTAATGGCGACATGACAATAACGCACAGCTACGGTAGAGGGTTTATTTTACTTTGGCGGGCGTCATTTCGGCAACAAGACGGTCAATGAGCACAGAGAGTGTATTTGAGTTCACGAGCTCCTTCAACTGTCCTTCAAGCTGAAGACGTATGTTCGGTGTAGCATAGAGAAAGCTGGAGAGCACCCGAGCAAGGTCATCTTTGTCATTCTCCTTAAAAAAAGAGAGTGGGACATGCTCTCCGATGTCGAGACTGGACGTGACAACAAGGCAACCAGCGGCGGCGGCCTTAAAAATTGTTTTATCAAGCATGCCACTCTTTGCGCAATTGACGTATATTTCGTGTGAACGATAGTAACGAAATGTCTCGGTGTTTGGCACAGCACCCACGAATGTGCACTCCCCTTCTACGCCAAGTGCACGTGCGAGTTCTTTGACCTCACTCACATACTCCCCCGCGGGATCAGTTTCTCCGCCAACAAACGTTGCGGTGAATGTC
>JAYUQG010000026.1:0-25814 GCA_043756865.1 bacterium | reverse complement strand
TAATAAAAATATATGAGATACTCACCGCTCAGCGAACTAAAAATAGCAAATATATTTGCATATAATTATAATATATTCTGAAGTTAAAGAAAAATACTATACTTTGTTTTTTCTGTTGTGGGCGAGATCATGCAAAGTGCTGCGGATGTAGGGCGGACCGTTTCGGAACTAGAGACAGAAAAGGCGTCAGCTCTCAAGGCATTCATCGCCGCAAAAAGCGACGCAGTGAGAGAGGACGTCGAAAAGCAAATTGAAATCCTTGTTAAACAGATCAAGTCTGCGCAGACAAAGCGTAACGGGCTGGAGGTTTCAGAGTCCGATATCGACAACTTTATTAGGGACGTAGAATATGTAATCGAACACCCCTCAGAAGTACTGTTAAACCCAAATATAACAAAAGAGTTTGTACTCCGTGGTTTTTGATGGTTTCCCAACTTACCCCGAAATCGTTAGTCGAACACCAAGAATGTCTTGGATTTTCAACATGAATTTGGAATCTTCCGATGAAGAATCCGATTTGGGGTGCCTATCGGGAATCGAACCCGAGCTAAAGGCTCCACAAGCCTCTGTGCTAACCGCTACACCATAGGCACCATGACTATGTTTACTTTTTTTCCTCTCTCCTCATAACAAACATAACAGCTACGACCCCCTCGAATGCCGCGCATTTTACTCAAACTAAATGCACCCTAGTGGTGCATGTTTGGTATCATACTGATAATTTTAAGAAAATCAAGCATGCTTGACAATCTTAGTTAAGTAGTGTACTATAAACACGGTCCTCTTTCCATCAACCTGACACACAGGAGACACTCCATGTCGTTAATTCCCATCTTGATTACTTTGGTGGCTTTCGCGCTCGTCGCCATCATGGTGTTGCAATCCGCATTCACAGCGGCGGATGCACCCAAGCCCGCGCGAAACACACGCAACCGCGGGTTCACAATGATCGAACTCCTGATTGTCGTGGCCATCATCGGCATCCTGGCTGCGGTCATTGTCCCCTTGTTCGCGGGAAACTCAGAGACAGAACAGGCGAAAGCGCTCTCGGACATGAAGCAGTACGCACAAAGGCTGTACCCCGAAGCGACAATCATCGCGACGTGCACCAAGCATCGCACAGCGCGGTACGCCCGATGCTCCGCCAGTGTCTCCGACTCAGGCAAGTCAACCCTCGTCGAAGCGGAATGCGACGTCGGCATGAGCAGCAACGGATGTGGCCCTGTTCGTCATCGATAACAGAGTACACACCTCGGCAAGCGGTCTTCGGACTGCTTTTTCATTTACAATTTTCGGCTGTCGTAGGCCCAATGCAGTATCGCCTGTCGCTGTCGCGGACGACAAAACTCATCACCAACGCGGCAATTTTCCCTGACTTGTGCAATATGGCGTGCAATGGCTTTCCAACGCTTGATTTGACGCGCATCTTCCTCGGGAATTCTGCGGCCCATGTGGTACCGACAATACCACTGAAACCAGCCACGGGGGTCTTTGCGATATATCCAGCCTTTTGCGCGCCACACCGAGAGGGGCTGGGAGGCGTTTATTTTAAAATAATTAAGATTCTTGTCTCGTCCCTCTTTGGCCAGCTTCGCGCGCGTCCACCACGATGCGGGAAATTCTTTTTTGCAATCAGTCATATACTTGCCCCCAAATACCCCCAGCGCGAGCATTTCTTTGGGCGAAAGATCGGGAGTGAAGTCGGGAGCAAAATCTTTTCCTGCTCGTGCAACACACGTGTAACGATAATTTTGTTGCATTTTATCGCTCACCGTCACCATTTTGTGTTTGCGTGTGATCATGACTATGGCTGTGTACTGGTGCTTATAATAGTTTTTTGAGCGTTCGTGAAAGCATTTTTGAGTAATTGGTAGCCCGGTTTTTGTGTGTACTGATAATCAAGCACACCGTAGTTTTCACCGACCGGAGCTAGGTCTCGAAGTGTGAACCAAAAAAAACCATCTACGCTATTTCTGTTAGTGAACACTTGAGGAATCACGGAGGAGTGAAGCGTGTCATTGGATTCGCCATACTCGTTAAACCAGATCGGTCTTTCTTTTATTCCGTGTTCCGACATGATTACCTTAAGGTGGGTGGCGGTTCTTAAAAAATTCTCCGGATCTCCGTAGGGGTGAAAAGCCAAGATATCAAAACAATTTGGTGCCAGCAAGAGGACGCGAGAGAGAAATGCCTCTGGAGGCATGCCGTCCGGACTGAGCCCTCCCATGATCACAAATGCGCTTGGGTCGGCTTTTCTCACTCCCCGATTTGCAGACATGAGGAGCAGTGCGTACGCGTCGACGAAATCACTCGGATTGATGCTGGGTGGAACAAACCCTAATCCGGGAAGATTGGGCTCATTGATAATCTCCCAATAACGTATTCCTGGGAATTCCGGCATAATACCTGCGAATTCACCTCCCGGTTTATATCTCTCCACTATCTTTTGCATGAATGCTTCCATTTGAGTTTCAGCATCATTCCAATCTTGTAGATATTCAGGTGGATATGTTACCAATGCATCGCTTATAGATATCCCACGCAGAGTGAGCGCGCGAACGAGAGCATCAGTCTGAGTCCAATCATGGGCACCTTCGGTGTGAGCGATATATTTCCATCCAAAGTCGATGCGCACATGTCTCACGCCAAGGTCTTTCAATGCATCATATTCTTCCCGTTGGTGCTTGCTAGGATCGGTGTAGTAGCTCATTCCGACAATGCCACGCTCGGGTGTTGATGTCGAAACTGTGCACTCAGCTCCATTGGCCGCAAGTAGCTGGGGTGCAATATGGGCGGGCGAGTTGAATAATACAGGAACGGAAGTTTTTGTTTTCCAAGACGATACAGCAAATAGCAGTGCAAGTACTATTACTGTACAAATTATAAATTTAGTCATGGTCAAATATTAGTAATGTGGTTTTTCTTCGGCAACTCCTTCGCGGTGATTTGCGAGACGGGCAAGCGCATACAAAATACTTGAGAGGCGGTTCATGTATGCGAGGAGTTCGGTATGTGCATCTTTTGCAGGATCAACTTCAAGTGCGGCCACCACACGACGCTCGGCACGACGCGACACCGTACGCGCGAAGTCACACAATGCACCCAGCTCCGTTCCCCCCGATACAAAAAATGTAGTAATCGGCGGCAGCTCAGTCTCGATTGCATTTACCCAATCTTCAACTTTTGCCACACGCACCCGCTCCATCTTTTTGTCCGCACCTGCAAGTTCGGCTTGGATAACGAAAAGGTCTTGCTGTATATCTGAAAGCAAGGTGTGGTAGTTGAGCCCGAGCACTGCGGGCATGGTCGCAGCCTTTATTTTTACTACCCCGAGCAGCGAGTTTATCTCATCTACATGGCCAAGTGCCTCTGCTATTGCTGAGCTTTTTGAAATACGTTGGTCACATCCAAACGTCTTCGTCGTGCCGTTGTCCCCCTTACCTGTATATAACATGCGCGCATTATACGACGTGCATAACTTTGACGAAAGCACCTCACACACATAGGCTGTAATGTAGACGTACGCACAGGAGGACATATGTCCCACAGAGAAATCGCTATTGATACGTACCAGCGCTACCGCACCGGACTCTCCGTCAACATCGCGGTCGCATGTGTACAAATCCTGACACTCGTCCTCTTTGCGCAAAGTCTCACGTTGTTTGGCGACGCGATGCACGGGATTGGCGATATCTTGATTCTGCTCGGCACAACCATCCTTGCAAAAAAAGCGAGCATGTACGCACATGAGCATCACGGAATACGCAAACGAATCCTTGCAATAATTGCCTCACTTTTGCTTTGTGTGTCCGCAGGATTTATCGTACATGAAAGTATCCTGCGAATTTCTACACCGGTGGCGTTCTCCGGCTGGGTCATCATTGTAGTCGCGCTTTTCTCAGCAGTGGGAAACTTCTGTGCACACCGCGTGATAGCTGGAGTTGATGCCTCTGCTCAAGATTCATTGCACGAGGCAAATATAGCCCACCTGCTCACCGACTGTGCGCTTTCATGCATCGTTGTCCTCTCTGGGCTGTGTGTCATGCTCTTTGACCTTCCTGCAATAGACGCGTGGTTCGCCCTCGCTATCGTTGCACCCTTTATGTTTATTTGGGGAACGCGGATTTTGTTTTCAAAGGACGAGCACGCGCACGATCATCATCACTAAGCTACTCCCCGCACACGCGGGGAGTTTTCTTCATAGGCTCAAATAAAAAACCCGCTCACTCGTGAGAGTGGCGGGTGTGTACGCACAAAAGAACAAAAAACTAGCTTTTTTCGGGTGGTTTCCACTCGAAGTGTTGTCGTACGGTTCCCGTGTCGGAAACGCTATCGAGATCTACAGGGAATCCCCACAAGCGGCCAACATGCTTCATGACCTTGGTTGCAGAATCGTGCAACGGACGGTCGCCGGTGCGCGTGTGATGGAGCGTCAAAGCCCGAGTCCGCTTGTCCACGGAAAACACCTGAATGTTCGGCTCCCGCTCATTGAGGTTGTACTGGAACGAAAGCGCTTCACGGACTTTGCGATAGCCGCTCTCATCGTGAATCGCATCCACGATGATGTGCTCTTTCTGACTCTCGTCGTCGAGCAGACTGAAGAGATGCATCTGGCGCATCAAATGCGGAGAAAGGTACTGAGAAATGAAACTCTCATCCTTGAAGTTCTGCATCGCATGATGGAGCGTGTCGAGCCAATTGCGCCCAACTATCTCAGGAAACCACAGCCGATCCTCGTCGGTGGGTTGCTCGCACATGCGCTTGATGTCCGTGTACATCGCAAAACCCAGCGCATACGGGTTGATGCCGCTGTAAGCTTTGTGCCCGACTGGCGGTTGGTACACCACGTTGGTGTGCGACTTGAGCCACTCAATCATGATGCCGTCGGCGAGATAGCCGTCGTCGTACATCGTGTTCAAGAGCTTGTGGTGCCAGAACGTGGCCCACCCTTCGTTCATGACTTGCGTCTGACGCTGGGGGTAGAAGTACTGGGCAATCTTGCGGACGATGCGCACCACTTCGCGTTCCCAAGGTTCAAGAAGCGGGGCATGCTTTTCGATGAAGTACAGGATGTTTTCCTGCGGTTCTTCGGGAAAACGCTTGTCTTTCTCGGCAATGACAACAGACTTCTCGGGTGCAACAACGCGCCAAAGTTCGTTGACCTGCTGCTGTGCGTACGCTTCACGATCGCGGCGTTGTGCCTCTTCGTCGGCGAGTGAGAGCTTCGGGGGATGCTTGTACCGATCCACGCCGTAGTTTTGGAGCGCGTGACACGAGTCCAAGAACTCTTCAACCTTCTGCAGGCCATACTTTTCTTCACATGTCGAGATGTAGTTCTTGGCGTACACGAGGTAATCGATGATTCCCTCGGCATCAGTCCATTGTCGGAACAGGTAGTTGCCCTTGAAGAAGCTATTGTGCCCGTATGCCGCGTGCGCGATCACCAAGGCCTGCATCGCCATGGAGTTTTCTTCCATGAGATACGAAATGCAGGGATTCGAGTTGATGACAATCTCGTAGGCCAAGCCCATGTCGCCGCGCTTATACTGCGCTTCGGTAGTCACGAACTCCTTACCGTAACTCCAGTGGCGGTAGTTGACCGGCATACCCACCGACGCGTACGCGTCCATCATCTGCTCGGCAGTGATGATTTCGAATTGGTTCAGATAGGTATCCAGCCTGAACTTTTGCGCTGTCGCATGAATGACGGCGTGGTATTCCTCGAGTGTGGGCCACGACCAGTCCGAGCGGGGGGGAAGTTGGCGATGGGTCATGTTCCTGCTCCTTTCTTGAACAGCTCACGGAAGACGCTGTAAATCTTGGTTCGATCGTCCACGTATTTCATGGCGAAGTTCTTACAGGTCGCCGCAACCTCTACGTACGCCTTCCAGAGATCTTGCTCTTCTTTGACCACTTGAATGTACGTGTAGTAGCGGCAGAGCGGAAGGATGTTGTCCTTCAGCAGTTCCCTGCAACGCACACTATCGTTATTCCAGTTGTCGCCGTCGGAAGCTTGTGCGCCATAGACGTTCCACTCGCTTCTGTCTGCGTAACGATCTTTGATGATTTGCTCCATCAAGATGAGCACACTTGAAACAACAGTGCCGCCAGTCGACTTGTCGTGAAAGAATCCCTGTTCGTCGACTTCTTGCGCTTGCGTGTGGTGCCGAATAAACACCAGGTCGATTTTTTCATAGTGCCGCGTCAAGAAGAGATACAGCAGAATGAAGAAACGCTTCGCGAGATCCTTGCGCTCTTCGTCCATCGAGCCGGAGACGTCCATGAGTAGGAACATCACCGCCTTTGCCGTCGGAATGGGGAGTTTCACCCTGCTCCGATAGCGCAAGTCGATGGGGTCGAGGAACGGGATGCTCCCGATTTTTCTTCCCAGCTCTTCGATACGCGCCAAGAGGGCTGCGTGCAGATCATCGTAACCGAGCGGGCACAGGTGACACATTGACTCGAGATCGTCGAGTTCGTCGAGGGCTTCTTCAAGCTCCTTGCGATACTTCAACTTGCCGAATGCAACTCCTCGTCCAAGTGCATGGCGCATCGAACGCACCAAGTGCAGATTCGTCGCGGTCCCATCTGTGGTGAGCCCCGCGCGAATGATTTTGTACTCCGGAGTTTCCAAGAGCGTGGTTTGCAGCAAGTGCGGCAGAGCGAGGTCATCGAAGAACACCCTCATGAACTCTTCTTTGGAGAGGTGGAAAATGAAGTCATCTTCGCCCTCGCCAGAGTCACTTGCCTGCCCTTTGCCACCACCTTTGCCACCACCTTTGCCACCGCCACCTTTGGGTCGGTCGATGCGGTCACCAGTAACGTACTCTTTGTTGCCGGGATGAACAAACTTACGCTTGCCACCCGGTGCATGACCGAAGACTGGCTCAGTGAGATCGCGTTTGGGAATGGGCACATTCACGCCACCCTCGCCGATATCGCGGATATCGCGTTCACCCACAGCGCGCTTCACCGCTTCACGAACTTGGTCCATGCTGCGGCGCAAAAAACGCTCGCGGTTTCCGATTGATTTGTTTTTGCCTGCCAAGCGACGGTCGATAAACCGATCGCCGGACATGCACGTGATGACAGTGTAGTCGTCCATGTGATCCTCTCACAAAAAACAGAGTGCGCAGGGCGCACTCTGTGGTTTCAAGATGACGGTCGCACGGAGTCTTACGAGGACTTCCGCACGCGCAGATACCACTCGCAGAGGAGTCGCACTTGCTTTGCGGTGTAGCCCTTCGCAACCATACGGGTCACGAAATCTTCATGCTTCTTCGCTTCGTCGGCACTTGCCTTCGCATTGAAGCTAATGACCGGCAGAAGTTCTTCGGTGTTCGAGAACATCTTCTTCTCGATGACCGCCCGAAGTTTTTCATAGCTCGTCCAGAGCGGATTGTTGCCCTGATTGTTGGCACGAGCACGCAACACGAAATTCACGATTTCGTTGCGGAAGTCTTTCGGATTGCTGATACCCGCTGGTTTCTCAATTTTCTCGAGTTCAGCGTTCAGCAGACTACGATCGAACACTTCACCAGTGTCGGTGTCGCGGTATTCGTGGTCCTGAATCCAGTAGTCGGCGTACGTGACGTAGCGGTCGAAAATGTTCTGGCCGTATTCACTGTAGCTCTCAAGGTACGCGGTCTGGATCTCCTTGCCGATGAATTCGGCATATTTGGCAGCCAGATGCTCCTTGATGAATGCGGTGTACTTCTGCTCGATTTCAGGTGCAAACTGCTCGCGCTCGATTTGTTGCTCGAGCACGTACATGAGGTGGACCGGATTGGCCGCAACCTCTGTGGAATCGAAGTTGAACACCTTCGAGATGATCTTGAACGCGAAGCGCGTCGAGATGCCCGACATCCCTTCGTCGACGCCTGCGGTGTCACGGTATTCGCCGAGCGACTTGGCCCGCGGATCGGTATCCTTGAGGTTCTCGCCGTCGTAGATTTGCATCTTCGAAAACAGCGACGAATTCTCGTGTTCCTTGAGACGCGTGAGTGAGGCAAACTGCGCCATCATCTTCAGCGTGCCCGGAGCGCACGTCGCCTTCGCGAGTGCAGAATTGCGCAAGAGTTTCTCGTAGATTTTGATTTCTTCGGAAACACGCAAGCAGTACGGAACCTTCACGATGTAGATACGATCGAGAAAGGCCTCGTTGTTCTTGTTGTTGCGGAAGGTCTTCCACTCGCTTTCGTTCGAGTGTGCCAGCACAATGCCGTCGAAGGGAATGGCGCCGAAGCCTTCGGTACCCTTGAAGTTGCCTTCTTGGGTGGCCGTGAGGAGAGGGTGCAACACCTTGATGGGTGCTTTAAACATCTCGACGAACTCGAGGAGACCTTGATTCGAGAGACATAAGCCGCCCGAGAAGCTGTACGCGTCAGGATCGTCCTGTGCGTGGCGTTCGAGCTTGCGGATGTCGACCTTGCCCACCAGCGAACTGATGTCTTGGTTGTTCTCGTCTCCGGGTTCAGTCTTGCTGATGCCGACCTGTTTCAGAATCGACGGGTAGCGTTTGACCACCTTGAACATGCGGATGTCACCGCCAAACTCCTCGAGTCGTTTCACCGCCCAGGGTGAGAGAACACGCTGGAGGTAGCGATTGGAAATGCCGTAGTCCCGCTCCAAAGTCGGACCGTCTTCTCCTGCGCTGAATAAACCGAGCGGAGATTCGTTGACCGGAGAAATCTCCAGTTTGCCGTCTTTTCCCTCGATTGCCAATGCGTAGAAGGGAATCTTTTCCATGAGCTGCTTCAAGCGCTCAGCGATTGACGACTTGCCACCACCAACGGGCCCGAGCAAGTACAGAATCTGCTTCTTCTCTTCGAGCCCCTGTGCAGAGTGACGGAAGTAGCTGACGACTTGCTCGATGGAGTCTTCCATCCCGTAGAACTCGGCGAATGCCGGATACATCCTGATCACCTTGTTGGCGAACAAGCGGGAGAGACGCGGATCGGTGCGGGTGTCAATCACGTGCGGTTCGCCGATGGCCTTGAGCATCCGCTCGGAAGCGAAGGCATAGGTTCCCGGATCACTCTTGCACAAGTCGAGGTATGCCTCGATAGACATTGACTCTTCTCTGGTTCGCTCATAGCGACCAGCTTGTAGCGTGAACACATTTGCGTCACGATTACTCATTTTTTTCTCCTTCAACAATCACCAGTGAATGAAAAGCGGGTGTAGTGCGCACTACATGATTCCGCTTGCGGAAATGTCAATGAACGACATTTGGTTGTTCCTTTTTTAGCCTAGCACTCAGCGTCACATCGTAAATATTGACAGGTTGTCAAATGCGTATCACCTATGAATATTTTGCCGCAGGTTCATTTTTGTTTCATAATCAGTGTGCATCCCTGTAGATTTCCCCTCCTCCCTTTGCTAGACTTGGTCGAGTTATGGGCATGTGGCGTAACTGGTAGCCGCGTGAGGTGTCTACGTGGAAGTAAACTGCTTTACTTCCACAGACACCGTAAGGTCGGAGCGATATTTCGAGTCTTCGAGAAACCGCGAGGCAGGGTCGAGAACACTTAAACTTTTGCAGTGCAAGCGACAGCAAAAGGCTTAGTGATTCGTGACCGTCTCATTCCAAAAACGACAAATTTTGTATTCTTTTCTTTGGTGGGCGTGTGGCGGAATTGGCATACGCGTACGTCTCAGAAGCGTATCCCGTAAGGGTTGGGAGTTCGAGTCTCCCCACGCCCACCAAGGATGAGAGTTGGGGGGATTAAGATTATTGGTACGACAAATAATCTTGGCATTTTTTAATATGCTTTCTTAGTTCATAAACAAATGTATCTAAAGGTTCCACCTCTGCAGTAAGTTCCTCTTGAATATTTCCAACATTCACTGACAGTCTTGAGTTTTTTTCAAATTTATATTTCCAATGAAACATTCCATCGCCCCCTTGAACTGTTTCCTCCCAGTACAAAATAAAACCCAAGACATTCTCGTTGCGAGGGAAAAAAGTTCCCTTAGTTCGTTCAACTATGCCACGAAAATCCGCATGTCTAATCCACGATATTGGGACTTTTATAAAAAATAGGGCTGGCTGATTCTTGGGAACTTGCTTATTCGCAGCACTGAGAGTGGCTTCTAGGGCTTCTTTGCTAGGATGAGTACTTTCTATTTTATGCTTTACCTCGCAGTTAATTGTGTAATTGGTGTTAATCTTAATATCAAAATCCTGACCCTTTTGTCCTGATGGAATCACGAACTCAAAAGGAATATTTCTTCTTAGTAAAAAATCGCCCGCTTCAAGTTCTGCATAACCCCCATAGATATTTCCAGATTTTATTTCATCAATCACTTTTTGCAAACCTACTACATCCCGAATGTTATAAAGATGCACGGCTAACTTGCTGACTCTTTCCTGAAATACAAAACCCGGACGATTTGTTTGCAAAAAATTGACTGCATCCAAAACAGTCTTTGAAGTTACATGGTGATTATTTGGAAAAATTGCTTGATTCGTCCACTCATCGCCCATCATCGCGCGAAGAACCTCTAGTGACAAAAGCATTTTGTAAGAGTCACAATCCTTGTCTGGATAATTTGCAACCATTGAATCACAAATCAATTTGATATCATTTTCATCAAGCTTCATCCTTGTATTATATCAGCAGATTCACATAGTCTTTGGTATAGGTAATACTTATTGTCTAATGGAGGACTTGACCCCTACAGGGTCAGTACACTTTTGTGGTTTTTGCGTGACTCAGAGCAGCCACTTAAAAACATCACAAAAGTCTTCAAGTCCTCTCTCGTAGGCAAAGCAGTTTGCCTACTCTGGGCACAAATACAAAAAACTCCCTTACGGGAGTTTTTTGTATTTGTGCCCAGGAGAGGACTTGAACCTCCACGTCTTTCGACACATGCACCTCAAGCATGCCTGGCTACCAATTACAGCACCTGGGCAATACGGCACCTTAGTAGGGGTCGTGCAATGCATAATACACGTTTTTAAAAATTTTCAAAGAGTACGACCGCCCAACAAAAAAAACGGGTTACCCCGTTTTTTTGTTACTATTCTTCTGTTTTAACTTCTGCCTGGGCGACAGCCTCAACTTCAGTTGATTCAAAATCCTTTGTCGAGCCTCCACCCATACGAGTCTGCTTCAACTTGCGGCGAACATCGCGCACTGCCTTCTCGCGCACGTAGTAGAGCTTCGAACGGCGCACTGTTGAACGCTTTACGAGCTCAATCTTATCAATCATTGGAGAATAAAGCGGGAAGATGCGCTCTACTCCGACTCCGCCTGAAACTTTGCGCACAGTAAATGTCGCACCTGACTCCTTGCCGTGCTTGCGCGCGAGCACCATGCCCTCAAACGCCTGAAGACGGTACTTCTTCTTCTCGGCATCTTCAAGCACTTTGACCCACACGCGGACGGTGTCACCAGTGCGAAACTCGAGAGACTTGCGGGCCTCCATGTTCACTGGGGTGAGCTTCATTTTTGCGATAAGTACGGAATTCATAGTAGTGCGTAATAAATAATAATTTTTTTTAAGCGGGTGACAGGTGGTGCGCTGACTGAGAAAAATCCTAATTGGACACTTTCAGTTGATCCCAAACGTAGTCAGCAATCTAACACACCCTCCTGTTTCGTGCAATCATTCTATGTTTTGCAACGTATTTTCCCCTTTTTTTGTCAAGGTTTAACCTTGACATTTTGCCAAATGAGAATAAGGTGGGGGCATGGCCAGAAACATAACCTTTGCCACAGGAGAGTATTATCACGTCTACAACCGCGGGACGGATAAGCGGATTGTATTTCTCGACAACGCAGATCATGAGCGATTTATCTCCCTGCTCTATCTTTGTAACAGCGGAGTTCCCATTCACCGCAGCGACCACAAGAAAGCAGAACTTGATGATATTTTTCTCATTCCTCGAGAAACCACCTTAATTGACATCGGTGCATATTGCTTGATGCCAAACCACTTTCATCTCTTAGTGCGTGAGCAGTCGGATGGCGGAATTAGCATGTTTATGCAGAAACTTATGACTGCGTACACCATGTATTTCAACAGGAGACACCTACGTCGTGGGACTCTTTTTGAAGGAAGCTTTCGCGCACAGCACGTCAACGACGATAACTATCTTAAATATTTGTTTGCATATATTCATCTGAATCCAATTGGCATCATTGATTCTGGGTGGAAAGAGCATCGCATCAAGAATAGGCAGGCCGCAGAAAAATATGTGCGTGATTTTCCTTATTCAAGCTTTTTTGACTACGAACATCTGTCTGCACCACGACGAGCAAGTGTGATATTAAACACAATTGCCTTTCCTGAATACTTCGAAAAAGCCAAAGACTTTAGTGAATACATAAATGACTGGATTGCGGGAATCGAGGACGATGAGGTTGGGCAGTTTAAGTAACGAACCTCCATCTCCATGTCCATGTCAGCTTGATGTCAAGGTTAAACCTTGACATAAAATAGGGATAATATGGCTCTACTGCTTGTGTGGCAGTTGGTGTTTTTGATAGTGGGTGTTTTTTGGGTGGGTGGGCGTGGATGGAGCTGGTGTGTGACTCGCTTGAGTCGTTTACTACTTGTGCAAAAAACTCCCAACAATATAAGCAAAGTCAGCGGGATACGGGGCCTCGATGGTCTTTGGTCTTCCGTCATACAAAAAGGTGATGGCTTTTGCGTGGAGGGCGAGTCGCGTAAAGCCGAGCATACTCCCCCGTTCTGGTGCATAGCGGTCATCGCCCACAATCGGATGGCCGAGCGCAAGGAGATGCACACGGAGCTGATGTGTGCGTCCAGTTTTGGGTTTGAGCTCAAGGAGACTCGCCTCGTTATATTCACCCAAAACGCGATACTCGGTCTGCGCTTTGCGCAACGTGCCGCGGGCATGGGGAGGAACCGTCCACTGACGAAAGTCGCGACGATCTCTTCCGATAGGAAGATCAATTACCCCCGCAGCGTTGTCTAACAGACCAAATACCACCGCGTGATAGGTCTTAGCAACCGCGTGTTCGATAAACTGCCGCTGGAGGGAAAGAAAAGTTGGATCATCTTTTGCAATAAGGAGCACGCCAGAAGTTGCACGATCCAGCCGATGCACAATCCCCCAGCGCTTGATGTATCGACCTGAATCAAGTGTGTGTAGTCCGCCGACTTCTTCAAGTTCTGGATATCTTTTCGCGACCCACTCTTGTAATGTCACCTCTTCCGTGCGTCCATCAGAATGCACCACAAGCCCGCTCTGTTTATTTACCGCAACGAGGTGCTCGTCTTCGTAGAGTATATCTGGTTCCGTGTTCACCTCATCATCTACTCATGTTTTACAAAAAAAAGGAAACATTTATGCTATGCAAAGATGTTTCTCTGGAGTCACCATCATGGACAAGCTTGCTACCCTGCGCCCACCGAAAGTGAATTTTTATCGCATCGCCCGCACGATGGACAAGGTGTTTCAAGAATTAGACCAACGCCAGCGCGCCTATGCACCGCTTGCAAACGAAGTTTCCGGCGCATATGGGACGGATGTCGGAGCGGCACTTGAAGAGGTGTTTAAATCTCTTTGCCAACTCGTCGATGCACATG
The DNA here is from genome assembly GCA_043756865.1 of bacterium. Classification (GTDB taxonomy): domain Bacteria; phylum Patescibacteriota; class Minisyncoccia; order Phycocordibacterales; family UBA6899; genus MHLP01. Next base: position 12,251 of record JAYUQG010000026.1, on the reverse strand, counting down.
CCGCACTGAAGTCGAATCTGAGCACGAGCCTACCCTCCACCAAACAAGTCAGTAGAGAAAAATCTCAAGCACGAAGCCTCGCAAAGCTGGTGCGTGCACACAAAAAATTGATGAAGCTCCGCCAGCTACATAAGCAATAGCGCCCCGTATGGGCGCTTTTAATTTGATTTATTTTCCTTTGCGCCTATCGCGGGCGGCATATTCCGCGAGTATGCGAAGAAATTCTTCGCGAGAAAAGTCCGGCCACAGTGTTTCTGTGAAATAGAGTTCGCTGTATACGCTTTGCCAAGGTAGAAAATTTGAGAGCCGCTCCTCGCCACTGGTGCGCACGATGAGGTCAGGGTCGCGCATGTCTTTGGTCCAAAGCAATTTACCAAAGTCCTCCTCTGAGATACCGGCGAGTCGCTCTGGTGAGATGCGGTGTATGGCATCTATGATTTCTGTGCGACCACCATACGAAAGTGCGAAACCAAATACAAAGCTGGAGCACAATCGTGTCCCCTCTTCCGAGGACGCGATTAAGGAAATAATATCTGGCGCCAAGCGGGAACGTTCACCAAGAAAAATAAGTCGTGTATCCTCGACGATCGCCTCCTTCGTCATGACCTGAATCGCTTCACGGAAAATATTCATTAAATATGCAATTTCTTCTTCGGTACGATTCCAATTTTCCGTAGAAAACGCATACACAATCATTTCTTTTATCCCGGACTCTTTTGCCCATGTGCGCACCTCTTTGAGCTTGTTGTAGCCCATGCGGTGGCCCTCAAGCGTGGGGAGGCCTTTGGATTTTGCCCAGCGACGATTGCCGTCCATGATTATGCCAATTGATTGCGGAATGTTTTGCTCCATATCAATACCGTATGCTAAATGTGGTAAATTCACCAGTGGGGTTTACCCATTCGACCCGCACTGCCTCGACGTGCGCAAGAAGGGAGCCACGCTCGAGATGACCAATGTACGCGGTGAGTGTGTCTTTCGGTCCTTCTGCCACAACACGCACTGTTCCATCATGGTCATTATACACATCGCCCAAAATTCCCAGGCGCCGTGCGGTGCGCGTGGCGAAGTCTCGGTACATGACCATTTGCACTCGCCCCGATACAATACATTCTATGCGTGCTGTTTCATTCATCTTCGTAATGCTTTTAGTGCTTCGCGTGCGCGCGCTTCACCTGTCGTTGCGGCTCCCTCCATAAATCCCTGGAGTTCAGCGAGATGCTCTCCCGCAAAATAGACATGATGAAATGGTGCACCAAACGCACGTTGCACACGCACCCATTCACCCGGTTGATACACCGCATATGCGCCGAGGACGAAACGATCTTTTGCCCACACATGTCGCGTCATGTGTGTCGGGGCAATGCCTTTTGTGTCGATATCTGCAGGTAACGCTTTTTTGAGTGTTTGCCATGCGCGCGCCATACTCATACTGCTCATGCGGTCTGCGCGAGCTCCCACTGCATAGATGCACAATGCCCCTCCTGCTTTTCGTTGACCCTGCGTTGCGTGGAAGACATACTGTGCGGGTCCGTCAGAAAATAATGAGAAATTTTCTTTCATCCAAAAGCGCTTCGGGAATGAGAGGATCACTTTTACAATATTTCCATACTTCAAATTTTGCGCGGCACGGAGTGCGGCGGGAGGAAGTGCTGGTAAGAACTGCGTACGTGCGAGCACTTGGGTCGGGAGCGTACAAATAATTTTCTTTGCGCACCACAATGTTCCGTCTGCGCACTCAACGACAACACCTGCTTTCGTTTGTGTGATTTGCAACACCTCCTGCTCGAGATGAATACGCTCGGTGCCGATAGCAGCGACGAGCGCTCGTGCGAGCTTGGTATTACCACCTTTAACATGAAAATCCATATGCGAATTTTTTCCACCTGTCGCATGATCGAGTATTGCACGAATTGCCGATACATAACGTGCATCCTCGGCAAACTCTGCGCTATAAATCGTACGCAGGAGCGCAACTTCACTTCCAGAAAAATGTTTGTTCAAAAATGCGAGTAAGCTTTCTTTGTCGAGTTTTCGTGTTCGTGGTGTACGTGTGAGCACGTCTTCGAGTCTGGCAAGGAGATGGGGGAGCACAGGGTCGGGACGGCCATGTTTTACATATGGCGAGGAGAGGAATCGATGCGTCTCAAGTTTTACATTCAGTTCTTTACACAAACGCAATAGATGTTTGTGTGTAGCCCCAATCCACTCCGCGCCATACTCACCAATAAGACCGTTTGGAAGCGGGGCAGTCCACATACGTCCACCCACGCGGTCGCGCGCCTCAAGCACGGCAAACGAAAACTGTTTCTGTTTTGCGAGCGCATATGCCGCAGCAAGACCACTGATACCTGCTCCAATGACTAGTACGTCGACGTCGTGTACGCGCGCTTTTTTCATAGATGCTACCGATTATACACGACGACAGCTGCGTTCTTCATGGATTGCATCATTACCCGAGATGGCTTGACTTTTATATTTAAATCTGATATAATACTTACAGTGAGATTTACCTTTTCCTCCGCGATGCGCACACACGAGACTCTCGCGTAGGCTCATCGCGGTGGAGAGACAGCTTCGGGGGAAACCCCTTATCCTTTCCCTAATAAGGAGAGAGACGCCTTAGAAACGTCGGGCCCAGGGCAGAGGCCACATCGCGTACAACACAATCGCCACCTACGGGTGGCGATGCTTTTTTATATAAAGATTATATGTTATACCGACTGCAGCCTGTTCGCAGAAAGACTACACATGACAATTGCTGTTGGGCTCGATTTTGATGGACTTATCGGTGACTACTTGAGCTATCACCTCGGAGGGGCACAGTATTCCCTCTGGAGAGATGCAATCGGTGCGACACAAGCCAGAAAAGGCGAAAAACCACACTGGCATGACCGTATCGTCAAAGAAGCCATTTGCGAAGCACATCTGAACCCACAGAGCCCTCTCTATCTCCGCGCCATTCCTGGTGCAATTGAAACCATCAAGGAACTCCTCGCTGAAGGATTCATCTTGCCCGTGGTGACTGCGCGTACAAGCGAGCAGGCAGTACTCGCCGGATATTGGCTGGCGGCCCACGACTTGGAGCTCGACATGAATGCCACGCATTGCGAGGGTACAAAACGGGTGGCGCTCTTGCGTCACGGCGCGAAAGCGCACGTCGACGACACCCCCGCAATGCTCATCGACCTCTATCCCGATATTCCCAATCGTTTTTTGTTTTCCCATGGGCCCTACTTGAAGAAAGTCCCCGATGGACTGCATCTTGTAACGTCATGGAAAGACGGGATTGGGCCCGCGCTCCGCGCTCTGGCTGAAGCCTACGCGTAAATTCAACACCACCTTACGGTGGTTTTCTTGTGGGCGACAGAGGAGTTTCGACCCCTACAGGGTCGGTACCCTTGCATTTGGTTAAATGAGAAAATTTTAAATATAACCAGAGAGGATTCGGTCACGAGTTCCTAAGTGTCTTGGCACAGGATTCGACCCTTACAGGGTCAGTACCCCTTTCCCATTTACTCAGGATAATAATCCTTCATAAATACGGGAGAAGGGCTTCGAATCCTCTAACGAAAGCAAAGCAGTTTGCTTTCTTCGCCCACAACACAAAACCCCTTGCGGGGTTTATGGATGTGGGCGATAGAGGATTCGAACCTCTGACCTTCGCTGTGTAAAAGCGCTGCTCTACCAACTGAGCTAATCGCCCGAATGTAAAGCACTATAGTACGAGTGCCAAAAAAAAACAAACCCCGTGAACGCGGGGCTACGTGACACAACTAAATCGACTGCAACAACTCTCGGACAGCGTTACAAAAATTAATCTCACACTCACTAATTTCGCCCTTGGCTATCCATTCACGTGCGAGATTCATGATTTCCTCGGTGAAAAGCACTGCTTGCGGTTTCTCATCGTCGTTGACATCCACAGCCGACCTCACCCAACCCCGTCCCGTGAGATGCAGCTGGTATTTCCCTCCTCCGTAGAAGCTGAACCCATCGCAATCTTTCCAAAGAAAAATACTGACGACTTTTTATCACACTAAATTTAGATTGTCAAACACATTGTTGCATGATACGCTCATCCATAACTCCTGCAATTCAGTGAGTTGAAAAGAGAAACTACTCCCTGTAGTTCAACGGATAGAATAGTTGCCATGAAGCTGCGTGCACTTGTGTGCTGCTGCACTCCAGCCACTGGGCTGCTATGGTGCGTAGTGCTGAGTAGTGTGTATCATTGGGGACGTGCTGCGGTTGTATGATTTGAGAGAAATAACTACTCCCTGTAGTTCAACGGATAGAATAGTTGCCTTCTAAGCAACGGATCCAAGTTCGATTCTTGGCGGGGGGACAAAACGTAAAGAAAATCTGCCCTGCGGCAGATTTTTAGTTTTGTCCGACCACAGCGATGTTTCTGAAAAGCTTTCCTTCAGGCTTTTCAGAAACCGCGAGGTGGGGTCGCGAACACTTGCATTTTTTGTGCGAATAGCAACAAAAAATTTAGTGATTTGTGACACAAAACAACAGAAGGCGAACACTTATACCATCTCTCGTTAACCGTTTCTGAATTAGTTTCCGAGGAGACACCTTTCAAAGCACCACGGGGAGTACTTCATTTTTCTAACGCGGAAGACCGTGAAGAAAAATTGGTCGCCAAGGAGTGACCTAAATCCCTTCGAGCATCGCGAGTTAGGGATTGGAAATACTCCCGTGGTGCACCTCCGAAACTTGCGGAATAAGAATGAGTTAATTGGAGATGGTATTAGGCTTTTGGCGTGCAAGCAACGACAAAAGCCTAAGTGACTTAGGACATAAAAGAAAATCTGCTAGGGCAACAACTGCGGTTCGCCCAGTTTGGGCGCTTCGGTTTTCTCGGGAACAACATTTGTCCCGGGTGCGGTCATAACTACCCCTGCGTTGATTCCCAACTGCGGCGTGGTGGGACGTGAGTTTTTTAATGCCTGATAGGTAGCCTGCTTGAAGCGATACACATCCAGTACCTGCTGTAGCTCTTCGGTGGAAAGAGTGTCTTTGCGGGCGGATGTCGTCACCAGCGGTGTCATGCTACTTTCTGCCCATGTGTAGGTAAGGTAGGCAAACACACCAATTCCGAGAGCGATAATGGCAGAGAAGCCGAGCACCATATGCCAGAGCGTGTCAGGATTTGCGTTGCCGGAAAACAATCCACGTAACCCGTGTGCAAATTCGAACGACGATGATTTTGTGGTTAATTTATCCATATTATTTTGTGCCCTTAAGGCTGGTGAGGTGGAGAGAAAATGTGCCTGACCACTCGTTAACGCTTGATCCCATTTTCACATCGAAGCGCTCAATGACGATACGCGAGGGAAATTCCTCTATCAGACGCAGCACGTGGTACACCTGACCCCATGTTCCCGATATGGAGAACTCACCGTAGAAACTCGTGGACTCTCCCTCGGTGAGACTGAGCGACTTTGTCTCGACTAAGGCACCCGTTGTGGTGGTGCCCAACTGTTCAATTTCAGAAAGAAATTTAATTTGACTCTCCTCGCTGGGTTCGTAAAGAAACGCAGAAAGCTCTTTGTGATTGTCTGAAATAAGGGCGAGGGTGCGTTTCTGGGCCTTCATTTTGTTGCCCTTTTGGCTCTCTTCGAGCAGTTCAGTTCTCAGCGCAATTTCGGCTGTTTTTTTCTCCTGCATGATGGTGTAGCTCCACCCCAATAAACCCCCCAGTGCAAGCACGAGGAGAAAAAGGACAGCGAGGATTTGGTAGTTACGTTTCATGGTGTTATTTCATGGTCACGGTTATTACAAAATCAATGTTTGTCTTTTTGGTAATGAAACTGCTCCCGTACTTAATGTCCGCAACAAGAGGATTTGCGCGAAGGCTGTTTTGAAATGCCAACAGCTCATCGCGCGTGAGTGCAAGTCCAGAAAGCTGTATACCAATATTTGTCTTTGTGCGTGCGTATGCAAAAGAAGTGATTTCTATGCCACGCGGTTTGTCGAGCAATAACTCATTGAGCAAAGCGGAAGGTGGGGTGGAGCTTGCTCCTGCGCTTGGCTTCAAAAGGTCAATTTCTTTTTTGATAGCAAGAATTTGACGTTGCACATCTTCGCCTTCTTTCGGAGTTGCGGCACGTGTGTCACTCAACTGTTGCTGTAAGCTTTTTGTGCTGGCGCTAATGGTGAAATATGCGGGGGCGAAAAGCCCGATAGAAAGAATTTCTAGGCCGATGATGAGACACAGCACTACCACACCGAGTCGGATTTTGTACTCTTGTGCTAGTTTTTTCTTTGCGTGTGCGGGGAGAAGATTAATCATGTTATTCAACTATTCAACAATGGAATTACGCAACGCGAGACCGATTGCCGCGGTGTATCCGTGTGATTGACGCATTAAGAGTGGCGGTATGTATTCTTCAAAAGAACAGACGTTCTGCCAAGGGTTCGCGACCGTCACTTTTACGTCGAGCTCGGCAGCGAGATACTCGGTGATACCCTTCAAATTCGCTCCTCCTCCTGTAACATACACACATTCGATGTTTCCACCCACCTTGTCTCCGTGATGAGTTTGCCAATAGGAATAATGACGCATCAGGCGCGTGCGCAAGTCTGCAACCACAGGCAACATTGCACTGTGTACCTCTACCACCTTCTCCCCGCCCACAAGTCCATGCTTCACCTTCAGTGCTTCGGCTTCTTCGTAGCTCACCTTCATCGCCTTCTCGATTGCGGTAGTAATAAAATGACCGCCAATATCCAAGGATGCAGAAAACTGTACGACGCCGTTTGCGGTGACAAAGATGTCGGTAATCATCTTCCCAATATCGATAACCAAAAATGTGCCGTTATCACCCTGCGGGACAATGGCACGCGCCATCGCTTGTGACTCAAATTCAAATGCTTTTGCGGTAATACCGGTTCCCGAAAATATTTCCAAATATTCCTCGACAACAGCGCGCGGCAGCACCGAAACCACAACATCCATGGTGTCTTTTTTTCTGCTCGTAGTTTCGCCGACCACAACATGATCAAAGACGGCCTCTGCGCCCGAAATCGGAACATGCTCTTCGAGGCGGAGCTCGACCGCACCACGCACTTCACTAAGTGGGACTCGGGGTATGCGAATGTTTGCCAAATACGCCTGCTCCTCAGGAAGCGAAATGTTTGCAAATGTAAGCTTGTGTTCGTGTGCAAGCGTCGCTATCACGTCCTGCAATTTTTTTCTATCACGTACGTGGCCTTCGGCAATAACTCCCAAAGGAAAGTTCCGTGTCGCGTAGCGTGTTACCACAAGTTTTCCCCTGCCATCAATATCTAATTCGATAAATCGAACAGCGTCCGCAGAAATGTCGAGCCCAACGGCCGGCATAGCGAGATACTTTGGTGCGTGGAAGAGAGACATCACACCTATTATACGCAATGGGCGTCGTTCTGCCAAAGCAGATATGACTTTTTTGGTGTGCATTGTCCACACAACGGCAAAATTAGTAACTTCAACGTAATTTTGTGCCGTTTGGAATTGGCTTGTCTGGGTGCAAGAGCACTGCTCCGCCGTCCGCAGGCCCTGCAGCAAGAATCATTCCGTAGCTGGTGAGCCCGCGCATGGTGCGCGGATCAAGGTTAGTCACGAATGGGCATTGTTTGCCTATAAGCTGCTCGGGTTCGTAATATTCACGTATACCTGAAAGGATTTGGCGAATATCTTGTGTTGGGGCTGCCTCGTCGGCGCATGCAGGCTCATCCTCAATCGACTTCGTGTTTCCACTCACCTCTATTTGCGGTTTCGCAAGAGGACCAAAATCGACGGTAAGCTTCAAGAGCTTGTCCGCACCCGGAATGTACTCGGCTGTTAAAATAGTTCCGACCATCATTTCGATATTGTGAAATTCATCAACGGTTGCCATATATGAAAGTATTAAGTACTAAGGCCTCATCCACCAATAAGTTACTATAAAAAAAATGGATGTGGCACAAAGGACCGTTATCACTAAAACTATGAAGTTATTAGTGGGCGAGCCCTAAGTATCAAGTGCGTCCCACTTCGCTACTTCATCGGAAAATTTTCAAGAAAGATCTCGTAAGTATAAGAATTTTTATCATCACTCGTTTTTACTGTAGCGATTAAAATTTTAAAATCAACGAAATTACCTTTTTGTTGAGGTAGGATATCGTCAATCTTATTCCCCAGCATATATATCGGAAATGAGGATGCATAAGGCTTAACTGAATTGGCAGTAATCTCATCGCGTTTACTGGCTAATCGCGAAAATGCAGATGAAAGAACCATGTATTGATAACCTCTCGGACCCATAGGATTTACAAGAGAGCTATTATTGAGATGAAATTTCATCTCCACAAGATCGCCAACTTCTGGCTGGATTTCTCTTTGATCAACAAGCACATCATGGACAAGCTCTTCTTCGTTGGTTTGCCATTTCATGTTTGTTAATTGGCTTACAATGCGAAATTCATTACCTTTTATATTTTGAGTATCTTCTGGAGAGAGAGTTATGTGCCACTCTGATGGCCATTTGCCGACGGCAGTTTTCGTAAAAGATACAATTCCAAAGTTATTTGTTAATTTAAAAGTAGAAATGATATCTTCAATTACTTTATCATAATGACTTTCTGTCATTTCAGTATTTGTCAGAATTTTTTCTCTAGTAGCCGTAAATTCAATGATTAAATTTTCTGAAATTGGAAGCAAATAGTAATATCCTGCATCTCCATATGGTCCTGGATACCCAGGCAACTTTGTAACCTGATAATCGCCTATTTGAATTTTTTTAGTTTTGTAATCAGAGGAAAATTTTGATTCAGAAAAAAATTCTCTATCAATATAACTCCTCCTATAAAAACCTGCTGAGGTAGTAATTGGCTTAATACTAATAGTCGGTACGTCACCAATGGGAATACTGTCTACCGAAAAAGCTTTTGGGGAGTTCTGGAATAGGGCCACCTGTTCAGACTCAACCAAAACTATGGCATTGTTCAAGCTTAGATCACTCAGTTTTTCTTGTATGTCTGGTGGTACATTGCTGGATGGAGAAACTTCTGGCTCGAATTTTCCAACTAAAAAACTTTGTGGATATTTAAACTCAAATCCGTATTGTTCATTCCGATATATTTTCTGGTCGACAATCACTGCTTGTTGTTGAGTTTGAATTTCGACTGGCTGTACTGAATTTTTTGAAAAAATAAAATAACCTGCGGTGGAAACAAGAGCAACGACGAGCAAGCTGGCAGCTGTAAGAATAATTTTATTCCTATTGTTTGAAGGAACGGTATTAAATTGTTGTGGTTGAATTTCTTGTTGCATAAAATTGATTGTTAATTATTAATTTTATTATAGCAACACTTCTTTGGAAAGCCTGTCATCATTTCGATATTGTGAAATTCATCAACGGTTGCCCTATGTAAAAAGCATAGAGTATTACTTGATAATAATCGAGTGTGTCGCCCCCCCCACTATAGCATCAGACACATCAGATCGAGGAGGGGTGGTGCGGTCAAGATAGCTCTGGAGCACAATTGCCGCCGCAGAAGCATCGTTGGGCTTGTCGTCACCGCGCATGTGTGTGGCTTCGCGCGAGGAAAATACTTCGTTCATAAATACGAGGGGAAGACCTGTTGCTACACGCAACTGCTCGGCAAATGGGCGAATTTTTTTCATGAGTGAGTTCTCCACATTCATCAGGTCGCGCGAATCGCCCACTACGATAGTTCCCACTCCCTCTTTAGTGCAGAGCTTCACTAGTTCACTAACCGCAGTTTTTCCTGAAGGAATGATGGCGTGCGGAAAAGCCATACGCCCCTCAATGTCTGAGAGCGCAAGCCCGATGCGTTTGGTTCCATAATCGATGCCGAGGTATTTCATATCAATACAGTAGCTCAGGTCAAGAAGAGAGACAACAAAATAACCACCTTTCGGTGGTATTTTGCACGGGCGGAGGAGGTGAGATTCGGTCACGAGTTACTAAGTCTTTTGCCGCAAGAGCAGCAAAAGCCAAAGTACTCTCGACCCCGACTCGGCAACGCCACCACAAAGCTGGCGCCGGCTTCGCGCCTCCGTCTTTCGAATCTCTCCTCCTCACGCCATGGCAAATGAAAAAAGACCTTACGGTCTTTGTTTCAGCCATTAGCGGAGGAGGTGAGATTCGAACTCACGGTCCACTTACATGGACGACGGTTTTCAAGACCGTTGCCTTAAACCACTCAGCCACTCCTCCTTACTGGCGAACAATGGGGCAGACAAATTGTTCTCGCCCAATGCATACCACTATACTGAAACAGTACAAAAAGGCAAAAAACAAAGTACTTAAGTATTTGCAAATACCTCCCATCGTCGGAAATTAGTTGACATATTTCTATAAATATGCTATACTTATCTTGGCTCAAAATCGAGTCTGTTCACCACATTGGAGCGTTTCATGGAAACCACTTCCGCCTCAACCCAAGCCCCTCGCCAGCACCACGTTCGCAAGAACAACCCGCGTCCTGACAGGAACGCGAATCGGCGCTACGAGCCGCCGCACATCGCTGAAATCAGCGCCCGCATCGACGGCGCCCGCGACCACGACGACTGGGTGTACGTTGCGGCGAAGGTGGTGGAGCACAGGTTCTCCCCCGCCCTCTTGGTTTACCGGTTCGTAAACGAATGCCCTCGGGCGCTGGACGACCTGCGCCTCCAGCTCATCGAGAGCTACCGCAAGTTCGTCCTCGAGATCGAAATCCACACCGGTCATCGTCGCGCCGCCGACCTCGATTCCATCCAGCGAAACTGGTCGGTCCTCGTGCAAGCGGCATCGAACCACTCGGCAGTGCAGTTCCTCGTCATCTCCACCGACATCCTCGCGTGCTACAAGAACGCCGAACTGACGGAAGACGGCAAGCCACCGGCGCAGCTGCTGGAGCGCATGAACCGTTGCTACAACGGTCACGAGCAGGTGGGCTTCACCCAAGCCGATCTGGCCTACGCCGGTTACGTCGCGGACAGCGTGTGGCCGGGGTTGCACATCCACCCCGAGACGATGCACGAGATCAAGATCCGCGTGTCGCGGATTCCGCAGAACGCAGGCAGTGGCACGAAGTACCACAAGCCCGCCGGCATCGAGAAGATGACCGCCGACGACATCCTGAAGGCGCAGAAAGCCAATGCAGAACGCGTCGCAAAGGGCAAGGCCGACCGCCAAGCCGCAGCCGCAGCGAAGCGCGTACGTGGCCCGAAGGTCAAGCAGGGGAAGAAGGAAGGCGAAGACAAAAAGAAGCGCAAGTAACAATCCGCAAGGATTCCAAGGGCCCCTCGGGGCCCTTTTTTAATTCTCAATATAGCTCTGCACTCCAATGGCTTTCCCCGTTTATCTTGCTTTCTTCATTGAGCACTCCATAGGTGTGTGTTATTATAAAGTCATCATGGAGTGGGATACACCTGAACATATCTACCAAGAGAAAACAAATGATTGGTACGCATCTGTCATCTTGATTGCGGGGTCATTAATTGCCGTCGAATTTTTGTTCGAAAACTTTTTGCTTATCACCCTGACGTTTATTGCAACAATTGCATTTATCCTCCTCGCTGCACGCCGCCCTGAAATGATGCATGTGGAGATTCTTACTTCCGGAATCCGCGCAGGCAATCTCCTCTATTCATTCGACAGCCTTGAGGGGTTTGCAATTGCTGAATACAAACACGAGAACCGACTTTTGCTGGAATCGAGCAAACACATGATGCCACTTATTGTTATCCCTATTCCTGCCGACGTGGACATCGAAGAGGTGCGTGCAACGTTGGTAAACTACCTCCCCATGAAAGAAATCCACGAGTCACTCCCGCATCTCCTCCTCGAACAACTTGGTTTTTAAAAAAACGAAAGAAATTGGCAAATTTTTTTGTTGACTTCAATGTGCGGTTTGGAGGACATACAAGTTGTACGCCCTCTCAAGCACGCACATCTCGTCGCCGCGAACTTCGCGCAATTTCTTTCGTTTTTTAGTTTAATTGGCGGTTTTGACGTAGCATGCGCTTTGATCAGATTACTTTTGACTACGTGTTTTTCACATGGTAGTGTATGCGTAGCCACTTATGTGGCATTTTATTTGTCTCCGTCGTTCAATGGATAGGACAAGAGTTTGCGGAACTCTAAATATAGGTTCGATTCCTATCGGGGGCACCAAGTAAGAAGTGATGAGAAAACTCGGACGCGCGCAAGCGCGCGAGAGGCATGAGGGGGTGAGCGAAATCGGCTCCGGTCTTGTCTGCAAAGGCG
>JAYUQG010000025.1:0-65753 GCA_043756865.1 bacterium | reverse complement strand
AAAAACTCAAACACTTTTTCGTTGGTGAGGAGCATGTGGATATAACTATGCACGCGTTCCTTGTCTGCTTCGGGGTACCGTGCTGCAAGTGCAGCGCTGTCCCGCTCTATCAATGCCTGATCGGGTTCAAGCTTTTCTTCATCAGCAATACGGCCAACGAGAATTTGAATGGTCGCACGCTTGATTGCGTCAGGGCGCCACTCTGCGACAATTGCGTCACGCGTTTTTCCAGTTGCCTTGAAGTACGCCTCCATATCGAGCCCCATGCGCGCAACATCATTGGCGAATTCGTCCTCCATGCGCGCGAGTTCTTGGTCAACAATCACATCAGGAAGTTCAATTCTTATTGCGCCAACAACTGACTCCATGATTGCAACGCGTTTTTTGTCCTTGATTTCACGCTCCTTTTCTTTGAGTATGTTTTCTCGAAGCTTTTCTTTGAACAGAGCGATAGTCTTGAACTCCCCGAGTGTTTGCACATACGTGTCATCAAGCTCGGGTAGTGGTGCAGTCTCATCGAACTCGCGCTCCTCCTTCTGTGCATCATTCTGCGCACGCATTTTTCGAATTTGCTCGATTGTCTTTTCGACATCTTCGTCGCTGACCACTGCGGTATCTTTTGTCGCGCCTGCCTTTGCGGCAAGTTTCTTGTAGTCAGGTAATGCATACTCGGGAAAGACAGCGGTCGTAATAGTGAATTCGAGCGGATTTCCGATAGCAATCTTCTTTATCTCAACCGACGGTCTTCCAAGTACATCAAGCTTTTCCGCTATGACGATTTTGGGATACGCATGACCTATCGCAATTTCCGCCATCTCTTCGAGTATTGCACTTTCGCCAATTTTGGCAGCAAGAACCTTTTCGGGTACGTGCCCTTTTCGAAATCCTGGCAACTCGACATCTGCACCAATCCGCGTAATTGCTGCCTTGCGTGTTGCGTCAAATTCTTCCGCGGGCATACTTGTAGTGATTTCAATACGCGAGCCCGGCAGTTTTTTTACCGAAACAGTGTACGCATGTGTGTGTTTTTCTTCCATAATATGTTCTCCGCTAGAGTTTCCTTGGTATGCAGTACGCGCTCACGGAAAAGTCGTTAGGGCACTGACATTGTTACTAAATGATAAATCTTCCATTGGAATCTCGGCGGATGAATGCGAGCATAGTAGCTTTTTTGTTTGCTTCACGCAAGCAAAACCACCCAAGGTCGGGTGGTGTTGCAAACATGCATTGCTCGACTAAATCTGATTGATTTCCTCAAGCGAGTTCATGTTGGTCGCATTGAGGTCGGCCTCAATTTCCGTCATGTTGTCGGATGTACCCTGAGTCTTCATTTGCTGTGTGGTGACATCTTCCTCAGTAATCATGGCTCCCGTTGTTGGTGTTTCGGATACGGGCACAGTTACTGTAGCATCTTGCATCATGAGCCAGCTGGCGACCGCAAGCACAATAAGTGCGAGCACGACAACGATAAGCATTGCGTTAAATCCCGCCTTGCTTTCCCCGCTCACTGGGGTCATGGGCGCAGCTGCGCCTCCTGTTTTTTCTCCTTCCATGTGTTTCTTATTTGTGGTTAGTGAAATAAATTATTGTGCTACCGTTGTGCTTGCACCTGTTTGTCCTTCGACTTTCACATTTGCCTTCAGGCTTTTGACTGCCTCGACGACGGCTTTGTGTGCCTCTAGAACTGCCTGACGGGCGGTCTCGAGCGCACCGCGTACTGATTTTCCTACTCCCTTGGGTGTTGAGCTACCTGTTGATGCGTCTGCCTCCGCTACTGCGCTCGCTACCGCGCCTTTTGCAACAAGGACTGCCGCTTTAGCATCCGCCAACTTGGTGCGTGCAATCGCAATGTTTGCCTCGGCAGATGCCGTAACTACTCCGTTTTCCTTCAGTTTTGCTATGCGTGAGTCTATGCGGTCAGCAAGCTTTGTGAGGCGCTCAATTGCCGCGTTCATGCGCTCAATCATGCGCTCGGACATACGCTTGAGTACTTCTCCGCGACGTTCTTGCATGCGCTCCTTCATTTCTTCCTTGCGCTCATCCATACGTTCTTTTCTCTCTTCCTTGTTCTCGTCCATGTTTGCGCACCTCGTTCCCGTTGCGCCGCCCGTACATCGCGCAGTGCCACTCCCCATCTGGTCGCGATGCATCATGCGTTGCTCCATCCCTGGAGGAAGCGGTTTCGTGCCTGAAGCCATCGTTTTGTTGCGCATTTCCATTCCCGCAGGAAGTGGCATTGTTCCGCTGGCCATCATTCGTTTTCCCGAAGATTGCCCTGTTGCTGCGTCACGAGGGCTTCTCACCCCACTTCCCATTGGGTCAGTGCCCGAGGCCATGCGACCTGCGCCGTGGCCGCCTCCTGTGCCTACTGTTGAAGGGTTGGAGGCACCCCATGAGTAACTATCCGATGTTGGTGCGGGAGACGGGGAAACTGTTGTCCCTGCCTCTGCGTTCGCTCCAGCTGCTACTGTTGTTTCTTCAGCGAATGTGAGCATCGGTGTGAGGGACACCAATCCCACAACACCGAGAGTGATGATATTGATTCGTTTCATTACAAAAAATTGAGTGAATAAATAATACGCGGTACGCAAGACCGTGCTTTTTATAGTATAGCAAATCTCTTGCAGGGGGGGGCAATCGCTGTGGGAAAGCTAGGTGAAGAAAAAAGCAGTAAGCATTGAGCCTTCTTTTCCACACAGAAGCAAAAGCCCCATGGTATATCCATGGGACGTTGCTATGTTGAGATCAAAGTGCACCTCGTTACTATTTGGGAAATTTTTTCTCGTACAATGCAATTGATTTTGCAACATCTTTTGCTGCTTCTTCCGCATTTCTCCACTCACCCACTTGCACCTTCTTTTTTTGAAGATCTTTATAGACGGTGAAAAAGTGTTTAATTTCATCGAGGAAGTGTGGTTCGAGGTCGCTGATATTTCGCGTATTCTTCCAGCGTGGGTCGGCAGTGGGTACAGCGAGTACTTTTGCGTCCCCCTCTCCGCCGTCGATCATGTCGAGTACTCCGATTGGGCGAGCCTCTACAAGACAGCCGGGGACGAGTGGCTCTGCTCCCAAGACAAGCACGTCGAGTGGGTCTCCATCATCCCAGAGGGTTTGGGGAACAAACCCATAGTTGCACGGGTAATGCATGGGCGAGTAAAGCACGCGGTCGTACTTGATAAGCCCTGTATCCTTGTCGAGTTCATACTTCACGCGTGAGAGCATGGGGATTTCAATAATCACATTCAACCCATCTTTGTCCCCGCAAGGAATGTCATGCCATAGATTCATAGATAAAAGATTATGAGAATAATTTTAGGTTACAAGTTTTGGATTATGTGAGTCGCACCTCGCGACGCAGTGCTTATTCTTGCTCCGTGTTGGTATTCTCCGCAACAACCGCCTTGTCTTCCATGATTTCCTCTTGTGCTGTTACGGTCTCGGGGTTCGGGCTACCCGCTGATTCGTCTGACGCGATAAATTCCGCTACCTCCTCATCGGGAGTTTGGGTCTTCGTCTCATTTTTCTCGACTGCGGGAGCTGCAGCAAATGCCTCTCCTTCGGTCGATTTGATATCCAGTCGATAACCAGTCAGCTTGGCCGCGAGACGCACATTCTGCCCCCCTCGTCCAATTGCAAGGGAGAGTTGGTCGGGCATCACTTCAATGGTTGCTTGGCGGTCTGCACTATTGACGATGACACTGCGGACCTTTGCAGGAGAGAGTGCATCAGCGATAAATTTCTCGGCGCTCGGTGACCATTCAATGACGTCGATTTTTTCTCCTGCAAGTTCCGAAATTACTGTCGCGACGCGAACACCCCGCTGGCCAACACATGACCCGACAGGATCTACGTGCTCGTCGTTTGAGTGCACCGCTATCTTTGTGCGCGAACCTGCTTCTCTCGCAATTTCCTTGAGCTCCACAATACCGCTCTGTACTTCAGGTGCTTCAAGCGAGAAGAGTGCGCGAATAAAATTTGGATGTGCACGAGAAAGCCGCAAATTCACTCCGCGGGGGGAATCCTCTACCGAGTACAAGTAACTGCGCATGCGTTCTCCTGTGCGGTAGCGTTCACCGGGGATTTGGTCTTCATATGCGAGGAGTCCGGTTGCGCGTCCGAGGTCGATAAAAATGTTGCCACGCTCAATACGCTGGACGATTCCGCTCACTATCTCCTCACCGCGCTGCGCAAACTCGTCGAGCACGGATGTTTTCTCGGCCTCGCGAATCTTCTGGATAATAACCTGCTTAGCGGTCTGTGCGGCAATACGTCCATAATCATCTTTTGCATCAAGTGGGAATACAAGCTCTTCGCCGAGCAGCGAATCCTTTTTAATAAGCCGTGCATCCTCAATCATAATGTGGTGCTCGGGGTTGAAGCGAACGCGCGTGTCGATATCGCCTTGACCTTCCGCTCCGACAATTGCCTCTGGCGTAGAAACGAACGGGCGCACCGGTGCGTCATCCTCATCTTCTTCTCCCTCAATCGGCTGACGGACCATGGTATCGTCCACAATAATTTTCACCTGCTCGAAATCAGTCTTCCCTGTGTTCATGTCGAGCTTCGCACGCACGATCTGCCCTTTTTTCCCGTAATCTTTTTTGTACGCAGCCGCAAGTGCCGCCTCAATTGCATCGATGATTTTCTCTTTCGAGATCCCTTTTTCTGCCTCGAGTTGCTCAAGGGCAGACTTCATTGTTTTTAAGTCCAACATAAGTAGTACCTATTACGAATAACGAATAACATAGACAAGATTCCTCCATTTAAAAAACAGAGCAAGATACCGTTAAGGCATCTCGCTTGTATGAAATAAGTATACCTACGCAAGCACCGTTGTCAATTCACCCCCCCCCCCCCGCGCTCTGTGCTGAGACACGTTTTGCTTTCCCATGTACGAAATACCACATATAATAGAGGAAGCAAAAACCATGCTTGTCCAAGAAAGCAAACTCAAGAAGTTTATACTCGATTCAGGGCTCGCCACTCGTGCTGAAGTCCTGTCTGCGGAGAAAGACGCTGAAAAATCAGGCGGTAGTGTCGGTGACGTGCTCATCACTCAGGGCAAGATTTCTTCGGATGATTTACGTCGCGTGCAGGCGTACATTCTTGGTATTCCATTTGTTGACTTGAAGGGTCAAAAAATTGATTTTGGAATACTCTCCCTCATTCCCGAGCCTATCGCGCGGAAGCATAATATCGTCGCGTTTCGGAAAACCGACTCGGGACTCGAAGTTGCGATGCTCGATGTTGACGACCTCGAAGCAATCGACTTTGTGCGCAAAAAGGTAGGAACGCGTGTTTTGACTCGTCTCACTGACCAAGACTCTGTGAAGGGTGCGCTACTGCAGTACCAGAAATCACTGAAGGCGGAGTTTGGTGACATTATTCAACAGGAGGCACAGTCGATTCAAATGCTTGCAGATGACGAGGACAATCCTGCCTCAGAAAAGGACCTGAAGAAGCTCGCCGAAGATTTGCCTGTGGTGCGTATCGTGGATACGCTGTTGAATCATGCAATTATTCAAAACGCATCTGATATTCATATTGAGCCGATGGAAAACCAATTGCTCGTGCGCTACCGTATCGACGGTATTCTGCACGATGCGATGGTGTTGCCTCGCGACTCCGCGCCGGGTATTACCGCGCGAATCAAAGTGCTTTCAAATTTGAAACTTGATGAAAAACGTCTCCCTCAAGACGGTCGTTTCAA
The DNA here is from genome assembly GCA_043756865.1 of bacterium. Taxonomy (GTDB): domain Bacteria; phylum Patescibacteriota; class Minisyncoccia; order Phycocordibacterales; family UBA6899; genus MHLP01. Next base: position 60,043 of record JAYUQG010000025.1, on the reverse strand, counting down.
GATTCAATTGAACAACGAAAAAGTGTCATTCCGCGTTTCGACACTTCCCACACATCACGGTGAAAAGACGGTTATGCGTCTTTTGCGGGAATCATCGGGTGGATTTTCGCTTGAGTCACTCGGGTTTCATGGACAAGGTCTTGAGGCGCTGCATGATGCGATGAATCAACGCGTGGGCATGGTCTTAGTTACAGGACCAACGGGTTCGGGAAAGACAACAACGCTCTATACGGTGCTCGACATTTTGAATAAACCTGACGTAAATATTTCCACTATTGAAGACCCGATTGAGTATCAGATGCCACGCATCAACCAAACACAGGTGAAGCCTGATATCGGATTGACGTTTGCCATGGGCTTGCGCGCGCTACTGCGTCAGGACCCTGACATTATCATGGTGGGAGAAATTCGTGATAGTGAAACCGCCTCACTCGGCATCAATGCGGCACTCACCGGACATCTTGTGCTCTCGACACTGCATACAAATTCCGCAGCCGGCACACTCCCGCGCTTTATCGACATGGGTGCTGAGCCGTTTCTTATTATTTCAACCGTGAACGTTATTATTGGGCAACGACTTGTGCGCAAGCTCTGCGGTGTCAAAGAAAAATACACACTCACAAAAGCAGAAATTGATGCACTCGGAAAGAAGGCAAATCTCGACCGCGTACTCAAGGCGCTCAAAGAGGAAAATGTTGTAGGCAAGGACGCCGACTGGGACAATATTCCGTTTTACAAACCGAAGTCCTCACCAGAGTGTGATGAGGGATATAAAGGACGTATCGGCATCCATGAAGTGCTCCGTATGACGACCGGCATCCGTGACCTTGCGGTAGTGAATTCATCTGCCGAGAAGATTGAAGACCAAGCACGCAAAGAAGGCATGCTCACAATGCTTGAAGATGGTATCTATAAGGCAGCTCAAGGGCAGACCACCATTGAGGAGGTCTATAGAGTCGTAAGCGAATAACGCTTAATTCACCTCCTTTGCTGGAGCTGCGCACACTTACTTGTGCAGTTGTGGCAACCGTACTCTATAAAATTGCCCGAATGCGGTTTGCCCAGTAGCATAGAAGCAGTAAGATATGAGGGAATTGTCCCATGAAACTGATTCGCGATAAGATACCTGAAATCGCCATGGCCAAAGGGGAGACAATGCTCACACATGTCGCTTCTGACGCTGAGTATTCGGCGCTTTTGAAAGAGAAGCTTTTTGAGGAGGTTATAGAGTTTATGGATAGCGAGTCTCCCGAGGAGCTCGCAGACATACTTGAGATAATTCGCGCGCTTGCGGAACACAAGTCAATTTCCATGCATCAACTGTATGCATTGCGCGACAAGAAGCGAGCGGAGCGTGGGGGATTTGGAGGACGTACGGTCTGGGATTTTTATCTTGAAAAGCAAACGAAGTTATAAACCGAGCGCACATGCTCGGTTTTTTTGTAGCACAGCTGAGGAGCCTCGGTTGTGGAGAAGTATCTGCTTTGCTGTATAATTATTTATATGGATGAATCGGAAAAGCCCGTTATTGCACAAATTAAGCAGGCACGCCTTGATGGCTTGCGTGATGACGAGATTGAACAGCAGCTCATGCTCGGTACATGGTCACCTCAAGATTTGCAGTACGGGAGAAACTTTTTGAACCTGACAAAAAGAAGCACGCTGAAAGATGCATTTGAGCACGATGAACTGAAAAGCATAGAGCGCAAGGAACATTTACTGCATAAGGGTCGCAGTTTACTACACTTTGTGACGCATTGGATGCTCCCACTTGGGGCAATTCTTGGGTTTGCTGCACTTACTTACGTTTTATTGGATCGCTATGTGATTTCCAGTCTTTCAGTAGACAGCACACAGGTGACTGCGGTTGTTGTGCCTAAAAATACTACTGCAAGCTCATCAGTAGAGGCAAATACTTCACCAGCCCCAGATCCGACGACGGCAAACAGGGCAAGAGTAAAATTGCCCGGTGGAGGAGTCATGTGTACTCCAGACCAAAAAGTTTGCCCTAACGGTGAGAATGCAAAACGGGTCCCACCTATGTGTGATTTTGCACCATGTAGTGAGGTCGCAAGGTAAAGGTCAGTGGGTTGTACACATTCGTCGCGCAAATGCCCCAATTGTTTCAAAAGAATACTATATAATAGAAACAGTATGCCAAAATATATATACAAGGCGCAGCTCATGGCGACCGGCGCTGAAATGGAAGGTACTGGTGAGGCGTCTGATAAGTTCGAGCTTGCAAAGAACATGAAGGCAGAAGGGAAACTGCTACTTACTGCAACCGAGATGTCGGAGCATTCTTTCAATATGGATAAGATTAACGCGTTCCTTTCTCGCGTTGACCTGCGTGAAAAGATTCTGCTTTCACGTAATCTTGCAACCATGATACAAGCTGGGCTTCCTCTTTCGCGCTCTCTCCAAATCTTCTTGAAGCAAACACAGAACCCAAAAATGCGCGAAGTGCTTCGCTCCATTATTGAGGATATCAATAAAGGCATTGCACTTTCCGACGCAATGGAAAAGTTTCCCAAGGTATTTGAGCCCGTATTTGTTTCAATGGTGCGTGCGGGAGAAGAGTCGGGGGGTCTTGTTGAAGCATTAAATACCGTTGGTGGGCAAATGGAGAAGACTTACACACTCAAAAAGAAAGTGAAGGGCGCGATGATGTATCCCGCGATTGTGCTTCTCGTCATGCTCGCCGTCGGTGTGCTGATGATGATTTATGTCGTTCCCGGACTCTCTTCGACATTTAAAGAAATGGAAGTTGCTCTTCCTCCACTTACGCGTGGAGTTATCGCGGTGAGTGATTTCTTGCAAAATGATTACCTGTTTGCGATTCTCGGCGCTGCAATATTTGGAGGTGCGTTCTGGTGGTTTCAGTCAACGCCGTATGGAAGCCGTGCGATAGCGTGGACAGTACTGCGCTCTCCGATTTTTGGAAAGCTGATTAAGGAATTCAACTCTGCGCTTGTGACACGCACACTTTCCTCGCTCATCTCTGCTGGCGTCGACATTGTGCACGCTATTGAAATCACCAGGGATGTTGCGACTAATATTTTTTACAAGGAAACACTTGATCAGGCGAAGGCAGACGTGCAGAAAGGTGTGCCGCTTTCAAAGGTGTTTATCGACAATGCTGAAATTTATCCGGTGATGGTTGGAGACATGATGGAAGTGGGGGAAGAGACGGGGCAACTCTCCGGAATGCTTTTAAAGATTGCTATTTTTTATGAAGAAGAAGTTGATCAGGCTACTGCGGACATGTCGAAACTCATTGAGCCGCTACTCATGGTAACTATCGCAATCTTTGTGGGTATTTTTGCCATCGCAATGATTACTCCGATGTATACCCTCATGACGAATATCTAGACAGCTAGGACATTCCTGATGTATGCAGTACAAAATTATAGCCCGTAAGTACCAGCAAGGTTTTTCACTTGTGGATATGGTGATCGCCATTGGGATCATGTCGCTTATTGCTGCGGTTATTATCCTCTCATTTTCGCAATTTCGCGCACGCAAGAACCTTGATGCCGCCGTCGAAATGGTGATGGTTGCGTTTTCTCAGGCGCACCTCGACACTATTTCCTCAAAAAACGACAGCCCCTACGGGGTTGCAGTACAAAGTGACGAAGTTATTTATTTTAAAGGTGCTACATATCCTGGTGATACTGCTGTGGGGAATATCCGGTACAAACTCCCTTCCACTGTAGAAATTGCGGACATTAGCCTGAATGGTGGGGGAGCGGAAGTATTCTTTGGTCGTATTCAGGGGGGGACCATGCAGTATGGGTCATTTGTGGTGCGCGCAAAGTCTGCAACCACGACCAAGAACACCATCAGTATTAGTCAGGTTGGTGTTGTTTCTCTCCAGTGATTCCTGCACTGCATCTTGTTTGCTATACTGGGTGTAATCTGACTGCAGGCAAAAGGCGGCACCCCAGCAATTAGAGTACGTATGCACTCAAGAAGTACCCCACTTTACCAAATAAAGAAAACTCCGAACGCGCGCGGATTTTCCCTCATCGAAGTAGTTGTTGTTGCAAGCATTTTCTCATTTTTTATGGTTGCGCTTGTTACCTATTACAAGAAAGTGCTTGATGTGAGTCAGGATACTACACGCCACATACAGTCCGGATTTTTAATTGAGGAGGGAATGGACGTTATAAAGCTTCTGCGCGATGAAAGCTGGGCACTCCGCGTCGCACCACTTTCGACAACCACCGCGTATTATCTATATTGGAACGGCACCGTATGGGGTGCCACAACTACCGTGCAAAAAATTGAGAACGTCTTTACCAGAAGCGTGCTTATTACCGACGTGTTTCGTGACGTGAATGACACAATCGCGAGCACTGGAACACACGATCCAGGTACAAAAAAGATTCATATCGACGTGTCTTGGCCAAGAAAGGGCGGAAATGCTTCTACCACCGATTCGGCTGAAACTTACATAACGAACCTTTTCAGCAACTAATATGCAGATGTACCATAACAAACAGAGGGGTTTTTCAATGGTAGAGCTCACTGTCTACATTGGGCTATTTGCCATGATATCAGTCGTGCTAGTGAATTCGCTCATGAGTGCAATCCGTATTTCAAATGAACTTCGCGCGACACGAGATATTAATGATTCAGCCGTGACGGTGATGGAGCGCCTCACCCGCGATCTCCGAGGCGGAACGCAAATCGATCTTGTGAACAGCACATTCGGGGCAAATCCCGGTCGCCTCACTTTTCAAACCGTGAGCGCATCGGGGACGTCAATGACCGTTGAGTATTATGTTGCGACATCGTCTTTGCGCGTCAGGGAAAATGGAGTAGACCGCGGCTCGCTTCTTTCTTCCCGTACAAAAATAGACGGACTGGTTTTTTACTATGTCGCCGCAGGTGCCACAATTGGGGTAAAGACGGAGCTGCATCTCGAGTCCACTCGTGGGTCTATCACCGACATTGATCATTTTTATAATACGACGATTATGCGCGGTACGTACTAAGTGATATGACACACACACCAGTAACAACTCGTGGATCAGTTCAACGCTCGCGCGGTGCAGCCATGCTTCTTGTTATTTTGTTTTTTGTGGGAATATCTGTTGCTATTCTTCAGATGGTCACACTTGTCGCAATAGCCGAACTTCGCCTCTACAGTGGGCTGGTAACATCAAAATATGCCCATGTTGTCGCAGAGGCGGGAATCGAAGATATTTTTTACCGCACAATTACTGGACGTAATGTACCTGCCTCCCAAACGCTCGTGATGAATGGTGCGACCACAACAGTGGCAGTCGTTGATGTCACCGTCACGGAAAGAGAAATTTATTCTACTGGAGTTTCAAAGCAACAAGTTCGCAAGTTGTTTATGAAGATGAATAAGTCTGTCAGTGTGAATTTTCCATACGGTGCACAGGTGGGTGCGGGCGGACTACGGCTGAGTAACAACACTTCCATTGATGGAATCGGGTTAGCAAATGGTGACGTCTATTCAAGTGGGCAAATTATCGGAGGCTCTAATGTGCTGATTACCGGAAATGCAATTTCTGGCTCATCGCTGGCTGCGGACATGTTGGCAAGTTCAACCATTTGTGTGGTAGATGAAACAGTGGGTCGCGCGAACCCGGATATCGACTTTGCCCAACGTTTTATGATTAGTACGTCCACCCCGTCTCCTCTCGCAAAGGTGTCTCTATATATAAAACGCAATAGCAACCCCACAGGTGCAAATATACAGATTGTGGCGGACAATGCAGGGGCACCGGGTACGACAGCACTCGCTACCCAAGTACTCGATAATTCCTTGGTCGCTACTACGTATGGTTGGGTTGATATTGGGTTTACTGTTCCGGCAACGCTTAATCCTGCAACTCCATATTGGATTGTGTTGGATGCGACGCAGAGCGCTTCCAAGTATTGGACGTGGTGTAGAAGCAATAGCGATACATATGCGGGCCATTCACCTTTTTATAAATTAGACTGGAGTACTGCGGGGGCATGGACTGCCGTTGCGGGCGACATGGCTTTTAAAATCACACTTGGAGGAGGAGTGAGTCAAATTAGAGACCTCGTTATTTCCGGTGCCGCAAAAGCGGATTCCATTGTGAATACAACAATTGGAGGTAGCGCCTACTACCAAACGATTTCGGGGTCGACCGTTGGAGGAACCTCATTCCCTGGTTCACCAACCCCACCCAGTATTCCGCTCCCACTTTCCACTACAACCATTGCTCAGTGGAAAACGGACGCGGCCTCCGGAGCGACGATTACTGGCAACTGTGGTGTGGGCGGAGTTCCAGCGTGCAATACGTTTCCATTGGCGATGGGCCCGAAGAAGATAGACGGTAATTTAGTTATTGATGGGGGAGTGACCTTGACGATAAATGGGACTCTGCACATTACGGGAAATATGGATGTCAATAATAATAGTCAGGTCCGTTGCGCATTCGCCTTTCTAGGCAATAGTTGTGTGGTGATTGTGGATGGCTATATTCGTGTGCGTAATAACGTGACGTTTATGGGCTCGGGAACTCCCGGAAGTTTTGTGATGCTGCTTTCTACAAAACAAGGGTGCATGGGTACGGTGGGTACGGGGTGCACGACAAATAATAGCGCACTGGCGATAGAAAATAACGTTGACGGAGCGCTTTTTTACACGACCGAGTCGTTGCTTGATATATCAAATAATGCTGTTGTTACCGCCGTTGTGGGTTACATGATAAGTCTGCAAAACAACGCGGCGATCAATTACGACCCGATAGTGGCAAGTCTCACATTTACATCCTCGGCCACCTCTACTACAGGAGCATGGAATGCGAATCGATGGAATGAGTTTTAATTTTCCTTGTTTGTGTTTTTGATATGATCAACCGAACATATATTTCTTCAACAAATTATGCAGGGCATATGCGTGGCCTGTCACTTATTGAAACAGTGATTGGTGTTGCCTTGTTTGCTTTTATCGCGACAACCATTTTTGCAACGTATCAACGCGTGTTTGTGGTGGCGCGGTATGCACAGGCGCGAGTAGACGCAACAGCTGCGGCGAACGCGCAGTTCGAAATTATCCGCAATCTTCCGTATGCTCAGGTGGGAACCATTGGGGGAATTCCTGCGGGAGTGATTCCACCCGTGCAGACAGTCATTTCTGGAGGAAAAACGTTCATTTCCACAACAACTGTTCGTAACCTTGACCAGCCATTTGATGGTACTGCCGGCGGTGCCCCTGATGACCTTTCTCCTGCAGATAATAAATTGGTGGAGGTTGAGTTATCCTGTGTATCCTGTCCAAATTTCCGTCCGCTAATATTTACCACGAGCATTGCTCCTCTCAATCTCGAGAGCGCCTCCACTGATGGTTCATTGTTTGTGCGTGTCATTGATTCCGGTGGGCTCCCTGTACCTTCCGCAAATGTGCGTGTGTACAATGGGTCAAGTGTGCCCGTGGTAAATATCAACGACAGCACAACGCTCACGGGCATGCTGCAGCTTGTTGGGGCACCACCAGCAGTGGGGTCGTATGAAATTGCCGTGAGTAAAACGGGATACTCATCAGAACAAACGTATGGTGCACCGACGACAACGAATCCCGTGAAACCACATGCAACGGTTGCCATACAAGCGGTGACACAACTTACGTTTATGATTGATCGTACTGCGACACTAGATTTTTCAAGTGTGACTCCCTCATGTGCAGTTGTACCAAATGTGAATTTTCAGCTCACGGGAAGTAAGCTTATTGCGACTACACCCAACGTATTTAAGTACGATATGTTTTCCATGACCAATGGTGCTGGATTAAAAACGCTTAGTGGTGTGGAGTGGGACTCATACGCACTTATTGCAACTTCAAGTGCATATGATGTTGCGGGAATCGTTCCGCTTACCCCGATTGCCATAGCCCCCGGTGCAACACAGAACATACAGTTAGTAATGGTGCCTAAAAACCCGTCCTCAGTAGTGGTGACCGTGAAGGATGTGGGAACAGGGCTGCCTGTTACTGGTGCTACGGTCAAACTTGAACGGGGGGGTGCCTCTACGACGGAAGTTACGGGGAGAGGGTACCTTCGTCAGACAGACTGGTCGGGCGGTTCGGGCCAAAGTGACATTGGGGATATTACTATGCATGCGAGCAATGACGGCAACATTGATACGTCAGGGCTCCCCGGTGGGGTACAGTTGAGAGAATCTCTTGGTACCTATTCACCAAGTGGAGAGCTTACCTCGTCAACATTTGATACTGGGGCACCCGCTAATTTCTATCAATTTACATTTTTCCCTTCAACCCAACCACCGGATACGGGGGTAAATAGCGCGCTTTTTCATCTTGCAACAGGAAATTCGACGAGTTCTTGGAACTATATAGGCCCCGACGGTACTGCCAGCACGTTTTACACGTCGACCACAACCGATGTTTCGCCGGCACACAATGGCCACCGCTATTTGCGTTACAAGATGTATTTAAGCACCGCGTCGAGTACGCTCACCCCAAATATTTCTGATGCACAGTTTACATTCACTTCCGCGTGTGTGCCGCCAGGGCAAGTCATTTTTCAAGGTCTTTCGAATGGCACATACAATCTCACTGTTACAAAGACAGGATATAGCACTACAGTAGACACGGTTGTGGTGAATGCGGGCACCCCGTGGCAGGAGAAGCAGGTGGGAATGATGCCATAGGGTCGCCCCGCGCTCGGTTAGCTGAGTGCTGTGGCGATACATGGCTAGAGGGATGCGTAACAAGTGATACGCATGTTCATTTTAGAGATATAATGACTGTATATGCATGCACTGCGTTGTGAAAAACCAAAAAGCGTTTCTCGGGGGTTTACGCTTATCGAGGTACTCGTGGTGGTGGGTATACTTGCGATGATGGGCTCGGGAATTTTTGCATTTCAAAAAGGGATTATTTCGAATTCCAAAATATTGCAAAGTTCTTTGCTTGCACAACAGCAAATACGCAAAACCTTACAATCGTTTGTTTCAGAGTTGCGCTCGGCCTCTCCTTCTGAGGCGGGTACATACACCATCGAATCAATCGCGACTTCTTCTATCGTCTTCTATTCTGATGTTGATGGCGGAGGAGATGTTGAGCGCGTGCGCTATTTTTTCTCCACATCTTCAAGTAACGGTGTGCACAATGTGCTTAAAAAAGGAGTCATCAAGCCAACGGGAACGTTTTATAATGGAGCTCAGGAAGTCCTCACAACAATAGTTCGTGATGTAAAGAATTCTTCAACGACGCCGATATTTACCTATTACGATGCGACATACAATGGCGTAGCATCATCAACTGCCCCACTTCCGTGGCCCGTGCTAATTTCCTCGGTCCGGCTTGTGAAGATGAATATTGCCGTTGACCCAAACGTCGGTCGTTCTCCGGTGTATCAAACCTATACAACGCAAGTATCAATTCGTAACCTGAAGGACAACTTATAACAAATATGAAATTTTTATTGGCGAAACATGTGTCGCAGCGCGGAGGAATACTTATTCAGGTCATCGCCTTTATGACTATCGGGATGATATTTCTATCCGGTTTAGTTGGCTGGGGCGTTATGTCTGTGCGTGTAGCGAGGCATTCTGAGGCGCGAGAACAAGCCCTCGCCGTTGCTGAGGCAGGAATCGATTACTACCGATGGCATTTAGCGCATGCCCCCACTGATTACCAAGACGGTACTGGTACTACCGGGCCGTACGTGCATGACTACTATGACAAAAGTGGTACAAAAATTGGATCATATACACTTGACATCACACCACCCACAGTGGGAAGCACTCTTGTGACAGTGAAATCAACCGGAAATATCGACAATGAACCAACCGTTTCGCGCTCAATTCAAGCGCGATTTGCCAAGCCTTCGTTTGCGAAATACGCACTGGTGACAAATACCGATGTGTGGGAAGACCAAGTTGAATTTTTTGGATTGTATCACGCAAACGGGGGAGTGCACTTCAGCAACGTAGTTGCACACAATGTTGTGACGAGCGCGAGAGCTACCTACGTAGATCCAGATTTCGGCGGGACGCACTTCGGAGTGTATACCGACAAGCCTCTGCTCCCAACATACCCCACGGGCGACCCCGCCCCACCTTCTGCTATACCCAATCGTCCAGACGTGTTTATGGCTGGCAGGCAAGTTGCCGTTCCTGCAGTGGACTTTACTGGAATGATGGCTGACCTCGCAATAATTAAATCTGGAGCACAAGCATCGGGTCTCTATTATGGTGCTTCGGGCGCGCTCGGATATCATATTGTACTCAAGCCTACAGGGGTGCTTGATATTTACATAGTAACCGCAAGACTCCCTTCTCCTGCCGCAAATTGTGCTGCTTGGTACACGTACGCAGACCCTGGTGGAGGCATGTGGAGCATACAAACAGAGACACTGCTCGCTGGAAACGTCGCCTATCCCGCGAACGGACTCATATTTACCGAAGATGACGTCTGGGTTGAAGGAACGATAGATGGTAGTAGGCTCACAATTGCTGCAGCGCGTTTTCCAGATAATCCGACCACGCGGGCAAGCATTATTGTGAACAACGACATTCGTTATACCCGCATGGACGGAACAGACGTTATTGGGTTAATCGCACAGAATTATATCCGCATTGGTTACGCAAGCGCAGACAATCTCAGAATTGACGGCGCTTTGCTCGCGCAGTCAGGTGCAATTTGGCGAGATTATTACGGTGCCAGCTGTGGAGCCTCACATCTGCGCAACAGCATAACTACGTTCGGCTCACTGATAAGCAATCAGCGCTACACGTTCTCATGGTCGTGCGGATCGTATTGTTCTGGTTATGCATCACAAATTTCCACTTTTGATGCGAATCTTCTGTATGGACCACCCCCCTCATTTCCTCTCACCACCGATCAATATCAAATTCTTTCGTGGGATGAGCTGTAAAACGAGGCAAACCATGACACATAACGAAAACCAGAGCACAAATCTCTGGTTATTTGTTCGTGTTATTAGTTATAATGCGTAGTAATGAAACTTATCGTCGCAAATTGGAAGATGTATCCTAAAACAGTAGCTGAGGCGAAGGCAATTTTTTCTGGAATAAAAAAAGGTGCAAGTAGGGCAAAGCACACAAGGGTTGTGGTATGCCCCCCGCATCTTTTTGTCGGAGGACTTGTTGCGGCAGCCGGCAAGGCAAGGATTGCCATTGGAGGACAGAATGCATTTTTTGATGACGAGGGAGCAAAAACGGGGGAGACCTCACCTGCTGCACTAAAAAACATTGGCGCCACCTACGCCATTGTTGGTCACTCAGAGCGCCGTGCGCTTGGTGAGACGGACGAGGTGATAGCCGCAAAAGCATGTGCCGCAGTGCGTAACAAGCTATCGGTCATACTGTGCGTGGGTGAACACAATCGCGACGAACACGGTGCATATTTTGCGGAGGTGAGTGCGCAACTTCGCGCATCACTTGCAGGATTTCCGAAAACCGAAGCAAAGCGACTAGTCGTGGCCTATGAGCCGATATGGGCTATTGGTGCAAAGGCGAAACGTGCAGCTACTCCACCTGATTTTTGCGAAATGAGCATTCTGATTCGACGTTATTTGACAGAACTTTTTGGAAAAAAAGTTGCGTTTACCATACCAATACTGTACGGCGGTTCAGTGGATGATCGCAACGCCCTCCCGTTCCTTGTCGAAGGTGGCGCAGACGGTTTGCTTGTTGGCCGAGTGAGTCTTGACGTTGGTAAATTTAATACAATTATCACGTTGGCTGATACATGCAAATAATATGATCACACTCCCTTCGATATCTGCTGCTGGTAGTTTGCGTGGCAAGCGCGTATTGCTCCGTCTTGATTTGAACGTCCCCCTTAATAATGGCGAAATTCGTGACGAGTTCAGAATTGCACAGTCACTCAAAACGGTAAATATGCTTCGTGAGGCAGGCGCGCGTACGATCATTATTAGTCACATAGGGAAAGGAAAACCCGAAGACACATTGCGCCCCGTCGCCTCCGCGATAAACAAGAGATTTCATGTTACATTCCTCGACAACCTGATGAGTGCTGAGAATGTGCGAATGACAAAAGAAATGAAGGATGGCGAGGTCATCCTTCTGGAAAATCTTCGACACAACAAAGGTGAGGAAAATAATGACCCTGAATTTGCTGTTCATCTTGCATCCCTTGGCGACATATACGTCAACGATGCGTTTGCGGTCTCACATCGTGCGCATGCCTCGGTTGTTGGTGTTGTACAGCTCCTCCCGCATTTTTCGGGGCTCTTGATGCAAGAAGAGGTGAGTAGACTTTCCGTCGCGTTTACTCCCGAGCATCCATTTGTTTTTATTTTGGGAGGTGCAAAGATTTCAACAAAAATGCCGCTCCTCAAAAAATTTCTGACGCTCGCCGACCATGTTGTTGTAGGTGGGGCTATCGTGAATAATTTTATTAAAACCGAAGGGTACGAAATTGGGAAATCAGTCTATGATGCAGACGAACTCGGCGGACTCACTGAATTACTCCACAGTGAACGGTTGATACTCCCAAAAGATGTTGTGGTGAAGCATGAGGCCGGCTCAGAAGTGCGCGCAGTCGATCGAGTTAATCCGGGAGAAATGATTGTAGACATGGGACCTACATCCGTGCGTGCGCTTGGTGGCATCATTGGTGGGGCAAAACTCATTGTGTGGAACGGACCACTAGGTTATTACGAAGCAGGATTTACCGAGGGAACTCGGGAGTTGCTTTCTTTGGTTGCAGGCTCAAATGCCACCTCAATCATAGGTGGCGGCGACACCGTTGCGCTTATTGATGAAATGGGTGCATTAGACCAATTCTCCTTTGTTTCAACCGGCGGTGGGGCGATGCTCGACTTTCTCGCAAACGAAACGCTTCCCGGCATCGAGGCATTGCAGGCATAATCATACACGTGTCGTCGCCTCTTATGTTCTACTGACAGTGGACAAATTTTGTGGGTGACTATAATGGGTACAGACGTCATTTTACATTGTAGGAGACACGTATGAACGCTGGAACAAGAGCACTTTCTGCAACCGAGCGCATGCTTCATGTAATCGAAAGACACACAGGAAGCAATGGTGGCGTACTTCCCCTCGCTGATCTTTCGGTCACATTCGGCACTCCGTCACCCGCAGAAACGAGGCGACGTTTCAATGATCCCCCTCGGGAAACGCCGTATTTGTATGGACGCATGCTCCAACCTTCTGTCGCACTCTTGGGTGAAATGGTCGCGGCGCTGGAGGGAAGTGAGGCGGGCTACGGAGTCGCAAGCGGACTTGCGGCGATCGGTGTGGTGATCAATGCACTTTCGAAGCCTGGAGATCACGCCGTCGTTTCAGACTCCCTCTATGGAGGATCAGTGGCGCTTCTTCGTTCACTTGTGCGTGACGGCCGTCTGCGTATTACTCCTGTTGATATCAATGACTTTGATGCGGTGCGGGTTGCGCTAAAGAAAAAGCGCACCAGATTTCTTTTGGTGGAATCTACCTCTAATCCACTCATGATCGTTGCTGATATACAGCGGCTTGGGGATGAAGCCAAGCGTGCCGGCGTGCCACTTGTTGTCGATAACACCTTTATGCCTTTTTGCGTTCAGCCAATCGCGCTCGGTGCGGACATTGTCGTACACAGTCTCACAAAATTCGCGGGTGGATATTCCGACTACACTGCAGGTGGAATCGCATGCACGCGTGCTTTCTGGGAAAAGATCCTTCACGCCACTCTTGGAGCGCAAACGCTTCACGGTGCCGTACTCGATGCCCGCGCTGCGCACGAACTGGTGATCCGTATGCAGGATATGCATGTGAGATTCAGTGTCGCATCTGCAAATGCACGCAGCATCGCCGACCTCGCCAAGAATGCCGGCATCAGTGTGCGCTATCCTACCGATTCAGCGTCATGTGCGATACTCACGCAAATGGGTTATGTCGCATATGGATTTGGTGGTGTGCTTGGCCTCGATCTGCTTTCCCAAGAAAGTGCCGAAAAATTTCATGCGGCCCTTGTCTCATCTGGTTTTGCGACTCCCGCGGTATCACTTGGCAGTGTGCACACCTACGCGGTATGCCTCGGAAGCCCCGCGGGGGCCGTATCACCGGATGGTTTTCAAATTAACCCTCCGGGACTTATCCGTGTTGCTGTCGGACGTTCACCTGAGCATTCTGTTATGGTGGATCGTTTTGCGAGCGTACTTCGCTCAACTGTTTGGAAATAGGTTCTGTAAACAAAACGGCACTCATGTGAGTGCCGTTTTTTATTTGAACTCTTGAATGACAATGTCTTTGATGGTCGCTATCTCGCCGTCCTGATAGGGATTCCCGTGCCAATTCGCATGGCCGTCGTCTTTGAAACGAGGGATGATGTGTACATGAATGTGAAACACGAGTTGCCCCGCCGCGGAGTCATTGTTGATACCGATGTTCACTCCATCTGCCCCGACCGCCTGTTTTATCTTGGGCGCAAGCAATTGCACAGTGTGCATGAGCTGCGCAAATTCCTTCTCGGGGGTGTCATAAATGTTCTCGTGATGCGTTTTGGGGATAACGAGTGTATGACCACGGTTGATAGGGTGAATATCCAGAAACGCAAACGTAAACTCATCTTCATAGATTTTATACGAAGGCGTCGCACCGCTGATTACCCCACAGAATAGACATTCAGGTTTCATGGGACTAGATGCTATATGAGGATTTCACTTTGTTAATTTTGAGATATTTCCCAAGTACTTCATGGATGTGCTTCAGTTGTGCTGAGGTGTATTTGAAGCGCTTATTGCTCGCCGCGTCGTGTTCTATGTCCGCTACTTCCTCTGCTGACGCTTGTGCCCATCCGTATTTCATGTCGTTTGAGGTATCGGGGTCCATTGCGTCGTCAAGATCTTCCATGATTTCGTCGGCCTGTAGAGCGGTGAGTTTGTCTGTGCTATTTCCAAACGGCGACTGAAGGAGCTCCCCGCGAATAAATCGGAGCTCTTCTTTGGTAATTCCGTTTGGTCTGATGGGTCCAAATAGTGACATAGTAAAAAATGAATTGGTATGTGTCTATTATACCGTTTTGTGCGTATGCTACTATACTCCTTATGAAAGACCTTTCCGCGCTCCACCCAATTACGGCTATACTGCTTAAAAATAGGGGAATTATCGACCCCGAAGCACAACTGCGGTTCCTTGCCCCAGACTATGAACGAGATAGTTCTGATCCATTCCTTATACTCAACATGGCGCGCGCGGTTGAACGTATTTTTCGCGCGATGGAGGCAAACGACAAAATTGTTTTATATGGGGACTATGACTGTGATGGAATTCCCGGCTCAGTTATTCTTCATGATTTGTTTAAAAAAATCGGGTATGCGCATTTTCGGAACTATATTCCGCACCGACACCATGAGGGGTACGGTCTGAACGTGGGGGCAATCGACCAATTTGCACAGGACGGTGTATCGCTTATCATCACCATTGATTGTGGAATTACCGATGTGGAGGAGGTCGCGCACGCAAATGAGTTGGGCATTGATGTCATTGTTACAGATCATCACTTACCGCAGGCGGTGCTTCCTCCTGCATATGCAGTCCTTAATTCGAAACAGGAGGGAGATACTTATCCAGACGACATGCTCTGTGGTGCGGGCGTCGCGTTTAAGCTCGCCCAAGCAATACTCAAGCATGGAAAGTTTACGCACATCCCCCTCGGCTGGGAAAAGTGGCTTCTCGACATGGCAGGCCTCTCCACCATTGCGGACATGGTGCCACTCCAAAAAGAGAACCGCATGCTGGCGTATTACGGGCTGAAAGTCTTGCGCAAATCGCCCCGCCCCGGATTGCGCGCTCTGTTGCGGGAGGCAAAAACATTGCAAGCACATCTCACCGAAGAAGATGTCGGATTTACGATTGGACCGCGCATCAACGCCGCGAGTCGTATGGACGTTCCGCTCCGTGCATTTGAACTGCTTTCCACTGACAGCCAGCAGCTTGGAGAAGAGCGCGCCCGCCACCTCGCAAGTTTAAATGATGAGCGCAAGAGCGAGGTCGCGCGGATGGTAAAAGAGGCAAAGCGCGTACTCAAAGAACGCGACCTTCGCGCAGTGATTGTACTCGGAAGTCCATCGTGGCGTGCAGGGGTGGTGGGGATTGTCGCAAATAAAATAGCGGAAGAGTTTGATCGACCAACGTTTGCGTGGGGCAAGGAGGGGACTGCACACATCAAGGGATCGTGCCGCTCTGACGGGCGTATCAATCTTGTCGACCTCATGCTCGCTGTTCCTGACGGAGTGTTCATTGATCGTGGTGGCCATGAATTTTCCGGTGGGTTCTCTGTATCATCAGAAGGCATTCACCGACTTGAGGACGAATTAGTAAAAGCACATGCAACCTTACCTAAAAAAGAAAAGCCTGCGCTTCCCTATGTGGTTGACTCGGAACTTACCATCAGTGATGTAACTGATGAAACGTACGATGCAATTTCCAGACTCGCCCCATTTGGTGTGGGTAACGCGCGGCCGCATTTTCTTTTTCGAGAGAGTATAATTAAGCGGGTGAGTATGTTTGGAAAAAAGAAGGAGCACGTAAAAATTGAACTTGCGGATACGCAGGGCGGGCGCGCACAAGCGATTGGCTTTTTTGTGGAGTCCGCGAGGTTTATGGAGCGAGTGGAGGTCGGGGCGACCGTGAAACTCGTGGCAGTAATGGAGCGCTCATATTTTATGGGCCGCCCTGAGCTACGCTTACGTATTGTTGACATAAGTTGACAAAAAAGTAAATAAGCTATATAATAAAACTATTGGATCTATTGTAGGAGGCAGTAATGGAAAGACTCTCCAAGTGGTACGACCAGTACATTGCCATACGCATTCCCGACGACGAGCGTGTCTTCAAAACGCAAATAACGTGGGTGCACGATTTGCCGCCGGATTACGTCTGGTACGATAACCACAAATTCGTTTCGCACATCACGCCGGAGTTGAAGTACATCTCCGTCGTATTTATCCATGGCAGGCTGCCCGACTACTTCCGCACATCGATTACGCACACATTGGCGCTGAATGCCAACACGGGTGAGTGGTTCTATCATCAGGGTAATGTCAATGTGCCAATCCTTGTTGAGATTGTCGCAAAGGGGTAAATCCCATGACGCACTCCGAGCAAACGCTCGGAGCCTTTTTTGTTCGAAAATACAATGTTTGTGCTACCATTGTTTCATGGAAAAAGAGGGACATCTTTTGTTTACCGACGGTAGCTCGCTCGGCAATCCTGGCCCAGGTGGTTGGGGGGCGATTCTCATACTCGCAGGTGAGCGAGTTATCGAAATGGGAGGCCACGAAGACCAAACAACGAATAACCGCATGGAGCTTGTGGGGCTAATCGAGGGGTTACATAGGCTTGCGCAGGAATCTGGAGATATCACCGTCTACATTGACTCCTCTTACGTACTAAAGGGTGCAACAGAATGGATTGTCGGATGGCAGAAAAGAAATTGGAAAACAATCGGGAAGACTGATGTCAGCAACCGCGATCTCTGGGAGGCACTCATGCCACTTCTTGAGGAACGAAAAAAATTTGGCCATATTATATGGAAGCACATCCCAGGTCACGCGGGCATTGAAGGGAATGAACGAGCAGATGAAATTGCAACAGGCTATGCTGCAAACGCCGATGTTGACCTGTTCTCGGGCAATCTCGGAGATTATGCTTATGACATTATGAATATTGCTGCTGATGATGAGGCATTACGCAAAAAAGCGGCATCTCGGACACATTCACGCGCACCCGCGTATTCGTACCTCTCACTTGTGGGAGGTGTCGCCAAGCGACACATAACTTGGGGGGACTGCGAACGTCGTGTGAAGGGTAAGTCTGGTGTGAAATACAAGAAAACACTTTCGGAGAGCGACGAGGCGGCGATTCTTCGTTCTTGGGGCGCAACATTGTAGGCTGGTATGCGTTTATTGAACGAATATATCCATTTTTTTCTCCTCGCTTTCCTTGCGGGGATTTTCCTTGCAGGTGTGTTTGCTGCTGATGTTGGGGTTGTGGGGCTTTTTCTTTTGCTTGCTGGAGTTGTACTCTTCGTGGGACTCGTGCGCAGAAAGCGCCTGTTTGTAGTTTGTGGAATCATGCTTTTTTGTGCTGCCGTTGGAGTGTTGCGGTTTGGGTATTGGAGCAATACGGGAGTGCAGCCCGAATTAGCACGAACGGTGGGGACGGAGGCGGTTATGCGTGGTGTTATCGCTGAGGAGCCTGATGTGCGGGAGCATAAGGTGAACCTCACGGTGCGCTTGCGCACAATCAGTTCCGAAAAAACTCCCGTTGACGCACTCGTGCTTGTATCAACGGACATCTACCCCACATATGTATACGGCGAAGTCATCGAACTCCGCGGAACACTGGCACGACCCAAGTTGTTCGAAACAGAAAACGGAAGAGTGTTTGCGTACGACCAATACCTTGCGGCAAAGGACATTCGTCTTACTCTGTCGCGCCCCACCATAACCCGCACGGGAGATAGTGCGGCAAATCCCGTAAAAGGTATGTTGCTCCGCATAAAAGCAAGTTTCAAAGAACAGCTTGGCAAAGTACTTCCTGACCCTTCAGGGGCATTGGCCGGAGGAATTCTCCTTGGCGACAAGCGTTCACTGGGAGACTCGCTCACCGAAGATTTTCGGCAAAGTGGAATTATTCATATTGTAGTTCTGTCCGGCTACAATATGACGATTGTTGCAGAGTGGCTTCGTGTCATATTTCTCTTCACGGGATTCTGGGGAAGTATCGGCTGTGCTGCTCTTGGTGTGACGCTCTTTGGAATAATGGCTGGCGGAAGTGCCACCGTCATACGTGCAATGCTGATGGCGCTACTTGTGCTTCTTGCGCGAGTGTTGGGTCGTACGTACGACATGTCTCGCGCACTGCTTTTTGCGGGGGCATTAATGGTGCTCCATGCACCGGGAATTCTGCTGTATGATCCGTCATTCCAACTTTCATTTCTTGCTGCCTCAGGATTACTCCTATTTGTGCCTATACTCAAGATGCACTTCACCCGCTTGCGGGCATGGCCAAAGCTTGAAGAGATTGTCCTTTCAACGGTAGCAACCCAACTGTTTGTTACGCCACTCCTCATCTACGGTAGCGGAGGGCTATCGCTCATCGGACTTTTGGTAAACATACTCGTACTCCCAATTATTCCCGCAGCGATGCTTTTCTCTTTTGTCGGAGGACTGAGCGCGTTTTTTGGTACTGGATTTGGGCTTATCGCGGCGATTCCTGCGTATGTGTCACTTTCATACATTATTGCAATGGGACGATTATTTGCCGATATTCCATTTGGATATATAACCATCCCTCCCGTATCGGGATTTGTTGTGTGTGTCGTCTATGCACTGCTCTTTATGCTGTGTGTTCGTGCGTATCGCCAAGGTTCTACTTTTCGCGAGAAATCTCCGCGAGGATAGCTTTGCTATTCATGTAGCGATAAAAAAGAAACAGGAGTCCAAATGCGATGACTGCAAGGATGACCCCATAGGACTTCCAGAGCCCTGCTGTTTTTCCGAAGAAATATCCGATGCTGATAAACAAGAGTGCCCATATCCATGATGCGGCAAACATCATTGCCGCAAAAACTTTTCGGTCGACTCGACCGAGCGCCGCGGGGATCGGAATAAATACTTTGATGGCGGGGAGGAGTTTTCCAATAAAAAGGAACCAAAGGCCACGTTTTCTAAATACGGCCTCAATTTTTTTTATGTCTTCCTTGCGAAATATGGAAAATTTCTCGACGTAAGAAATACCGTGCCTTCTAATCGCTTCATACATGAGCACGTTTCCGATGGCATTGCCGAGTGCACCCAGGAGCGAGGCGGGGAGGAGTGCGAGTGCTCCTGTGCCCACAAAATAGCCCACAATAATATAGAGAATCTGACTGGACGGAAAAGACAAAAATCCGTTCGCTATCATGAGACCAAAAATTCCAGCATAACTTGAACTCACAATGATCGCCTCAATGTCCATCAGGAGAGTATAGCAAATTATGGATACAAACAGCGAAAAGTATTCACAGCATCGGGGAAGTGTGTTGTGTTGTGAATTTGCTTGTAATGAGGTCAGACAGGATTAATATGAAAAATAGTAATAGATTTTTGTCAATTTTCAAAGGAGCCAATCATGGTAAACAAGCTTGAGGATACGAACTATCTCATGTTCATGCAGTGGGCAATCTACAACGTGCTCGGAGGCCTCGTGTTCTGGGTTGTGTGGCAGTCGGGATGGATCACGCAGATGATTGCGGGTGATACGACATACATCTGTCGCATCATGATCGCATACTTTGTGTTTGCCATTGTGGACTGCACGTGGAAACTCTCGAAGACCTCGCGGGAACTGAACACCGCGCGTGGGTATCTCCACCAGCTTCGCATCCTCGCGGATGTCGACGCGTGTGTTGCAATCGAGCGCGGACGTTCGCGTTTGGCGCAATACTTGCGTAAAGTAGCCGACCTCACTCCCGATAACCGTCGCTCAATCGAGTTTGACCTTTATCGTACGATGGATTCGAAGATCATGGGTGTCGCTCAAAACATGAGCAACATGGTTTCGCTCGGCATCATCGGGACGGTCATGGGCATGATGGTGTTTTCCTCTGCATTTTCGGTACTTGGCACATCTTCCGATCCGAAAATCACCGAACTCTTGAAGGCCGTCATGCCTGGGCTGGAAATCGCACTTGCGGCAACTCTGCTTGGCGGCGCATTCGCCCTCTGGCTCGGTTTTCTGCTGCGCATTCTGAAAAGCGGAAACGTGCAACTCACGTCTGCGCTGATTGAAGCGGGGGTGTATCGTGTACGAGTCTGACCCGTTCGAACTCACCACGGCACAATTTTTCGGGAATCTTTGGCAAAAACTCACGCTCGCGTTTATGCTCCTGATGCTTGTCGGACTCGTGATGATCAAGCCGATTGTTGAAAAAGCCGAAAAGAAGAAAGAAGGACTCATTCAAGAGGCCGGAAACGTGGTCATCGAGATCCGCTGGCCCGATACCGTCAGCGTGGACGTGGACCTTTGGATCCAATCCCCCGAAGACCCCAAGCCAATCGGGTATTCGAACAGGGGTGGTAAGTTTTGCAATCTCTTGCGCGACGACCGCGGAAGTTTCGGTGATCCGCTCCAGTTGAATTATGAGCGTGTCGAGTGCCGCGGTCTCCCTGCGGGTGAGTTCACGGTCAACTTGCACCTGTACGGTTCCATGGGAACACACACCGAAATCCCCGTCACCGTTGTGGTGAGTATTCGCAAAGAAGGTGAGGATGCACTTGGTCCTGTTATTAGCCGACAGGCCGTGCTCCGTGAATACGGCGAAGAACTCACGGTGACGCGTTTCGAAATGGACACGACTGGTTACGTCGATCCGAAAAGCGTGCATGACCTCTACAAACCACTTCGGGCGTGGAAGGCGGAAACAGAATGAACAACCTCACTCTCTTGGTAGTGCTCTTCGCACTCATCGCAATCGCGCTCGGTACCATTACGATCTGGTCCCGTCGTCAGCTGGTGATGCGCTCCGTCGCCCTCGCCCTTACGGTGCTCATGTTGCCTCTTGGTTGGTTCGCCTTGGACGACTTGCTCTCACGACCGAAACAGCGAACAGCAGACGAACTCCGTGCACCGGGTATGTGCAATGCGGTACTCCATGCGGAAATCAAAGAGCGTGTCGGTGTCTATTTGTTTCTTGTAGACAAGAAGCTTAAGGGCGCTGAGCCACGTTATATCTTTGTCCCATGGGACCTCAAGTTCGCGCAGCGTTTGCAAAGAAGCAAGCTGCACAAACAAGCCGCACAAGGTAAAGGTACGATACTGATTGGCGATCGCGCCTGTCAGCAAAAGGGGAAAGGTGAGGGCAAGGAAGGCGAAGGAAAAGATGGCGATGCGAAGAAAAAACAACCACGCAGACCCGGTTCCTCCGGTGAAGAAGAAGGTCCGGACGATGGGAGTGTGCATTTTCATCCCGACCCTGTCGCTCCGATTCCGGAGAAAGACCTGACTCCTTTTTACGAAGCACCCTCGGTCATTCAGATGCCCCAGAATGCACCCAGCCCTGCGGTGCCACTGGTGCCGCTCAACTAAACACACACCCGCTCATTGCGGGTGTTTTCTTATGGCGCAGTAACAAAAAAGCCCCTTAGCGGGGGCTTGATTTCATGTCTTCGTAAACGCGTCGTAAGACGTCGACGTGAATCGCGAATGATGCACCTGTCGGGACAACCGCGGTACCAGTGGGTCGTCCCGTTTGTTGGTCAGCGGTGATTACGGGAATCATGAAGATGCGTTGGACGAGTCCAACAACCTTTCCCGAAGCCACTGAGACAAGCGGTCCGCCTGAGTTTCCTGGGTGGATGATGGCAAAGAATTGAATGTCTTTGCGTCCGGGGGAGTTTTCTTTGTCCTCGAAGTCCGTGTTGCTGATGATGCCAGTGGTGGTGAAGTTGGGGTTTCCTCGCGCTGCACCAACGGTCAGCACTTCCTCGCCTTCTTGGACACTTTCAGCTAACTCAATAAATGGAAGTCCTGAGTGTTGCCCTTCTAGTTGAATGATGGCCACGTCATTCTTTTCGTCGATGTGGATGACTTTGCCGCGATACGCCTTTTTGTACGTTTGTGTGATAAGCACGCAGTACGTATCCTTTTTCTTTTGCTGGCGCTCGAGTGCCTCCACGCCGAGCATGCCTGGCCCTTTCGGTTTTCCTGCGCAATAACCGGTGTCAGTGATTTCGTGCGCAGAAGTGAAGATTAGGCCTTTGTCGTTAAGACCAAATGCGGTGCCGAGCATGGGAAAGTCGGTTTTTGCAAGATCCAGAAAGCCGGGGTCTTGCATGATCGCTGGGTCCGGTGTGTCTGGATACAGGAGGTATGCAGCTGCGCGAGTCTTTGTCATGATCGCGTGACGCTGCTGGTTTGCGGCGGCAATAATCGAGGCACCGCTTTGGGGGCTGCTCGAAACGGTCGAAGTGTCACAGCCGGAAAGTATGCCGAGTGCAAACGCGAACAAAAACACAAGATTCTTCATAACGATTCCTTTCAGGGTACATCTCTATATCCCATGCTAGCGGCGTGTGGCGGAGTGTCAATGTGCAGTTCTTTCCCACACAATATTCTGGTGTGTCAAGACTGCCTTTCTTGCTAAGCGCGTTACTCTAAATGGAGTATCGTTCACTACATGAGGAGGACTTATGTCCCAGTCAGAACTTGATTCCACACCCGAACCTACTAGTGGTGCTTCGGCTGCTATCGGAAAGTTGCCCACAGGGGTTCCCGCCAGTGTCGGCATTGCTTATGCGGGAGAACTGAAAGAAGTTGCCGCGTACATTTTTGCAGAAATGAAAAATGAAGCGAAGCGTCGGTTTCGCCGCCGTGTGGTTACGTTTTTTTCAATGACGGTCGTCATTGCCGGCTTCCTCTTTCTCTTTAGCGGTGATCCCGCAGAAAATGTGCGAGTGGAACAAGAACCCACTGCAGTGCTTCCGCTTTCGGGAACATCCGGCGTTGGACACGTCGCGATTATTCCCATTATTGGAAGTATCGACGGTGATCTGCTTGCGCCACCGGGATTTGAAAACACGACACTGTACCTCAAGGATGCACTCGAACTTGTCGAGGGTAAAAAAGACGTCGCAGGCGTGATTCTGTACATTACCTCAAGCGGTGGAAGTGCCGTCGCAAGCGCCCAGAGTTATCGCGTCATCAAGGAATTCAAAGCAAAGACTAAGATTCCCGTGTATAGCTATGTGCCCGATCACGCATACTCTGGTGGGTATTACATTGCGCTCGGAGGCGACAAGATCATCATGGATCCGGAGGCTTCAGTCGGAAACATCGGTGTCATCATGCGCCTTTTCAACACGAGCAAGCTCGGCAATTTGTTGGGAGTTGGCGAAGAAGAGATTTCCACCGGACCTCGAAAGAATTCGGGTAGCCAGTGGAAACCGATGTCACCGGGAGATCGTGCTATGTTTCAGCGCGAAGTTGATCAAGCGTTCAACCGCTTTGCCGGAGTCGTGAGCGAGTCACGCAAGATTCCGCTGGATGTACTGATGCGCGAGTCGAAAGAAGATATGGGTCGCACAAGCGGAGCATGGTTTAACTCCGAAGATGCGGTTGCACTTTCACTCGTTGACAAGGCGCAGACAATCCACGAACTTTATGCGGACATTGCAAAAGAGGCTGATGCGAAAAAGCATGGCTGGAAGCGCATCGAGTTTGTGCGCTACGACAAGAAGATGAAGTTGCTAGAGCGATGGAAAGAAGGTTCCAAGCAAACGCTTCGGGCAACGTTTCTTCCCGAAAGCGCATCGGGGCGCCAGCTTCGTTTTGAATAAGAAAGAGACCGGCCCAATGGGCCGGTCGTTTTTTTTGTACCAACTATTCGTTGGTTTGATGCGGTGTCATTGCTTCGAGATGCGCACGGTCGTTCCACGAGACGAGCTTCCAGTACATACCTGTCTGGTGGTAGTTTGGCGTGAATTGCAGGTGCATAAGTCCGGTGTTGTCGACATTCTTGATAGGCACATACCGGTCCCAGAAGATTCTTCCGTTCGTATGCTCGCCAAGTTGTACATGCGCCAAGATGACTTTCATGAACATCCCGTGGCTGGCGACGTAGACGGTGTCTTCAGGAATGAACTCGAGAAATGCGAGGGCCTGCTTCGCACGCTCCACAAGATCGGCAAAGTTTTCTTCGTCCGAGTGCCGCCAATCATGCGTCCCGTAGTTTAATGCGATCTCATGCCACATGCGTTCGACCTCAGGGTCGCCGACATGTTTGCCGAGCATCACACTGGGATTTCTTCGTTCAGCGAAGAGTGGTGACGTGTCAGTGAGCGGAAGCCCAAGGTGCGAACTGTGGACGAGTGCGGTGGAAACCGCCCGAGCATAGTCACTTGAAATGATGCGCTGGATTCCTTTTCCCTTGAGGCGCAGTGCGGAGAACTTTGCTTGAAGCAGTCCTCGCTCCGTGAGCGGTGAGTCGCCACCTTCGCGAACACCTGTTGCATTTGCGCGACTTTCGCCATGTCGTCCGAAATAGACGTTTTTCGTTTTCATAGTCCGAGTACCTCTCGATAATTTGCCCACGTTAGTCTGGGGCGGTCTGAGTTGCGATTGTACGGCTGGTCGTACAGTACGTGTTTCCATGTTGGTTTGCAAACACCGGTAATGTCGGGTTTATCATCGACCAGAATCTCACCGTAGACGAGTGTCTTGTCTCTTGTGAGCACCATACGTTCAACGAACTCTTGTCCAAGATGTCGTTTTACCCAAGCAAATTTTTCGGCGACACAATTGTCGAAGATCTTCTTAGGTGCTGTGCAAATGCGTACGTCGTAGCCTTCGGCAAGCAACGACTGCAATGCTTCTACCGCACCTAGGATGGGCTCAAGGTTAGCGAAGAATCCCGGTCGCAGTGCCAGTGCCTCAATGCGCTCATGGTACTCCACTGGAAATACTTCTTCGGTGTTGAAGTGCGATACTTCTTTTGCGTGGTAGCGCGGCAGTTCGGGGAACTCGCGTGCAATTGCATCAAGATGCGCCTTTGTGTAATTCGCGAGCACACCGTCTTGGTCGAAGAGAATTGTTTTGCGCTTGTTGTTCATAGTGTTTTCTTTGCTGGGTTATGTATTCCGACGAAGATCTGCTCTTGAATGATTGCGTCGAGCAGGGCTTTGTGAGGTAGTTGATCGAATCTGATTTCCGCATATTGAGCCATCTTTGCAAGGTTGGACTCGCTCCAGCTAAAGCCCGTTTTTCCCATAAAGTATGCTTTCATGTCGAGTGCGGCATGACCAAATGGATTTTTCACCCGTACCTCTTCGAAGTACCACGCAACAAACATCCAATCGAACGGTGCGTTGTTTGCAACAAAGATGAGCTTGTCACCATGTGACACTTCCTCGGCCCATTTTGCAAATTCGTGCATTGCGCGCTTGGGGGTCACAGCACCACTGCGCTCGAGCAGCTTCTTCTTCGTCATTCCCACCGCGCGCAGTGCGTTAGTGTTGCATGCAGCATTGGGGAGAAGGGTGAGTGCTCGTTCAAATTGCTCACTACTACCGACCACGCAAGCTCCAAGCTCATACATGCTGTAGTGACCCGGAGTCGGTCCCGTAGCTTCGATATCGACTGAAATGTAGCAGCCCGTATGTCTCGAATTTCGCGATACACGCGTTGCCAGCATCTCGTTGTTTGCCATCATTTTTCCTTTCAATGTACTGTTCATCTGTATGCACTATACGCAGCATAAAAATCTTGTCTGAATATTTTTAATAAGTTGTAAATATTTGATGAGTTACCTTATAATTTGTTGTATATAAAGACTATTTTGCTATACTAAACATGTACTAAATTCATACAACTTTATGGAACATAAGAATTTTCTCAAAAAACTGGGTTTAACTGAGCGTGCAAGTATCGTCTACCTCGTTCTTCTTGAGTTTGGCAGGATGAGTATATCTGATTTGTTTCGCAAAACTGGTTTGTATCGCACGGTGATATACGAGGCAATTGCAGAGCTCGAGCGCGAAGGCTTAGTGAGTATGACGCTCAAGGGGAAATATAAGCATTACAGAGCTGAATCACCCAAGAAACTCGAAGTAAAGTTTCTTGAACTTTCCAATCTGTTTGATGACGAACTTGCCGCACTCACCCAGCTCGGGCGCACTCCCGTGTCAGTTCGACCCGTGGTGAAGTACGTCGAAGGGCAAAAGGGGATTACCGCAATTTACAACGATATTGTAGAAACACTCAAAAAAGGGGAGACCTATTATCGTTACAGCTCCTCGAATGTGCATAACCAGACTACAGATGTACGCCCTCGCTATCTTTCTAAAAAGTACCGCCTCCTTCGCGACGCGAAGCAGTTGGAACGTAAGGTAATTACCAACGTTCCAAATACGCTTAATAAACGCAAAAGACTGGAGCGTGAAATCAAGGTTGTTCCTCCAGATTTTGACCTCTTTGAGTACAATATTTCGCAGATTATTTACGCCAATAAGGTTGCAGTCATCGACTACAACACCGAAACTGCAGTCGTTATTGAAAACGAGTCCGTGGCAAAGTTCCAAGCGAAGATTTTTGAGCTGCTATTCAGGAAGCTCTAGCTAAGTTAGCTTCCTCCAATCCCACATTATCCACAAGCTTTTCCCCAGCTTTAATTTGCATAATTTTATATAGTGTATAAAATACACTAAGTTGCACTTTAAAATCAAGTCCCACCTAAAACCGCTTTAAGCAAAGCGCACACACCATAGTTGACATTTCCTGAACAATGTGATAGTTAACATTCAGGCTTTGTGCAAACATAGTTGCTCATTGTCAACTGAATCCATCAATCAACAGTTAGGAGTGAATAGTGGGATTTCAACTCGCAGGAGCGTCAGTTCCCGGAACTGACCACACCATGCCGGGACAACCGACATGGAAAAATTGTCAGGACGCACATTTTTTTGCGTCTGCTGGTGACATATCGGTCGGCCTTGTTGCCGACGGGTGTGGCTCCGGTGCTTCAAGTGAAGTTGGTGCACAACTTGGTGCAAAGATGCTCGGTGAACGGCTGCTTTTTCTGGCAGCACGCACCGTCTCGCAAGGACACAACAGCTTCAATCGTTGGTCAGAACTACGTTCCCATGTGTTGGGAAACATTGCGGTTCTCGCTGCCCAGATGGGCGAAAGTGCGTCTGAAGCAGTGAAGTCGTACTTCCTGTTTTCTGTTGTCGGTTTTCTTGTGCTGCCAGAGCGGACATACATCTTCTATTGCGGCGACGGAACCTATGCGGTGAACGGCGGGGTAACCAATCTGGGGCCGTTCGAAAGGAACGAACCCCCCTACCTCGCATACGGAATTGCTGACGGAGACGACTCGCGTTCGCGTTTCAGCGTACTCGAGTTTGCGACAAGCGACATCACGTCGATTCTTGTCGCAACCGACGGCATTGACCACTTTCCCGACTTTTCGTCGGTCACGATAGCAACGTGGGTGTCCCAAAACGTGGTCTTCACAACGAAAGACATCCTTCGCAGACGACTCGCAGTGATCAATTGCGAGAAGATTGTCGACGGACGACTTCTTGGTGGGCCACTCAAAGACGACACCAGCATCGTTCTCGCACGACGCACACTCTAACAGGGAGGTCTTATGGCCATCGAAGTGGTGTTCAACGGAACACACCAGCGACTCAATCCCAAGGACATGGTGGGTGAGGGTGGTGAAGCGGAGATCTATCGACTTTCTAATGGGGACGTCGGGAAAATCTTCAAAACTTCCTCGCACCTCGCCTTCTCTGGCGATCCTGTTGCGCAGAAAATGGCGCAATTACGTATTGAAGAGCACCAGCTCAAGTTGCCTGCCTTTCCCAAAGGGCTACCCGACCAAGTTGTTGGTCCACGCGCACTTATTACCGGTGCGAAAGGTGGGGCAATCATCGGTTATTCGATGAAGTTCCTCTCCGGTGCGGAGGTGCTGCTCAAGTACTCGGAACGCAAGTATCGGGAAGCACAAGGAATTTCCGATCAACGCATGGTTGGCATCCTCGTCCAGCTGCACGAACTGATTTCCGGCATTCACCGGAAAAGTGTCATCATCGGGGACTTCAATGACCTCAATGTGATGATTGACGGGGCAGATACCCCCATGCTCGTCGACGCAGACAGCATGCAGTTCGGCAAGTTTCTGTCGCGGGTCTTTACGCCACGCTTTGTGGACCCGACTCATTGTGACCTCTCGAGCGGCATCGACCTCAAGAAGCCGCACGACGCGCAGTCAGACTGGTACGCATACGCAGTGATGCTCATGCAGGCACTCTTGTTCGTCGGCCCGTATGGCGGCGTACACATTCCTAAGGCTCCTGCGAAGAAATTCTCGGATTCCGAACGTCAACGGGGTCGCATGACGGTGTTTTCACCTGAAGTGCGCTACCCAAAGGCGGCACGGCATTACGCAATTCTTCCGGACGACTTGCTGCATCGTTTCGAGCAGATGTTCGTGCACGATGAACGTGACGGCATTCCTCTGCAGATGCTTTCGCGGCTACGCTTCACGGCGTGCCCGCTATGCAAGCAGGTGCACGCGAGATCTTCATGCCCGAGCTGCCAACCGCAGCCGGAAGTGACGGTCAACGAAGTCATCACTAACAAGGTGGAAGCAACGAAAATCATCGACACACTCGGTCGCGTCCTCTACGCGACTACACAAGGAGGAGTGCCAAAGTACGTCTACAACGAAAGCAACGTGTACAAACGTGAGGGGGCAGCAAAACTCCTCGATGGCGCAATTGATCCGGAATTCCGTATCCGCTTGAGCGGTTCGCGGACCGTTATCGCAAAAGGAAGCACGGTAATACTCCTAAATGCTTCCGGTAATCCTGAGCATCGCTTCTCGGTAGACCTCTATCGGGGACGCGTGCCCATCGTCGACGCGAACAGCAAGTATGTGTTCGCAGCCGAAGGCGGGTTTCTGCGCAGGTACGGTGGCGTACTCGGTATCACGTACGGCGAAAATGTCGGCGAGGTGCTTCAAGGACAGACATTGCTCTGGGTGTCCGAGCATCTCGGTTTCGTCTTCTATCAAGCAGGCGAGATTACGCGCGCGCATCTCTTCAAACCCGAGCACCTGTCTATCGGACGTGAAGTGAGTCTCCCGAAAATGAACGGAGTGCTCATCGACGCGACTGCGACATTCTCGTCAGACCATTGCTGGTTTTCTGCGACTACCGATTACCAAGGCGTGCTCACGAACCACATGTTCATGTGGAAATCAGATGGCACGTTGGTTGGTACAGCGCAGGCAACTCGCGGAGACGGCTCCTGGCTCGAAAACATTCACGGCAAGTGTGCGACAGGGAAGCTCCTTTTCGCCACAACCGATGAGGGAATCGTTCGCGTCGAAAGTTCCCCGCAAGGGACACTCGATGCAGCGAAAACGTATGCAGACACGGCACGCTTCGTGGATACGTCTACGAAGCTACTGTTTGGTTCCGACGGCATTTATGCAGTCACCTCTTCCCGTATTTGGCGCATCCGCGTCAAATGATGGGCTTTCCCACCAACCCCCCCCTCTCCCAACCACCCGCTCGAAAGGCAGGCTAGACTCATGAATCACATCCCGAGTTTCTACAAGGCAGCACATGCTGCGAAATGGAACTACAACCCCGCTGCGCGCATCCTCGCCGAGGAAGCACCTGCATACGCTGCTGACAACAAGATCACCAAGGCGGTCAACGACGGCAAGCGCGTCGCGCTCATGCCCATCGACGTGCAACGTGATTTCTGCTTTCCTGAAGGGACGCTCTATGTGGGCGGCCGCTCCGGTACCGGCGCGATCGACGACTCACGTCGTCTGACCGAGTTCATCTACCGCGAGATGGGAAGCATCACTTCGATCTTCCCGACATTGGACACGCACGAAGCGTTCCAGATTTTCTCGCCGATGTTCTGGCTCGACGAAAACGGCAAGCCGCTCCAGCCGCACGACATGATCGACGGCGAAATGACCATCATGCGCGCAGGCAAACCGGCCGGTCGTGCAACACCGAATCCGGTCGTTGCCGGCATCGTCGGTGTGCCGTACGCGTGGCTCCTGAAGCAAGTGCAGTTCTACTGCAAGAAAGTCGTCGAAGGCGGACACACGGGCAAGTACATGCTCTACATCTGGCCGGAGCACTGCATTCTCGGTTCTGAGGGTCACAACCTCGTCGGCCTCATGCAAGAAGCGCGTCTCTTCCACTCGTACGTGCGCGGCGCACAGAACAGCCCGCAAGTGAAGGGCGGCAACCCGCTGACCGAGAACTACTCGATCTTCGGACCCGAAGTCACCGAACGGTACGACCAGAAGGGTGCGATTGCTCAACGCAACGTTTCGCTCTTGAAGACCCTGCTCGACTACGACGCGGTCATCATCGCCGGGCAAGCTGCTTCGCACTGCGTGAAGTCTTCGATCGACGATCTCGTCAAAGAGATTCTCGTCAAGGACAAGGCGCTGGCACAAAAGGTGTACGTCCTGCGTGACTGCACGTCGTCGGTGGTGGTCCCTGGGCTCGTGGACTTCACCTCGCAGGCGGAAAAGGCGCTCGATGAATATGCTGCACTCGGCATGAACATCGTGAACTCGACCGACCCGATGGCGAGCTGGCTCAAGGCCTGATTTCCGAACCCCAAGGGAGCGCAACACAACTACGCTCCCTCACCCAAACCCTCGAAAGGAATCTCCATGTCCCAGAATGTTCAAACCCTCTTCGGCACAGCAGTCGCTGAAGGTGCCCTTGATGCAGCGGCAGCCGCAGTCTTCGCCATCCCTGACCTCGGTCAGCAAATCCAGGCCGGCCTCGGTATTTCGGTCGACGATGTCGATGCGTCGGAAGTTTTCCTCGTCACGCTCCTCGTCGACGACTCCGGCTCGATTCGCCAGTCGGGCAACGAGCAAGTGGTTCGCAATGGCTGCAACTTGGTTCGCAAGTCGCTTGCCGACTCGAAGCAGTGCAACGGCATTCTGATCTGCGTGCGCTACCTGAACGGCAAGATTCTCATGCCCTACACGCCGATCGACCAAGCGTTCGACCTCGACCAGAACAACTACGAAGCTTTCGGCTCGACCCCACTCTACGATCAGTCGATCGTCACGCTCGGCGGCGTCGTCGCCAAGTCGCAGGAGTTCCAGAATGGTGGCTGTTCCGCACGCTCGGCGACCCTCATCGTTTGCGACGGTGCCGAGTACGGCTCGCAGCGGTACAAGAAGCCGAGTGATGTCGCGAAGGTCGTGAACGGCCTGTCGGAAGCGCACATCGTCGCTTTCATGGGTATCGACGACGGACACACCGACTTCCGCAAGGTTGCCACCTCGATGGGCATCGATGCCAAGTGGATTCTCACTCCCGGTAACTCCGAGACTGAAATCCGCAAGGCGTTCGCCGTGTTTTCCCAATCCGCAGTGCGTGCCTCACAAGGCGCGAATGCGTTCAGCCAGACGGCTGGTGGCGGCTTCGGCGCCTGATTCAACAACAAGCTCTTTTGCATCGTTAACCA
Organism: bacterium; assembly: GCA_043756865.1. GTDB lineage: Bacteria > Patescibacteriota > Minisyncoccia > Phycocordibacterales > UBA6899 > MHLP01. Next base: position 28,012 of record JAYUQG010000025.1, on the reverse strand, counting down.
ACAGGGGATTCGTCCCCTGTTTTTTTGTACCCCAATTACTTGACTTTCTGTATCTTAGTGTATAAAATACACTAAGATACAGCTCTATGAAATTGAAGAGGGAATAGCATTGACAAAACAGTAAAAATGATGTAGTTTCTTAAAAGATACTGTGTTTTTTCCAACCCGAAAGGAACGCCAAATGGCTGACTTTGCTGACCGCGTGCTTCACGCTGAACGTCCCTATCGTCCCGTGCAAAAGTTCACGGACATCGACTTTTACAAGCTGACGATGCTGCACTTCATCTGGAAGTACTACAAGGAAGTGAACGTCACGTTTGAGCTCATCAATCGCGAACACCACATTCCGGTCGCGGAAATCGTCGACGAGACGGAACTTCGTGCGGCACTGGATGCCATGTGCGATGTCGGTCCGAGTCTCACTGACATGACCTACATCCGCGGCATCAACGTCTTGAACCGCAACATGTTCAGCGACGAGTTCTTGGAGTTCCTGCGCGACTTTCGTGTCGGTGCAGGAAACTACGAGCTACGTCGTGAGGGCAACCAGTATCGTCTGCGTTTTCCGTCGGACTGGCCACATGCGAGCATGTGGGAAATTTACGCCATGGCCATCGTCATGGATCTGTACTTCTTCTCGCTTGAGCGCCGCATGAGCCGCGTTGACCTCGAGGTCGTCTACGCTCGCGCCACAGCTCGGCATTACGAAGAGTTGCACCGTATCAAGGCGAACCCGAACATCATCCTCTTGGAGGGTGGGACTCGTCGCAGACACAGTTTTGACTGGCAACGGTTCACCCTGCGTGCCGGCAAGGAAGTGCTCGGTAGTCAGCTCATCGGCACATCCAACGTGTGGATGGCGATGAAGTATGACATGGTGCCCGGCGGTACATTTGGTCACGAACTGCAAATGGTGACGAACGCGCTCGTCGACGGAAACGATGCGAAGATTGTGATGGTCTACGAGGTGCTACGCCAGTGGGACGCACTCTACGGCCCTGCGCTTGGTGTCGCACTCCCGGACACCTTCATGTCGAAGAGCTTCTATCGTGATGCGCCGGATTGGCTCATGCACAACTGGCATACAAACCGCCATGATTCGGGTAGCCCGTTTACGTTTGGTGATGAGCTTGTCATCCCTGCGTACGAGTCGCGCGGCATCGACCCGAAGACGAAGATGATCATCTTTAGCGACGGCAACAAGGCCGACACGATGGACAAGATCGAGCGGCACTTTCGCGGACGAATCAAGACACGTTTCCTTCAGGGAACCATGTTCACCAATAACTTCGCCGACCTGCATCCGCGCGCCGACGAGTTGGTGCCGGGACTTTCGCCACTCACGTGGCGCGAGGTCTACAAACCGTTCTCGCTCGTGTGCAAGGCCGTCGAAGCCAACGGTCGTCCGTGCGTGAAACTCTCGGACAACATCACAAAGGCTACTGGCCCGAAGGATGAGGTCGCACGTTACGTCGAAATCTTTGGCGGCGAAGATCGCATCACACAAGCGGTCATCGTCTGATCTTTTCACGAGAAGTTTTTTGGCGGAGTATGTAGCAATACATGCTCCGCCCACTTATTGAGCACTGTATACACATAAAGTGCTCAACGAGTGATTGCTCTTTGTTAATTAATCATCGGAAGGAATATTCCATGAGACTCATCAAACTTGCCGGACTCAATGTCGACGTTACTGTCGGCGCAATGGAAACGAACTACCACGCGGTGCTTTCCGCTGCACTCAAGGCCGCAAAGGAAAATGCGACAATTGTCGCAACTTCCGAAATGGTGTTGTGCGGCTATCCCGCAGAAGACCTTGTGCACTGGCAGGGCTTCGTGGACTTGCAGTGGCAGTATCTCAAACGCTTTGCCGCAGATACGAAAGCGTTCGACTCCGTCTTTGTGTTTGGCCTTGCAGTGTTCTACGACGACGCTGTCTACAACTGCGCCGCGGTAGTAAACAATGGGCGCATCCTCGGCATTGTGCCGAAGGAAAAGCTTCCGACCTACGGTGTCTTTTACGACATGCGCACCTTTGCGCGGGGATTCCCCGGCATGTATGGCGAGATCGAAGGCATTGCCTTTGGTGATCTCATTTTCGAGTTCCCGTTTGGAAAGATGGAAGTCGAAATTTGCGAGGATTGCTGGTCGCCTGACGGCCCCATGAAGCGTCGCGCATATGCGGGTGCCGAGGTCGCCATAAGCATCAACGGTTCGCCGTGGCGCGCAGGTGTCATTGGCACGCGACGTGAAATGCTCGCGACGCGTTCGTCCGATAACTACTGCACCTTGCTGTACGTGAACGGAATTGGTGGCATGGACGCACTCGTCTTAGACGGTGGCGGATTTGTCTTCCAGAACGGCCAGAAGATTTTCGAAGCAGTGCGTTGGACCGAAGGTGTGTGGACACAGGTTGTGGACCTCGACCGCACACGGCTCTCGCGCAGCGCCAACACGACACGTCGCATCGATGCGGAAGAAGCGCGTCGCTCAGGCATGCCCCAACCGCGGCTGATTTCGTTCTCCGGCTCAGGTCCCGCTGCGAATCATCCGTCCTACAAGTACCCAATCCCGAGCCAGAAAAGCTTCATGATCCCGTCGCTTGCGGAGGGTCCTGTGCTCACACCTCGCGAAGAGTACTTCGAAGAACTCATCGAAGCGATGGTGCTCGGGTACAAAGGGTACTTCGAAAAGTCGAGAGTCTTCAAATCGACCCTCATCGCGCTTTCGGGTGGCCGCGACTCGGCCCTGACACTCTTGTTGGTGTATCTGTATGCGGAAAAAAGATACAAGAATCTTCCACACAAGAAAGATTGGATACGCAATTTCATCAAGTGTGTATCAATGCCGAGCCGGTTCAACTCGACGATCACTAAGTCGATCGCGCGCGACCTCTGCGAAGAGCTTGGAGTGCAGTTTGAAGAGCGTCCTATCCAGGAAGCGTTCGAGCGTGAACTTGCTGAACTCCGTGCGCAACTGGGTGGAGTTGAGCCTTCGGGTATTGCGGTGCAGAACATCATGCCGCGCATTCGCATGACACGCATGCAGAACCTTTCGAACGCAGACGGCTCATTGCTTGTCCATTGCGGCAACATGACTGAGAAGGCGCTTGGGTACGGCACTGTCGGCGGCGACTTCACTGCAGGCGCATATTCGCTGTTGGGGAATCTCCCGAAGACAGTCGTGCGTGCCTTGATTGCGCACCTGCGAAAGACTCGCCACAACCTTGCGTCACTGGATTCGCTCATAGCGTCGGAAGAATCCGCAGAGCTTGCGGATGACCAGCGCGATGAAGATGACATCGGCTCGATTGAAGTCTTGGATGCTTGCATCCAACTCTTCTACGGCGAGAAACTGATGCCACACGAGGTGTATGGCATCGTGCGCAACATGTGGAGTGACGATGATCTCGCACGCGTCTATCCTGGTTACACAAAGGGACTCCTCAAGAAGTGGGTGAAAGGGTTTGTGAAGATGAGCTACAACACCACCTTCAAGTGGGTTGTCTCGCCACCCGCCATACACCTTGGCTCCTTGGACCTTGAACGAGAACGCGCAATCCAGATGCCCATCGTTAAATCAATGGAGTGGCTGAATGGGTCACTCGCTGCGATTGACGCACTTCCTGATTGAAACACAACCCGCCACACGGCGGGTTTTTGCTATTTGGCGTTGTCGCTCGCAGACTCACTTTTCCAGCGCTACGCGCCAATGCAGGCGCTTCGCGCGAAACAAAAACCCGCCGGTGGGCGGGTTGTGTATTAGCGAGGAGGCATGACCGTGGGAGTTTGCGTGTACTCAATTCCCGCATCTGCAAGAGCCTTAACGGCTGCGGGTAATTCATCAAACGCGCGATAGCTGCGTACATGTTTCGCTTGGAGGAGTTGCGTGAGTGCCTGCGTATCCATTGGTGCCACGATGTCCTCGGCACTTACGACTTCACCATGCTCCACGTCGCACACGCGCAAATGTGTCGCGCTCGCAATACCGGGTGCAACGACTTGGACGCCTGCGTTTTTCCAAAGCGCAAAGACGATGCGGTGCCAATCGTTGTGTGGCATGGTGAAGAAAATGTCCGGTCTGCATTCTGCGAATCCCTGTTCGTGTGCAAAATTGCAGATGCGACTCTCGAGTGCATTACGGATATCTTCGTTGGCCTCGGCGCCTCCGCGGGTTTCAACCCAGACTTTCACACGTGCGACTTGGAGCACGGGGTATGTCTCGAGCTTTACGATCCGCTCGATTCCATAACTAGACTGCACCAAGGTGGTCACACCGCGAACGAACGTATCACCGATAGAAACCTGCAGAAAGGTGTTGTTTGCTTCAATAAAGAGTTCCCATGCCGTGCGCAAGATGAGGAACATCACCGCGATGCCAAAGACATACTCAATCCACGGTGCATTGAAGAGGAATTCCCCGACAAAGCCGCCGAGAATAGAACACTCGATCATCATGTCACTGCGGGTTTCCTTGCCGATGGTGATTAGGGTGCCGTAGCCGCTCGCTTCGCCGGCCTTGATGTGGTAACTGCTCGAGTACCATGAGATGGCAATCGATAATACCAGTGCCAGCATAATCATTCCGTATGCCGATGCGTCTTCGTTGTGCGGCTTGAATTCGGGAATAAACGGGAAGACGCTCCGTACACTCGCTTCGCACGAAGGACAGGGGAACAGTCCAAGGAAGGACTGGTACCCGATGTAGAGTGCAAGAAACACCATCAGCCACACAATTCCGAACTGAAACATGACGCCCATGTTTTCGCCCGCATGCATAACATTGCGTTTCCAATGCACAATCCACAGGATGAAGAGTGCCGCGAGTTCGTATCCGACGTCGCTGATATTGTGGAAGCCGTCACCGATTAGGAGTGGTGAGTTCACTTCAAACCCAACACCAAGCTTCATGAGCACCCGCAAAAGACAGGCAATAATTCCGATGGTGAGGACGACTGACGGATTAAACCACGAAATTGTGCGGTTCATCATTTCGTCTCCTCTGGAATCATGAGCATCGGAATGGGGCAGTTGCGCGCACGCACACGGTCCGTATAGGTGCCGAATAATTTGTGGCCTCCACGAGCCATAACGACAAGTGAGGCACCGACATGTTGCGCAGCGCGAATGATTCCCTGTACCACATCGTCAGCACAAACACATTGTGTGGAGTAGGCTATTCCCGCAGCGCTCGCAAGGGCTTCCGCATTTGCGATAACTTGCTCAGCACTTACTGTGATGTGTAGTCGCGGTTCGTCGTCCGTCACTCTGGCGTTACGCCACGTGGTATGCCAAAACACAATTGGCGTGTTGAGTTGTGCCGCAACCTTGATACCCTGCGTCGCACCAACTAATCCGGAGGGCCCATCACCGAGGGGGACAAAAATCGGACCCTTGGTTTCACGAAACACACTCCGCTCTCCCGCGGGGGAAAGCACCGGAACATCTTGGTGTGTGTCCGTTGCACAGGAAACAACAATATAGCCGTCTCCCAAGCGCATGTCTTCGATGTGCGTTCGCACGTCGATATTGGATTTTCCAGTGAGCAGTGCCCGCACGTGCGCCCCGATACGCTGATGCATGACTGCGCGGAGCTGGTGTGGGGCACGATGTTGGAGTGCGCCACCTGCCAATAGTGTGGCATCAGGAAGCGGTCCAAAGACCTCGATAGGAACCTGCAGCAGTTCTGCGAGATTTACCGCGTAGGGGACGTGGGGGCCAAACTCGTCGAATATCACCCGTACCGACCTTGGAAACTGAGTATTCATGCGTGTGTCTCCATGACAGAAATGAGAAGAACGTATATACAAAAACTAAAACACTAATTGGCTTTTGTCAATACATGCAATTGACAAAAGGCGAAAAATAGTGCATCGTATTTATAGAACTTCACTTCCGAAAGGCCCCTGATGCTTACACTGGAAACTCTTCCTGAGTTAGTTGAGGCACAAGGCTGCTTCGCACTCCGCCCGTTTCGCGAAAGCGATTCGACTGACCTTGTGGCACAAATTAACTCATCGCACATTGCCGACCGTGTCTCCAATGTGCCAAATCCGTACACGCTGGTGCATGCCGAATCTTGGATAACACACTTGAGTCGTGAGCGCACAAATCGATTTGCGCAGCGAATTGACTTCGCTATCGATGTCGACGGCAAACTCGTTGGCTCGGTGGCGTTCATCAATATCGAGGGTCACAAAGCACAGCTTTCCTATTGGCTCGGTCAGGACTTCCAAGGTCGCGGCGTCATGGCTGAGGCAGTGCGTATGCTCGTGCGATTCGGGCTTCGCGAGTGTGGTTTTCTGCGCATCTGGGCGTATACCCATGACGGGAATTACGCTTCGCAGTCAGTATTGAAGAAAGCAGGTTTCGCCCTTGAAGGAATTCACCGCAAGGAATGGCTGAAGGATGGACGCTATCGCGACTCGTGGATGTACGCGATTGTCGTATAAAGTAAAACCGCCGAACAAAAGTTCGGCGGTGTTTTTATTTTTTCTTTTTCGTTCTCGAGACACCGCTCACGCTTCCACGAATGAGGGTCGATTGGTAGATGGCATCTGCAAAGAGCGCATCAATGTCTAAAGGAGTAAGCCACGTTTTGTGTGCTTCGTAGTACGCTGCGTCACGCGGAATGGTTTTTGCAACCACAACGTTAATGCCGCTTCGTGCGAACTTCTCCTCGGCAGTACGTAGCCCTGTGACTTTGTCGAGCTTGGGGCTGAACACCGGATGTGTCGCCATGATTGTTGCTGAGGCTGCTCCCTGATCGAGGAGCAATCGTCCTGCCTTGAGCGCAGTTCCGCCGGTGTCAATCATGTCTTCGCTAATCCAAACGTGCTTACCTCGCACACTCGGCCCTGCTCCGTATGCCATCCCTTCGATTTCGTTCGCGTGTACGCGATCTTTGTCGATGATGCCAAATGGTACCGGCTCCGTCATTCCGAGGGCTTCTGCAACCCTTCGTGCAAAAGCGCGTACGCGCTTGCCACCTCCGACGTCTGCGGCAATTGCAACGACATCAGATGCACTCGAGTGCTTGGTGAGGAAGTACGGAAGAAAGATATCTTCACCGAAGAGGTTGTCGAACGGTCCGGGGAAAAATCCCTGAATCTGGTCGGCATGCAAGTCGATGGTGAACAATCTTCGCACACCCTGTGAAGCAAGGATGCTGGCCAAGAGTGCAGCAGTAATCGGCTCACGCGGCTTTCTGCGGTCTTGTCTTGCACACGCAAAGTATGGAAGCACGTCGCTGAACGAGTCGGCATCCGCACGCCGCAGTGCATCATTCACCTGAAACAATTCCCAGATACCCCTGTTGGTGTCGGGGAAAAACGAGTGCACGAAATAGACGTGCGTGTTTCGGATGGACTCAGGAATGAATGCCTTGAACTCGCCATCAGCGAATTGGTCGTACTTGACCGTCAGCAGTTTTCCGCAGTCGACTCCCAGCTGATGGAGTGCGGCATGAATCGGCTCTGCCAGATAGAGCATCGAGGGGGAAGTGAGGAGGGTAATCGCCTTGTGATCTGCCACGGGAGTTCCTTTCTGTGAGTTGAATGAGTATGAGCTACTAAACGCAGATTAACACATTTTTAGATTCTGTCCAGTCCCTCCTTACTTACCATCACGTGTTAGTCTGGGTGCATGAAAAAGCAGGGCACACTAAGGTGGCTGCGGCGTCACCCCCTGATTGTGGTGGTGTGTTGTTTCGCACTCATCGATGTACTGCTCCTTGGTATCGCGATGCACACACAATCAAACGTGCTCCGCGTTTCGTTTCTCAATGTGGGGCAAGGTGACGCAGTCCTCATTCAAGGACCAACAGGAAATCAGATACTCTATGATGCCGGCCCACCGACAGGCGCAACGCTCCGCGCGCTTGCGGACGAACTTCCTTTTTGGGACCGCTCTATCGATGTTGTCGTTTTGTCCCATCCTGACATGGATCACATCGGAGGGTTCCCTGAAGTATTTAAACGTTACGCAATTGCGGTCGCACTTGAACCGGGGGTTACATCGACAAATGGTGTGTATGACGAAAGTCAGGCGGCAATTGTGCGAGAAGGTGCAGCACACTTTATAGCAAAGAAAGGCATGCTGATAGATTTGGGTGGAGGGGCAGTTGCGGAAGTGTTGTACCCCGACCATGATACGACAGACATGGAAACAAATAGTGCATCTATAGTGCTTCTCATTCGCTATGGCGAAACTTCTTTTCTCCTCTCTGGTGACCTACCGAAACATATCGAAGAATATTTAGTGGGTGTGTATGGTGAGCAGTTGCGCGCCAATGTAGTCAAGATTGGACATCATGGTTCACGTACATCGACCTCACCATACTGGCTTGCCGCAGTACAGCCCGATGTGGCGGTTATCTCCGCAGGAAAAGAGAATAGTTATGGACATCCGCACAAAGAAGTTATTGATACCCTTGCAAAAACAGCAGTCACGACGCTTATTACGCATGAGGAGAAACGGATAGTATTTGAAAGTGACGGGACGGTGGTGATCAGAAAATAGAAGATATATCTACGTGGCTATGCTGAGCCATTTTTATGCGTAGGAATATAATTGACTTTTTCACATATATCTGATATAATAAGTATGCGTTACTAAGCGCAACCAAGAGTCAGTTCTTCGTCAACACGTTTTTACTGAAAGGATCTTGCCATGCAAGCCAACAAGTTCGTTCCCGCATCCACCCGTCCCGCAATGCAACACTACCTCGGCGGTGACGTCCCCTCCTCGGGAATCATCCACACGAGTTTCCGCGTGCAGCTGCACGAGGTCCCCCGCTGGCTCCGTCGCAACCACAACAACGGCGGTTTCGCTGCGTCAGAAGGCTACACCGGCGAAGGCTTCGAATTCACCTACACCCGCTACAACCGTGATACGGGCGAGCCGTACAAGTTCACGGGACACCTCCACTCGGCCAGCCTCGACAAGGCAAGCTTCGCGGACCGCGTCCTCGTCGATGCTTATTGGGAGCGCATTCAGACTCAGAAGGGGTACCGTGCGGTCATCACATTCTGGTGGCGCGACAACAGCGTGAACGCGCAAGCCGACACGGTGGAGGCGGAGCAAGCCCTGCGCTCGCTCTTCGGCGCACTTGCCGCTGAAGTGTGGGATTACATGGAACTCTATGACAATCCGACTGTCGAGAAGGCTGAAGCGAATCTCGCCCTCGTGTTCAAGGGCGCAAGCAAGGGCAAGCCCATGCAACATACTGTCAGCATGGACGACCAGCCACTCTCCGAAGTCTCCGGCGAAGTCCTCGACAGCCAAGTACTCGAGGATTTGTTCTCGGGCTCTGATGTTGAAACTCCCGACAGCACTCCACGCCAGTACGGCGACATGCTCGGCATCGTCTGTGCGGCACGCGAGATCGAAGATCCTCGCAACGTGCCGGCCTCTGCTTCGACGGCATTCGGCGAAAAACTGGCGGCACTCCTCGGCAAGTAGTAACCTGCTCTTCATGAGCAAAGCCCCGCTTCGGCGGGGCTTTTTTTGTAAAAAAAAACCGCCTACGCAGTTTTTTTATTTAGTCTTGAGTTCAAGCTGCTTATTTGCCTTCATACAGCGTGTGCAAACCTTGATTCGTCCACCACCGAGTGCGAGAGGAAGTGGTACCCATTGTAGATTTGGATACTTGCGCTTATTTCCCGTAGGATTGAATTTGGTTGCACGAACTTCATTCGAATAACCGCCAGCCATCCGGGATCCTTTATTGCAGAGTTTACATATATTCGTAGTTGCCATACGTTTTTCTTTAGTGACCGCCATGCTATCATGTGAGGATTCCACATGCAAGTCGATATTATACAAATGGTGTTTTCGTTGGCTGTGCTCGTGTTTTCCGTCGTTGCACACGAAGTGTCACACGGGTACATGGCGCAATACTTGGGCGACCCGACTGCGCGCTTGGCGGGGCGTCTTACCGCAAATCCTATCAAGCACTTAGACCCATTTGGCTCATTTCTTGTGCCAATATCCCTGTTTTTTCTCACTGCTGGGGGCTTTGTTATTGGCTGGGCAAAGCCTGTGCCGTACAATCCCTACAACCTGAGGGACCAAAAGTGGGGTGACGCCAAGGTTGCCTTAGCGGGACCCCTCACCAATATCGGTATTGCCGTCATTTTTGCTATGATCCTTCGCGCTTCAGGTGATTTTCTTACTGGCGACATGTTATGGCTGATGTACACCATTGTGCATATAAATGTAGGCCTTGCAGTGTTCAACCTCGTCCCCATTCCTCCGTTGGATGGCTCAAAAGTTCTTTTTAACGCCCTCCCGCTGCGTTTGCGCTATGTTGCAGACTATTTAGAGCGTTATTCCATGGTGCTTTTTCTCTTTTTTGTGTTTTTCCTCTGGCAATTAATTGTCCCATTGGTCTCTTTCATTGAGTTGTTCTTGGTAGGATAGTTGACACATTCAATTAAATATACATAATGAAGTCTCACGCAAAACGGGGGATTGACCGTGTCGGCTAGTACCCGAACCGCTCAGTTCTTGGCAGTCGCACTGCGGGCTCCTCCTTGGGGCTCGCTTTTTTTACCCCAACCTCGCTAGGTTGAGCGCAGTATTGCGTTTTCGGCGAATAAAGGATAGATTACCCCTACCCAATGCTCTCTATAAAGTTATGTAGTAGAGTGTTTCTCTTTGATCGTGTGAGTCTTGTACCAATGAGACTCCGGCTGGCGAGCAAATGGGCGGGTGTTATTAAAAAGAATTGTTATGCCTACAATAAATCAACTCGTAAAAAAGAGCAGAAAAATGAGTGTGAGAAAGTCGAAGGCAGGCGCCATGGGTCGTGGTTTCAACACGATTCAGAATCGCCCCATCTTCTTCTCGTCACCATTTAAGCGCGGTGTTTGCACGAAGGTCACTACCATGACACCTCGTAAGCCGAACTCCGCTATCCGAAAGATTGCACGCGTACGCCTTACCAATGGTATGGAAATCACTGCATATATTCCGGGAGAAGGACACAAGCTACAGGAGCACTCCGTGGTCATTGTTCGTGGTGGTCGTGTGAAGGACCTTGGTCTTCGCTACCATATCGTTCGTGGACGCCTCGACGCTGCCGGTGTCGACAAGCGTAGGCAGGGACGGTCTCTCTACGGCGCCAAGCGCCCAGAAGCCAAAAAATAGTCGTCCATTCTCGCGCGCTACTCGACTTTCCTCTTGTGAGTTTGGTCGCCCTATACAAATAGGTCTTCCCAAACAGCACGTCAGATCAAGTCCTCATGTCGCATCGAGGCTGAACAGTTATTTGTACATTAGTTAGCTCAAGTCATTACAGAAATAAATAACGCTCTGGAGTACCGACGACTTGCGGGAAAAACCAGACGTAAAAAAATAATTCTATGCGCAGACCAGTCAAAAATCGAAACATTCGCCAGCCCGACGCAATGTATAAATCAGTCGAAGTTTCAACTCTCGTCAACTACGTGATGTGGAGTGGAAAGAAGACTATCGCCGAGAAGGTTGTCTACGACGCCTTTGAAGAAATCAAGAAGCAATTAAAGACTGAGGACCCAATGCAAACCTACAAGGATGCACTCAGGAACGCAGGTCCTATCATGGAAATCCGCTCACGCCGCGTGGGAGGCGCCAACTATCAGGTTCCTCGCGAAGTTCGCCCAGAACGCCGTATGTTTCTCGCGCTCCGCTGGATCATCGACGCCGCTCGCTCAAAGAAGGGAGCACCAATGGCAAAGAAGCTTGCCGACGAAATAATCGCTGCATCCAAAAATGAGGGTGAGGCAATTAAAAAGCGCGAGAATGTGCACAAGATGGCTGAGGCCAACAAAGCCTTCGCTCACTTCGCTTGGTAAATTGTTTCTGTTTTTCGCAAATCGCATTGTCGACTACATAAAATCAGGCACATGCAGTACTCATATGTACAGCATGTGCCTGATTTTATTTGCCTCCTCGCGCTTTGTCGCAGTTCTGATGCTTATCCCCAAGATGAAATGCTCAATTTAAGCTACCAGTTACGTACTTGCCAACTTTTGCTATAATGGTCGCATGGGGAATACAATAAAACTTATTGCAGCCTTTCTTGTGGGAATAATTTTTTATTACTCAGTTATTTATTTATATGGTGAAAATGCGCTTGGGGTTGCCGTGATTCTTTTCCCGATTTTAGTCATGTTATTTATTGCTGTTATTGTGTCTGCAATCATAGAATCAAGACATAAGGGTGCTAAAATAGAAACAAATAGTGAGGCGCAAACTGAAAAAAAGCCTGCAACTGTCTGGAAACGAATTTTGCTGTTGCTGCTCATCACTTCACCAATCTGGGTTCTTCAGCTCCTGATGCTATTTGGGGTATTTTAAAATCGCCCCGCCTTCGTCCTTGGCACTTCATACTACTCGCACTTTCTGGTCCACCCCTTGCCTGCCAACAGTTCAATCGCCTCCGCGATGAGTTCCTCCAATGTGCAACTGTAGCACTCGAAGTGCGCCCAATTTTTCTTTACGGTGTACTATTCCTAATATAGTGCGGAAACAGCGTAAGTATAAATCGCTCATATTGACTTTGCTTTTGGGAAGAGTAGCGTAAGTCCAGTCAACGTCCACAGAAAGGACATGCATGCGCGGAATAGGTCTTCTTTGTCTCGTCATACTGTGGGCTATGAATATCTGGGGGCATGTGCACGGACATATCCCGCCGTGGGCGGCGTATAGCACTACCGCCATACTTGCAATTGCGTCTTTCTTTGTCTGGCGTCGCGCCAAGTAGATCCTGAAACAGCAATTGTTGCTGTTTTTTTATTACCCCGAGTAGCTCATGTGGACTAAGGCACGCATTTTCGCTAGTATCGAGGCAGTGTTGTTTTTTAATAGGAGGGACGTATGTCCAAAGACTCATATGTAACGGTGGTTTACCCGAAGGTGATACCCTGTAACGGCGGTGCGCATAACACTTTTCTGTTGGGGCCGATTCGTAATGCTCCTCCATGGCACGAAGACGCCATCGATATACTTGCACGCTATGTGCGCGCGGACGAAAAGAGAATTCTGTTGCGCATCAACTGCCCAAAGCGCTTGGAAGATATGGAGCGCGCGTTCGACGAAGATCCACCTCCGTCAGCAATCCATCGCACGTGTGCGCGTCAGCGTGAGTGGGAGTTTGAGACACAAGAAAGTGCGGCATTTACCGGAGGATTATTGTTTTGGCTTCCCGCACACGGAAAGATTGTCTATCCGGAAAAGGTGTACGGCGCATTTACGCAAACCGAAATCGGCTACTGGCTCTGCCGTGCCTCGCTCGACAAACGTCTACGCATCGCATTTGGTTCAGACGGCAAGTATAACGGTGAATTGCACACCGTCCTCTATGACATCGAGCGTCTGGCACCACATCTCCTTCCGATGCATACCTCGCTCGAATCACTGTGCGCACAATCCATCGCGTGGGCGAAAGCAGGATGGTTCTAACCTCCACCCCAAAGAGGCTTCTGCCTCTTTTTTTGTGTTGTGACGCGACTATTGGAATACCCTATCAGTCACGAACAAGAGTCAGCGATGAAGGGGTTGCGTACAACTTCTAGTAATTGAAGCGGAGCAATGCCCCGTTTTATATTTGATGGGCTCTTAATAAAAACACCCCGCGTGAGCGGGGTTTTGAGTGACTTCACTCGGGTGATGGTGGCGGGTCGTGCCGTATGTTGCGCCGGTCGTTCTCGGCTCTGCAGCGCGGGTCGCTGACGTTTGTGACTGTGCCCCACATCTCGGGGCAAGTAGCACGACGGATCATCTCGGCTGTTGGGGCGATTCCGGGAACGCAGCGCTTCACGCCGTACCCGTGTTTCATGTAGTGAGCGTACGCGTCGATTCCGGAGACGACACAGGTCATCTCGGCGCGTTTGGCATCACATGGATTGATTGCGTGACCCTGCGGCATGTAGGCGCCATAGGCATCTTGGCCGGAAACCAGACAGGTGCCGTCGTTGGTGATTTCGACCGCAGCGTGTCCCGTGCGAGGCACCGCGATGGCGAGGATCGTAAGGAATACAAGCCACATGATGGTGGTGACATTACTGCGAATGGTTGTGGTCTTCATTGCGCGTCCTTTCAGCGGAGAGAGGTTGTTGAGGTGGGTGTTACGCAGCCTTGCGCACTCGCTCGACACGACCGCGCCAGATGTGTCCGTCGAGGCCTTCTTGGTCGGTGGAGATGCACACACAGCTTCCGAGGAAGTAGCGAAACGTGTATGTGTTTCCAACCGTGAGCGGAAGGTCTTTTGACGTACATCCGTCGGGCTTCGTCAGAAGGCGGACCTTGTCGCCAGGGAAGAGTGTGTCCTCAGGCATTACTCGCGCTCCACGAGGATTTCCATGTCGGGGGTCACCTCGACGCGTTCGCCATTCTTGCCGAAGAGTACGAAACACGTGGTGGCACCGAGCCCTTCCACGCGCTCCACCGCGCAGTTATTCCAGCCCACGATGTGCGGACCGATGATGCGCACTGTTTTGCCGACCAGTTCGGACTGCGCATGGCGCAGTTGCGCGTAGCGCATTTGGCCGAGCTCGGTTTCCCCGCATTCATTCGGTGGAACGAGTACGAAGGTGTGGTTTTGATGAAAGGTATACGGTGTGAAACCAGTTTGAGTACGCATCTACATCTCCTTTGTCAGGGGGCCAAGTTCTGGACACATTGTTACACAAAAAATCAATTTTGTAAATAGTCTACGGATTAGCGCATTTTGCTTGCCCTAAGTGCTAATATTCTATATAGTATCGCCATATCTGCCCATTGAGGCATTTTTGTTTCCTGCGGAGGAATGCTTATTTATTTGTGATTAGTTAATAGTTATCTGTTATTTATGGAAAGAGATTATCCATTGGAAAAAGTCAGAAATTTCGGAATCATTGCGCACATTGATGCAGGAAAAACCACTACCTCAGAGCGTGTGCTTTTTTATACGGGTGTGTCGCACAAGATAGGGGAAGTACATGAAGGAGACACCGTCATGGACTGGATGGAGCAGGAGCGTGAGCGTGGTATCACCATCACCTCTGCCGCAACAACGGCATTTTGGAGCCCCACATATGTGCCAAAGGGTGATGATTCGAAAAAGTGTCGTTTCAATCTTATTGATACTCCGGGGCACATCGATTTCACCATCGAGGTGAAGCGTTCGCTTCGTGTCCTCGACGGAGCCGTCGTGGTATTCGATGGTGTTGCAGGTGTAGAGCCACAGTCAGAAACGAACTGGCGTTATGCTGATGAAGGAAAAGTTCCCCGTATTTGCTTCATCAACAAGCTCGACCGCACCGGCGCATCATTTGAAAAATCTTTCCAGAGCATCTTGGATCGCTTGACTAAGAGTGCGGTGCGCATGCAGCTTCCTGTCGGCGAAGAAGACCAGTTTGCTGGGGTCATTGATTTGCTCACCATGAAGTATGTGACCTTCGAGGGAGACATGGGCAACACACTTGTCTATCACGATATCCCTGCCGAGCATCTTGATGATGCAAAGAAGTACCGCGGTATGATGATTGAGGCTATTGTTGAAAATGATGAACAGATGATGAACGACTACCTTGAAGGCAAGGAACCCGCCATCGACGACTTGAAGCGCGTGCTGCGCAAGGCAACGATTGAGAATAAGATTGTCCCCGTATTCACAGGCTCCGCACTCAAGAATAAGGGCGTCCAGCTTGTGCTCGACGCAATTGTCGATTTTCTTCCAAGTCCAATGGACATGCCACCAACAAAGGGGCATGACCCAAAGTCCAACGATGAGATTTTTCGTCACCCCGATGACAAAGAACCATTTTCCGCACTTGCATTTAAGATTGCGACTGACCCATATGTCGGACAACTCGTATTCTTCCGTGTCTATTCGGGGACACTCGAGTCAGGTTCGTATGTGTACAATGCAACCAAAGGAAAGAAAGAGCGCATTTCACGTATCCTCCGTATGCACGCAAATGAGCGTGAAGAGGTAAAGAAGGTATTTGCCGGAGAAATCGCCGCCGCTGTTGGACTCAAGGACACCCTCACCTCGGACTCACTTTGTAGTGAAGAGGATCCAATAATCCTCGAGCGTATTGTTATCCCTGAGCCAGTTATTTCGATGCGCATCGAACCAAAGACAAAGCAGGACCAAGAGAAGATGGGTGTTGCACTCGGACGCCTTTCGGCCGAAGACCCAACATTCCGTGTTACTAGTGATGCTGAAACCGGCGAGACTATTATTTGGGGAATGGGTGAACTCCACCTCGAAATTATCGTAGACCGCATGAAGCGTGAGTTCAGCGTAGAGGCAAATACCGGAAAGCCTCAGGTTGCATACCGCGAGACTATTCAGGGCACCGCAGAAGCAGAGTGCAAGTATATTAAGCAGTCAGGTGGTCGCGGTCAGTATGGACACGTGAAAATCAAGGTCAAGCCAATGGACCTCACCGTAAAAGAAGAAGACCTACCAAAGAACACAAAGCGCTCTCCCGGTTTCGAGTTCGTAAACTCCATCAAGGGAGGTATCATTCCACAAGAATTTATTTCTCCTATCGAGAAAGGACTCAAGGAGGGAATGGAGCGTGGAGTCGTCGCGGGCTATTCATTGGTAAATGTATCTGTTGAACTGTATGACGGATCGTTTCACGAAGTCGACTCATCAGAAATTGCATTTAAAATCGCAGGCTCGATGGCACTACAGGACGCAGCAAAGAAAGCACGCCCCACGTTGCTTGAGCCGGTCATGTTAGTAGAGATTGTTTTCCCTGATAAGTTCATGGGTGACGTTACGGGCTCGGTTGCCTCCCGCCGTGGACAGGTGAACGCAATGGAAGAGCGCGGAATGATGAAAGTGGCAAAGGCCATGATTCCCCTCGCCGAAATGTTTGGATATGCCACCACACTTCGCTCGATGACTGAGGGTCGCGGTACATTTACCATGACACCTGCGGAATATGTAGCGGTACCATCAAATGTTGCCGCCGCGGTGATTGAGATGCGAGGAAAGTAGACGTAGCTACTCATGTCATCTTCACGCAAAGCGCTCCACCGGGGCGCTTAGAGCCTATCCCAATAGGGCCTCCGTCGCGAAACATACGAGCTTCGCTGTAAGGACGTGCGAAATCCCGAGAAGCCTTGTCGAGACAAGGCTTTTATGGGTTTTGCGCGGCATTGCCGGAGATCGGATGTTGTAGCAGGAAAGTTCCTATTGGGATAGGCTCTTAGTTGTTTGACCCCGACTGCTATCTCGGTATACTTGTTGCATGGAACCCACCGAACAAAAACCAAAAACTCGTGCGGAGCTTGAGGAAGAAATTGCGTATCGCAATAACGCCATAATCGAAAAACGCCGTGGACGAGATGCGATGCAGGCGTCCGGAATGACCTTAGAATCAGAAGAAGATGACATGGACATGCGCGAGCATCTTGACGCGCTTGAGCGTGCACAGAGCGAAATTTCCGTCATTCAGACACAGGAAGATGATGCGCGAATCGCCGCCGCAGCCCAGTCACCGCTACTGTAGCCAAGAGCATAACGGTGTATAGGGAACAAATACCGCCTCATGGCGGTATTTTGTTATACTTAAGAAATGGACGATGATTATATAGACCAAGACGCTGCGGACGAGGCGCAAGAAGAACTCGAAATGCAGCAGGCCAATGATGCGCGTGTTGCGAGCGAGACACGTGGAAAGGAAGACCGTGCTTTTTACGACGGACTCGCGAAACAAGAAGATGACCGACACCGCGCGATGGAATTAGACATGCGCAAGCGCTCCCTCATTGTCGGTGAGCTACACGGCAAGATGCGACACAAAGAGACCGCACTACACGCGCTTGATATGAGTATACGCATCATTCGTGAACGACTCGAGTATGAAGAAAAAATGAAATATCGTAAAGCAGCAATTGCAGGAGTGCTTCCCGATGGAGCAGAAGAAGTCCCTCTTGTCGTGGCGCCCATTCCCATTCTCACAAAGGATATTCCCAAAGAAGAGGCGGACAACGGTTTTTCGACGGAGCGCGCACTGGCAGAAATCAAAGAACTTGAATCACAAAAAGCCAGTCTGCGGGGAGAGATTGAAGATATGCGCGAGGGGATAAGCGTGGAAGAGCGCGCACTTTCACAGCTGCACCATCAGGTTATGCGATTCTAATTTACTGACCTTCCTGAATTGCCTTAACGAAAAACACGCCACTTTTGTCTCCTGCTTGTCCTTCCCGCAAAATACCTTTTCACCGTAATCCTGTTACGCCTCAAGGTATTTTGCGCTCCATGACTGCGCAGGAAACAAAAGTGATCATGTTTGTTCTTGTTAAGGAAATTCCGGAAAGTCAGTAGTTTGACACCAGCGCAAGAAAGGATGAAGCTATACATTAGACTCGAACGTTAAGGCCGTGCGATGGACCAACCGTCATCTATTGGCAAAGCGATTTTTTATTTCTTTGCCGCACTACCATATAAGTTATTTCAGATTGGATATTTTGTATTTTCATTTCCGAGACGCATGCGACGTCGTCGCAAATACCAAGATACACCAAAAGAGGTAGTATTCAGGCGCATTCACGGAGTGCACACCGTACTTTCGGCAGTAGATGCGGTGCACGCGCTCCGCGATGCGAGCGGTCAAATACAAAAACGCCCTTCACTTTTTGATCTTCTTGAAGATTTGTGGAACGAGGATTTGAGCGATGCGTGGAAGCTGCCGTCCGTAACTGAGCTGGTATCAATTCGACAGGCGATACTTTCAGATTTAGATACGCTGTCATTTGCGGAGCGTCCCGTGGGTCAGCTACTTATCTGGGCGATTGATGACGATTCCCACATGTTTGCCTTATTCAATCCGTATACAGGAAAAGCGAGTGACCTACACCCAGAAAAAGTCCGCACGGTGTTGCGGGGCGAGCCTCCTGATTCAAAAGAAAAGCATGTCGCCTATGCAGTTTCAGTGAGAATCGCTGTGCACAAAGACCCCCAAGCCCCATGAGGGGCTTTTATGTTATTATATTTTATATGCCACCAGACCAATTTTCGGGAATGTCACATGGAGCGGGCACGGCGGGTGATCAAGCAACCCAATCACGCCGCGCAGAAGCCGACCGTGCAGACCAAATTCACAAAACACAAACACGCGCCCATCTCGAGAATCGACTGCGTATCCGCAAGCTCGATGTGAATGACCGCGGTCGTCAGGTGGCCGAAATTGAACGTGAAATAACCCACATCAATGATCAGTTGCATCACTCCGAAATGGACATCAAGCGTGTTGAACAGGAATTTCATTCACTAGAGATTTTGCAAAAGAAAGACATGGGCCAGACCCGTGTGGCGGAAGGGGGAATGCGCGAGAAAGAGCAGGAGCTGCGTCGTCGTGGCGAGGACACGCTGAAGCTCGAGCACGAAATTGAAGTACTGAAAAAAGAAGTCGAGGAAAAGGAGCGCAAGATTGCCGAAATCAAGGAAGAGACACGGGACGCAACGAAGAAGAAAGAGGACTTCCGTCGACAATACGAACTTGAACACTTTGGTGCCCAGACTGAGGGTCACCATGTGCACGATAAAGGCCTTGAAATTCAGCGTCTACGACAGGAGCGCGAACGCAAAGAACGCGAACTTGAGCATAAAACGATGGAGCTCGCACGTTTGCGAAAGGACATCATGTTCAAAGAGCAGGAAGTACTGGAAATTGAAGGGGAGCTCAAGAGACTTTAATCGTATTGTTTTTTTGCCGTGTATTGGTAGCATGGTACAGAGATTCACCACAGAGGAGATACGGTGTCTTTAGGTAAAACTTTTCTACTTATACTCGCGTTGCTTGCGCCCATGTACGCAGGTGCAACAGCAGTCACATTTGTGGCTTCCGATGACGAGCTGAATCAAGCGCTTGTACTATTAGACAAGGAGGAAATTGCCAGTCTCGCGGTGTCACAGCGCTTCTATGTGGAGTCAGCAAAACAAACGAAAGACCGAATACGCGGACTGGCTGCAGGCCTTGCTGGTGTTTCTGGAAAAGGCGTGTACCTGTACGGAGAGTCACTCGACGCAGTGCTTGCACGGGCAATTGTCGGGAACGCTGACTGGGGAGTGTGTGCAAGAGGTAACTTTGCCGGCATACTCGTGGGTGGAAAAAGCTCAACGGTGAGACGTACCTGCGGAGGTGGTGTATTTGGAAACACGCAAGGAGAGTTGCGCTCACTTATCGAGTCCGTTGATCGCCGAGAGCGAACAAAGGCGTTCCCGTAATCAAGAACAAGTAATGAAAAACAGCGCATTTGCGCTGTTTTATGTTACCAGTCTATTTCGCATGTCGACTGCTGTGTCGAGTGTCCTCAAGGTAATTTCCCGTTTCACTTTACGCGTGTATGCCGTTTGTTGTTATTTGCGCTTCTTGGATGCGCGCGCTTGTTCCAGAAACTGCTCAAGCATGAGCCCGTTCACCTTGTCTGCGACTTCTTCGAGTGTCATGTGTGACGTGTCGATGAGTGCAAGCGGAAAGCGTCCGCGCAGTTCTTCATATGTTTGTATCGTCGCATCACGCATGCTGTTGATGGCATCAGGATTGGTCGATTCGCCGACAATCTTCGTACGCGAGGATTTCTGGTCACGTCCCATGGCGACGTCAGGGTCGCAAATCATTGCGATGCCAAGCGTCATGCGTGGCGCGAAGAATTGTGACGTGAAGAAGCTCTGGTACATCTGCATCTCACTGTCGCTTAGTTTCCCCTTTTTGTTCCAGCGTGCCATTTGTCCGTATGCATCAAAGATGCCACGGTCGAAAATCACAATGTCATGCTTGTGCAAGTGATGCAGATGCATCAGCAGGTCCACGACGTAGACGCCCGTGGCGACGTTAAATTCGGGCGAGCTACGCGGAATGTCGTCACTGATTTCCTCAGCGCCTTCGAGTGGCTTCTTGATGTGGAAACCGTGACGCCGGAAATACGTGTAAGCGCTTTTGATGGCGCTTGATTTGCCGGAATCAGGATTCCCAAAGAATTCAACAATGAAGGGTGGCTTGAGAAAGTCGTGTCCGTGGCGCAGGTCAGTACGCAGGTATGCATGCGTTTCGTTCAAGATAAAACGTGCGCGCTCAGAGTCGGTTTCACTTGGAGTCATGCAGACTCTCCTTTTACTGAATGTACGGTGCTGTATGTTACTATACGTAAATTATGCCACCCGCCCAGACTGTACAAGAAAACTCCCGTGTTGTCGGATTCGACTTAGACGGCGTCATTATTGACCATACGGATAATAAGATTGCTCTCGCACGTTCGTTTGGTGTGGCTCTCACACCGAACCAGACACATTCCGAAATTCTTCCTCGGCATATGGAGCGGTCAGACTACCTCGAACTCCAGAACCAGCTCTATGACGGGACGGGGATTGCGTTGTCTGCACCACTACTGCGGGGTGCACGTGAAACCCTTGTCATGCTCCGAGAGCGTGCAATTCCGTTTGTGCTCATATCTCGTCGACGTAACCCTGAGCATGCAATTGCACTGCTTACGGCGCGTGGACTTTGGGGAGACCTTTTTACTCCGCAAAATACTTTTTTTGTAGAAAGTCCCGAGGCAAAAAACGTTGTTGGTGTGCGCGAAGGAGTAACACACTTTTTTGATGACGAACGCAGAGTGTTGCGCGCCATGCCGGATATTTCCTCGCGTTTTCTCGTAGATTCATTTCATTTATTTGATGATGAGGCTGAATTTCCGCGAATGCACGACTGGGGTATGATACAGGACGTGCTTATCCCAAAGAGTGCATAAGTCACTTTCTGCTAGCATTCCCTTTGCTATGATGAGTAGGAATGCAAGCGAGTGACGAACTGGGATGCGTTGTCGGTTTTGACCTTGATGGGGTTATTATTGACCATACACAAAATAAGATACGCTTTGCCGCGCGGTATGGAGTTGTGCTCACTTCCGAACAGACGCACTCCGAAGTAATGGGCTCCTACTTTCCTCCCGAACTCTATCGTGAAATTAAGGGCCAACTCTATGAATCAAGCCCTGAGGCCCTTGAGGCGCCGCTCATGGAGGGGGCATTTAATACATTAGCCGCTGTGCGTGAGGCGGGGATACCGTATTTCTTAGTGTCACTCCAAAAAAATCCAATGCATGCAACGCACCTTCTTGAAGAGCGTGGGTTGTGGGGAACATGTTTTACACCCGAGAACACATTCTTTGCGGGAAATGCAGAAGGGAAGCACCACCATGCAAAAGCATTGGGAGTGACGCATTTTTTTGATGACGAGCCAAACATTCTCCAAATTATGGAGTCGGTTCCTCATCGTGTCCTGTATGATCCGCGCGGACTATTCCTCGAACCGAAACCGTACGTGCGCGTATCCCGATGGGATGAGATTGCCGACATACTCGGCGTGGCGCTGCGTTAATAAAAATCTTCCGCTTTAAAAAGAGCACCCGCCAGAGGCGGGTGTGGTGAGCTACGCATTCTGCGAGCTGGGCTCGTGAAAGAAAATCATGAGATCGTCGGTGCCGGGGGAAAATCCCCGTGCGTACATGCTGCGCAGTAGTGCGAGCAGCTGCTGTTTCGTGCATTCTCCAGACAGCTCGAGTCCGCCGCAGCATTCGCTACCGATGTTTTGCCAGCGAAAGCGCATGTGCGGAAAGCCGGGGAGCGTACCACGACGGGTCGCAATCGAGGTGGGGAGTGCAATGCCGTGCATTCGGGCGCGCATGCGGCAGTCCTTACCGCCGAGCTGGGATGCGATATCCACGAGGAGCGTACTCTTGTTCTGTGCCGCGAAGTTCGCACCGACCGTGGCAATCCAGTGGGCATCGTTTTTGAGCCTTGCGAGGTCAATAGAAGCGAGCTGTTTCATAGAAGCCCCCATGTAAAGGTACTATTTAATAATACCATTTTATAAGGTATTTGTCAATTTTGTTTCTTTTCTGGTGCGTTGGGCGAGTTGATTATTTCACTGCAAGCAAGAAATCTCGAATGATTTTCTCATACTTAAGTAGACTGGGTATGTCCACCCACTCATTGTCACTACCAATCCCAGCACCAATCGGACCGAATTCAATACCCGCACATCCTACACGTTTATAGTGTCGTGCGTCCGATGAGCCTTGTGCACCCCGTAGTATAATTTTTTTCTTGATTACCTGACCACCGATGCGCTCGAGAAGCGCAATGTGCTTGTTTGTAGAAGCCGTGGAAAGAGCAGGTTCATTTGCGATGACTTCGAGCTTAAGTTGCTTCGGCAGCAAGGTGCGTATGTTTCGTAAGATGCTTTTTGCATCTTCAGGTATGTAGCGGATATCCAGCAGAGCGACACAGTCATCAGGGATTTTATTAAATGTAGTGTTGGCGCTATTGATCGAGCTGAGATTCACCGTGGTCACCCACTCCTGTTTTTTCGGGGTCGGATACTGTAATTTAAGGGCAGCAAGAAACTCATGCATATGCCAAATCGCATTCCCACCTCTCCATGGGTATGCGCCGTGTGCGGTTTTGCCTTTTGCGGTGATGCGCAACCATAGTACTCCTTTTGCGCGGTTGACGATGTCGAAGTTTGTTGGCTCTCCTGCAATCACAAAGTCCGCGCGCACTCCTTTTTCAATCTGGTATTTTGTTCCGTAAAATCCCCCCACCTCTTCGTCGGTCACCAGCTGGAGTGCAAGCGGATAATCTACTTTATTTGCGACTGCTTTGAATGCATAAATAAGACATGAGACGTTGGCTTTCATGTCCATTGCGCCCACTCCATAAAGTCGTTTGCCTTGTATGCGCGGGGCATACTGCTCTTTTTTACCAGGTATGACGTCGAGGTGGCCGTTCAGTAGCACGGTAAATTTCTTTGGACGTTTTGGTGTGTTGTAGATAAGTGCGCTGTGCACACCCTTGTGCGTAAAATGCTCTACTGTATAACCCTTGAGGTGCGACAAAGCAAGTGCGAGTATTTTTTGGAGCGCGACAGTGTTGTCAGGGTTTGATTGTATTGCAACAAATTTTTTTGTGAGCGAAAGGATGTCGTCTTGCATGATAGTAAGATAAAAAAACCGTGTACAACTGTACACGGTTAAACTTAACACAGGTGCACTGTGCTGTTAAATGATTTCAACACAAACAGTGGAGTTGTTGCCGTGATTGCGACCCTTTTGCGCTTCGGTCGAATCTGCAGGCATGAGCGATCGCAGTCCGCCCATAAAACAGAAACGCTCGCCGTCAGTGTAGAAGAAGTTACGGTCAATGAAGTAGTACTCTTCGTCCGTAGTGGTATTTCTGATTTTCGGAATCCACATTTCAGGTTGCAGTACGTAGGACCCACGCTTGCGGATATTTGTGCGTAGCTGATTTCTGAACCGCTTGTCGCTCAACTCTCCGGTGAGGTGTCCGTAGCAGCCGTAAGTTTCCTTCATCGGCTTTGTGCGGAGTGTCAGCGCCCCTTCGCTCGCCTGTTGCGGATCGATACCCTGTGTTTCGAGATACGCAGCGAATGTGTGTGCGAGGCGTTGTCCTTCGTAGGAAGCGTACGTCTTTCCTCTGGCAAGATGTTCCTCGAACTCTGGCGTGAGAATGTCTGACTGGCCGTTCACGCGGTAACCCATGCCCATTCTTGGCATGTATTCTTTCGTGTCGTTAATCCTGCGCTCGGGCTCCATTTCCGGCGCATCGATATTCAAGGTGAGCGAGTTTGCCTTGATGATGCGACGCATATCTGCATCGGCAAGTAGTGGATGCGCAATCTCGTTTTCCGGCTTTCGGAGTTTGTCGATAGGATGAGAGGAACGGACATACAGTGCGTACGCGCAGATGCCCCCGTTTGAGTGAATGTACGCAGCGAATTCTTCGGGACCAAAAAACCTATCAAAACCCGAAAGTTCGTGCACTTCGAGGTCGGTGAGTGTTTCACCATCGCGCTTGCCGAACTCTTTTTCCCGCATGTCGAGATACTTCTCCTGCGTCACTGCAAGCAGTGCAACGGGACGTCCCAGCTGTTTGCGTACGTCGCGTAGAGAGCTGCGGAAGCAGTAGTCGAATTGCGAGAATCCTTCCGCATTGCTGAAGATGCGCTCAAGCAACTGGTACATTGCAAGTGAATTCTCGATTTCAAATGTCCGCTCGCGCAGTATTTCAAGAATCTCGTCATCGCTAAAACGGTCAATTTCGTCAAGAAACTGCTGTGGCAATCCGACCATGTCGATTTGCGTCCATCGATTGAGTGGGGCACCGCTAGGCGAAACACAGAAGCGATAATCGCTCTCCCATTCTCTGTTTGCTTCGACGAGCGGGGTGAATGCCCGATTGTATTCTGCGTAGAGTATTTCCAGTGCACGTAGCACCTTTTTCGGGTAGCGGACTTGGTAGCTCAGAATGGCACCGAATGGACCGCTCACAGACTGGATGTGCTCGCGCATGGTCACTGCACCAAGCGCAACTTCCGCCGTTTGGGCGATGTGTTGGTCAAGGATATGTTTTGGCTTTTGTGGCATTGCCGCTGTTGCTGTCATAGCAAACTCCTTTTTTGTGTTGAAAAATCAAAGAACTGGCCAGGGCTTTCCTGGAGCATATCGGCATATGTATCCCGAGATGCTCCAAGAAGCTATCAGAAACAAAGAACCACCGCTTGTGCGGTGGCCTTTGTTGTTGATAACGAATGGAATTTATACAACGGCAACCGCACTTCTTGTTTGGAGAAGCATAAAAAAAGCCATAATTGCCCAGCTCTTTCTTATTCGTGGTGCGGTAACCATGATGTATTTACTATAACCAAGTTAGGAAATAAGTCAATATCGCCTGAAAACAACGCACATCTTCATTTCCGACTCGTTCCGCCTTAGAATGAGTATATGGATATCATTTCTCACGGACTCTATGGCGGTGTATTGGTGGGACGCAAGAGTAAAAAAAGCTATTGGACAGCTTTTTTCTTTGGAATTGCCCCCGACCTCTTTTCGTTCGGCATCTTTTCTGCCGTAGTGTGGCTCGGGTATGCCTCGGGTCCTGACTGGGGCGTAGGACCTGTCGACCCCGCGCTTATTCCTCAGTATGTGCATTCCGCATATAACGTGACGCACAGTCTTGTTGTGTTTCTCTTTGCCTTTGCGCTCGTGTGGCTGCTGCGCGGCAAACCGATGTGGGAAATGCTTGGATGGCTCTTTCATATACTGCTCGATATTTTTACACACAGCTTGTCTTTTTTTCCGACTCCATTTCTATGGCCACTATTCGATTATCGATTTCCGGGCACGAGCTGGTCACACCCCGCCATTTTCATTCCAAATGTGCTTATACTGCTCTCGCTGTACGGTTACTGGGGGTACAAGCGCAGGAATTCTAAAGTAAAAAAGTAAACTGAAACATATATAAAAAAGACCCCTTCGGTCTTTTTGTGTTATGGCTTCGTTTTGCCCTCGTCATCCTCGAGGTCGTCAAAATGACGGTCGTAGGCTTCTCCTGCTGTTTCATCTTTCTCACACAGGGATTCAAAAAGTCCGTCAACAGACAATCTTGTTTCTTCGGTATCAGTGAGTGTTGCGACAATGAGGTTGATGTACTCATGTATTTCTTGGTGGCGCACTATGCCCTCCAGTGTGCCGCGTGCTTCATCTGAAGCGCGGAAGACTCGATGCAGATTGGTGCGCGTTAGGGGCAGTAACCCTAACTCATCGACAAAACGTACCCCGTGTTTGCCCGTGGTGGGGTCAAAAGTGTCGATGACGAGGAGGTCAGGTGTGTACTTGTCGCGCTTTTTGCGAACTCTGCCGGTCGGCGTGAACTCTTCTTCGCGCAGCGTAAGGTCTGTTTGCACCACTATGTGGATGTATATATCTCCAAAAACGAGATCACCCAAGGTCACAGGGGTAATTTTCCTCACATCCCCAGTAGTTTCTGCTTTGTGAACTTCATCAGGTTGGTCGTTGGCCGAGGGTAAACCCTTAAAATACCGCACCATACCTGCGATGGCATCCGCGAGTAACTTATATAAACGCATTTGCGACCTCTTTCTTATGTATAGAATGAGAACTCTTTATAAAAAATACAATGTTATCCAAAAACTGTCAAAAATAAACTACTGTGACGAGAGTAAAATGCAAATGTGTACAAACGGGCAGTAAAAACCGCTCTGTTGAGCGGATTATTTGATTGCGGCAGCGCAGTGACGAATCATCGCGATATTGGCCCAACAAACGAGGCCAACGACTCCGAGAGCAGAGACAGCCCCAAAAGCGAGAAATACGATGCGGAATGCATCGACGAAGGTTGCTGGGTTGTCCACAAGAACTCCTTTGGTTGTGAGGAGCACAATTTATAGCCAATCAGACCACTTGTCAAATATTTTCGTCGATTTCCATTAATACGTTGCTAATACTGACTATTACCACAGGAGCAGCTGTGTAATCGATCTATGTAGTTACGGTTTATTTACTGTTTATAAGCCTGTGGATAAGCTGTGAGTATTAGGTGCCCAAAATATGCAAAAAAGATTGACGGTTAAGCCATATCTGCTATTCTGTTCAGACGTTGCAGATTGTGCGTTTTTTATTTGCTTGGCATTGGCTGAGCATTGGAGGAAAACAAGCAGCAGCGCGTGTATCTTGTGTGGGAATCGCTCACCAAGAAAAAATAATGTTGTGGGCCCTTCGCTCACAACCTCTTAACTTGTTTTAAAAAATTGAACGCATTACTTTGTTGCCATCGGCGTGACTTACCATGCAGTATCACTCATACAGCATGGCAAAGTCTCTTCTCGGCGCCTCGTACTGCATTTCAATTTTATAAAACACCATTAATTACATAATCAAATAAAGCTATATGGCAGATTTTGATCGTTCGAAACCGCATGTGAACGTCGGAACCATTGGTCACGTCGACCACGGAAAGACCACACTCACCGCTGCGATATTACACGTACTGCACATGGCAGGATTTGAAGTGAAGATGAAGGGGGTGAATGAAATCGACTCAGCCCCTGAGGAGCGTGAGCGCGGTATCACTATTGCTCTCTCGCACAACGAATACTCGACTGCGAATCGTCACTACGCACATATCGATGCTCCGGGCCACGCAG
>JAYUQG010000024.1:0-184422 GCA_043756865.1 bacterium | reverse complement strand
ATTGCTTGCACTGGTTGAGCGCGCCGAGTACACACCGATTCTGCTTCCCGTTGGGTATCGCATTGCGCGTATGCAGACTGCGGAAGGTGTACTGTACGAGAACGTACTTATCGCACCGATTTCTGATCGACCCTTGCTTGCTGCGTGCTACGCCCTTCCGATGGAAGATGCTGGAGCACTGCTCCTGATTCAAGAAGTGAAATCCTGGAACTGGTACAGAGAACGTATTCCCATCGGCACATCTGCCGGTTGTTCGCACACACGAACTGGCTTGCTTGAGCAAAATATTGCACCACCTTCGCATGTGCGAAGGGATGAGGCACCAATGCCTTATGCTGCAATACCTCGCTCACAAGCGAGGCAATCCACTGAATAGTGACATTCATCAACCTTGACTAGGAGGTTTCCCCACTGCCATAACACCCTGAGTTTCCAATTCTCTCAACCCGAACTTGAAAGCACACAATGAAAACACTGAATCGTAAGCTCGTTTGCCTGGCCGCCCTCACCTTTGCCTCCGCTTCCGCTGTTGCACAGGGCATGCCCCACCATCTGTCGCGTGACGTGACCTCCAGCGTGACCATCTACGGCTCGACTAGCGCTTCGGCGAACGGTCGTGACGTGTTGGCCTACGGACGAACTTCCGTCGAAGGACAGCACGTCGGCAGAAATGGCGCGACCAACTACTCCGGCGTCGTCGGAGCGGAAGGCAGCGGCAACTACCACACGAACGCGCAAACGTCGCTTATGTTCAACGAAACGCGCGGCACCACAGACGGTGGCTACCAACACTGGGGTTCCCACGACAGAACGTCCAACGTGAACAACATGAGCAACATCTCGAGCAATGCCTACGCGGCAGACCCGAAGACACTTGCGTGGGGTGACATGCGCATGAACGGCACACTGACAGGCCCTGATGGCAGCAGCGCCAAATTCAACCAGAATCACGGCTATGACGCAGTGAGTACCTACCGAGCCAGTGGCCAATCAAACGGCTACTTCGGACAAGAATTTCGCGTCCGCGTCGGCCCGACCTTCGGCTGGTAATCGCACCGCGCTCAGTGAGCGCTAACTGAAACATGTCGTGCGCGAGGTCACTCGCGCACGACGCAAAATAGGAGAAGTTCATGTACAAGTCTGCCTTGTTCGCGATGCTACTGGCGCTTTCGCAGTGGTCGTTCGCCGGTGTCAATCAGGTCGTCACCAACAATGAAGCGGGGGCAAGAGCGGACAGCTCAACCATCATCAATGGAGCCCCGCCCTCACCGGTAGTCGGCCTTCCGTCACTCGCGGGCTCATCTCCGCCACCGCTCTTTGGTCAGCTTCCGCCCCCCTCCTACGTCCTCTTCGGACGTTTGCTGGATATCACATCCAAGTTCGAAGACGTTGTCATAACGGGAAAAGATGACCTGCAGCAGTTCACGCTCGACACAAAGACGGCCTCGGCCACATTTGCGCCAAGCCCGCAATTCCTGCGATACAAGAAGGCGAGCACCGCCGGCTGTAGTGGCGATGACTCTTTCAGGGTCTTCTGCCCTGACGCAACTCACACACTCGCTGCGACCTTCAAGTCACGCTACAGCGGTAACGTGCGCTGGCTCGGCACGGTCATGGTGTCCTCCAAGAACGGTGCCGTACTCATCCCCCCCGCGGACAAACAGTTCGTGTGGGAGGTTGTGAGAAATTCCTCTACCGCAAAACTGGGAAGTGTCCTCATTGTTCCAGTGCCACAGGGATACGGAGTGAACGTCGGCGTCACCAACGAGGGTAGTGCCATCGGCATCACCTCGACACTGGCGAAAATTGCGTCCATCTTCATCGGCATTGGGCCTAGCTTCTCCACGCAAAGTGGTACCACCATGGTCACCGGTTCGTGGTCACAGCAGTACCTCGTGCTTGAAGAGGACCCGAACGGCATCCCCTTTGCGATCGACCTCGTGACGCCACCCGACGACGGGTCCGCCGCAAAACGCGACGCCGAACTGCGCAGAGAAGTGGACGTTGCACGCCAAGCAGCATTGCTTAAAGCGCAAGAGTCGCAACGCGCTGCGGCGATGCAGAACCTTGAATTGCAGAGGCAACTCGTTGCCCTGCAAGCTGAAAAAGAAGCAGCAAAAGTCGTTCCTGTCGAAGCGCCGCCACAAGTGGTAGCGAAACGCAAAGTCGCCACACGTTCCTCAACTGTATGTCCCTGTGTGAAGAAACCACGATAAGAACGCTCTTTGTTTAAAACACACGCACCCCTCGGGGTGCGTTTTTTTATACTTGCTATTTCGTTTGCTTGGCGTATCGTAAAAAGTAGATTGCACCGAGGAGCTTCCATGTCGTGGCTGTTGAAATTTGCAGGTGGAATCCTGCTGTGTGTATTCGCACTCGTCTGTATTTTTTCAGGCGAACTTGCATGGGTAGGCATAATTATCCTGGCGGGAATGGCTATTTATTTCCGAGAATGGATCATGGCAATTACTCGCAAGTCTGCAACTGGGATTCGTGTACACATGAAACGCGTGCATAAAACGCGCTATTGCGCATGCTGTGG
This sequence comes from bacterium, assembly GCA_043756865.1. Classification (GTDB taxonomy): domain Bacteria; phylum Patescibacteriota; class Minisyncoccia; order Phycocordibacterales; family UBA6899; genus MHLP01. Next base: position 181,880 of record JAYUQG010000024.1, on the reverse strand, counting down.
AGGCCAAGCCATCTACTTTGCAAGCACCGCATTCCGAGATATGACACGAGACGAAATGACGTTTCCGTTTGAAAAACAGGAGACTCCTGAAGCACAAAGGACAGAGTCACTTCTTGTCGCCGGTACTCCGGAGTTTTATCTCTGCACGGACCATCACCCGTTCATCGGTCCGAAGCGCGACGAGACAAATGCCGCACTTGCCCCCTTCCACCGGAAACTTGCGTTTCACTTCATTACTCCAAATCCATTCATGTAACACCCTGCCCGCCCACGAAAGCGGGCAGTTTTTTGTCTGTAGTCCTCCGCGTGCTATCATGCTCGCATGGAGATTTTTTCCGCAATTTTAATTATACTTGGGCTTACCGTATTTGAGGCTATCAACTCAATCGACAATGCGGTTATCAATGCCGAGGTGCTTAGCACCGTGGGACCGAAAGCGCGCAAGTGGTTCCTCACTTGGGGTATGTTTTTTGCGGTATTTCTTGTTCGCGGACTACTTCCGCTTTTGATCGTTTGGGTTGTACTCCCGCAATATGGCTTTGTGGAAGCATTTACTGCAACATTTTCAAGTGATCCTGTGGTCATCGCCGCGATTGATAAAGCGGCACCTACGCTCTTGATTGGTGCAGGGGTATTTTTGCTTTTTCTATTCTTTCATTGGATATTCCTTGAGCCCAAACGATTTGGACTGCGTGCTGAAAAATTCTTTTTTGAAAACGGCCTTTGGTTTTATGCTATTGTATCCATCGTACTGGCCGTCGTTACGTGGTACGCAATAAAGCTAGACCCCATGCTCGCATTTGGTGCTGCAGTAGGCTCAAGCGCGTTCTTTGTTGTGCATGGATTTAAGGAAAATGCGGAGCGGGCGGAAGTCAGCCTAAAAACAAGTACACGCAGCGACTGGAGTAAAATTCTCTATCTCGAGTTGATTGACACCGCCTTTTCCATCGACGGCGTGCTCGGGGCATTCGCATTTACCTTCTCCATTCCCCTTATCTTGATTGGAAACGGTTTTGGCGCACTGATTGTTCGCTGGATGACCGTGTCGAACATTGAACGTATCAAAAAATATGCATTTCTCAAACATGGCGCCATGTATTCAATCCTGTGTCTTGGACTTGTTATGCTTGGACATGGGTTTGGTATGCATATTCCAGGCTACCTCTCGCCACTTGTAACTCTCGCAATTGTTGGATACTTTTTCCTTAAGTCACACCGCGAGGCACGACTCACGCTTGCCTAAATGTCATTTATGTTGTTGTATTCCTGATAGTTGTACCTAACTCAGGAGTACTACCGTGTTTGCAGAAATCAATCTCAATGTCGTCGAAGTAATTGCCCTCGTGGGAATAGGCCTATGGGGTGGAGTAGCGCTCTTTGGCTACATCTGCAAGGGAAACGTCAGCACGGTCGAAGATGTAATGACGACTCTTGCGGGAGCACCAGAAGAAGACGAGGAAGACACCGGCGAGCAAATCCTTGCATTATCTTGGCTTTCGAAGACCGACGTCATCGAAAGCAAAATCACTCTAAAAGTCAGCGACGACACTGACGACGTCGACTGGGGCGACGGAAAACTCACCGCTATCGGCCCAGATGACAAACGCATCGTCTTGACCTGCCCGCCCCGCTCTGCTCTGGTTTATTGTGGCGAGCCGACTCCCACGAACTACGAGGACGTCGAATACGTCCTCACCCTCAAAGATGGTAACATCACCCTCGCTGAGTGGAAGGTCTATTCCGACTCTGACGGTCCTGACCTCGAGGGCAACTACTGGTGGACGACCGACGACGATGAAAAAACGCAATTCATGATTTTTGCCGGACGCGAACTCACGCTCATTGCGCGAGAAGCATGAACACAAACTGCCCAGCTGGGGCAGTTTTTTTATCTGAAGAAAATCTTCTCAAGAAGTGACATCAGAATAGCGGTTCAGCGTTTGGCTCACAAAAGACAGGTTCTTCTCCCGTCATTTCCTTGATATACATACGTGCTTCTTCGAAGCTTCCCAGTTCATCTATAAGTCCCGCCTCCTTGGCGCGAGCACCAGTCATCGTCGAACCGTCTGACATCGCGAGTACCTGCTCAATGGGAATCTTGCGTGCCCCTGCTATAAACTCAACAAACTGCTCATGAATATCATCAATATCGCGCTCAACAAGAGCCTTTTCATTTTCCGTAGCCGGACGATTGGGTGTCCCCATGGTCTTGAACTCTCCAGATGAGAATTCGCTATATTCAACTCCATCGATTTTATTCTTTGCTGATTCATCTACAAATGTGACCATTACACCAATACTCCCCACATCAGAAGAACGAGAGGCAATCACATGGTCAGCACCGGCAGCTGCCCAATACGATGCGGATGCACCGACACTGCGAATGACTGCAACATTGGGTTTCGACAGACGCTGCAGCGCATTGGCAACTTCCTCACCTGAAACAGGGAGTCCCCCTGGTGAGTCGACATCGAGCACAACGGCAATAATGTTTTCGTCTGATTCATCACGTCCCAGTGCGCGCACCAAGGCGCCAGAGTCGGTCACCGTGAACGGATCACCGTAGGTCATGAGATCACCGTAGAGTGTCCTCACGGAGACATTACAGAGATTGCCCTGCCCCACCTCAGTAGCAACCCCAACTAGCACAAAAAGGAGGGCAACACCAAGCCCGACGGCAAGTGTGCGTAACAGGGTGGAGAAAAAAAGCGATGCATAAGAGCGCACACTAATTCCTTTTTTGTGACTCACGGGCGGAGGTGCGGGCGGAGCATGCGAGGTAACTTCCATGAGATAAGTATATCATGGGCTACATTTGATGCATGGCGTGCATGTCTTGAGGCCCGTCGCCAACGGTGCGAAGGAGAACGCTCCCTGCCATGAGTACCAGTGCGGTGATTGCGACAATGCCAGTGAGTGCAATAACTGCTGCTTTTGTTTTCCCAATTGTTGCACCACCCTCGACATACTCGGGATGAATCTCTGCCATAACAGCATTCCGTCGGATGAGGAAGTATAATGCATAAGCAAACACAATTGCCATGACACCTACACCTATCAAGAGCGCTTCAAAGAAACCGAAGCGCAGTGCTTTAGCACTCACGCGCGCATCGGTAATCTCTTTCGGGTAATCAATCACAAATGCCCCATTCACATCATAAGTGGCTTTCTGCTGAAAGGTGATATTCACTTTCCACTCTCCTGGGGGAGAAAGGAGCGTGCCAGGAATATCGTAATTTCCTTTACCCCGCTCATTTGTTTTCACTACCAGTGGTCCGATGTTTTCTTTTGAATTAGTGATTGTCACAACAGGCGCATTACCGCTGACTTTATCTCCCATAACATCTATACCGTTGATACGTATGCCACCTGAACCCTCTCCGGGATCGGAAAGATGGACCATAGTACCGCGCTCCATCACCATCTTCATCCAGAGGCCGTCGTGATAAAGTGGGGGCGACGTAATGATAATGACTGCAGAAAAGAACATCACACAAAGCCCCACTCCCGTTTCAAAATAGGCATACGCATGTTCGCAATCCGCGCAGCGCTTCATTCGCTCAAGCACAAACAGTGAGATGAGTCGCAGTGCGACAAGGACAAGTGCAAATAGCCCGAGCGTGATAAAGACATTACCCCAAGCGGAGCTCCAGAGATTTCCCAGTCCCTTCATGTGCAACCACACAATCCACGCACCTGTAGGACCTCCCAGGAGCACTGCCCACACAGTGGCATACCCAAATATCTTTCTTACAAGTGGGCGAAATTTGAGATAATCAGTCTTTGTCGCAATAACAGGCAAAAACACAAATGCGAGTGCCGTGAGGCTACCGATCCATAAGCCTTTTCCAAACAGGTGAATAAGGTTTACAAATACAGAGAAGGTGGGAAGCAAGTGCGACGCAGCCGCGTGCGACAATCGCGCTTGAGCATATGACATTGCCAAGATGCACAGTAGTGCTAATACATGTCTCGTAGTGAGCCTTTTTCTATTTATGAGTGCGTCCAATATTCCCTTTGAAAGAAACGCGAACACTGGCACAAGAAAAATGAGCAGAAGTGAGAGTTTTCCCGCTACCGTTCCCAAGAATGCAGGAAGTGCTGTGAGGATTGCCTTGCTTTGTACCTCCGCCAGCAGTGATGCCTTGAGGAGTACGTACGCCACTGTGCCAACGAGCAGTACAAGAAGGGCAACAACAGCGAACTTCTTTCCTCTTTCCACAAGCACACGGTGTAACTCCTCACTTCCTTGGCGCTGTTTACCGAAGAAAAAGAAGAGTGCCAAAAGCCCAACGAGCATTGATTCGCCTAATAGCTTGAGGAATATCGTAGTTGCTTCGCTATAGCCCGTGCTATATACCATCTCAACGGTGCCGCCATAGAGTGTTGCTGTTGTAGTACCACTGCCCACAAAAAACGGGAATGCACCTTTTGTGAAGTGCCCGTCGTCAGCGGAAACCACCTGCCAAGAAACAGTGTATATTCCCTCTCCTCCACTTGTCGTATCACGGGAAAATATATGCGTATCCGTTTGATTTACGGTTGCAGTGCCATGAGGAAGCTTTACTCCGTTTGGTGCATAGATATCGATTGAACTCGCAGTCGGTTCGACTCGCTCGCTAAAACGTATCATGACCTCATTTGGAGTGGAGCTCACTGTTGCAAATTCATCAGGAGAATATTCTACTGGCGTCGCATGCGCAAATGTAATTACCGGTGAGAGAATAATGCATCCTAAAATAAATATGTGCTTCATGTGAGAATAAACATTCCCGATTGAATCGGGAATGCTTGTTGTCTAGTTAGACTTTACTTTTTCTTGTGCGGAAGAGCGCGATACCACCCAGTAATGCTCCCACGAGACTTAGGGCGAGTGCAACACTACTGCTTTCTGCGATCTCTTTATCCACATCAGTCTTAAAGGCAGACAAATGTGTCTCACCATCTTTGTGTATTTCATAGGATGTCATTGCAGCCTCAGGGAAACCGAATTCGCTCTTGGCTTGTGGGCAGCCGAACTGCCCTGCTTTAAACTTGCGCACCACTCCGTCACCAGCAGAAACTTCGGTTTTGTCTTCAGGAGCTGCAACGTGTCCCGCGGGATTACAGGTGAATGAGAGGTCAATCGGTTTTTCGTTTATTGTTCCAAATATGCGGTAAGTAAGGGTTGTTTGGACTGTTGGAAAGAAAACGGTTTTGTACGATCCGAGTGTTCCATACACTGTGGATATATCCTGTACTTTTTTCTTGTCGCCCGCAATAATCTCAAGTTTCAGTGATTTTTCTAATCCCACTGCAGGCTTCACTCCACTTGCGGAAGCATTTGTGGGATCAACTGGGTCTGCGAACACGACGCGAAGATCGAGTCCGGTCTTGTCATCAACTATGAGCGGCTCTCCGAGCGAGCCAACAACCATAAGATAATCTGTTCCTCCTATATTGTAGAGTTCGCGCTGATGCGCACCCGCAGTGAACGGCACAGTGATAAGTGACAACACAATGAGTGTTGTAAGTGTTTTATTATTCATGATGAAAATTTATTTAAAGTAATTCTCCAAGAGTTTGTTACATTACCCACCTTCGGATGGAATTTTCCAAATTTCGAGCGAGACGATTTTCTCAAAAATAAGCCGTCTAAGGTACGCTACGATGAAATTTTGGAAAAATTGGTGTAGCTGAAATTTGGGAAATTCGGCCGAAGTGGGGGTTGCGTAACGGGCTCTAACAAAATAACTTTAGTGCAGACGCGGATTGAGAATTCCCCTCACGAATGCAATATGCAGTGTACCCAATGACAAGACTTCTGGCCCCTGAGCGTGAAATTTGAGACTTACAGTGAGTTTCGGCGTCGCAGTTTTGCGAATAAAAACGATTGCAAAAATTAATGCGGTGAGTGAAAGTAGCTCAAGCTCTCTTTCTACAACACCAGAGTGGACTGAGGAAAGTAACCCCGTGGAAAACGTGTCATGCGCATGGTTGTGTGGAATAAAGGCATGCGCAGTCAGAAGGAAGCTGAAAATTATCAATGTTGTGGTCGCAAGCAGAAACCACACAAAGTTACTCTGTACACTAAACATGCTCATATTATAACGTATATTCGGGAATTCTCCCTTTCGCCATTCACTTCCACAAACACAGTGATGACTAGTGCATATGGGCAAATTCAATTGCCAAGTACAGCACCAACACCCCCAAGAGTGTCATGATGGTTGTTACCACCTTTGGGTGCGAGTGGTGGCTTTCGGGAATAAGGTCCGTTGCGCCGATATACAGGAAGAATCCTGCAAAGGAGGCGAGCACAAGTGAAAGTACTCCATCGGGGAGAGTGAAAAACAGAGTCAGCGATGCTCCAAGTATAGGCGCAGACGCGACGGCAACAAGCCATTTGAACGCGAAGCGTGTACCCCCTGAATTTTTGAGAATCATGTTTACGGTGTTGATTCCATCTGAAAATCCATGCACCAAGACCGCAATAGCGACGACGACACCGACTGAAACTGAGACCTGAAATGCAAGACCCATGACGATTCCGTCCAAGAAACTATGCAGGGTGAAACTCCCTGCACCCAGTATCCCGCGGCTACGTTGAGCATCGCGCATATGCTCTTCGTGCTCATGCCCACCTTGATGTGTGTGAAAAAACACCAAGCGATCCAATATAAGATAAAACAAGAAACCCAGCGCGGTACATTGCAATATGAGTTCGGAAGAATAATATCCCTTACCAAGCTCAATCGCCTCTGGGAGTAAGTCGAAAAATGCGACACCTATTACTGCGCCCGCACTAAAGCCGAGTACGAGATGCAACTTGTCCTTAAAGCGAAGTGCAAAAAGACCCCCAAGAAACTTTGATATGAATGTTGCAAATGCGATAAGGATGATCATTTTGGGTCTTACTAATTGATACACTGTTTACACCTTCCAATAAATTCGAGTGAATGACCGCTAATTGCTGAAAAATGCTTGAGTCGCTTGCGTACTTCCTGCTCGAGGGTGGGCGGCAAACACAACTCTACGTCTTCGACCATCCCGCAAACGATACATATTGCGTGGTGGTGGTGGGCTTTTGTCGCCACAAGCTCGTAGTGCGTATACGCATGCTTCGTATCTACCTTACGCACGATTTCCTTTGTAGCCATTGCCTCGAGTGCGCGATAAATGGTGACTTGGTCTATCCCCGCAAGCTTCTCCTTCAGTTCGCTCACCGTAAGGGGCCTTTCTTCTTTTGAAAGAACCTCAAGCAACTGTATACGCTGTGGAGTGACCTTAAAACCTGCAGCACGCAGCAACTCCTCAAAAATAGCGCGCTTCGGTTTCATTAGCACAGCATAAACCAAACGCAATGTTATTGCAACTATAATTGACCAAGTACTGCTGACATACATATCCCGTTCCATGCGGGATAATTTTATACGCTGAGAAAATTTTATAAAGTGGTTGGAGTGACGGGGGCACCGGGTTCGCGTGTCTCGGCTTCTGGGGGTAGCATGTCAGCAATCTTTGCGCGCTCGTAACTGACGATGAGAAAAATGAACACAAAAAGCAGGATGATGGGAATATACACCAGCGCGGTCAATCGCATTATCCTTCTCCATTCGTCTTTTTCCATCTTATTATCGTACCAATATGTGGCATGTACGGGAATAGTCAGATAAATATGCAGCTAAGGATAGCTCGAGTCACCCATCAACGAGCTGGAGTACCAACTAAGCTTTTTTGTGGGCTGCACGTGCAACTGCCTTGGCCACCGCTTTTGCCACTCGGGGGTCAAATGGCTTTGGTATGATGTAGTTTGATGAACGCTCTTTTTTTGACACCAGCCGCGCGATGGCAACAGCGGCCGCAAGTTTCATTTCTTCGGTAATCTCCCGTGCATTCACTGACAAAGCCCCTTTAAATACACCCGGAAATGCCAGCACGTTGTTTATCTGATTTGGGTAGTCGGAACGTCCTGTGCCTAGAACTGCGATTTTGGTCTTTTTCGCAACATTGTATGCTATTTCGGGGTCGGGATTTGCGAGCGCAAACACAATAGGTGACTCCGCCATACGCAGCACCATTTCGGGCGTGAGGACATTTGGGGCTGACACACCCACGAAGACGTCGGCACCTTGCGTTGCTTCGGAGAGTGACCCAGAGATTCCTTCACGGTTTGTTTCATGAGCAATGTCCTGCTTGTACCCACGAATGCCTCCCCTGTCGGGATGTAGGATTCCCTTACTATCGAGCATAATGACATTGCCACGCTCCACACCTCCGCGAATGAGAATACGATACACCGCAACCGCTGCTGCTCCCGCTCCGTTTATTACCACACGTACATGATGAATGTCTTTCTGTGTCACCAAAAGTGCGTTTAAAAATGCCGCGAGAACAACGATAGCGGTTCCATGTTGATCATCATGAAAAACAGGAATATCCAGTTCTTGTTTTAGCCGTTCTTCGATTTCAAAACAGCGAGGGGCGGCGATATCTTCAAGGTTGATACCCCCAAAACCGGGAGCAATCGCTTTTACTGCAGCGATAATAGCCTCGGTATCTTGAGTTGCCAGCACAATCGGAAATGCATCCACCCCTGCAAAATGCTTGAACAGCGCACACTTCCCTTCCATCACCGGAAGGGCTGCCTCTGGACCCAAATTGCCAAGACCTAACACCGCTGAGCCGTCGGAGACCACTGCAACCATACGCCCTTTCATGGTGAGTGTCCGTGCGAGACGTTTATCTTTTGCAATCGCACTACACACGGCAGCCACTCCCGGAGTGTAGGCTATCGAAAGTTCATTTTTGTTACGCAGGGGAAATCGTGAAGCAATTTCAATTTTCCCTTGATGTTTTTTATGTGCATTGAGCGAGAGTTTGTCGTAGTTCATATAATGAGTAGTTTACTGGATGTTTTGATTGCAAAGTATAACACGCACAAAAAGTGGTGTGTGGGTTGCACGCATGCCTACGCAGTGTGTAATCAATTATATAATGGCGAAAATTGCGGGAATGGTTACCAGCGCACTTCCCACCCATGCGCCACCGACAAAACGCATGGGAAATTCTTGTTGTTTTGCCACACTCCGCAGTCTGTATGCAATGCCAAGAAGTGCAATGAAGATCAAGCTGGCGTAAGCGAGTACATTCTGACAGAACACGGTTGCACTTACGTCTGGGGTGAGTACGGCGAGTAGCGCACCTGTTGCAAGTTCAAAAAATAGTCCCATTGAGAGCAACCGTGCGTAGCGCGGAAGGCGGCTGTGCTCGACACGGTACGCGTCCACTGCAAGGAACAGAACGACAACACCAACACTGAGTGCGCCAACTACGTGTGCTATGAGGATTATGCTCAACATCATCACATTCTAACAAACAAAAACCCCCTCAAGAAGGGGTTTTTGAAAAATAGTATTTGCTCTAGACCTTAATTGACTGCTTCAGGTCATAGGTGGCTGTTTTCATTGTTGCCTTGAACTCCGCGACTGCAGTCTCAACTGCTTTTTTGCGTGTTTCTGCAAGAGGCTTGAATGCCTCATTGCGTTTATCAAGTGTCTTTATGGCCAATTTCAGTTTCTCGCGGGCAGCTTTCATTGCAGCTACATACGCCTCACGCACTGTTTTGGGAGTAATGTTTGCGGTGCAGTCAGCCTTTGCTTTGGTCATCGCGGCTGCGGTGTCAGTCTTAAACTGTGCAACTGCGGCATCAACAGCACCTTGGCGAGCCTTGATTTCCGCATCAACTGCAGTCCGGTATGCGGCTACGGCAGTATCAACTGCGGTGCGACGCTTGAGGACAGCGGCATCAACTGCAGCGATAAACTTATTGACTGCAGCTACTTTTGCGGGATCGTTAGCTGCTTTCTCGGTAAGCTTTGTCTTCCACTCGTTGCGCTTTTGGTCCCAGTCGTCTCTGTTATCTACGCGTGTAGTATCGCGCGTCTGAAATCGTTCATCGAGCTTTACTTTGCGATTGCTGCGATTGGTCGAGTGGCGTGTTTCACGCTCTGTCATGGCTGTCGTGACGCGCGCTGCTATTACGTCAATTTTCGTGCAAAAATTTTCACGTGTCTCTCCTGTTCCTCCAATAGGGCGACGCTCACGCTCGGTGGTCGTGGTTTGTGCTGCTGCGAATGTCGGGAGGATGAACGACGCAAGCAACATCCCCGAAATAAGTGCCTTAGAATGTATTTTCGTCATATGCGGTAGAGTAATCATTAATAGTCTGACTGTCCGATGCAAGTAGCGACATATCTCCACTGGAGTCGCTCATGAGCGCGAGGTCGCCGTCGGCCTCAAGTGCGAGCGCAGTGGCGAGGTCGTCGACATTGTCACTTGCTGGCGCTGAGGACTTCATGGCCATTACTTGCGTATCACCCGCTGCCATCATTGCGGCTTCAGGAGCACCATCCACTTGTGTGTTTGTGGCAAGTGGCGCACCTCGGTCTGTACCGGAGGACATCACTGCGACAACCGCAAGCACCACGACTGCGATGGGTGCGGCAATTTTCCAATTTATCTGCATAACGTTATTAATTGAACGAATAATATTAAACCCTTCCACGTCTCCACCAGTATAACCCCCTCCCAGTGGAGTTGTGACACCCGCCCCCCTACCTTCTGGAAGTTCAGCCAGTATATGAGTGAGTGTAGAGCGTTTTGGGGAAAACGAGTGTGCCATGCCCGCAAGCGTTGATTGCATGTCCCATATTTCTTTCAATCGCTTCGTATCTTCTTGTGGTAGTGGTGTGGGGCCAAGCGCACGCAAGGCGTCAGGAAATGACTTTCCGTCTTCCTTTGCGTCCAAAAGCCGCATAAGCTGTTCGTCAGTGATGAATTGTTCGTCTGTGTTGGTCATATCATTGGTAGTTGCTCATAAGCGGGCGCATTTTTTTCATTGCACGTGCCACATGCTGTCGGATGGCATCTTCATTTTTCTCTAGTGTCGCGGCGATTTCTGCGTAGGTGCGTTCCCCAAAGAAACGCAATTCTACAACCTCACGTTCTGTTTCGGTCAGTACATCCATCGCATTTGCGAGGGCTCGGGTGAGCTCATCGGATTCTGCCTCTTTCGAGGTGTTAAACCCGCCTTCATGACGGTCAATTTCTTCGTGCGTGAGACTGTCTGATTTTTTCTTCTTACCGTGATTAATCAGGAGATTCCTTGCGACCGTGAAGAGGTAGGGTAAAAAATTCTCTCGTGTTGCCTCGAAGCGATCAATCGCTTCGTATGCCTTGAGAAACGCCTCCTGCACGATATCTTCTGATTCTTCCTTGTGTTGCGTACGCACAAAAACATAGCGGTACACAGGAGTCATGTGTGTTTCGTAAATTACACCAAATGCATCTGCGTCTCCGGCTCGTGCGCGCTCGACCAATTCTTTAAACGTAGGTTCTTTTACTGGCATCGACTCATTCTAACCCAATAATGAAGTGATTTCGAGCGCTACACCAAATAACAACCTGAGACAGTACTTGTGACCCTTTAAAAATAGTGTTTTCCCTTGAGCTCCTCAGGTAAATAGCTTGCACTGTCGTATAAGTCATATCCTTCGCCGTATTTCAAGTCTTTCATAAGCTTTGTTGGGGCATTCCGGATGTGGAGCGGAATTGAGAGATTTCCACTTTCGTTGACGTCTTTTTGCGCAGCACGCAGAGCATCATATGCGGAACGGTCTTTTTTGCATCCCGCTAAGTATGCGACCCCATGTGCGAGGTTTATGGCACACTCCGGATACCCCACCGTCTCACATGCCCGAAAAACCGCGTTTGCCACGACAAGCGCAGTTGGTTGTGCCAGCCCGATATCTTCACTCGCAAAAATCACCATACGACGGGCAATAAAGAGTGGGTCCTCCCCTGCCTCCACCATGCGTGCAAGATAATATATCGCCGCATCGGGTTGGCTCGCACGCATCGACTTGATAAATGCACTCACGGTATTGTAATGCTCTTCACCGGCCTTATCGTATCGCAGGTGTTTGGACTGGACGGTATTTTTTAAATGCTCGAGCGTCGGCTCCTTATATAGCGTTATTGTTGCCTCAAGCACAGAGAGCGCCTGACGCGCATCGCCACTAGCGATTGCGATGAGCCAGTCACGAGCGGGTGCATCGAGGGTAATTTTGAGTATTTTTTCTGCGCGCGCAAGGATACGCTGCATATCTGCTTCAGTATGAGGAGCCAGCACAAAGACGCGAGTACGCGAGAGGAGTGCAGGTATGACCTCGAAACTTGGATTCTCAGTTGTCGCACCAACCAACGTCAGTCTCCCGCTTTCCACAAAGGGCAAAAGATAGTCCTGCTGTGCTTTATTGAAACGATGTATTTCGTCAAGAAAAAGAATTTTTGTCTGAACACCGGTATCCTCATCAACAATTGCTTTGATGTCAGCTTTCCCCGCGGACACGGCAGAAAGCTCATAGAATTTTGCATCTACTTGTGCGGCATAGATGCGCGCAAGGGTAGTCTTCCCCACCCCAGGTGGACCCCAAAGGATAAACGAAAAAAGGTGTCGCTTGTCTATGGCTTGGCGAATAGGTTTTCCCGATGCAGTGAGGTGCGTTTGCCCTACAAAATCATCGAGATTGAGTGGGCGCAATTGTGCCGCGAGAGGAGTCATGCACCAATCCTACTCTAAATATACACCCGAGGCCAAGCGATTGACTACCGAGGAAAACGCACGTACTGTTTGGAAAGTTGCTCAGCAAACTTGGAGGGTAGCAATGCTCTTAACTCTCGCTATTTCGCTCTTTGTACTTTCGATTATCTGCCATGAATATGGCCACCTTGTCGCAATGCGACGCTGTGGTGTTGTCGTGAAAGAGTTCGGGATTGGACTTCCGCTGACCCCCGGTATTGGGTTCACTATTGGAAAACACACGCCGCACCCACTTCGACTTTCGCTCTATCCTGTACTCTATGGGGCATTTGTGAAAACGGCGGACGACGCAAAGATTGACATGCTGCCAAAGGGTGACCGCGCATTCATTTATAGCGCTGGCATTATGGCGAACTTCATGTTCACGACCGCTATGCTGTTTGTGTTATTTTTCATGAATATGGAATCGTCGACACTCCGCTTCGGCTCCCAAGCGTACCCAATGGTAGCGCTACTTGCTGGGGGCACACTGATGTCAATCGCATTCGTAGCGTTTCCGAGGCAGATTGCGCTTTATGTCTTTCCGATTCTTTCACTCTTTTTTCTTTGGTGGTTTGCAGTGCTTATCAGCCGCATCACCCCTGAACAGTTTGTGCAGAGTTCCGGCATTGTCGTGGTTGGTCAGTTTGCAAAAACATTCAGCGTGACCCCATCAGCGGCAATCTACTTTGCGGGGCTTGTTTCATTCGCACTCGGTGCAATGAATCTGCTTCCGATTTACCTCCTCGACGGAGGACATCTCGTGGGCATTTATGTCGAACGTCTCGGCGAACGCATACTCGGCGTTTACAAAAGATTCGGCATATTGGTTGTCATACTGCTCATGATTATGGCGGTCGGAGAAGACATCCGAAAAATTTTTTTCACTTAACCAAACCCGCACGTGCGGGTTTTTCTTATACAAAAACCAGTCCGCTGTCGGACTGGTTGTTAAGGCTCTTCAGCGCACGAGTCTCAAGCGCTCATTGCTTGCGAGTTGCCTACGCACCAAGCTTGCGTACACTTCAGATTTTATCATTAGCTCATCGTGTGTGCCCACAGAGTGAACACGCCCATGGTCAAGCACAATAATCATATCCGCGTCGCGAATAGTGGAAAGTCGATGTGCAATGATGATTCCCGTGCGGCCTACAAGCGTCTGGCGCATCGCATCGTGAATCACTGACTCACTTTCGGCATCAAGGTTAGACGTTGCCTCGTCGAAAATGACCACCCTGGGATTCTTGATGAGTGCGCGTGCAATACCCACACGCTGGCACTCGCCCCCAGAAAGCTTGATCCCTTGCTCACCGATTTTGGTGTTCAACCCCGCTTTTCCTAGTCGAGGCATCAAGCGATCCAGACAGGAACGCCTGAGCACATCGGGGATCTGCTGCATTGCGCTTTCGCGCTCTGCGTCAGGTATGCCAAAGAGAATATTCTCAAGAAGCGTATCATCAAAGAGTTTAACTTGTTGTTCCACGTACCCCAGATGCGCGCGATACTCCCCAAGCGCAAAAAGGCGCAAGTCACTGCCGTCGATGACCACTTGTCCGTGATCGGGATCGTACCCACGCAACAAGAGCTGCACGATGGTGGACTTTCCGGCCCCCGAGTGACCCACAATCGCTGCGGTTTTACCCGCGGGAATTGCGAATGAAACCTCTTCAAGTGTATTTGTACAAATATCGAGCAATTCCTCGCCTTCGTCGAGGATGATGGGGTAACGAAATGAGACGCCACGAAACTCAATTGCACCACGTGTAACCGAAGGAGTGACAGGGTTGGCGACTTCTGTCACCGCAGGGGGAATGGCAAGCATGTGCACATACCGCTCAACGGCAGCATACTGCTGCACAAAATTACGTTGGGTTTGTCCGATTGAACTGAGCGAGCCAATAAGCATCTGACCCCAACCAATCATGACAACAGTGTCTCCAACCGAGATTGAGCCTTTGTTCACAAAATAGACGCCCCCAATCATAATTGCGGCGGTCATGGTGGGTGGTATGAGATCGCGCAGACGCAACGCTTTGCAATATGCAACCCAGAGCGCTTCGCCCTTCATGCGCCATGTAGATAGGCGTTCCTTGTGTCGTCCGTAGACCTTTGTCTCTTGAGCGTGCGCCGCAACAAGCTGTACGTGCCGCATGACTTCAGTTTGATATTTGCTGATCTCGTGATTTGCGTCCCGTAAGGCCTTCACATCTGTGTGAAAGTGCCGAAACATGTAGATCGAGAACGCGATAAAAAGACCGACAAATACCGATGCGACCACACCAAGTGCAACAGAAAAGAAAAACAGTGCGACCGCCGTAACGATGAACTGCACAATAACTGGAGCGAGCTGGTATATTGCCATGTTCGCAAGCGCAATAACGCCTTGCTCGCCTTTGGAAAATACAGACAACCGTAATCCCGAGTGTTCGTTTGCATGCTGCCCGAGCGAAAAACCGAAGAGTTTCGCGAGCGAGAGCTGCTGCGCTTCTGCGTTCAATCGGAAGTCGAGTTGTCGCACTTCGCGAATGTCCTTTGCAAGATGAATTGCTGTCGACAGATATGCCACGAGAAGTATTGCTACAATTAGTGTGGCAATTTTCCACGTATCCGCTTTTGCAAACAGTACATCAATGAACTTCCCCGACAGAAACGGTGTTGCAAGTCCCATGACCTGCAATACCAAGATGAGCGCAAACACAAACACAAAATGGCGCCGAAACGGGCGCACAAATTCACAGACAAAACGTAGCGTGTCACTCGTGTGGAACATGCGAACTCCTTATCAGAGAACAACGAGACAGAATCTCACACTATTTTATCACATTTTATAAAATTGTCAAATTTTTATGGATTGCTCCCCACTCGTGTTGGGGTGATTTGTGCCCGCATCTTCCCTGCGTTCTATGGCCGCATCATCGTACCCGAAATAGTGCGCAATCTCGTGCCAAACGGTGTCGCGCACGATGTCCTTTACTCGCTCGGAGTTGCCCTCTGCCATTTCAAGCGTGGGGAGTTTAAAAATGGTAATTCTGTCCGGAAGCGTCATGCCCGTACCGTAGAAGTCTCCTCGCTCAGTAAGTGGTATGCCCTCGTAAAGACCAAGCAGTGTCTCTCCTTTATGAGTGTGCCCAGAATCCATCTGCTCGCGGGTAGACAAATCCGCTATCACAATTGCAACGTTCTCGAGTTTCTTGAGGAAGCGGGGTGGAATTGCATCAACACCTGCTGCAACCAATGTTTCAAACTCAGCGTCAGTCATGTTATTTCCAAATATCAAGGAATACCCCGACGTAATGCACAACAACATAGAGAAAGAACAGGTAACCTAAGACCGCTGTGACAAGCGCGATTCCAACGATATTTAGCACTTCATTTCTTCGTTTCTTTACATCATCTATCGTGCATACACCCTTCTGGCGACGTAGGTACACAACGAGCGCAATAGTGAGTCCGATAAGCCCCACCGCACGAAATGCCCACTTATAGTCACCGTAGAGCGTGTCTGCGAGCGATGTGGCGAAAGAGACACTCGCGAGGCCTAGTGATACAAGAATCACTGGGGAAAGACAGCACAGGGAGGCAAAAAGCACAGGCAACGAGGTGAGACGAAAAATTTCTTTCATGTTTGTCATAACAAAAGTATATCACCTCAGGGCAGTCGAAGGAGTGAGTACACAGCAGGTGACCCGCCAGAGTGAAACGCAGACATTTGGTCCCCAACGCCGAAGTGCCACCACTCTGTGGGATTCACCACAAAACCCTCCGCACTCATGGCGTGATAAAGGGTGCGACGATTATTGAGCGCGACTACCTCAGATGGTGTGAGCGTGCGACGCACCAGCTCATGTTCAAAATGATCAGCATAGGAAATTGCTTTTACGGAATCGAACTCTGAGCCCATGTGGAGTAACGCGCCCGATCCACGTTGGCGAAGCGTGAGGTCAACGACGGCGCCCGTTGCATGTGGTGGCGGAGAGAGTGGGTCAATGTCTGAAATATCCGAAACACCCGCTGCCCAATACTTCCCTACTTCCTTGCGAATCATCTCGTCACTCCACTCGGGATTTCTTTTTTTCAGAAATGCAGGTACCCATACATCGTGAAAATAGTTTTGCACTTCAGGTGGGCGGTACGCATCAAATACATATAGCTCAAGGTCAATTTTTGCGAGGCTACTGTTTACGCGCATAAGTCGCTGAAATACGCCTTCGCGCACATAAAGTTCCTTAATAGCCCCTGGTGCGGCGTGAAAATACGGCGGGTTATGTTCGTGCGCATAATAATTCTCACCCGCAATGCCGTGAAGCAGCAAATCGAGCGCCAGCTCCTGATTCTCATCGCTTGCAAGCAATATCGGATGAGCGCGATACCCGCGGGTGGCGCGAATTGCTTGCTGATCAGGAATTGGAGTGTCTTTCCACTGCATATAGTTAGACGGCAACTCCCCATACCTCGCGCACAACATAACCGATGGACGAGGATATAAGTACTGCCGCGATGATAATAGTAAGGTTCATAAACATTCTCCTCCGCGCATCCATTCCCGAGAGAAAAGCCAGCACATACGAAACACACAGAATAGCAGCACCCGACGCAACGATGGACGGCATCACGGACTTAGCTCCAAACATAACGGGAATGATTGGAACAATCGCCCCAACAAAATAGCTCACACCCACCACAACAGCAAGCGAGAGGGGGCGGTCAGTAGTCTCTTCATCTTTGCGCTCAGGCATGCCGAGAAAACTCGCCTTATGCTCTTCAATTGCACGGACTTCACTTTCAGAATTCGATGCAGCATACGAACCTGCAGCCATTGAAATAGAACCCGCAACTGCTACCGTTGTTCCTGCGATAAGCACTGACGACGGCTCCGAAAAAGCGATAAAAAAACCTGCGACCACACCAAGTATCTCCACCGACCCATCGTTAAAACCGAGAAATACGCTGCGCACACGGGCGGGTGAAATGGTGCGTGTCTTATATCGTGAAACAATCCAGTCCTCATGAACCAGCTCATCGCGCAGTATGCCAGCAATGTGCGTACCGAGTTCTTCGTCTTTATGTGCAGTCCAGAGGGTAAGGTACTTCCGAATACCAAACACTTCAATAGCCTCCACCACGAGGTGCATTCCATGTTCTCCAAAAATCCTGCACACAAACACCAACACGCGCAACTTGATGCGCCTACGTAAATCAAGGGTGGTGTCATTAATGCCAAAACATCCCTTCCAAAACAAAAGATGCCGATGCTCAATGGCAATCAATTCATCGAGCAGTAACGCAAAGTCGCCCGATGCAAGTGGGCGAAGGCGTTGAAATAGTGTCAAGTCAAAAAGCTCGTCCAATACAAGCATGCGACCAAGGGTAGAGTGTTCTGAGTTTGTTTTTACCATGCAGTGGCGTGATTATAACACGCAGGGAAACGTAAGTAGCTTTATTCCGTACAAGCAAATGCTTTTTTGCATTCAGCAATTTGTGGCCCCGCCTGCTCGCATGTCTTACACTGGAGCGCCTTTACTTGTGCGGGAGTCATACCGCCACTCGCAGGTGTCCCCACCACACCAGTCCCACCTGCGCTCGTAGGAGCTGGTTCTTGGCTCATACTTGTCATATCCATAAACGTAATATTCTTGGGGGTGGCAAAAAAAGCATCGTCCGGTGACCATGGCGCGCACTGATAATTCACCTTCTGATTGAGACCAATAGGGCCGCCTTCGGATCCGCCACGCTCTTCTGCTTTATGCATTGCTTCCACAGAGATTTTTGCGCCCATGGATGCGGCATCAGCCCAAACATACGTATACCCCCTATCGATAACCATGTAACTTTTCACCACACGTAACCCCGAGGCCGAGTTCATCTCTGCTTCAAAATTTCCCCGCATGGAGCCGTGTGCAATAAAGAACTCCCCCTTGCTCATACCCGCTTCGCTCGGACTGGTAAATGTGCAACGCTGTGTGTCGGTACTCGCCAAGAGCTGACTGAGTGACGTAGGCATGCCACTACCGCCCACTTGCGGAATTGCGTCAGAAGTATCGCGCGACATATCGAACAACAAATAACTTGTAACGATGATAACAATTATGCCGATAGCTGCTGGAAGTGACTCCTTGGTAAGTAGGGTTTTCATATAAAAATTGTAACACAGTGGTAACGAGATAATCACCCATACACTTGTCGGGAATAGTCGTCGGGGTATAGTAGACATATCCATGAAGCAAGCAGGCACAAATCAGGAAGCAGCAATCACATCCTACGACCTCATCGTCGTGGGCGGAGGACCTGCGGGAATGATGGCGGCAGGCCGAGCTGCGGCGCTGGGCAGTAGAGTCCTTTTGCTTGAAAAGAATCCAAACCTCGGAAAAAAACTCCTCATCTCGGGAGGGGGGCGCTCAAATGTGACCAATGCAGAATTCGATACACCCGCGCTGCTCAAAAAATACAAAGAACGAAGCAAGTTCCTTCACTCATCCTTTGCACAATTCAACGTCAAAGATACATTCACTTTTTTTGAGTCACATGGCATGGAAATTAAAGTTGAGGCCGAAAAACGTGCTTTTCCCAAGAGTGACAGTGCGCGGTCGGTACTACTCGCACTGCAGGAACACATGGAGACTGGCAACGTGGTTATAAAAACAAAAAGTGCGGTAACGAATATCACAAAACAAAGTGACGAGTTTGTTGTGACGACCAATGGATCTGAGTATCGCGCGCAAAATATCATCGTGAGTTCAGGCGGTATGTCACACCCCGAGACAGGTTCTACCGGTGATGGTTTTCGTTTCCTCGCTCAACTTGGTCATAATGTCCAGAAATCGAGCACCGCACTTGTACCGATTGTCACACAGGAATCATGGGGACACACACTTTCAGGGCTCGCCTTCGCCGAAGCACGTGTGACGCTGCGCATCGACGGGAGAAGTACAGAAAAGAAAGTAGGCAAAATTCTTTTTACCCACGTAGGTCTTTCCGGACCGCTCATACTCAACATGAGTAAACAAATCGGGGAAAGTTTCGAGGAAGGAATGGTGACACTCGTCATCGATATCTTCCCCAAGGAGGACCGAGGAACGCTTGATCGCAGACTCCAAAAACTCCTTCAGGCAAATCTCAATAAAAAGTTAAAAAACGTACTCAAGGAATTCATTCCCGCATCGCTCGTTGCCACTACGCTAGAACAAAACGGCATCGACGGTGAAATTGAAGTAAACAACCTCCGACGCGAGGCGCGCGCAGCACTCTGTGCATGGCTCAAGGAGATGATGCTCACCCCGACGCGACTACTCGGCAAGGAGAAGGCGGTGGTCACCAGTGGTGGCATCGACCTATCGGAAATCGATATGCGCACCATGGAGTCCAAGAAACAAAAAGGGTTATTTATCGTCGGAGACCTCCTCGACATCGATCGTCCCTCAGGAGGCTACAGCTTGCAACTCTGCTGGACTACTGGTTGGGTGGCGGGTACGCATGCTGGCACAGTCCGCGACAAATAATCAGGGGTTGTTCGATACTCGCGAGTCTTCCATTTTCAAGAAGTGGCAATGGGGCTACTTGCCTTCTGCCTTACATGCACATTGTTGTGCAACAAAGACGTGATGTCCATATATGTGGGATACTCTAAGACACACCCATGTCACCACGCATCTTCACCACATCAGAAACCGCATGGGCTGCAATGCTTGCCGCAATTATCGGTGCGCGCGAATCTATCTACCTCGAGATGTATATCTTTGACGGTGACACGGAAGGGTACGACTTTCTGACAGAACTCGAGCACAAAGCGCGCGCAGGAGTACGCGTCTTTGTTATCTTGGATGCATTGGGGAGTTTCAGACTTGCTACCCATGCAATCGAGAAGCTCCGTGCTGCAGGTGCAGAGGTGCATTTCTTCAGCTACTGGCTCAGACGTACGCATCGCAAAATGCTGATTATTGACCGCCACACCGTCTTTCTTGGAGGAGTAAATATCTCTGGAAAATTCGCAAGATGGAAGGACCTCCAAATTGCAATATCGGGACCTGCAGCTCGCGTAGCTGCACGCTCCTTTGCACATGTGTATCGCGAGTGTGGCGGCGCAGACCCCTCCCTCGTCTATTTTAAAAAAACAAAGCTCATCGAAAAAGCACAGGCATGGTTCTATGAAAGTGGAATCAGAAATCGCTTCTTTCGACTACGACGGCTCTATCAAAAACACATCAATGGCGCCAAACATACTATTATTATTGTCACGCCGTATATCACTCCGCACCCGTGGTTGATAGCGCTACTCCACCGAGCCATCATGCGCAAAGTAGCAGTAACCATCATTATCCCCGAGCACACGGAATCCAGTACGCTTGATCGCATCAACCACTACTATGCACACCAGTTCGAAAAAATTGGTGTGCGGGTGCTCTTGGGTGAGGAAATGAATCATGCAAAAGCGATGCTGGTAGATGACCGCGTCGGTACCATCGGTTCACACAATCTGGACACACTCTCGTTTGACTGGAACGTCGAGGCAGGAATCTTTTTCGAAGACAAAGAGATGGTCGCCGAACTTTCACGAATTATTGCTGACTGGGGCGCACATTCAACTAAATTTGATGGTGGCAACTATGCGACCAAGTGGTATGACATACTCCTGGTGTCATTTTTGAGGATATTTCAACGCACACCTTAGAGCCCAGCCACTATCTTTTTGACATAAAAAAAACGCGCACTCATGTACGCGCTTGTCGAACTGCAGCTTCGAAGGCGTGGAGCCTCCTGATGCGAAGGCCAGTATACGGATGCGTTGATACAAGTGCACCATTTGAACCCTGACGCTGTCTCGCTATATATGCGAGTGAAACAAGTATAGGCCCAGCATCACGGAGCATCATGGCTGACAACACGTCACACGTATATTCGCGCATATGCGATGATGCGTTGGAGGAAAAAAACCATGTCAGCTTGTACACAACATACCAGCAATAACTTTTGGGAAATTGGAGTGCGAGTTGCAATACAAAGTCTGGTACTCGCGCAAAACACCGACGCACACATGTAAACGCTCGTCCTCCACACGGAAGAATGACGTGCGCTAACTCATGCGCGAGAATTCCCGTAGTGCCTGGGTGTCCGAGTATTGCTATGATCGCAGAACTCAGCGTAATATGTGGGCGCTTTTGCAGCGTAGTCGCCTCAGCGTAGAATAGCTTCGACTTCATTTGGTATACCGGTACAGGTCGAGCATTCCACGTAGCACAGAGGGCGTCGACGATGCGCGAATGCGCAATATCGTAGTCCATGAGCTGAATATTGTTCACTTCTTCTTTGTCAGGCTTCACCGGAAAGACAAATGCAGTGAGTGGAGCGAGCATCACCACAAGAGACAACGCGGTGTGTCCCGTGAGCACATATGTGGAGAGGAATAATACCACCATGAACAAAGCGCATGGTGACAGTAGCGCAATCAGATATGCGCGCACAGCCTTGCCACCTTCACGCTCGTACGGGTCAGTTGTCCTCCAGCCCAAAGCAAGGAGGAGTAATCTCGTGTACATGACTACCTCCTTTTAAAGAGCGGGACTATCTATACACTGACACGAGAATTGCAAAAGTAAAGGGGTTGCCTAAAGTGTTCCACCTTTGCAAGCAAAGTTATAGAAAAGAAAATGGAGAAATTAAAAAGCCCCTTGGGAGGGGCTTTTAAATATAAAGGCGACGAATCACCTTGATAAATACAATTTACACCTTCCCCAGTTAATTGCAAGCGGTACAAATGTTACACAACAGGTAGGCTTGTTTGTCAATTATTCCCCTTTACGTAGTGTTCCGCGCGCTCGGATAATAAAACACCAACACAGTACCAAGGATGCAAGCATAAACACAAGTGCGCCAGAGATTCCCAGTGCGATAGCATATACTCCAAGTGCACCATAAAGTAGAGCGCCAAAAATAAACGTGAGTCCCGGCAATGTGGTGGAAAGCAATTCGGGGTCATCTGTTTCCTTGTTTGGATACATCGCACCGAGCGCAAGCCCATAAATGGTGATGGTCGCCACAGCGACAAGCACAACGGTAAGACCCTGAAATACGGAAACAAACGTCGCGCCCGCAAGAAATGCAGAGAGCATGAAGAATGCGGCTGCAAAACAGGAAAAGATAACCGAAAAGAATGTCAGCTTTGCAGAAAATACACGGCTCATATCAACTGGCGCAGATGCCACAATCCAATTTCTTTTGCGCTCTTCGGAAAACGACGGAAATGCAAAACGCAACACGAAGAGTGCAATGAAATACACCACCGCCATAAACAAGAACGTTCCCGCTACTCCCTCCACAGCAGCACCCGGTACATGCTCTACACCAAGTCCGCGTGTGAGCAGGCGACTTGCCCCTACTTGTATTCCCCAAATAACAAGAATGAATGCAAGCCAAAGCATGCCACGGTCATTGCGCAGAAAAGCCAAAACTTCTTTGGCGAAAAGCGCGCTCGAGCGGTTCTGTACGCGACTCATAAGTGTTCCTACGCCGGAGAATATTCGCGATGATGAGCGTGCACTCCCCTCCTGAGCACGTTGCCAAACGTAAAGGTGCGTACGTGAGATATATATAAACAGCAGCGTCAGTGCACAAAGAAGTAGTGCGCTCCACACGAGTGGCACCCACGCCCCACTTATTGAGTTCATTGCCCCATGGAAAATACTCATGCTCGCAAGATGCGAAGGAAATACATGGAACTGCTCGACAATAGGTGAGATGGGGGCAACGTCGAGCGAGAGGAGTTGTGCGCGAAAGAAATCAACCAAATCAACTGAGCGAAAACGGTCCCAGACACTGACGAGCAGAAGAAAGAACCAAAACATACTGGCCAAGAGCACATTACGTTTTGAAAACATGCGAAACCCGACAAGCATACGACACATCAGGAAAATAAGGAGCATTGCCCCAAGCACCGAAATAGCGACAAGCATAATGCTTGCAAGTACTCCTGGAATGAGCATGAGCGGTGACAAATGAAACACTTGCCCAATAGCCACAAGCCCCGGTGCAATGATGACAAGGAGTGGCCACAGCGAAGTGAGCAGCATGCGCGAGAGTACGAGCCAAGGTTTCCATTTATAGGATGGTGAGCTCATAAGCACAGGTCCGTCGTCAGGACGGAAGAGCACTACAACACCCGCGATGAGTGCAGAGGCAAAAACTAAGAGTGACGATATGAGTAAAAACAGTTCGATGACGTACAGCGAGATTGCCTCCCCAAAAAATGAGTCATTCAGAATGTAGAGAAACCCGCGATAAAATGCCGCGTACACACCGAGACACAAGAGCGCGCCGACAACGAGGAAAAGTGACGCAATGATTATTTTTGCCACGCGGTCGGTGTGAAAGTACCGCACTATGCTCGCCCGATAATACCGTAAGAGTACCCAAAGCATGTTAGTTTGTTGTGGTGAGCGCGGCGTAGATAGTGGCAAGGTCGGCTTCCGCACCACACTTAGACGTATTCCGTAGTTCAGCAAGTGTTCCGACGTGGAGCAATTTTCCTTTCTTTAAGACGCCGATACGCGTCGATATCTCTTCCGCAACGGAAAGTGTGTGCGTCACGAGCAGTACCGCACCTCCCTCTTTCGCAAAGTCAGCAAAAAGTTTCTTTGCGATGGTTGCACTCTCTGGGTCGAGCCCGACAATCGGTTCATCTATTACAAGCAGTTTCGGATTATGGAGAAGCGCAGCAAGAATACTAAACTTCTGTTTGTTTCCGCGCGAATAGTCCTCGAAACGCTCCCCTGCTACCGCATCAAGTGCGAAGAGAGGCAACAGTATTGCTATCTTTTTTGCCCGCGCCTCGGGAGTCATTCCGTACAGCGCGCCTACGAAATGCAGGAACTCACCTCCCGTCATCGAGCTCCACACAGAAGGCTCGTCAGGAACATATCCCGTGACTGCTTTTGTCGCTTTCGGGTGTATTGCAACGTCTTTTCCATCCACCATAACCTTACCTCCATCAGGCGCAAGGAGACCCGTGATGGTCTTTACTATGGTGGTCTTACCGGAACTATTTGGACCAATGAGCGAGAAGACTTCGCCTGATTTAATATCAAAAGAAACCCCGTCGACGGCTGCATTGCCGTTAAAATTCTTTGTCAATTGGGTGATAGTAAGCATGCGTACATAGTAACATGCTCTATCAGCCACGATAGCAGTGGAAACTATAATACAGCTTACATTTTTTCGAGATCGAGGATGTCGTCAATGCGAATCTTCGCTACGAACTCCGGTACGTGGGAGACGAGAATCATTGCGCCTTCATATTGATCGAGTGCTTTGGCAATCACGGGCAAGTGACGGAAGTTGATGTGGTTGGTTGGCTCGTCGAGGATAAGGAGGGCGGGTCGCTCAAGCACAAGACGTGCAAACGCGACAAGACCCTTTTGCCCCTCTGAAAGATTGCCAATCTTGGTGTACACCAGTTCTCGGGTAATGAGAAAGCTTGCTGCTGTTGCACGCAATTTCTCTTCGTCAATTTTCTTCATGACACCCGCAAGTGACTGATAGACCGTGTCATCGAAATTTAATGTCGAAAAGTCTTGACGGTAATACCCCACTTTGACGCCCTCTTTGATTGTCGCACCAGGGGCAGTGCCTTTTGCCAGTGCCTCGAGGAGCGTACTCTTCCCTATTCCATTCGGACCCTGAAGGAGGAGATGTTGCTTTTTGCGCATTGTAAAATGTATCTTTTTTTCTTTTGGTTTGTGATCTTTGATGACCGTGAGCGAAGTAATGGTCAGCACATCACCGATAAAATCAGTATCTGCGGGAATTACAAACGGACGAATTGTCTTGTCTTCCTTGCGCACGTCCACAATTTCTTCTTCCATGTCTGCTGCCTTGTCGCGCATACGTTTTGCAAGCGCACGCATGTTGCCTCCCTTGTGTGAAAACACATTTGCTTGGTCTTTGTTTGCCTGTATTTCTTTTGCGAGCAGTGCATTCTTGCGATTTTCTTTTTCAATGCGCACTACAATTTGCTGCACCACATCTTTGTAGTTTCCCGCATATTGCTCAATTTTTCGTGTGAACACATCGAGATACAGCACGCCCTCGGTAAATGCATTCAAGAATTCTGCGTCATGGGAAATCACGATAACGGTCTTTGGGTATTCAACAAGAAATTTCGTTAGATGTGCGATACCCGCCTTGTCGAGGTTGTTTGTAGGTTCATCTAAAAGCAAAAGGTCGGGGTCTTGAATAAGTGCAGCAGCCAACAAGAGGCGCGCCTGCTGCCCTCCTGAAAAAGAGCGGATGATTTTGTCATGAGGGGCATGGAGATTTACCACCTCAAGTACCGCATCTATTTTCGGGTCGATGTCATACACCTTTGTTTTGAAACAGCGCTCAAAGAATTCCCGCACCGTAAGGTCGATTTCATCACGAGGAATAACCTGTCGGCCGGTTGCAACAGAAAGGCCGTGACTCAAATGGATGCTTCCATGATCAGGGCGCTGGGCGCTGGTAATCATGCCAAAAATGGTGCTTTTGCCAGCACCGTTCTGTCCCATCAATGCTACCTTCGCGCCTCTCCGCACCGAAAAACTGACCTCGTCTAAGATAGGTTTATTGTGGCCGTGTTCGAATGAAACGTCCTCGTATCGCAATATGACATCATTTCCCGCCATAGTTGACAGAGCTTAGCAAATAATCTCAAAAAAAGATATGGGGAGCCGATGGCAAACGCTAGACGAGCTTTGCAAGCGCACGTTTTTGCTCACGAGAAAGTTTTTTTATCTCCGCCTCACGGCCTTGTGCTTCCCCTCTCCCCCCGCACTCCTCTACATACACCACAGCAATTGGTGGATGCGCTCGTGTATATTTTGCGCCCTTACCACTTTGGTGGGCGGCAAAACGGCGAGGAAGGTCATTTGTTACGCCCGTATAGAGGGTACCCCCGACACATTCGAGTATGTATACAACATAAGGTTTACGCAGTGCTGGCATACCACCCATTATACTCCACGGGATAAAAATAATTTGCAAAGCAAAACCGGCACAGTGTTGTGCCGGTAGCGTCAGTGCCGATAAATCAAGTTTGCTTCAATGACGGAAGCATCGGTTGCGAGGAGCTTCGCCCACTCAAACTCTGTCCCGGCAGGAACCCGCAGGAGTGCAACACCTGTTTCTTTAGGTAGACAGAGCCCTGTGGTGAGGCCGAGGCGTGCGCAGAGTTCGCTTTCGCTTGCCGTAGGTGTGAGCGTAACGGATACCACACCCATAAGCAGCGTCCCCGAAGTGACACAGCCGCTTTCGGTACCAGTCAGCCCTGCTCTGGCATATGTCGAGAGCGTTGCATTGCCAGAGAGGTCATCAAACTTTATTTCCGTTATTCCAATGAGCTTGAGAAAGGCAACACACTCCTCGCACGCCCAGTAGTGACCGAGCAAGTATAACGTCGCCTTACCCCTGAAGTAGTCTTTGTACTGAAAAAGCTTCACCAGATGCCCAGGGAAATGCCAGAGCGATGTGCGTTCTGCGTGGCTAATACCAAATGCGTTTAAGACTGCAACCACCTCAGCATGAATCGGCTTGCAAAGTGCATATGCGGTACCCGTCTTCGTGTCCACACGAGGACAGTGCGCTACGGGCATGCCGTAAAGTTGCCCCTGCGGACAGCACATGTTGTACCCGTACGAGACGATGACACCGTCCTGCACGATAAGCGCAGCAGTTTGAGTCTTCAAGCACGTCGAGCGTGGCAAGAGCAACCTGCCAATTGCAAAGAAGTCTTCATCCGTTTTCGGAGTGATAAGGTCGGGAATGCGCACATTTATAGCTTCGGTCATTCGACCTCCAAGATGTTGTACCAACTAAGTGCAGTATAAGTGTGGGCAGTACTCCGTCAAATCTCCACTTGATTTCCGTACCATCTGCAATGTCAAAAACCTACAGCTTTGAGACTTCGGGACATACAGCGAATGCACAATTGGGGCCAGTCCTGCCAACAGCACTTCCATCTGGGCAAAGTTTTGCTTCTTCGGTACACGCGCGAGCCTCGTCGCTGCCCGACGAGCCAAACAAAAGAAACCCTAATGCCCCGACAAGCAAAAGTGCGATAAATAGCAGTATCCCAATAAGGGTTGTTTTATTCATAGTAGATGAGGTTAAGTGATTTACTCTATTATAAGTGATTTTGAAAAATTAAACACATGCTCCCAACAGAGACGCTTGACAATTTTATAAAACGTAGTAGTTATTACGGAGGCCCTTCTTTACAACACAGTGAGAAAGAGAGATTGAGACATGAAGACTTTGTTTTTCGTAATAGTTCTTGCGATAGCAGGATGGTTTGTCTTCAAACCGCCCGCTGACGCGACGACAGCAAGTACTGTTGCAACGGCTACCGTCGTGGCAAATGCGCAAACACCATCGGGTACTGCTGCGCAGTCCACACCCTCCCGCGCACCTGAAACCGTCGTCCGCGTCGCCGCGGAAACAACCACAGCGCAATCTGAAAACACCGGCTTTCTCAAAGGCCTGTTCGTTGGTGTCACCGCTGCATTCGGCGCACTCTTTGCGGGTGGCTGGCTCTTGGTCGGCATGGGCACCATCGGCTGGCTCGCGTTTGCCCTCGTGCTCTTCATTCCCATGGCTGCAATCGGTATCTTGTCGGAATATTCCGACTCGCGTATCGGGTGGTTCTGGCGTGAAAGCAAGCGCGGACAGCGCGAGCGCATCGACACGCACGAGTTCGCCACAACCCTGATTTTCGTCGGCATGCTCGCATTCCTGAACTACGGTGGTCTTCCCATCTGGGAAACGCTGATGTCATGGAAGGCAGCGCCTGCAATCGCCATCTGGGTGGCCATCGGCATCGGCTGGAGCGTGTACCGCTGGAAAGACTTCAGTGCCTTCCTGCACGAACTCTTCACCGAGACCAAGACGCAACTGGCGCTCCAACTCAAGGAGAGCATGGACGCACTGGTCAAGCTGCGCACGGACTTCCGCAAGGGTACGGGACTGTCGAAAGATGACCCCTTGCCCACCAAGGCTGTCTCGATGGGCAGTTTCAACTCGCAAGATGTGCAGTATGGTCTGAAAGCCATCTCTGACGAAGAAAACAGACTCAGGGCTGCGTTCACGAAAGCAGAGGGAGCCGAAGACGCCCCCTTCACCGACGAAGACCTGAAGTACTGGTCGCAGCAACTTGGTCGTTCGACGCCCGAGAAAACCGTCCTCGTTCCCGAGTTCAGCGACTACATCATCGGCAAGGCAACGAAGCGTAGCCCCACGACGAAGAACGAACACAAGGGGCAACTGTTCCTGTGGGTCTTCTTCTGGCCTTTCAGCATGGGCCTGCGCGCAATCCGCAAGATCATCACGTTGCGCATCCTGCATGATGTCTTCAACGCCTTCCTGAAGCGTTTCGGCTACATCTACGACAATATCGAAGCCAAGAACAGAATCGAAGACGAAGTTGTCTCTCGCCGTGGTGGCACCCCCACCCCGACTGGCCCAGCCGAAGCACCGATGCTTCGCGAAGTCGGGAAAGACTGAATCTACTTTTGTACACAAAGCCCCCTAGGGGGCTTTTTTATTGTGTGCTTCGCGCAAACTTGCAAAAGTAGCACTGTGGGTGTTTTCTGATGACAGACTTGTTAAGAGAGGACTATGGGAAAGAAACTTCTCGTGGTGCATCCGCAAACCCGCTACGACACAATGCACCTCACGCGAGCTGCAATTATCGCTCACGTTACACAGTATGACGAACGAGACATCTTCGTCATTCTCAACCGAGCCGAGGCGTTCACGTACTTACGCAAAAGCGACACCCTGCAGCACCAACGTTCGTCACTTGGTGAAATGCACGAGGACTTTACGCGACAAATCCTTGCCGATTGCACCGAACTTACGATTGTCGGGCACACCGGAACTCTATGTCACCATACCGCATTTGAAACTGTGCTGAAGTCATTCGCCCACTCTCCTGCGACGGCACTCACGATTACGCTTCCGAAAGAGGCAATATCGCGTCCGTGCGAAGACACGGGGGAATCGATGCAATTCGAAATTGACCTCTTGGCAGAACGGAGGATTGCGCCAGGCTGGCTTCCCCACCGACTCTCCCTGTACCACATGTATCTGCACAGGCAGTACTCCCGCATCGAAACTGCAACGCTCTTCATGTTTCAAGAATATATCGCAAGTGCGTTTTTTGTTTGTTCCACACTTGCGGACACGATGATATATATCGGTGAGAAAGTAGTCGGGCATGCACAGAGAACGGGAAAAAATCTGCGCATCGTAATTACATAACACGCCAAGGCGTGTTATTTTGTACACAAAAAAACACCCGCATCATGCGGGTGCTGTCTGTTTGCTATTTGCTGC
This sequence comes from bacterium, assembly GCA_043756865.1. Lineage (GTDB taxonomy): Bacteria > Patescibacteriota > Minisyncoccia > Phycocordibacterales > UBA6899 > MHLP01. The sequence continues at coordinate 151,903 of JAYUQG010000024.1, read as the reverse complement.
GCAATTCTTCCCAGCGCAACACGAAACGTTCTTTCACAAGTGGAATTGTGCTTGGATGGAGCATTCCATCAAGTGGTCTCCCTTCGATGAGTGCGTCGCGTACTTCAGTGCCGCTCACCTTGGTGGTGAGCCCCCCGAAGCGATTCACGATGAAGACCTTTCGCCCAGCCTTGTAGTAGAACTCAACTTCTTCTTCGCACCCGCCGATGAAGACGGTGTCCTTGGGATTTCTTCCCATTGCACTCAACTGGTCATCGATGGCGGAAAACCAGAGCGCATCGTTGCCGAAGTCGGGAACTGGGAGAATCGTCGCTTGTGGATATACGAGGCGCAACACATCGCGCTTATCACCGTAGTTGAAGAGGTGCTTGAACGAAACCTTCTCGTTGCAACTTCCGACCCCAATCATGTGCGTGCTGGGAAACGCCTGAAGCAGGAGGTCGGCGAGATAGAGGTGCCCCAAATGCGGAGGGCAAAGCCGGCCGATATAGGCGCCATTGTCACCAAGTTCGCGTACTGCAGTCACCATTTGTTCAAAACTCATTTGTGTTCCTATCGATAAATCGGGAAGTGTTGTCATGTGTTACTGGTTTTAAAATAACATGAATGTGTGTGCCAGTCAAGCAAGTGTGTTATAGCTGAACAGCAGTTCCCAGATCACTCCTCAGGGAAACCGTGATACATCCACGCCAATGTCGGGTTTTTTGTTGAACAAAATAAATTTGGTATTTCAATATATTTACGATAGGCTCTTGGTATGAACGCGGAACTGCTCCAGCTCGCAACAAAGAATATCGGCGACATGGTCACCCTTGCACTCGAACACAAGAGCCCCGAGCGGGCACTTGTCGTCTATGACACCCAAAATGGTCTTACAGACATTCTGACTGCTGCATATCGCACCGTGCTACCTCACGCACAGTTTATCGACTTCGATACGGTGACAAAGGAGGAAGTGATTGCCGCATTCGACGGACTCAGTCCGCGCGACCTTGTTGTGCTTATCCAAACCTCGAGTTTCCGACTGGATGACTTTCGCATACGTCTGCATCTCTTTAAACTCAAGCTAAAGGTTATCGAGCACACCCATCTCTATCGCAACAAAGAAGAGGTGTGGGATGTGTATATCAACGCGCTTGCCTATGACCCATCGTGGTACCGAGTCATCGGACCGAAGCTCCAAACAAAGCTGGCCAACTGCAAAGTGCTGCGCATCGAAGCGGGCACACATGCACTTGTGGTGACAGGGGGGCTTGAAACCCCGAAACCAAATCTTGGTGACTATGCGGGTATGGAGAACATCGGCGGCACATTCCCTATCGGAGAAGTATTTACTGAAAGTCGCGACTTTGCACAAATGAATGGCTCCTTCGTCGTCTATGCGTATGCGGGAAGCGACTTCTCAGTTGCTATGCACGAACCCTTTCGCGTAGATGTGAAAGAAGGCGTCGTTATAGGCTGGGCGGAGAATGCCCCTGCATCATTTCCCGAAGTTATTGCGAGCATCACCGCAAACGAGCGACCCCTGGTGCGCGAAATCGGCTTTGGACTAAATCGTGCCATTACACGCGAACGCTACATCGATGACGTTACCGCGTTTGAACGAATTCTTGGGCAGCATCTTTCGCTTGGAGAAAAGCATAGCGTATACAAAAAGGAGGGCATCGTAACACACAAAGCGCGCTTTCATGTCGACCTCTTCCCCGTCGTTGACCGCGTACTTGTCGACGACGAAATAATTTTTGAAGGTGGCGCGTACACTCTCTGAGATATAAAAAAACCGCGATACTTTCGCGGTTTTGATTAATCCCCGCCCAACGGTGGAGCCGGTGGGATTGTCGGATTACCCGGAACATACGGAACCACCTGTGGCGACATAACTTCAGGAGTCAATGTTTCTGAGTCTTTTTTGACTCGAAAGATGAGCACTTTTGAAACCTGTGGAGGGCTTCCACCTGCACCACCTTCTTCACGCCCAAGTATGCGGACCATCACAGGGAAGTTTTCTCCTCCCCTATCCAGAAACTCTCCCACTTTCAGTTCTTGGATAACTACGCGGTCACCAAGACCGGCGGAGGCAACGTGGCCAAGCGATTTGCCGTCATCGTAGTACATCAGAAGATATGAGAAGCTTCCGCTCCCCCCTGCATTCACCACAGCGACGCTAAAGACATATGTGGCCTTCCGCGGTGGGTCACCCTCCCCGACAATGACCTCCTTCTTGGCGACGATTGGGAGCAGCTCAACTGTACCCTTCACGCCATCAGGCTCGTTTGGGTCTGCGGGAAATTCTGCATGCCCTCCAGCAAGCCGGACGGTCAGTTCGAAATCCTTGATGCGAATGACTGACTCATTCATCAAGGTCTGTGTATCTGGGCGACTCGGCACCACCACCGTTTCTATCTCAGGTGAAGTGGAAGGGAAGAATAAGTAGATTGCAACCATGGCAACCATCACGTAGGCCAGAATGGTCTGAGGACGAAACTGCATTTTAAACTCCAGTGACTGACATCTCTCATGAGTATAGGCAGATACCTCAGTTTCGCAACATGCTACTTATACTCAAGAAGAATGTCGTTAAAATGCACAACACGGTCACGATTGTCGATAAGAATTCCTTCTTTTTTGTAGAGCTGCATGCGTTTCGCGCGATGCGCTTCGTCAACCCAAATTCTCCCATTCGCATACACAATACGATGAAAGGGAATATCTTTAATACCCACATCCCACGCTTTGCTAAGAATAGTTGTAATGCTTTGTGCCGCCATGCCTCCGCCACCAGCAGCCCGAGAAATACGTCCGTACGTAGTCACGCGGCCGGCAGGTATCGCGCGCGCAAGCCGCACAACACGCTCCGAAAAGGTAATCTTATTGGCTTGAGGTTTCATTGGTGAATCGATGGATTAATGCACGTAGACAATCAACAGGGAGCTTGCAATACTCGCGAAATTGCTCTTGACTACTGGGACGAATCTCCGCGGGGAACATTTTTGGAGTAATTCCGAAACGAAAAAACCACAAACACCACACGCGGCGCATGTGATAGCGCGAGGTTGCACAGACTATTGTTCCCCCTCCCTGTTTCACGATGACCGCATATGCAGCTTCGGTTTCCGAAAGTGTATCGTGCCCAAGTGCGTTCTCTAAAATAGCATCCTCGGGTATCCCCTGCAGAGTGAGAGCGGTATGCATCATTTCTGCAAGCGGACCGCAACCCATAGTGCGCTCACGAAGGCCCGCCCCAAGCACAATCTTCGCATTGGGGTATGCGTGGAAGGCACGAAGTGCAGCTTGAGTGCGCGCAACCGAGATGTGGTCTGGGGCACAAATCTCAGGAAGAAATCCGGATGCATAGTCAACAATAAACACCTTTTCCTTCATAAATTCATGGTAACACAACATCTGCGCCAACGAGGCGTAACAAAAATCGCTCCAATTGGAGCAATTTGTGCATTACCGTAAGATGGCAATTATGAGAGATGTTTTGAAACGAGTTTCGTCATTTCAAACATGTTGACCACATCCTTTCCACCAAATACAGGGAGGAGATTGACGTCAGCGATGATATTGCGCTTGTTTTTTGGATCCTGAAGATCATGCTTCTTGATATACACCCAGAGTTTCTTGACGACTTCTGAGCGAGGCAGCGGGCCCGTTCCGACCACTGCGGCGAGTTCTTCGCTCACTGCAAGCGGTTTCATAAACGCGGAATTTGCTTTTGCAGCTGGTTTTGCTTTTGCTGCTGGTTTTGCTGTTGGCATGTTTTACTGATGTTTAATTAATCCATCCATTATACCACCCTACAGGGCTCTGGCTAGGAAAATAGGTTTAAACAGAGTCCTGTGGCCTCAGGTCAAGCACCCCCCTCCTTTTGGGACATATTTAAAACGGGCTTGTCTTTCTTGACTATTATCGAGGTGCGCGCGACCTCAAAGTGAGGTTTTTGCGTCGCGGAAATCCACAAAAGAGCGTGAAATACACACAGCGGCTCAATCAGAGGAGTGAGCGAACCACGGGAACACGTCCGAGGCGGGTGCGGCGCAGGACGTTGCCGATACCAAAATGTTCTTTATGTGGAAGTAACGCAAGAAAAATGAATGCCGCTGCGTAGATAATATGGTCGTCGACGATATAGCCATGCGGGACATACGGAAACGTAATTTGCGGGAAGTAGTAGAGGGTCATGAGTGCTGCGCCACACAATGAGGCAAGCCGCACCCCTAGTCCCAAGAGGAGTGCAACTCCAACCAAAAGTATCCCCCATGCATTTAGGGGATCTACCCACCACGTATTTGCGGGGAGTGCGAACCACACATAAAAGTCAGGAAAAGTTTTAGCACCGAGAAGAAAGCCCTTGGCAGTCCATGCGGGGTCAAGCACCTTCTCAAAACCAGCAAAAAACATAAACCACCCCAAGCATATGCGCAGGAAAAATACGGTAATACGCTGTGTTGTGCTCGTAGTTTTCATAATTCGGGTAGTACGTGAAGAAAAAGGAAATGACCTTGCTGTGATTATTTGAGGTGGATACTCGTGTGCTGATTGTACTCCACGGCTATCGCGTCTGTAAATAAACAGACATGCATTCGCATGTCTTTTGAGCGCTAGAGTATCTCACTCAGGTAGTCGCGTACCTGACGAAACGCTTTACCACGGTGACTAATGGCGTTCTCTTCTGCGACTTCCATTTCCGCCCAAACTTTGTTCGTGCCACTCGGCATAAATAGTGCGCTGTACGGCATATTCGGTTGACATTCCGTCCGTGGACTTGTGAGCAGACTTCCGAGAACCGAACCTGTAAAGACAGAAACAACTCCTTCGGGAGATACGAGTACCGCGACGGTGGTGAATGTTGCCGTGCGGGCTTCTTCAGGAATGTCTTTCAGTTCACGAAGTGTGTAGTGCATAATTTCTTCGGTTGTAAGCCCATCACCAGCCCACCGTGCGGCATAAATACCGGGCCTGCCACCCAAGGCGTCAATGAAGAAACCAGTGTCCTCGGCAACTACCCACCCCCCCTGTTTGTTGGTGAGCGAAAAGCGCCTTTTTGAGTGCATTCTCATGAAGTGTTGTCCCATCCTCGACAGCCTCGCCTACGATGCCCGCGTCTTCAAGTGAGAGGACATCTACCCCGAGGCCGTCCAGGGCGGCTTTAATTTGGAGAATTTTGCTTTTGTTCCGACTAGAAAGAATAATGTTCATGGATACTCCGTTAACTTCTACTCAAAGCATATAGACCGGCAAGGAATCGGGCAAGGAGCACGGAACACTTGCGACTTTTTCGTATTTCGCATTTACATAACCTCGTGCTCCCACTCCCCCAGTAGGCCATCTCCTGCTAAGGAGCATCCTGAGGCATGTCAGGCGATGTACCCCACTGCATTTGCATATCTCCACTCGCGCTTGGATTGTTCATCATTTTCATATACGAGGCAGCTTCTTTTTCAGCCTCAACTTGGTCTTTCTTCATTTGTTCAATCTCTGCCTTGCTCATGCCGGAAGATGCACCATACACATCAAGTGCGGTGCCTTCCTTCACTGGGGCAGGCGTCACAATAGTCATGTTGCCGTATGTGTTCTCAACTTCCGACACAGACATTTCTCCGCCAATCTCCTCAGAGCGCTTCTTGCGCATGAGGTAGTCTTCGTCATCGAACCAAATAAATTCTTTTAATGTTTTGTTTGCGGGATCAACCACCTCATATTTGTAACACTGGGCAGATCCGCACGCGTCCATTCCAATACGTACATATGTTGTCTTGTCCTCCACTTCTTGCATTTTCTCAGTAAAGTCATAGTCCACCTCTATCATGTCTTCAGCTGGTGTCTCCGTCGCCTTTTCCTTGGGAACCTTCCACCACTTCCCATCACTCAAGTCTTTGATGTAGTCGACTCCTGATAGCGTAATCAACTCTTGGATTACCTTCCCCGATTCCTTCATAGTAGTGTGGGAATCCTCACCCTTTATTATGCTTTCAAATTCTGTTTTGGGCCCGCCCTTTGAAGTCATGGTCAAGCGCATCGCATACTCTGTGGGCATTTCCCAGTCATTCATAAACTTACACAGCTCGGCGTCATTATATCGACACTCTGCATTAAAAAGCTTTGCCATGCCCTGCGTCACCGAATTAGCAACTCCACCCGTAGCGTTTCCCTTTTGCATCAACAGGAATCCCCCTGTGGCGAGCACGATTACGCCGATTGCTCCAAAAATAAGATATTGTTTATTCACAGATTGGGACAGTACGCTTATGTAATGATGTATAGTATTGTACCGCCCGAGCGTAAAGTGGCCTAGGAGATGGGGTGTGCTACACAAAGCGATAGTGCTTGCGTACCGCCTCGCGAATGTGCCAAGTGCAGGAAAGTCCTTTGGGGAACACCACAAAATCTCCTTTTCCGAATGCATACGTTGCCTCCTCAGTGGTCACCACCACATCCCCAGCAAGAAAATAACATTGCTCTTCCGAGTCGTAATGATATGCAAATTCGGAGACCTCTTTCTCCCATATCTCCCAATTGAAAACTCCCCGCTCGCGAAGCTCTGCGTCAGAGAGCTTTTGAATGGAGACGGTGGGTGCGTTATTGGTTGCGCTGTTTGTCATATGTCTTATGGTAACACTCTGCTCACCAAGCGAGAACGCCCTTCTTATGGTACCTGATGTTAATCATATTAGCAGTGTCATGGGCATTACAGAAGCTAATTCCTTTGTCGACGCATCGCCGAGGCAACTCAGGCAATGAGCCGTCCACATTTATTCCACACCCAAAATAACAACTACATCTTTCATAAAATTGGAGAAGTTAACTGTGTGTCAAGAAATTGCTTCAGTGATTGCAGGTCTCGGGTTGCGCTGTCGTAATGATACGTCGGAATCCCCACCGATATTGCGCTTTGCGCGGCCTGCTCGTTGTGCTCAAAATAAATGACATCGTCTTTCGATAAACCAAAATTGCGGAGCATAAGTTCATAATATTGGGGGTCGGTCTTTTCCGGATTGTGCTTCTGCGTAAACACTTCATAGGGCATCAGTCCTAAACTGAACTTTGCACATTGCTCGTCATTTGCACCCGTCAGTAGAATTTTCCTGTGTGGGTATGTCTCGAGTAGGTCATACATTTCGCGGAAAATGCCCTCGTCGGTTACAAATGCATCAATCGCGTCAACCAGAATGGTTTTTTCTTCGGGCACGTGTCCGATAGTTGCGATTTTTTCTCCGCCACCTTGATTCGTGGTGAGTGCAGCAACACCATCTTGGCAAATCTGCAGTAGTGCTTGCTGTTCGCGGACCTCGTTGGAAAGTCCATGCGCTCGCGCCTGTAGTATTTCCATCAATTCTTTCGCCTGCTTATATCGCTTTGAGAGTTGCTCATATGCCACTTTGGCTTCTCCTGCGAGGGCGAGTGACTCTTCCAGTATTCCACTTTTTTCTGCTTCCAATATTTCTGTCGTCATCTTGACTGCGACATGTCGCACCTGTGCCTGTATCTTTCCTTTGAGTGCGTCTCTCACTTCAACTATCGAACGCTCTAGTTGCGTAATAATTCGCTCCTGCATGCTGATGCGCTCCGTAACCATTTCGTGCGCGGACTGCGCAAGTTCGAGCTTTTTTTGTAATGCACCACATGGGTCGCTTTTGGGTATTTTCTTTTTTGCTCGTGCAGCAACGAGAACTCCGCCGATCAACGAAAAAGTGGCTCCTGCGAGAACAATTGAAAGCAACATGCTGATGTTTTCCCCCGTGTTCGCTTCAAGAGGGTCGAGAGGAGAAGGGTGACTGATTGGCGCTATGAACGGGGGGAATACTTGGGGGTCAGGAAGTGCCTCTTGCGTTACTGGGAATGTCGCTGGTGAGGTGGTGGCCACAGCATTTCCGGTGGGAGTACTCGGTGGGGTGGAAGCGGTGGAAGATGCTACAGCTAAAGGGGGCGTGCTGCTTGCGGGCGCGGGAGAAGGGGTAGTATCGGGTTTGGGGTCGCCCGTCGGTGACGTTTGTCCCGTTGAAGTTGTTGCTGCCGAAGAATCGCGAGGAGGGAGTCCTCCCGAAGTACCGTCTCCTGCTTGTGCATAAACCACTGTTCCTGAGAATAGTACGAACACGCCAAGTACGCAGGTGAAGGCTTTGTGCATACGTTCTATGTTACCAGTCTCGTATCGGATGACAATACAGGATACGATTACTCTCCTCGAGCGTTCGTGAGGACGTATACCTTCCCTGCTTGGTCGTCGGACACATACATTGTGCCCCCTGAAAGCACAAGCACATCAGCGGGCCTGCCAATAGTTTTTCCGTCAGCACCCAACCAACCGGTAATAAAATCTACTTCACCCTTGTATGTTCCCGCTTGATCAAACATCATGCGCACAACCTTGTATCCCGTTGGAGTACTTCTATTCCACGACCCATGGTAAGCCACAAGCGCATTAAACCAATATTCCTCAGGCCAGCCTTCCTCTGGTATAAACCCGATGCCAAGGGGTGCGGAGTGTGCAGGAATATCAACAAGACTTTCTGCTGCCATTTGCCCAAAGCTTGGGCGCATATTCGGATGAAACGTCATGTCCTCAGTATTTTTTCCATAAAACCACGGCCATCCATACCATGCACCTTCCTGCACAATATTTACTTCGTCTGGAGGCAAGTCGTCACCCAACCCATCGCGTCCCATCTCAGTAGCCCACACTGCCCCAGTGACGGGGTGGAGTGTCATATATACTGCATTTCGGAGTCCCGACGCATACTGCTCCACTTTCTTTGATTTGATGTTGTATTTAAGCACCGCCGCAAAACGTTCGTCATCTTCTTCGCACACATTGCATGTGGAGCCGAGCGCAATGAGGAGTTCATCCTCATTTGGTGACGGAAGAAAAAGGAGCGAACGTGTTTTGTGTGCACCTATTGCTTTCGACACAGGAAGGTCGAGGAGATGCTGTTTGTTTGTTGCACGCATAGTTGCTGCGTCGTACGTAAACACACTCAGTGCATCGTGTTCGGCTACATAGAGGTTGCACACGTCAGGTGTTTCAATATTTACACAACGAAACGCGAGGCCATGCGGATGATTAAGTCCTTCCACAACGATGACCGGTGTTTCCGCCTTGTGGTTTCCGTCCGCATCTGGAAGTGCGGAAATAATCCCCTCTGCTGGTTGCGCCACAATAAGCACTCCCCGCGGTGCAATAGCCATCGTGCGTGCGTGAGGCACGTCACCCGAAAATTCCGTGAACGCAAAACCTGCTGGGACAGTGAATGCTCCTGCGGTGGCGGGAGTGCCACTCTTGCGAGGAACATTAATACTGCCGTAGGTGTACCAAACAAAGAGTGCGGCCCCAAGGAGAACGAGGAGCACTATTCCCACAAGGATAAGGAGGATTTTTTTCATTAAACTTATTATAGCATTTGAATACCGTGCCCTGAACGAACCTATTTAATTAAAGATTCATGAACTCTTCCCCTGAAAGTGTTTTAATTTCAAAGGGTTTCGTCTTCGTGCCCGGCATCCCGGGTGTTCCAATCGGCATCCCCGGGAGTGCGATTCCTGATATAGTAGGTTTCTCTTTCAAGAGTTTGGCGACTGCCTCAAAAGGCACATGACCCTCAACGACGTATCCGTCAATGATGCTTGTGTGGCAACTATATAACTCATTTGGAACGTTATGCTTCTGTTTTAATAGAGCCAGCTCCGCATCCGTCACTTGTGTCTCGGTGACGGCAGCCCCCGCAGCCTTAAGCTCCTCTATATATCCTCCACAGCAACCGCATCCAGGTGAACGATACACGGTCGCAGTAGACCCCAACAGTATTTGTCCCACAGGAGTCATTCCGATCGGTGCCATAGTGCTCATGTCATGTGGCGTACTACCCAATTGCGGGAACACCATCGGACTGACTATCAACACAACAAGTGCGGAGATAAGGCCGAGCATACCGGCATCTTTTTTTGAACGAGTTTTCGCAAACAAAAGCCCGCCAATAATGCACCCCGCAAAGATGGCGCTCGCCGGCAAGAGGTAGGCTGCGTACCGTGGCTCAGTCATCATCATGGGATGCTCGCCACCGTGCGCAAACACGGCGCTCGGGACGCTGACACAAACCACACTCATGAGGGCGAAAAAGTATCGTTGAATAATCATGATAGAAATTACTTTTGTGTAAGTGCTGACTTGCGTAACCGCACGGCAAACAGTAGTCCGATGATGAGACCCCCCAAACCAGAAACAAAAAAATACAACGGCAGCATCTTACCACTTTCCCCATTCTCTTTTGTGCCCCCAGCTGAGACTTTGCTGTCGCGGACTGGAAGCGGGAATTGTCCCTCTGCAATGACTTTTTCATCGTCCATAAATCGCAGTGTCATATCGTATGTTCCAGATACAGGAAAGAAAAAAGTCATACCGGTCAACAGCCCCGTAGGTGCCTTGTCGATTGTTCCTGCAAAAAGAAACTCACCGCTTGGGTCGACGATGCGCACCCACACGCCGGTATATCCCTGAAAATCCTCATCGCCCACTGTCTCAATTTCCAAATTTAGTCGCTCAGCGGCGGCAGCGGTGACAAATTCCGCAGCAGAACCGAGCGAAAGCGTGTATCCGTTGTGCTCAACTTGGATACTCTCCCCTGCTCCGTGTGCGCTTGCGGAGTACGGGAAAAGCACGAGTAAGAATACAAGTGCGCTGAGTGTGACTTTTTGCATATGTGGCTATTATACGCACTTTAGCAATTAGCAGAAACGGGATGTGCGGACTAGTTATTGCGGTCTTCCTGCATGAACACATAAGAGCCTATCCCAGTAGGACCTCCGTAGCGAAACGCGAGAGCTTTATTATAAAAACATGCAAAACCTGCGAAGGCTTGTCGAGACAAGACGACAAAGGTTTTGCGTGTTTTTATTGAAGATCGCGTGTTGCAGCAGGAAAGTTCCTGCTGGGATAGGCTCTAAGGTTCGTCGAGGTCTGCATCTGGCGAAAGGAGCAGAACATCGCAATTGTCGAAATGTAACGATTCGAGCACTTCTTTCCAGTCTAACTCGTAGTAACTCGCGTAAATCATCTTCCCGATATCGCCATGAGTAACCAGAATAACCGCTCCATTCGGCGTACGTAAGGCAATGCGTTTTAGCAATCGGCGTGCCCGTGTCATCATCTGAGGAAATGCCTCTGCTTTTTTTGCAGAGAGAAAATATGTATTCTTTTCTGTCACGAGAATGTTCGGCCCACACAATTCGGGAATTCGTGTAACCAATTCCCCAGTCATCACTCCAAAATCTCTCTCAATAAGGTCCGAGAGTATCTCCGCCCTTTTCGCGCGAAGCTCATTGGTAATAATTTCCGCAGTTTTGACGGCACGCACAAGTGGTGATGTGTATACAACAGCAAAAGGTATATCCAGTGCGCGTAGTTGCTTTGCAGCGCTCATAGCCTGCGCTTCACCGCGCAACGTCAGTGATTGATCCCTGCGGCCATTCAATACCCCGTGCATATTGTCTTGGTCCTCGCCGTGTCGTACGAGATATATATGTAACATAGTGAGGAGTTTTTTATAAGATGATTAGTTGGGGATGGCATTAATTGGACTGAATTAACAAGACATACACAATTACCGCAACTCCAACAAGTGCCATGACAAGGATGCCGCTGCCCAGTTTTGTATCTTCGCCAACAGGACTGGGACCAGCGTCGGGTACAAGTGAATCACCCAGTTCTCGACTGTTTTCTTGTGGAGCCTCTGTGCTTACTTCATTCTCTGTTTCTTCGATCATACTCAGTACTTAATTTATACTACTACTGCGATACTATTGCGACAATATCCATGCGGCAATCATCATCGCCACCAACGAATAGCTGGTCATCACAAAAATTTGTTTCACCCAATATTTTTGTTTTGTATTCGCCCACACCACACCAGCCACTTGGCTGGGTACTATAAAACCGAGCCACACCCACCCCGCGATGCCGTATGCGTAAAAACCAACGTTCGCCATCTGAAGGTAATGAATAAACAGGGAAAGGACAAACGTAGAGAGTACAGTCAGCAAAAATTGCAGGCCATAGAATGGCGCCATTGCTTTTTGTATCTTCTGCAATTCTTCTTTTGATAAATGAGTGCTTTCCATGATTTCCATCCACCACTTCCCGAACATAAGCGGCGAATACCACATCGCTCCCAAGATAAACTGGGCGACCGTAGCCAAGAGTATCAATGTGTAATTTTGGTCCATGTGAGCTAGTATAACACTCCGGCAAAAAGTCCGGAATATGAAGATTGCTTATTGTCCAAATACCACATTCAAACGCCTCGCTGCTTCGGCGAGGGCATCGCTCGCCTCATCGATAGCTCCTATCATCCCAAAGAATTCATGAAAGACTCCCTTGTATTCCGTGTGTGAGACTTCTATCCCCGCCTCATCGAGTTTTTTTGCGCAAGTATCCAATACCACTTGTGACTGTGCGGTGATTTTGGGTTTGGACATATGTTTTGCGTTTATGCCTTCACGTTACCCCTTCAAGATGTGTTTTGAATGAAAAGCGCCCAGACTCAAAGAGGATGGTGTGGGTGCATTAAAACTGTAATTGCGGTGCACAGCTGGAAATAGCGGCAGTCACTTTGCTTTTTTCTTTGCGGCGCGCCGACTCAGCATGTAGCACACGAGATTAACACAAAAAATAACGGCTACTGTACCTAGCCAAAATAATTGCGGTTCCTTTAAAGCTGACCCTGCAAACATTGCGAGTACTAAAATAAAAAGCGACAAGATAATCGCGGTTGAAAAATATGTGAGTTTCGGATTCATATATGCTTATTCTATCAGCTACATAGCAAGTGCGCCCACGCATGCGCAATTGAAGTGGGCTTCAAATGCAATCCGTTCCTATACGATTTTTAAAAACGTATAAAAAACCCGCCGTGCGCAAGATGGCGGGAGGGAGTCAAAAAAGAGTGTACTGCCAGAATCGATCTTCGCCGTCATGAATTTCGCGTTCAACGGCTCCCCAGAGGCCTTCAATGTTGTCGTCTCGAAATTCCTGAAAGCCGACAAGTGTGCGTTCTTTTTTGCATACTTCCTTCAGTTCAAAAAACAGACCGTCCGCGATCGGCATGGTAAAACACTGATACACCACACCACGCTCATCTACACTCTTGAGTATCGCAGGCTTGCCGTCTGCGGAACGGGTGAGAAAACGATGTCCGTCACGTTCCCATTCCCTCACGGCGCGCTCGATGTTATTTGTGCGCAGTGCGATGTGCTGGAGCTTCATATTTCCATAACGTATCTGGTACCGTGTGATCTGAGAAACAGCACCCGCTGCTTTTTCTCTTCCCACCATAAATGCAATACGTACGTCATCGCGCTGAAGTACGAACGTCTCCATGCCGTCCGCATCGTTTCCGACATACGGTGTTTCGTAAGCGACGCGCGCTTTTGGGATAGGCAGGCGCAGACGCAATGCCCTATATGTTTGCTCATCGAGCACGATCGCAAGATGATCAAACGCATAGCGAAGTGGCGGTTTGCGCGTACGCTTTGGTTGAGTGTCGCGGCGAGGAGCAATGGGCGTATTCATGCGCTTCCCTTCAGGGGACATCTCAGTTCATGATAGATGGCTTTGTGGTGCTGTCAACGCACAGAACAGGTTACACAGCTTCAACATGCTTCTTGAAATTATCAAGAATCGCCTGCCACCCGTCTTGCTGCATTACGAGGGAGTTTTCAGACTCTGCATCAAACACAATGGTTACGTCGGTCTTTTCCCCTTGTTCTGCAAATAAAACAGATGCATTTCTGCCACCAAAAGTGTATGCAATCTTTTGGAGGGGCACTATTTCAGTGTATGTCCCCGCAAAATCAAATCCCGCACTGCCGTCCATCGCCTCCATTCTGAAGCTAAAGTTGCCCCCGACACGCAAGTCGTTCTCTGCGTGGGGTGAGTGCCAATCAGGTGAGGCGTTATTCCACATCGTGACATGCATAGGTTCCGTGTAATATTGCCAAACTTTTTCCACCGGTGCGTTTACGCTTGTGTGAACGGTGATTTGTGGCATATGAGTTATGTTTTACTACTGCTCTTTCTAAATTAACTTAACAAGAACAAACGTGATGACTTTTGTCTCATGCGCTGCCATGAAGCGCAAAAACCCTTGAGGCGTAATAGCATTACGGTGAAAAGGGGTTTTGCGGGAATGGTGTGCATGGGGCAAAAGTGGCATGTTTTTCATTAAGTTTATTTGGAAAGGGCAGTACTACAATTAAACATCCAGTGCACCCCATATTTGTCCGTGCATGAACCATAGTAGTCTCCCCAAAACATTTCCTGTAACTCCATTTCAATTTTACCTCCTTGCGACAACGCATCAAACAATTTCTTTGTTTGGGTACGAGTGTCCGGCTCAAGGTTAATATAGATATTGTTCCCAAAGCTGACTTTAAATCCCAGTGATTCTGGAGCATCGGTGCCCATGAGTACGTGACCGCCGAGAATCGGGAGTGCAACATGCATAACGAGATTTTTGTCTCCATCAGCAAGTGGGGGCATGCCCTCTTGTGCAGGCGCATCACCGAGTCGTGCGATTCCGCCCGTGAACGTACCTCCAAAGATTGACTGGTAAAAATTGAATGCTTCTTCCGTCGAACGAGTGAAATTGAGATAAGTGCTGACGCGTGCCATGTGTATAAAATTAGATTTATGAAATGAGAGTAGCAGAATATATCATTAAGCGGAATGGGCATGGTGACACCCCCAGATCTTACGTGGTCCCGTAGTGCATGCTAAAGCAAACGTAAGGGAGAACGAGTGAATGGTTGAATAAACAGTAGTTCACTTTTGCATAGTCTTATCCTCCTTCTTCAACAAAAAATAGATACAACCCGACACAATAATTGCTGAGAATGTGAAAATAAAGATATCGCTATCTACCCAAGGAAGGAACTTTTCTCTGATCATACCTAAAAAAATAAGTGAAAGAATACCCACGACTCCCCATGCATAAATCATTTTTTGTCTTTTTGAAATATGTAGCTTATTTGTTTGGAACAAAGGCAGAAGTAGTCGCATCCCCCAATAACAAAAAAATACAAACACGATCCCCAATGCTGCAAGCAATGTAATTCCACTCAGTTCGTTGGACTCGAGTGAAATAAACGTATTCACGACGAAATCAGGCATGCACTAATTATATCAAAAGAATTCCCGTCTTGAATACGTACGGCTGGTTGTCAAAATTTTTCCCTCGCAAATATTGAAGTTATTATGCACCCACAACGCTGCTTACAATCTAATCAGCACACCCTTTCTTTTGACAATGTTTTTGTAGTCCCATTGAATATCCTCGGATTTCCTTAGCCAGCGCTTGAGGTCTTTTTTGTTTATCTGTGACAGTTCCGTATAGCGCATGTCCGCTGCCTTAAAACTTCCCTCATTCGTTAAACCCGCTTCATCAAAAGACTGCCCGCTCCAAAACAGGAGACGGACGGAATCCTTCAGCTTGCTATACCCCACAACAGGATTTCCATCCAGAAACCATACAGGATGCCTGTGCCAGATTTTATTTTCAGCATCGGGAAGATTGTGCATTATCTCTTCTGCCAACATGACGCAAATCGCTTTGTCGTCACGAGACTGTGCCTTGTTGTATGCTTCGATGTCTGCGTGTAACTTTGTGACTGATTTCGGCATAGAGATTAGTTGTGTACCATCACCTTAAAGCCTCCGAATGCCATTTTCTTCATGTCAAAGGGCATCTTCATGTTCTTGTACTTTGCAGCAACTTTATTCATTTCTGCGTATACTTTTTTGTTCACCTGATCACGATGCGCACGAGACTTGTACGTAATGTAGGAGAACCACACCGTCTCGCCCTTTTTCGCGTTTGCCAATTTAGGAAAAGTGAGTGACTGCATGCCCATGGATGGTGGATACATGTCGTCTCCCATACATTCCACGTACTCAAGAGCGCCACAGCGCATCCACATTTTCCCTGCACTCTGTGCCATTTTTTTGTAAGCTGCTACATTTTTTTGAGGAACAATAAGCACGAACCCGTCGACATACTTTGTTTTATTTTTTGTCATATTGGAATTGTAACATTTAGCTTGGTGACTCCATCATCTGATGATGTGTTACTTTCGCAAAATCCTCTCCATCGTACGCCCCTTAGCCAGCTCGTCGATAAGTTTATCCAGATAACGGATTTCGCGCATAAGCGCTTCCTCAATATCTTCTAATCGCACACCACAAATAACACCGGTAATTAATGCTCGCGCAGGATTCATTTCGGGTGCCTCACCAAAAAACGTCTCGAAGTCTGTTTGTTTTTTCAGTTGCGTGCCCAATTCTTTCTGGCTGTACCTCGTCAGCCAACGGATGACCTCATCCACCTCTTTTTTCGTACGCCCCTTTTTCTCTGCCTTGGCGACATACAATGGATAAACACTAGCAAAGCTCATTGTGTAGATACGGTGTTTTTCCATTAATGTATTCTAGCAAAATACATAGAGACCGTGTTACCAAAAAACCACGTGATGGCTTTTTGTATCTACCGCGCAAAGCGCGCAAAAAAAGTGAGTCTTCGAGCGGCAACGCCAAGTAGCGGTTTTTTTGATAAACGAGCAAGACTACGGCGTGGCGTCATTACACAGCGCGTATGCGGCAATGAGTCCGATGCTTGAGGGAATTCCTGCCGGAGGATTCGTATTGCTACCTACGACTTTCCATCCTTCGACGAAACTTGTTCCGTTCCAATCCATATAGTCAGGCCTTGTGTCCACTATCTGAGTAGTCGAGCCCTGAAGGAAGTACCCACCAGAGTATCTGGTCACCGCGTTCGCACCTTGCGATTGCAGCAGCCGAAGAATTAAGCGCGATGTCGGCGAATGGTAAGGTCACACGGTAAGTAATCAGTCGACCGACCGCTCCCTGTGTACCAGGAGCACCCTGTAAACCCTGCGGTCCAACCTCTCCCTGAATACCTCGAGGTCCCTGCGGACCGGGTACAAGTACCAAGTTGTTAATGCACACTTCGAGGCTGGAGAGGTCTCTCCGCAGCTCTCCGAGTGCAGCCGCAAGTCGGTCAAACGGCGAACCACCCGCCGCTATGGCAACCCTCTGCAGTGAATAACCCACCGAGAATCATGAGTGCTCCAGAGGCAAGCGAGAATTTCTTTTTTATCGCATGAGTAAACTTACACCCATTTTCTGTTGGTGCAAGATAGGGGGGTTGGGACATATCGAGTATAGAGGAAAGGGAGGAAAAACGTGCACGTCTTTTTATAATAGGCCTTTCCCTACTTCCTCACGAGAAAATACACACAGCCCGAGACGATGATCGCTGAGAATAATGAAGCTCCCCGCAGCAAGCTGCTACCCTCACTCCGCTACCGCTCCGTATCGGCGGGGTATCATAGGAGCTCCGCTCTGAATCATCTTGAGAAACCAGCGGTTTCTCAAACTCTTCCTTAGCGGATACCCCCCAGCAAGCTGAGGGGAATTGAGGGATTAAAATCTCCTCTTTCCAAAACGACCTCGTAATAAAGCCGTTTTTTATTAATTTCTTTCCGCACTATTTCAGCCTTTTAGATTTGATATAGAGATAAATCGGAGTCGAGAGGACAAACAAAAAGAGAAAAATTGGAAACAGGGGTTCCCAAGGATTAATGCCACTGAACCCGCCCCCACGACTTAATGTGAGACTGTATGCGAAGAGTAGTGGAACAATCCACCAATACATATAGTGTAGCCATGACTTAAATACTTCTGGCTTCACAAATAACGCAAAAAAAGAACACACGAAGAGGGAAAGTAGTACAGACCCCACTGTTTGGAGGGTGCCATCTAAGTTCATGAGGTGTGCGCCAGTAAAAATTCCGACCAAAAAGACTGCAGCCAACAAGACGGCTGTCGTCAAGAAAAACTTAAAACTAGATTTTTGCAATATCTCCATACATTTTAATTATACCTCAAATCCTAAATCAATACGTCACGTCGAGTGCTCCTGCTTTTGTCGACAGCGGAAGCACGGTTACACCCGTTTTTACAGTTTTTGTGACACTCTTTTCCCCATCCTCCCTGATTCTGTCCATAATCTTGGTTTCACCCTTGCTCAAAGAATAGTCTGCAGTCACACGGCGCGCACCCTTGATGCGAATATCCTGTGAAAGTGACTGGAGCATGCCGTTATTCTTAATCACCCATTCATACTCAATAGTCACCCATGGTGTTGCGGTCGCTACTCCGTTATAAATTAACGTATCGAATGCAATTTTTAATTTAGTTGGCTTCTCTTTGAACTTGATGAATGGGATGCTGAGTGTATTTCCCGACTGGTCAGTGATGGTGGTCGACGTTGGTGTGATTAGTGTTGAGGTTGTCCCAACGTTATCTTCCCCCAAAATCACAACATCTTTAGTAATTGCATTAAATGAGAATATCGCTTCGGGTGGAGTGAAGTCTGGATATACAGTTGCTCCAATCTCTGGTACGAGCACGATATCATTTGCCCCATTTCCATCAACGTCAACCCGTAATGGTGTCGAAGATGAGAAGTCACCATTTGCAGGAAGCGAGAATGTCGCAATGGTGTTTGGAGATACGGGCACCGAAGCAAAGGTGGTGCTCGCGAGAATTATATCTCCACGTACTTTTTCAACATCCAAACTGAACGTTCCTGTCGCATACCCCTGAAGCGCAAGATGTTGAGCGACATCGGCATTTGCAATAATATACTTCACTTCGCCGAATGTGCCGTAGCGAGACCCTGAGATATTTTGCTCCACGTAACCTGTTGTGGTAGATATTCCCGTATGATTTCCTAAAGTGTCGTAGAGATTGAGCGAAAGCGGCGAGTGGAGTGTATAGACAAACTTTATGTCTGGAGCGTCGCTCAGCGTCGATGCGGAGTTTACTATGTAGTTCGGGAGTGAGGACGTCACATTAGTGAGTTTGGTCTTAATGAAGTCGAGGAGAGTGCTCACTTCCAGTATTTTCGCGTGGTCTTTATCGATGTTCTCATCATTGTATTTTTTCAAATCCACCCAATACCTCTCAACCTGCGAAGTGCT
Organism: bacterium; assembly: GCA_043756865.1. Taxonomy (GTDB): domain Bacteria; phylum Patescibacteriota; class Minisyncoccia; order Phycocordibacterales; family UBA6899; genus MHLP01. The sequence continues at coordinate 132,850 of JAYUQG010000024.1, read as the reverse complement.
TGTCGCTATCCAAAGCGCACTCGGAACAACCACCGTACCATCGCCCTCTGTCGTAAAATTGGGTTTGTATTTTTTCACCTCATAATACGGACCGCACTCTTGGTGACTAGCGCCAAACTGACCCTGCACAGTCACACAATCACGTTGTTGTTCCGTGTAATAGCTGACTCCGGATATGGTTTTCTCTCCCCATCCCCCAATTTGCACCACTTCGGTCGTACTCGCAGGTTGCCATTCATCGAGTAGCGCATGGGTTGATGATGCTTGATCGAGAAGTTCGAACTTCAGCACATTTGGTGAATCGAGATCAGAATCGGCAGGCTCTGTTCGTCCTTCACTGCCGAGTAGATAGCCCCGAAGCTCCGTCATGTTGCTCACCAAAAATCCGTACTGTGATCTCTCTGGCGCATACAGCGGTGAGTCGGTAAATGAAATGAGTTTGTTTGTAATTGAATTCGGATTGATGGTCTCGAAATATTTCTGAGATGGCATCAATGCATAGGCACTCGGCATATTCTCGCCAAGAGTTCGAGCGTGCTCCTCATCAAGAATGAACGGGAGACCAAGATCTGTTCCGTGAAGTAGTCCACCGACTGCCTTTGGTGTTCCAACCTGTGGAACAGCGACGAGAATGAGCCTGTCAATCAAGTCCTCCTTGCCTAGCTCGCGGAGCTTCAGCATTAACTGTTTTGCAACTAATCCACCATTTGAGTGCGCAACAATTGTAACTTTTTGCGTTTTCGACGTGGACGCCATGCGTAAAAGTTCATCAAGAATATATGTCCCGCTCGCGCCACCATAATAAATATTGTCTCCGTTTTTTATTCCCTTCGTGAGCACATCATCAACTGACAATCTCCAGTCATACGGTGCTACTGCGTAGTCGGCAATAAGATGCTCTTCATTCTTCCATTCACTGAGACTATTGAGAAAAGTTTTATATATATTTGTGCCCGCCACAGGAATCGCCGCCTCGTCGATCGCACCTCGTTCAACACTCGTATAAATGTCATTCAATATGCTTGTGCCGTTTGAATTAAGGTAGAGTTGTTTTGCATCTGTATCACTATTGGCAAGCCATAGTTGGTTTTCGCAATTGAGGAAAATGCAATTTGGATCTGTCCAAAATAATCTGCTCGCCTCAAGTCCAGGCAGGAAAAGCACATTTGAGTAACAATCCACCCCACACTTCGAAGGAGTCGTATCGACACTCACTGTGAAATCCCACTCCCCCGCTCCCGGAAGTTGTGCGCCGAAATCGCTTTCAAAGTGGTATTGCCACATGCCTGGAGTGAGCGTTGCAGCGAAGATGTACTGTTCCCCATTCGCATAATTCCCATCGCGTAATATTGGATCATTCGCACCCACATCATGATTCATCGCATGAATTGCAGTGGTTGTTCCATCAGTGACAACAAGATTAATGTCCCATGGCTCACGATTCTGTGACTGTGCATACAGCACCTTAAAGGTGAAGACTGTAGCACTCGTTGTACCAATGTTCGGCACCACTCCACTGCTCACTGAATCATCCGCATACCCAGCGTCGGGACTTTTATTGAGTGTCGGAGGAAAAACAGGGAAGGCTGCAAACGCAGTGGGCAGAGAGATAGCTAAAAGCGTGAGGGCGAGGAATAAGACGGTGACGAGTTTACGCATAAAGAAGCCGTGCGTTGATAAATAATACTGCTCAAACTATCAATATCTGCACAAAACGCAAGGCAATATAAAAAAAGGTGAAAGTACAGTGCAATTCCGTGGAGGTAATGCTTCAGGGATTCGAACCGAAAGTTGCAAATCTGACACCCTATTCACCCCTAATACAAATGGCTTCCGGCTCTGTGGTTTTCAAGAAGCGGACTATCTCTTCAGAATGAGTTTGACTGACATTTGTATATCCTATAGATTACAGACCTATTCTACAACTCAAACTCAAAGTCGCCCATTGAGCGACTTTGAGTTTCTAGATACGGCACTCAGCCGGTATGTCGGGATGGAATTGAGTGAATCTTTAAATTTCCAGTTCTGATAGCACTCGGTCAGCCGAACCTATTGTTGATAGCTGACTATCTCGGTCTCAAACATGTAGGGCAAGACCTTATACGGATATCTTACCACCCCTTCTACTCTTGTAACTAGGCGTCTCGGTCACTGGGGTCATTTTGTGAATGCTACAGATAAGACACAAAACACCCGTCTCTGTCTCTGCCTCATTTACAACAAATACCGTACAGTGAAGCCATTCGGGGATATTCTTACAGCACCAACAAACTAGGCACTTTTTTGCAACGACCTGATCTTATCAAGAAACTCGGGTTTGAATGTGACGTAAGTATTCCTTCCTTCATGATGCTCTTCCATATAGGATGGGAGCGGCTGGCGCTTGTGCACTTCTGAATCATCAGTATCTGCTTCAATCCTCAGCCATGGCAAGGGGGGTATGCTTTGGGCGACCGACTTACCAACTTCCTTTCCACCCTTCTTGAATCTCAAGTGTATAGTCCAAATACTTAGGAATGGATGCTCGCTACTCACTTTCTCCCTTAGCAGATTAATCCACTCTTCGCTTTTTTCGTGATTAACAAATACCAGCAGACTAAAATTCACTGGCTCAGATCCATATTTCTTCTTTTTATTTTCAACAACTCTTAAGGCCTCATCAAAAGTTTTGAAATGAGGATAAATACCAGTTAGTTCTACTGGTTCCATCTTTATATCGCCAGGATTTTCGGCGAATGATATAAAATTAAAATCTGGATAAGACCGAGCCGCTTGATCGTATTGAGCTAACCACCAGTCTCTTCCTGTGTATTTCTTTAAAGTAAGAGTGAAGAAATATGCCGCGAATCCTTCTTGTGCTTTCTTCACTTCTTTGTCAGAACTTGAAAAGAATTTCTGAGGACCAACTCTTTCCAAGATTTTACCTACTTGATCTGAAAGTGTATGTGGATGTGAAAAAAATATTCCTGTCATAATTTTCATGATTTTACCGCCTGCCCAACGTGCCATTTCAAGCGTTCATACGACCACCGATCAAGTGCTCTTTGCCCACTAAGCATGGAGGAAAAGAGCATGGGAATCTTTCGTCCTCCTTTGGTGAACCAGTGAAATCCCCGCTCTTTATCCCACAAGAGGTCATTCTTGATGTGTTCACGGAGAAGCTCGGAGCCGAATGCGTTCGCAACGATGATGCACTTCGGCTCAATCGCAAGGAGCACCTCCTCAAAGAGCGCGATTTGCTCGAGTGCAAATTGATTCAGCAAGTCACCATCCTTAATGCGTTTCTTGAAATCTGCCTGCGATGTTTCTTTATAAAGAAATAGATCAATGTGTTGCCAATCAAGCCCGACTTCTTTTGCGATCGCAACAGGACGAGCAAAGAAGGGTTTGTAATTCTCGTACGCATGGGTCTCGACCGCAATACAGTCGCTGATAAGATCAGGGTTTGAGGAAATATTACTCCACCTGAAAAACGAAGTGGGGTCAATCTTCTCATACTTTGTGCCTTTCAAGATCGTCTTGAATCCTCGCTCGCTAAATGACGGGTTCATGCCGACAAACAATAACCCGCCCCGCTTGAAGTCATCGTAGAACATCGGTGCGTACACCTCAGTGTCATTCTGAAAATACTTGTTCCACAGAGCGATGATTTTTGAGTTAATTTTTTCGTTTTTCATTGGATCGATACTTCTTTTCACTTCGTGGTTTTACCGCAGCCCCCTGCGTCCTACTTTCCCCCATTAAGCCAATAATGATATATAAGGCGATTTGAAAGAAGTCATTTCGGCGCTCAGCAAAATGATTAATGCAGACGTTCTTTTCCTAGCTCAATTCGCATCAACTGCTCAATCTCAATAACTAAATTAGGCATGGTGTTGTCGTACTTTTTATTCTCCCAAAAAAGCACTGCTTCATCATAGTAGTCCCTGAGTTTCTGTTCTAATTTTGCATCAGCTATTAGGCGAGCTTCTGACAATGATTGTGCAAGGGTTGTTCTGATTGTTGTTTCAAAGAGTGGGTCATTAAGAATATTTTTCTCACTGTCTTGAAATACTGTATTTAATTTAACTAACAGGGAGGAGTAAATATCAATTTTCTTATTTAAGATTAAAGAGTCTTTATTTCTATCTTTTTCTAGAAAGTGATTAAGGAGTGCTCCAACAACAACACCTAGTAGTGCCCCTCCGATACTTATTATGTTTATTAAATTTTCTGGCGTCATAATCATACTCTCGCGAACCGAACCTCACTCAATTTAGTAGCGGGTCAGGGACTGGTCATTAGTTACTAAACATATTCGCACAGGAGTGCTTATGTGCCAAGTGTTTCGCCTCAGTCTTCCGAGTCAGAGACTCTCCCCTTACAGGGGCAGTACCCGTTTTCCATTTACTCAGGATAAGAATCCTTCACAAATAGGGGAGAACGGCTTCGAGTCCCTGCCAAAAGTGCTGCAGAGCACTTTTTCCCGCAAATGAAAACACCCCCAAGGGGTGCTTCCATTTGCTGGGAGTGTGGGACGACGTTGGAACAATTTTAAGCCAATCCAAGCTTATATACTGATTTTTACTTGGAGTAGTTTCTTCAGTTCCTCTTCGGTCGCGAATGGTCGAACATGCACAATTGAAATTCCACTTTTTTCAAGTGTGTGGTCAATAAAATCGTCCCTTTCAATTCGGTCTTTACGATTATGAGTCTTATCGTCATGCTCAATCACCAAAACAGGAGAAATGTCGTGCTTGTCAAAAAGTACAAAGTCTGCGGACTTTCGGTCTATCTTGTTGAACCACGGATTATGGAAATTCTGCTGTCCCTCGGCGTACATAATTTTACTGTAGTGCACCTGCGGAAAGACGTGATATTTCTCCCCTGCTATTTTTAACAACTGGTCGAAAACATGATGCTCAGCGGTCGTCATGAAATATTGTTTTTTACTATATCGAGCGTCTTCTGTAATATACTTCTTTTCCTCCTGTCTCTTTTCTAAAAACTCCTTCGCGAATGGTAACAAAAGCGAGATGATTGAAAGGATTAGTCCGCTTTTTGAATGAGTGTTTGTGTGTGTCTTTTTTTGAAAAAACATCTTCATCACAATAAAAACAACAAAAACAACTAGTATAAATATCACCGCATTATTGTCCATATTTGCTAACTTTAGTATGTAGAACCATGGTAGGCAACTTCCTACACTGTACATGTAGATATGAATAAACAGTTGCTAACCAAATTCGGCAAACGAGTCCGCGAGGAACGCTTGAAACGCGAGCTTTCCCAAGAAAAACTCACAGAGCGCGCCGAGGTGCACCGCACATATATTGGCATAATTGAGCGGGGGGAGAAAAACATCACCCTCACAAACAATTTTCACCCATAGCAAAATCACCCAAAAAGGGTGACGTTGCGACATTGCTGCGGGTCAGGGACTCGGTCACGAGTCACTAAGTATTTCGGCGCAAGGCCACCGAACTACAAAGTGCTCTCGACCCCGGCTCGGTGACAAGCACTCGCTTCGCTCGTCTTGTATACCACCTTACGCATTTCGAGTCCCTGACCCGCGAGTTACCACAAAACAAAAACACTCTTGGCAGAGTGTTTTTGTGTGGTAACTGCGGGTCAGGGACTCGAACCCCAATATTTACCTCCAGAGGGTAACGTCCTACCATTAGACGAACCCGCAATATGTTATATCAATCCAACTAACCTACGCAGTATAGCCAAATGCGTCTATTTTTCAAGGTATTACCCCCATGTCTGTCCATGTTACAATTTGCACTATGAAAAACCTCTTTTGCCTCGGTATGGTGCGCATACAGAAGCTGACGGGCATGCATACGTGGCAAGTTGAATCCATTATTGTGGCTTTCGTATTGCTTACTACTGCGTATATTTCAAACAAGGGTTGGATCGAATATCTCGGTGTCTGTGCGGTATTCTTTTCTTGGATGCACGCATCAGTGGCAAACAGTCTAGAAGAAGCGCAGCGCAGAAAGTACCCCGACGCCACACAGGCGGAGGTGAGTTGCTACCCAAAACTCATCAAATATTTTTATATCAAAGAACTTTTCTGGTGTGCCTACTTTTTTCTGCTTGGAGCATGGTCGGCCTTAGCAGGAGTCTTTATTTTTCTCACTTACCAGTACTGGAGAAAAGTATGGTTTCGTTTTAAGACTGAGCAAGAAGCATTGCACAAACCACGTCCATGAAAAAATCGAGTGAGTTCCACGACTATGTGGTGCATGATGTCTTAGGGCGCATTCGTGGCATTACCTCCAAATCCATGTTTGGCGGCTATGGGCTGTACTTAGACGGGATAATTTTTGGAATCATTGCCGAAAGCACGCTTTATTTCAAGGTGAACGAGACAAACCGTGCTCACTATGAAACGCTAGGCAGCGCCCCGTTTGCATATTCAAGCAAAGACCAAAAGAAGGTAGCCATGAGCTACTGGGAAGTCCCCGAAGAAATCATGACTGACCGCGAGCAAATCGACGCCTGGGTGCGTGAGTCCGCGGAAATTAGCGGTGCAAAGAAAAAGCACCGCTAACGGTGCTTGAGTGTTTTAGGAACAATCGCGATTTCTCGAGCGACGCCCCAAGAGTACGGAACACCCGTGTCCATGTCTTTCACCTTGTTCCCCTTTTGCTCGGGGACGAAGCGCACGCGCGTGCCTTTGGTAATGAGCGCGCCATCGTAGGGATCAGGGCAGTCCTTGCTTCCTGCGATGTACACATCGCCACAGTCGGAGACAATAGTCCCCACAAATTCACCATTGGGTGCCTGTATCCATTCTCCGACCGTGCCTGTTTCGGTCATACGCCATGTATCCATTTTGCCCATTACCTTTTCCCGCTGTACATGCTGGTGCAAATGATACGGGGTGGGGGCGGAGAGTGCAATACACCACATGACGACAAGCTCTTTACAATAACCATTTATCGTTGTAGTTTGCAGAAAGATAAAAAGGGGTTCATCACATGAACATTGCACGGTTTTTCTTTGAGCGTCCGTACCTCGCAAGGCATGAATCAGTTCCCGAGAAATCAGGAATTGCTTATTACTTCCACCTGTTTGTGGGGCTCAAATTTTGGCTCCGCCATGAAATGCCACTCTTACCTGCATGGGGAGTGGCGATTCTCTCTTTTGCGCTACTGCTCGGCAGTGCATTTGTTGAACGAATTTCTGCAGGTGCATGGTGGGGTATTCCGCTCCTTATTGTGGGACTTCCCTTTGCAATCTTGGGTCAGGTCGCCCTCACCATAGTGGCCATCGTGAGCGTGCTGAGACTCGGCGACAGACTTGCCCGCATGTGGAATGCTACCGCAAGTTGGGTCACCAAGATTTGGCATATGGCATGGGATCCAATTCACGAAGCACTCCGTGCATTCTGGACACCCATCGCCGTACGAACGGCGGAGGGGTGGAGCAAAATCACGAATCGTCTCGAGCGCATCGGCGCGTGGCTTGTGGAGGAACCACGAGGGCAAATCATCCTCACCTCACTTTTTGTGGCAGCAATCGTCGCATTCGCGTGGCATGACCCAGACTACTTCGTGTTCACGCTCAAAGAAATCTGGACTGAACATGACTGGTTTTTCACAGCCATGAAATACCTATTTGGATTGTGGCTTTGCCTGATTGCACTCAACATCACCCTCATACTCGTGAAACCGCTCATTCGCAAACTGCGTAAATAGCAGAAACACAATAAACCGCCATCAACAGTTGGCGGTTTTTTTCTTGAAAAAGCTGTGGCGGTTGTGGAGACGTAAAAAAGCCCGTCAGAGACGGGCTTTGTTAAATTGAGACGACGTATCGTCTCGATGAATGAAATATACACCCTGTGTAGAATTACGCAAGGGGTGGGTGTGGATAACTTGGGGGCTATTTGACGTTACCGCTCGCGGACTCACTATCCGGGTGCTTCGCGCTTAATGCAGTTGCTATATTTGCGCCTTCCTTTAGACTTTTGACAGACAAAGTTCTCGACACAAAAGGGGTCCCCCAATGTTTAATTCCTTCTTTCCGAGGCCGCTCCTCTTCTTTGGCTCATTTGTGATATGGGCACTTGCCTGCTTGGTGTTTTGGTTCACATTAGGAGAGCAAACAGGTCAAATGTATTCCGTTGGTCAATGGTTCGGCTTTGCTCAACTCGACTACGGATTACTCGAAACGCTACAAAAGGAAGCGGCGCGATTCGGTGCAAAGACAGACCCCGAGCGAGTAAAGTTGGTGCAATCCCAGATAAGTGCGCTCGGAAGCGCGGTGACTTTTTGGGCATACCAATTCCTCATCCCTTGCTACGGAATATTTATTGCCTGCTGGTACTTCTGTAGTTCACACAAATGGCTGAAGTGGTCGCTTCTTGGTTCCGCTGTGATTATCTTTTTCACGTGGTTTCAGGTGCAACTCGATGTCATGATTAACGAATGGTTCGGTGGGTTTTACAACATGATTCAAACCATGTTTGCGAACCCCGGAACTATCGAAAATACTGAGTACTACGGACGTCTGGCCACCTTTTTCACCATTGCAGCGGTGTTTGTGATTGTGAGAACGCTGGGAAACTATTTCATCCAGCACTACAACTTCCGGTGGCGCACCGCGATGAACGAGTACTATACTGGGAAATGGAGCAAAGTCCGTCACATCGAAGGAGCGTCCCAACGTATTCAAGACGACACGATGCGTTTTGCAGACATCATGGAAGGATTGGGTGCGGGACTGCTTGATGCGGTGATGACGCTCATTGCGTTCTTGCCGATTCTTTGGATGCTCTCGACGAAGTTTGTCTCGGAGATACCCGTCATCGGACCGATCGCCCATGGATTGGTGATTATTGCAGTCTGCTGGTCTGTTTTCGGTACGATTGTGCTCGCACTGACGGGTTATTATCTGCCGACATTGAAATTCCACAACCAACGAGTGGAGCACGCTTACCGCAAGGAGCTAGTATTCGGCGAAGAGGACGAAACTCGGGCACAACCGAAGACATTGCGTGAGCTGTTTGGTCACGTGAGAACAAACTACTTTCGGATGTACTTTCACTACATGTACTTCAACATGGTGCGGTATAGCTATCTACAGGCGGGTGCACTCGTTCCCTACATCGCACTCGCACCAACCCTGCTTTCCAAAGAGGCGATACTTGCAGGATTCACCCTTGGAGTCATGCAGCAGATTGTGCGCGCATTCGGAAGAGTAGAAAGTTCTTTTCAATATTTGGTCCTCAATTGGCCGACTATTGTCGAAATGCTCTCAATCTACAAACGTTTGAGTTCACTTGAACGTGCAATCAATGATCGCCCGCTTGAGAAAATCGACGAAGTAGCTTAAAAAACCAGACCGCCTCTAAAAGGCGGTTTTTTCTTTCTATTTGGCGTTGTCGCTCGAGGACTCACTATCTCTGCGCTTCGCGCTGAAATACTTAATACTTTATCGAGGCGTAAAAAAGCCCGTCGGGTGACAGGCTTTGTTAAATTGAGACGACGTATCGTCTCGATGAATGAAATATACACCCTGTGTAGAATTACGCAAGGGGTGGGTGTGCATAACTCGGGATAGCTATTCAAGCAACCCGAGCTTCTTGAGTCGCGCACGGATACCTCCCGATTGACGCTTGAGCTCGCGGGCGATGTGCGCAGTCTTCATTCCCGATTGAAACATTTCTCTCAGACGTGACTCCTCTTCCGTTGACCATTTGGCACCAAGATTGTCTGGCTTCGCAGTGGCTGGTTCTTTACGAGCGACTTTTTGCTCTGTGCTCTCTTCTTTACGCTTTGCCAGAGCGCCTGTGGCTAAGCGCACAAGTCGAATCATTTCATAAGAATAGGCTTCATCGAGCGCTTCATAAATAGGCTTTAAGTAACCTCCTTCTACGCCGAGGATGGCTTCCCGTATATCGTCGAGCCCACGCTGCTCGAGTCCTGTGAATTGTGCCATCTCGAGGGGCGGAAGATTGCCCGAAAGCGCGAGCTCTTCGAGATGTTTCACAATTGTACCCTCGGTCATCCCGCGAAGTGCGATAATCTCTGCAAGAGTTTTTCCGTCTGCGACCAGTGCGAGTGTTTGTTCATATGTAGAAATCTTCGGGGCTTTTGTCGCTTCATCAAGCGCGACGGCATGAATCGTTCCCCCCATAGCAGTAATAAAATTATTGTGGAGTGCCAGGAGATCAGACGGTGGCATGTCTTCAAAACCACGCTCTGCATCGTCGGAGCGTTCGCGGAATGCTTGATCGCGTTCAAGGACGAGTGGATGTACCTCAAACGCGCGCTGGTTGATACCAAGAATATGCAGACCAGCGAATTCACGAACACGTGAGAGTGCGACATACCCCTGACCGTACTCAAACGCACGTGAGAGGTCCATGACCGCCGCGTCCAGCGAGAGTCCTTGGCTTTTGTGCACCGTGATAGCCCATGCGAGTCGTAGTGGCACTTGCGTGATGGTCGCGAGGACCTTGCCACTATCGTCCACTGCCCACTCCGACGGAAACGCCGTTATCTCATCGCCATCACGTGTTTCCACGATAGGAAATCCGTTGTCAGCATCAAACCCGATGACCGTACCGAGTGTGCCATTTACATAACCTGAATCAAAGCTGTTCTTGGTAAACATGACAGACGCACCTTCCTTCAAGACCAATTCCTCTGGCGAGAGGCATCCTTTTACCAACTGTTCTACCCGCCCCGTACTCCCCTTTGTTTCCATCAGAAAGACCACAGGTGCGCTGGTGAGCTTTTCTAGTTCTATGGTGTTCTTTTTGTCGACGTCGATATTGTGTGTGTACAGTTGGGGAATATCGAGTGGGTGTTCACCCGGTGCCACGTTACGCTCACCAATATACTCAAAGACACTGTCCTCCAATTCCCCGCGACGTATCGCACCCAAGGTCGAGAGAAACGCCGTGTCTTCTTGGCGATGCTGTTCAGAAAGATAGCAAATAATTGGATTGGCGAGTTTCCACGCCTTTGAATCAAACGCAAACTGCGCACGTTCGCCTTGCTTTGCAATCGGCGGGAGCTGAAAGAAGTCACCCACCAAAATCACCTGTAGCCCGCCAAAGGGTTCTTGTTTCATCCTTATCGTGCGCGAGACTTGGTCGACCATGTCGAGCACCGTGCCATCAAGCATCGAGATTTCGTCGATGATAAGCACTTTGGCTTTCGCGAGTCGGCGGACCAGCCCCTCGTTCGAGGCCATTGCATCAAGGTCATATTCGGAGAGTGCGCGACGTATCCCAATACCGCTCCATGAGTGAATCGTCATACCTCCGACATGTGTTGCGGCAATCCCCGTCGACGCAGTGATGGAAGGTTGAATACCATGCTCCTTCAGGTACCGCACATATGCGTTCACGGTATGTGTTTTTCCAGACCCCGGCTCACCAGTGAGGAAAATATTTGCCCCGGTTTTCATAATTGTAAGTGCGGTGTCTTGTGTCATACGTTATACAAATGAGTAGCTGTAGCGTAACGGGTTTACGGTGATACATCAAGGGATAGCAAAAAGACCCCAATCGGGGTCTTTTTTAACGCTACTTCGTCTTTCCCGTTTTTCCTGTTTTCGCGGAGTAAGACAACTCACTGGAAGAAACTTCGCTAAAAGTTTTTACAACAGTATCAAAAACATGGGGTACGACATAGGCCTTTGCACTTCCGCCCTGCTCTGCTTCAAGCGATGCGGTGAATATTGGCTCGAGTGTTTTCTTCGAAAACTCTTTTCTCATGAATATCGCATACCAGGGGTATCGGACTTCCACAGTGCCCGCACTATCCACCTCCGCTGTAGTGTTCAACGATGTTTTCCAAAATCCAAAGAATTTAACAGGGAGAGCGTAGGTGACAACGAGATTTCCGTCCTTAATATCAACATCTTTGATGCGATCATCTGCCTTCACTTTAAAAGAGACGAAATGTTCGAAATCAGCCGCAGAGTCAACATCATCTGCCTCATCTATATCACTCTTACCTTCATGAGTATGACTTGACTCATTCTTATCATTCATGAGTGCGTCCACATCAATATCTATCTCGATATCAAAAAGATCCTCGTCAGTATCATCGTCCGTGTCTATTTCGTTTTTGATTGCATCAATATTTTTTTCCATGGGACGAGCATTTTCCATCTCTTCTTTTGTCATGGTAGTTCCTTCCATTTTCACCCGGTCTTCCATGATAATACCCCCTTCTCCTCCCGCCTCACCACCTGCCTCCATATAAAGGAGCGGCTGCGGCTTACTCTGTACTCCCGCACCTGTAGTTTCTGCAGTAATAAGTCCCGCTGGAGTAAAAACGAGTGCAACAACACCCACTCCGATGCTCAATATTGTGTTATTTTTCATATACATCACAGTATAGCAACATATGCAGACGACTCAACCATTCCATGGGGTTCATGTGTTATTATCGAAAAATGCTGCCACTCCTTATTCTGGCCGGAATCCTTGAAGCAAGTACAGCTCTTCCGTACATTCGTGATATTCGTCGTGGAACGACTAAGCCCGCGATAGTGAGCTGGATGACATGGATGGTGCTTGCGGGAATTGCATCAATTGCGGCGTTTATAGAGGGCGCCTATGCATCGGCTATTTTGGCCATGGCGCTTACGATAGAAAGTTTTGTCATCGTGCTATTTTCACTTGGGAAAGGGCATTACACATACACGCGTTTCGACGCATTTTGCCAAGCAGGTGCGTTACTTGGTCTATTGGCATGGTGGCTCACCGACAACCCCACTGCAGCGATAATCGGCTTCGTAGTCACGGACGCCATTGGCGCAATACCCACCGTTCTTCATGCATGGAGAAGGCCGAGCGAAGAAACATTCTTAACCTATGCATTATCTGTAATTGCAAACTCACTTGCATTATATGCGATACCCGCCTATGCACTCCCCGACATGTTGATCCCTGCATACTTGCTTGTGATTAATGTACTAATCTCGGTGACCCTAATTCTAGGGAAGCGAAGCACCACTACTCAGGTCGACTCGACAGTGACAGCGCGGCCGCCACGAGCGCAATCATAAACAATACGAGTGAGAACACACTTGTGGGTGCCAGCAGTGTGTATGCGCCAACACCCTGTTGCATGAGGGTGGTCATTTCAAGTGCTGAGTACACACCCGAAAGCAGAATTCCAAGGGTGCTCATTGCGCCAGTGATCATGTGCACACGATAGATGTCATAATCGCGCGTCAGCACAAAGACGGAAACAACATCGATGACAAGAAATAGGAGAAACTCAAAATAGTATATTGGGAGCCCGAGCAAGAACCTCACGGGCTCTTGAATAAATTTGAGGTCGGTAATGTATGAAATGGAGAGAAGTAGCGTAAAGAGAAGCCCGATATCAGCGACGAGGAAGACAACCCAGAATGAGAATGGCAAACGCGCAAAATTCATATGCCCCTATTATAACATCGACACAAGGAGCGCTCCAATCACCGCTACCGCAAACCACGCATAGGCAGAGTTATCGAGGCGCCGAAGCGCGATAAAATGCGCAAACGCGGCAAAAAACAAAGAAGCGCCCAATTCCAGCCCCGAAGGCTACGAGCACAAGGAACTTTACTACCACATAAATTCCCAACGGAATCTGGGGTTAAGTGTAGGGAACTTTTGCAAGCAGGAGCAGAAGGAGCGAGAGATACATAAGGGGGTGCTACTTTCTTTTTGCCGCTGCCTTGATGAACGCGTCGAAAAGTGGGTGCGAGGTAAGTGGGCGGGCCGTAAACTCGGGGTGAAACTGCGTTCCCAAAAAGAAGGGGTGCTTTGATTTTGGAAGTTCCGCAATTTCCATAAGTGCACGATCGGGCGATATGCCTGAAAAGACGAGTCCTGCCGCTTCAAGCTGCGACACATACTCAGGGTTCACCTCATAGCGATGGCGGTGACGCTCGTGCACCATTTCGGATTTATATGCCAATCGCGCAACTGTCTTTTCCTTCAGATATGCAGGGTATGTGCCGAGGCGCATAGATCCTCCATAATCCCCCTCTGCAAGCTTTGCTTTTTGGTCGGGCATCACGTCTATTACAGGATACTTTGTCTTCGGGTCAATTTCGGTAGTGATTGCGCCCTTGAGGCCAAGCACATTGCGTGCGTATTCGACGACCATAAGCTGCATGCCATAGCACAGTCCGAAATACGGAATTTTGTGCGTGCGTGCATATGCTATAACTTTAAGCTTTCCCTCCACACCGCGTGACCCAAATCCTCCCGGAATGACAATGCCGTCATACTTTGCGAGCTTCGCAAGATTTTTTGATGCCCCGCTACCCTCAAAGTCCGTGGCGGCAATCCAATCAATCACGGGTTTCTTCCCTGCATGGTATGCGGCGTATTTCAGTGCCTCGATAACGGAAAGGTAAGAGTCGGCAAGTACGAAATCTCCCGTTGCAAAATACTTTCCCACCATACCAATACGGACTTCACCCTTTGCGTTGTTCACCTTACGGACAAAACCTTTCCATGGCAGAAGATTGACGGGGCGCTTCGCTTTGAGTTTCAAAATCTTCATGACAATGTCCGCCATGTAGTCGTCTTCGAAGTTCAGCGGTACGTCATAGACACTGTCCACGTCAGGGGCAGCAATAACCTGCTCCACCCGCATACCCGAAGATGCGGCAATCTTCTCTTTGCGCTTTTGGTCGAGTGCAACCTCACCGCGTGCAATGATAATATCAGGCTGCACACCGTACGAATTCATCGTGCGTACCGCATACTGTGTGGGTTTCGTCTTCATTTCACCCAACTTTCCCGGAACAGGAAGATAGGAGACGAGTACAAAGAGGACGTCATCGGGATTATCGAGATGAAGCGTACGTGCCGCTTCGATAAACATGACGCTCTGGTACTCGCCGAGTGTCCCTCCGATTTCCACAATGGTGATATCGGACTTATCTTTCTCTCCTGCCGCTTTAATGCGACGAATAACTTCCTCAGGAATATGTGGCACAGGCTCGACACATTTTCCGCCATAGCCAAGTGCACGCTCACGGTCAATCACGGTCTTATACACCAATCCTCCCGTCATATAGTTCTCAGTATTCAGGTCCCTTCCGAGAAAGCGCTCGTACGAGCCCATGTCTTGGTCAGTCTCAAGCCCGGAATTTAATACAAACACCTCACCGTGCTCGGTTGGATTCATCGTGCCCGCGTCCACGTTTAGATACGGGTCAATTTTAATTGGCGAAATTTTGAACCCGCGTGATTGCAACAAAAGCGCGATAGATGAAGTGGCCACACCCTTCCCCACCCCGCTCATCACACCACCCACAACAAAGATGTATTTATGATTTTTTGCCATACTGTTTATGTGTTATTACTTGCTGTATAAAACGAAACTCGGAGACGAGAAGTGAGGGGGTCTCACTTTCTTGTTGTGGTGTGCATTCACTCATGAATCGTGTTTATACTTTTAAATACCTTCTGACCGCCAGAAATGCTGACACCGCTCCAAGGAACATTCCACTAAAAAGCAGTACGAGAAATATTTGATTGAAGTTTGTAATGTAGTAGACAAAGAGGTCTATCCCTCCGTAGAAATTCTCAGTGGAATCGCGCAACCACACCGTAACAGGATAGAAGAGCGCAGTGGCCACAATTGCGGAAACCATGCCATACATGATTCCCTCAACAACAAATGGCCCTCGGACAAACATGTTGTTCGCACCAACGAGTCTCATGATTGCAATTTCTTCGCGCGATACATAAATAGCGAGGCGAATAGTGTTAAACGTAATCACAATAGCAATGACAATAAGGAGTAGGAGTACCGCCAAGGAGACACGCTCGACACCCCTTGTGATAGCGGTCAGTTTGTCGATAACAATTTTGTTTTTGCCGTAGTTGACGTTGTAGATAAGGTTCCCACTTGGACCTGCGTCTTCTTGTTCTGCCCTAATGTGCTTGGCGATAGCCTCGTACTGTGAAGTGTCTTTCGCTTTGATGTTCAAAATTGCACCGAGCGGATTATCAATGAGCTCGTCGAGCGCCTGTTTCATGAGATAGTCGTTCTCATGACGCTGCTTGAAATTCTCGATAGCGGTTTCACGTGCGATATACTCAACAGCCGCAACTTCGGGCAGGTCTTCTAGCGAGCGTTTCATCACGAAGATGTCTGATTCCTCAGCGTCAGGATTGAAATAGACGTTGATATCAACCTTGCTTTTGATTTCCCGCAGAGCCGAGTCGAGAAACGCTGAAGACAAGATAGTTGCCCCAACGACAAAGAGTGCGACGGTCATTACAAAAATCGCAGAAAGCGAAACCACCGCATTTCTCCAAAAATTAATGAAGCCAGCCTTAATAATCCTGCGTGTACTCGTGAAAACTCCCATAAGCCTTTATTTTCCCATGATATGCAGAGAATGCGAAATGGGGATAGAAAGACGTTAGATATTATTAGTGAAATTCAGTAATTCACGCCTAGTTACGCACATACTTGTCTTTAAAAGTTCGTGTGTTATGGTCATACGAGCGTTCTCACAGAGGTGCATATGATTGGCGAAGTAATCGAATGGCTCAAGTGGCCGGAACAAGCACCAAGTGTCATTCCCGCATTTCTCATGGTGAAATGTACAGGTGACGCGCATGCAGTCATGGCCGTTTACGGTGCCCGAAATAGCAGGTTCTACGCAGAAGGCCCCGCTCGAACTGACATCACCCACCGCGTCCGGTGGATAGCACTCAAGCGCCCACAAGGTCCGAACTCCTAATATCGACATCCGCAGCGCGCGGATGTTTTTCTTAAAAGCCTGTTAGAAAAAAGTACACCGTAGCAATAGCTACGGTGTGTTGACTCCTCGAAGGGAGTCAGTGAAGGCGGTGTGCGAGGTCATCGACGACGACGTGATGCACGCCGCGCTGGGTGAGGTAATGCTGTATGTTGTCGACGTGAACTTCGAAAGCGACCACGTGTGCGTCGTTGTGCGACTTGGCGCCGAGCCAAATCGTGTGAATCTCGCCGAGTGCCGTACCGCGCGCAATGTTGACGTCCACGGTCATACCGACGGCGAAGCCCTTCCACTCCGTCACCGAGATAGCCTCGGTGAGGTCGAATGGGGATTCCGATTTCAGGTCGAAGCGGACCAACGGGACGGGAACGGTTTCCAACATGTGTCTCTCCTAGTGGAATGACAATACCAACGTACAGGACGTAACTAGAATTCACTGTGCCATATATATTATATCACTTTTATATAGCATTGTCAATTGTTTGACTTTCCCCATTTCCCCGAGAACCTGAAACACAAGAATGTTTCTCACACCTCAGATTTTGAGAAGAAAGAGGACACAACATATCCACAATAGTCGGACAAGATTTTAAAACATCTTCATCACGATCCTTAAATATCTCAAGATCAGCATGTCTGTTTACAAGATACGGGCAGCCAAAATAAGTATTCAGAAATTTACAGTCCCCATCATCATCGCAGTAATTCTTATTTTCGACAGCCACAGCAAGAACATCCTTTTTTTCTTCGCAACTCTTTAGTGGTGTTCCGAACCCATGTGGGCCTATCTCGGAAAGATACAGTATGGTTGGTTGTAGTTTTGTGGCAAACATATCAAAATCAAGACTGCCAACAACTTTATCTTCCTTAAGAGGATGCGGACGAAACTCATAATGTCCGTACGGTAGGATAAATTGTGCATTACCATCCATGTCGATAATCGCTTCGCCCACGATCGCCCCTGTTTGTTTGTCAAACGCGACAATAATGGCACCGTCGAATATATGTGTACCATTCTTTTCCGCAGTGTGGAGGGTGAATCCTTGTCGGTTTAATAATTCTTCATGTTGCTGCATTGTCGACGAGGTTGTCGGCAGGACATCAAGTGTGGGGAACTTCCACGACCCGTCAGATTGAACAAAGAAAAACACAACAAAAGGCCAAACCATAAACGGAAATAAAAATAAAAACAGAGTAAAAAATCCTTTAGGCTTATCAATAACTATGGTTTTATTCCCCTCATTTACTTCGCTCATAAAAACTCGCTTCCATGCCACTATAGCCATATAAACACAAATAAATGCCGAAAATCCAAAAACCATGCGTCCCAACATTGGTCCAGCACCACCAAACACTCTGTTGCCGGGTCCGAATGCCACCCATCCCGCTATAAAAGAAAAAAGGGTCATGAGGACTGCACCCAGTATGTTGTATAAACGTGGGGGAAACTTTCCTATTCCAAGCGCCATCACTCCTGCAACAAAAAAGATCCCTCCTGTAATGCGCGCAATCCCGAGAGGAACATCATTGTCATTCCCGTCAGTTTGAATGAGGCCGAAACCAACAAGCAATGCGAATACCCCCGTGAGTATCGCTACAATTCCAAGGAAAATATTTGAGCCGTTTTGCTTCATGTGTTGGACTCTGTTTTCTTGTTCCATGTATCCAAAATATAGCACACCAAAATCACGGTCACGCATATTCTCTAATATTCTCAGCGCATTACGAGGCGCAAGAACTCGTGTATTCTCTAATATTTGGGATGCACCACAAGAGTACTTCATTTTTCTAAGGCGGATACCGCTAATAAAAATTGGTCGCAGTACGAAGTCCTGGACTGCGGCAATATTTGCGAGGGCGTATGAGTGATACGTCCTCCAAATTTGCCAAAGGAAGGGCGAGTAGTGCGCCCAAATACTAGAGAATATACTTGCCGTGCTGGTCGTCACGGATAATCTTTCCATGCTCCATCGTAATCACCCGTCGTTTCAATGCATCAATAATGCCCTTATTGTGTGTCGTCAAAATAATCGTCGTTCCCATGTCGTTTATCTTTTTGAGTATCTGGATGATGTCGTATGTATTCACGGGATCAAGGTTTCCTGTCGGCTCGTCAGCTATCAACACATCAGGCTGGCTTATGATCGCGCGCGCGATAGCGACGCGCTGTTTTTCACCGCCTGAAAGTTCGTGAGGAAAATGCAGTGCCTTCGATGATAAGTCGACAAGTTCGAGTACTTGAGGAACATCGGAGTGAATCTCCTCGTCGGGGCGTCCCGCAGCTTCCATGGCAAAGGCGATGTTTTCATAAGCGGTCTTATTTGGAAGCAAGCGGAAATCCTGAAAAACCGTCCCAATTCTGCGTCGATACTCTGGCACGCTGGAAGACTTGATACGGTGCACATTTGTAGATTCAAAAAAAATCGCCCCACTTGTCGGCTTGTCTTCCACCATCAGCAGACGAAGCATAGTAGTCTTGCCGGCGCCAGAATGCCCCACGATAGAGACGAACTCCCCCGTTTGAATTCCAAACGTCACATCGGAAAGTGCTGCGTGGTCGGAGTACAGCTTGGTGACATTATCGAAATAAATCATCGTTGCTCTAGTATAGCTTTTTCACACACGAAGGAAAAGAATCTCCAATGGGATATGTGTAGTTCTATTGCTCACCAAGAGAAAACACCCCACGGCGGGGTGTTAGATACGGTATGCACCTTGGTCGATGCGGAGTTCAGGTAGGTGTTCGCGCATAAACAATACGTCGTCGGGGTCGAGCATTGAGTGCACAAAGGTCACAATTGCGTAGCGCGCCTGATTTGTTGTCGCAGCTTGCAAATCACGACGGTTGTCGCGCACACCATGAATGGTTCCTTTGCCATACCTCCCTCGAGTCATTGCCCAGAATTTAGTTCCCGGAAACGTCATGACTGCACGGGGGTCGGTCTCGTTTCCTTGCATCGGATTGCCCGCCTGGTTAAACAGTACGAGTCCCGAGTGTGAGGAGTACCAGTGAAAAGTCAGTGCAGACCGGTCGCGGTGGAGTCCCGCGTCTGGAGCATTTCCTTGCGGTTGCTCATAGCGCAACACACGCGTGAATGCTTTTCCTTTTGCAAACTTCGCTTCCAGATTACCAGGGTACCCACACTGGTCAAATGCACGAGCAAGCTGCGTGGCGAGATATGCACCACGATTGTTCATAATGCGGCATGCCGAAAGAAAATCGCGATGTGCGCGCAGCACCTCTGTCTGACCCGCGAGATGGGGTAACAAGTCATCGCCATAATGGAAGCGCCATTTATTTGTGTCGTATGACTTACGGCCTTCGATTGCCTCAGTGGGTGTGAGTACACGCTTCACTCCCCCGGTGCGCTTAGGTAGTAGACCGACCTCGTATTCCTCGCCATTCTCGTCGCGCTCGTAAAGTGCTTCAGAAATCAAAAACGGTGCATGCTGTGACTCGTCATCAAGGATGCGCGCAAACCCATTTTGAATGCGGCGAACCAAATGAGCGAAACTCCGAGAAGGCGTTTGGCTCCAATTTTCATGGATGATGCTTGCTCGTACGGAGAGCGGATCAAAATATCGATTGAGCATTTCCACGTGCTTCATGGTGATACCCCCAGTAAACGAACAATATGCGTCTATATATAAAGCTACGGGAAGTCCTCTGGTGGGTCAAGAAACTCTTAGGAAACTGAGTGGGTGCCGAACTACAACCCTCGCTCGGCCTCAATAAACTCATCGAGCTCCCCGTGCAGAAGTACGTCATCAACCTTCGATGTCTCTACATCGGTGCGATGATCCTTTACCATCTTGTAGGGATGAAGGACATATGAGCGTATCTGATTGCCCCATTCCACCTTTGTGGTTTTGGATACATACATCTTTTCTTTTTCCGCCTGAGTGAGTGATTCGCGCAAATGAAAAACCTTCGCAGCGAGAATCTCGAGTGCGCGCTCTTTGTTTTGGAGCTGCGAGCGCTCGGCAGACACATGTACGGCAAGTCCTGTTGGCTCATGCACGGCACGCACTGCGGTCTCGCGCTTGTTTACGTTCTGCCCACCTGCGCCACCAGAGCGCGAGTACTCGAAACGCACTTCTGCTTCTGGAAGTGCTTCAATTTCACCTTTTTTGAATTTCGGTATGACCTCGACCATTGAGAAGGAGGTGTGTCGTTTTGCATTTGAATTAAACGGCGAGATGCGCACCAGTCGATGCACACCGGATTCATTCTTGAGTTCACCGTATGATGCTTTGCCCACTACCTCAAATGTGATATTGCGATATCCCCCATGGTCATTGTCGTGGGCGTGCAGTACATCGTATCCCCAACCTTTGCGTTCGCAGTATTTGAAATACATGCGCACCAACATTGCGGAGAAATCTTCGGAGTCGTCGCCACCGGCGCCAGAGAAGATGGTGATAATCGCATTTGCCTTGTCATATTTTCCTCCCCCTTCGACTTCAGTCTTTAAATCCTGAAGCTCCTTAATGAGCGCATGCGCCTTTTCTTTATCACTCCAGAAATCTCCCGTAAGCATTACGTTTTCAATTTCGGCAATACGGGTTTGATGTGGGTGTGGTTGGTCACTCATGAAATCCAGTATAGCAAATAGCAACCTTTATCTCGGGTTGACTCCTTTTGTAAACTTGGTTGAATGAGGACAGTGTTCCTTGGAGTGTTGCATGTTCACCCAGAAAGATCTCATCGACCATCGAGGCCGGCACGGATATGTCAACTGCGGAGGGCATATTGTCCTCATTGCCGAAAACTCACTTGCGGCGTTTCGTGCCTCGATTGATAGAGGTGCAGTAATGATCGAATTCGATGCAAGAATAAACCCACTTGGGGATAAAAATTTTCCTGTCATTGCGCATGACCCTTATTCTGGAGGCAATGTTCCAACTATCGTGGATGCGCTCGATGTGATCAATGATTCCTGTCGTGTAAATATCGAAATCAAAGACCCAGCCATATGGCAAAGAGTGCTGGAGATTATGCATTGGTACATCACCCATGCTGGATGGCGGGCAGAGCAATTTGTCATTTCCACATTTCACCACCCCACTGCGTTGCTCATCAAAAAACGCTCCCCCCGCCTCACGGTCGGCGTCATCATGGACGCTATCCCCGATGTGCGCTACCTCGATATCCTCCACGAAGCGCAGATAGATAATCTGCACATGGAATATATGAACGCAGACATGGACATGCAAAACGGAGGTGAGTTCATGGCTCGCGCCAAAGCACTAAGCTTTCATGTGTGGGTATGGACAGTAAATGACCTGAAGACGGCTAAGCGCGTCTATGACTGGGGAGCCGAGCGCATCTTCACGGACAAGCCGCATTTGTTTGCATAAGAAAACACCCGCCATGGCGGGTGTTTATTTATTCCTTTGAAAGGTAATTGATGACAAAAATGTATTTCTTGATGTACCCCGGTGTTTCGGTGTTTTGCTTTATCACAAGCCGAGTTCCCTTTTTGCGGAGCTTTCCGTTCGCAAGACGACAGGGGCATGATTCGTGGCGTTTCATATGCAGTGCATCCGGCACAGCCACGGCGTCAGCCTCGATGTCGATACCTCGACGCAAAACCCAGTCATAGAGTGCGCGCGCAGAGGCGGGCGAGCCGTTATAGGCAGCGACAGGATAGATACCTGCCAGGATCGGGCTGCGCTCGAACAGCTTAGCGATACGTGGGAACTGCGCAACCTCAAGATCAATCAGGCAAATCGCTGCCTTAATTGAGTTCGTCAGTTCGCGTGCGCCAACATCAAAGTTCGGATTGAGCTTGGCCTCTGGGCATCGCGCGACCACGGATGAATAGGTGCCGTTGCCATTACCGTTGGTGAACTGCATTGGACCAATTGCCATTGCGGATGATTGCGTCCACATAAACGTGCGCTCGCGGTTGAGCGCGTATTCCACAAACACTGCCTCTGTCGTTACGGTGGGCAACTCCTCAAATGCCTTGTCATCCATCTGCTCAATGATCGCGAGTGCCATGGGAATTTCCCATGGGACTGATTTCGAGAGGGTCCGATCAGGAAATGCGTTTGATGGCACGTGTGTCATCTCCGCAAGCGACCGCTCCACGGCGCGATAGAGAAACTCTTTCCCCTCGACCACCAACGCAGGATCATAAAGATCGGCGTGATACGGTGTGTAGCTAATCGTCCGCATCGTGGCGATGACTCGAGTAATGTCTCTACTCTTGAGTGCATCATCGTCAAGCCAGAGATGTCGCGTACGGTAGACCGTGAGACGCTCCCCCGTTGCTTGATGCCAAACATTGAATGAAAGTCGGGTTGCTCCAGTGCCGCCAAGGTGTGCGAGCCTATACCCATCGCTAATTATACGATAGGGCATGACACATGATTTGCGGTCTTGCACAGTCTGCGCTGCACCGATACACGCAAAATATTCGCGAGGAACGGGAGACGGAATCGTGACCACAACGGGGTGCCAAGTGCGATTGACTTCACTGTAGGCGCACAAAAGCACGGGGCGTTCAATGAACCAGGTATTGTTTGCGCCCTTCGGATCAGGTGACTGCGGAAGCGTGAGCGGCTCATCGCGACAACGCTCTTCTGCCTCGGCGACTTTAGTCAAAATGTATTCACCGCGCAACTCAGGAGCAACGGTCGGCAAAGGTGGCGCTGCGAGACACGCAACTGTAGTAGCGCTCAAAAACACTGCGAGGAGTGCTTTCATGTTATTCTCCAAAAAGTTAAACAGCTGTCTCATCTCACCATAACGTGAATTTGGCAAAAAGAAAGCCCCCGCGCCAAGGCGCGGGGGATGCTAAGAACTATTTCACATACCGCTCAACGGGTTGCCATCGGCCGTGGTGCCGGAGGGGCCCACGACGCACTGGTGTCGATGGGAGGAGAAACGGCGAGCGGGTCGAAGAGTTTCAATTCCCTGTTGAAGATATCAAATACAGGAAGCGCGTTCCTGCCGCCGGTCTCTTTCTTGCCGAGGGGCGTCTTGTTGACGTTATTCAGCCTTGTCGCCACAAGGTAATCGGCGCTCGCACCGATGAACCAGTTCTCGGTCGATGAGGTTCCATCTGGGCCCGTAGCGGTACCTGTCTTCCCGTAGAGCACGCCCTCCGGGAAAGACTTGCGCAAGCTTGCAGCCGTGCCGAGGAGTACGTCCCCGGGAGCATTCGAGCCACGCTGTCCGCGCACATCAATCGATGCGGTCATCAAGTCGCGCATTGCGGCCGCCACTCGCGGTGAGAGCACGCGCTTGCACGAAGGTGCGAGCAGGTGTTCGTAGATGACCTTGCCTTCAGCGTTCGTCGCTTTCTTGATGAATGAGATGCTTTGTTTGCATCCTCCATTCATAAGCGGCAAGAATGCTTCTGCCATTTCCCACAATGTCACCTCAGCGGAACCGATGCCGATGGTGTAGTTGGGGAGCGATTGTGCACGCTCTTCTGCGGTCTTGCCGGTTACGCTCTTGTGTTCGAGCGGACTCTTCACACCCAAGCGGTGCGCCATGCTAACCACAGTCTTCGCCCCGTAAACCCAGCGCTCCAGTTCTCCCCAACTTGCGGGAGCCAGCTGACCTTCACCCCAGATGGTTGCAGTATTGCGACTTTCTCCGAGCGCAAGCGTGCAGGAAATCCATCCACGATGCTGTGGGCGCGCCTCATAGGGGTAGTTGTTGATCACATGCCGTGAGACGATGCGACCTTTCCACCCCACGACTTGAGGCACCCAAACAGGAGCGTCGAGGACCTTGCAGAGCGAGTTCAGGTCAATTGGAATGGACATGAGTGCGGTGCATTCGTCTTCCGTGATGGAGGAGCAGCGTTCTTCGCGAAGCGCCAGCTCGTCGAGTTCGATTTTTTCCAAGAGTGCCGCATACACGAAGGGCTTGAACACCGAACCCGCTTGGCGTTCAGACATCTCCACGTGGTCATACTGATCGATCTTAAAGTTCTGACCGCTCACCATGGCGACAACTTCACCCGTCTGCGTCTTTATCGCAAGCGACGAGCAGCGTATCGTTTCCGCATTTTCCGGACGACGCTTCAGATAGTCTTCAATGGCCTTTCTGCATGCCTTGTCGAGCACCGACTGCTTCGCGAGGTCAATAGTCGTTTGAATATTGAGTCCGGCGCTTGCAATCGGTATCTTGCGGTCAATGCCGAATTCACGATTCACCGCAGCGTTAATGTACGCCTCAGTACGTGTGCAGGTACCCTTGTACTCTTGCGGCGCGAGCGTTTGCTGTTTTGCGAGGTCGCCATCTCTTGCCGAAATCATTCCGCGTTTGACCATCAAGTCCACAACGCGCACTTGGCGCACCATGATTGCTTTTCGCCCAGCAGTGCCGCCACGGCGATATGCTTCAGGTTGGTTGATGAGCGCTGCGAGAAATGCCGCTTCCGCAATGGTCACATTTTTTGCCGACTTGCCGAAGTACGATTGACTCGCCGCCTCGACGCCATATGCGCCACCGAAGTACACAAGGTTGATGTACAAATACAGGAGTTCGTCTTTTGAAACCGAATGCTCCAGATGTATGGCGATGACCGCCTCCCGCGCCTTGCGGATAAGCGACTTTTCCGGAGTCAAAAACACGTTTTTCGTCAGTTGCATCGGAATCGTCGAAGCGCCTGAAGCAATCTTTGCTTTCATGGCGTTTGCAAACGCCGCACGCACAATCGCGTACAGGTTCACTCCCGCATGGTCGTAAAACTTGTGGTCTTCGGACGCAAGAATGGCTTGAAGGAGATGCGGACTCACCTGCGCAAGGTCGACGATGTTGCGATTTTCATGCGCAAAACAGCCAATCTCGTTTGTGCCTGTCGCGTCGGTGACATGAGTAGCTTCACGCATGCGAAAGTCGCGCAGCTGTGTTCCGTAGGCAGGAGGTGCGGCCACGGGATCCAAAACGGTGTAGTACCCGACGGAAATTCCGGTGAACAGGATGAGCGCAATAAGCGATGCTGCCCAGCGCGCCTTTTTGTAGCGAATCGCCACAAAGAACGCAGTAAGCGCAACGAGTGCCGCACTCGCAACTTTCAGGTAAAAAACAAACGGAATGGTGAGTATGTACTCTTTGACTCCGAGCGTGAATACCTTTGGCATCTCATACGAGAACCAACCCGTGCGCATATCCACTGCATAGATGAATTCGGACACAACGGTGGAGAAGACGATCGCAACGCTTTCAAGCGTATTGGTGTCGAGCAGACTGTCGGCGAAGTACCACAATCCAATCATGCCGAAGCATGCGAGCGGAAGGCCAACAAGCCACAAGAGTGTCCAAGCCAGTGCAGGGAGTCCGACAGCAAAGAAACGCCAGACACGGGAGCGCTTTGCGTTCTGTGCTAACGCTGCTGCGCGCCGTTCACTTTTTCTGCGCTCAGCTTCGTCACCCGCCCCATTTTTGAACCAGCCCATATCTGATCCCCTTTATAAAGTTGAACTATGTGAAATAACAGCTCTGGGCTAATGCTATTCCAACCACATCTTTTTGCAAGATAATTTAAGCTTTGTAAATATGTACCCCTCCAACAAAAACATTGACAATATGTATAACTTAGTGTATATTTTGGGTTGCAACAATCAATGGAAGGACGCCATGGTCACCTCGAAGGTCATCACAGCGCATTGCCCGCAATGCAAGGACACTCTCCCAGCCCACTTTGACAAAGGTGGCTCATGCACATGCGGCGTCTGCTCTTGGGGATACGTCGCAGGCGAAACGCCATTTGCGCAAATCGGTGGACTTCCCCCAAGTGAGTACCACGCAAAACACACCGCGACGCCCGTTTGCGTCTCGTGAGAGAATGAAGCAACACTCGCCAGCAAATTGTGCTGGCGCTTTTTTATAAGTCGTGGCGCGATAGTACTCACATATCCTATTTACCCTAAAAAGGCTTTCTGAGATATGCGACAACGGTTCTGCGCTTAAATGCCTTTCCGTCACGAATATGCTTAAACGACTTCTCAACCTTTTCAATAACGAAATGAGGAGCAAAAAACTCGTGCAATGTTTCTTCTGTCCAAACATGCTCGTACACGCCGAGCGTCGGGTGGATGTATGAATCTTTTTCATCTGCACTATGTTTATTTAGGAGTCGTTTAACATTCAAGTCTTGGTCGGCGAGGAAAGATTTATAAAAAAGCCATCCCCCTGGCTTAAGTACGCGAAGTGTCTCGCGAAGCAGCATTTCGCGTTCTTGTTCGCGAAGAAAATGTGAGGTCATCATATCCATCACCACATCGAACGAGGAATCTTTTTCCTCAAACTCTCCCGCAATCGAACGAGTAACATATTTGATTGGCATACCTTGAGATGCCTTAGTTGCAAGCTTCACTCCCTCCTCGGAAATGTCATATCCCACCGCACGCATGCCATAGTTCTGTGCAAGATAAATCAGGTTACGGCCATTGCCGCTGCCGAGGTCCAGCACGCGCGTTGTCACGTTCAAATATTTTTTGCCATGATTGCGCTCCAGCCAACGACAAAACTTCTCCAAGTCCTCTGCGGGCTCGTCTGAAAGCTGCAGGTGCTCTGCAGTCTTGTATTCTTTATTCCAAAACTCCTTATGCTTGGACATAGAGGTATCATAGCGAGAACTGCGCGCGATGCAACCAACAGGCTATGTACGTAGCTTCTTGCGTAACACCAAGCGCCACTCCTCAAATCCAAGTTTCTTCCACGTTTTAGTGCCCAAAGGATTGTCTGTATCAACCTGAAGCGTAACCCATGTCACCTTATTTTTCTTAAACCAGTCCATGGAGTGGTCAACTGCCATACTTGCAAGACCTGAGCGACGATAGGGTTTTTGCACATACACACTACCTATATGCCCGAGCAACTTGACTGCATATGCGGGACTCGCGACCTTTATTTCTGCGTTCGCATAACCAACTATTTTTCCATTACACTCAAGCACGAGAAAGGAAAAATTTTTTCCTCTTTTAAAAAACCCAAGAAGCATTTCACGCCAAACAGAATCATCCTTTGCTCCCTTATTCCAGATGGAATCGAGCGCGTGGTGATATTTTGCCATCTCTTTTTGCAGTGGAATAAGCGCGTCTATATCTTTTTTTGTTGCGGTGCGCACGGTGTACGTATTCATCATGCGAGTATAGCAAATACCTAGACGAACACTGCATGTCCTCCTTGTTACTGACTTGCGTGTTTGACAATTCAGTTTTTTTGTACTATTATTATACTTGGCTGACACATCTTTCCATTCTAAGGAGTACACATGGAACTCTCTCAAGAACTGAATCTTCGTCGCGAGCGAACCAAATGGGGTTTCGTTGATACCGCGCTCACTCTCCTTGTCGTCATTGGGCTTGCGCTCAATGCATGGGGAGTTGTGATGAACGGCATAGTGGTGGAAGTAAATGACGGGGTCATGCCGGTCATTGTCGATATACCCGGAATTATCACGACCAACGCAGGAACACCTCGCCAGTTCGTAGATGATGGCAAACTGCTCATACTTGCAGACCGAGTGCGTATCGACTTTCCGAATTGGGAAGACGAGATTCCGCGTGGAGCCATCGGTTCCGCAATTCGGTGGTGGGGCAAATGGCTTGACTACCCCTTCGAGGGGGGCGTAAACATCGTGAGTATCGGCGATCTCTGCCGATGGTTGGGCACTGTGCTTTTTCTTCTCAGTAACGCATTGCTCATTCCCCTGATTCTCAGGCGTATTTACTCGGGGGATATTCCACGAGTTCTCAGAACATAGCCACAAGCCGCGCATTGCGCGGCTTTTTAAATACTAAATATTACTTTTTTGCTTACTATCTAAAAAATGTATTCCCTCTTTCCATGCATCAATCATCATCCGCGTTGGTACAAACAGTGGTTCAGGTAAGTCATTTAGCGTACTCCACTCCCAGCGTTCACACTTCTCCGGTTCCATCACTGTAGGCTCACCGGACTTCCAATCCGCCGTGAATGCAATCTGGACATAATGCGCCGAAAACGTGTTGGGAATATTTCCCAATAATTGAAATTGCATATTTGTTATTTCTATTCCCGTCTCTTCCTGAGTTTCGCGAATTGCGCACGTAGCGAAGGACTCCCCTGCTTCGAGGTGTCCGCCGGGAAACGACCAATCGCCCTGCCCAAGCTTACTCTTTCGTTTTCCTAGTAATATTTTTTTGACTACAGTTCCACCTGCGTACGCAGGAAAGTCACGAAATATCATGACCCCGATACCCACACGCGGATTATTTGCCGAGGAATTCATTTGAGCCGCCTCCCAGACTCGAACTGGGCACCTACGATTTACGATACCGTTGCTCTACCAGATGAGCTAAGGCGGCAAACTAGTAGCGAGATACTAGCATGGAGCCGTTTCCCGGAATCGAACCGGGGACCTTTTCCTTACCATGGAAATGCTCTACCAGCTGAGCTAAAACGGCATAAAACGCGAATCAATTCACAGTACCGAGAATATACATGATACAACACTATTTTACAATTCCTCTCTCCTAATACACGAAAGGAATCAGTCGCCACTTTGTTTTTTTTGTGAAGGCAAGATAGAGCGAATCCTGCAGTAAGTGCTTTTCTTCTTGTTCAATCCGCAGATACATAAACAGAAACGCCATCATAAGCAAAAAAACATTGACGATTGAGGCGTTGAACAGTATGTAGCCAAACAAAAGGAATATATAACTCGCATACATAGGATGGCGCACAATCCTATACATGCCTTTTGTTTTCACCGAGCGCTTGGCAGCAACAATTGCAAAACTCCTATTCAAAGAAATTAATGCGGCAATTTGCAAAAATACGCCAATAAGCAATATTTTGTCGCCATGGGCAAACAGCACCTCTCCCCCCGGACGAAAAAGCAGTGGCGCAAAAGTTCCCCCTCCTGCAACAAGCCAGTCAAAGGGGTCGACAGATACTGTTTCGGGAACCTTACGAAACAAAAAAAACATTGCCTGCAAAGTCTCCGAAAGGCAGAATGCGAGGAGCGCGAATTCGCCCGTCGATTGCCATGCCTGTACGTGTGAAAATGCAAAGATTACCCATACCATAGAAAGCATAAAACCGAGGGAGATATTTATGAGTGGAGAATGCACAATATGTGAGAACAAATTCATTGTTCCATCATATCGGATTTATCGTTTTGCGCCCACTACGCAAGTCCTTGCGAAAAATGGCTCTATTGCTTATAATGCCGAAATCATCACTTCCTTAGTCATGCGGACAAGGAACTATTGAATATAGCGGGGTGGAGCAGCGGTAGCTCGGAAGGCTCATAACCTTCAGGCACAGGTTCGATTCCTGTCCCCGCAACAATTACAAAAAAGCGCCCAATGGCACTTTCATCAGGAATCGAAAGACGGAGCCATGTCGAAGCCTTGTGAGACGGGCGAGTCGGGGTCGGGAGTACTTGGGCTTTTGGTGGCCTTCGCACCAAAAGACTTAGTAACTCGTGACCGAGTCCTGTCTGTGAACTTAGGACTGGTGATTAATTCCTAACCGCATGCAAATGACATCCAAGTTTGATTTTGAGACAGAATATGCTATAAATCCACTGTGCTCATTGGTGTGACTGGAGCACGCATGTTTATATGTCGACGTAGCTCAGTTGGTTAGAGCGCGGGACTCATAAGCCCGAGGTCGGAGGATCGTTCCCTCCCGTCGACACCACTGGTCAAGGTGGCCAGAAAATAATATTTGCGGTGGTAGCTCAACTGGTTAGAGCACCCGCCTGTCACGTGGGAGGTTGCGGGTTCGAGTCCCGTCCGCCGCGCAAATACAAAAAGCCACCGTAAGGTGGTATTTTTGCACGGCGGTGTTGAGTGCGCTGCCGCACTCAACGAGGGACTCGAAAAGCGGAGCGATGTTTCGTCAGCAGGCGAAACCACGAGCTGGGGTCGAGAAATTTTGCGCTCGGCGGCAAGCAAAATATTCGCGACAGAGTCTCGTTCTGAAAATTGGAAATGGGTGTTGCGCCTCTTATGCTAGAGTCCCGTCTGCTGAAGAAAGGATATCCATTATCAAGTCGTCGAGATTGAATATCACCCGCGGCGGTAGCCGAGAGTTCCCTTAGGCTAAGCCTGCTTTCTTGCTATGCTATTCTGTATGCATGCCTAGAAAAGAAATATTTCTTTTTGTCCTTGCTTATATGTTTGTAAGTACCTACTTTGTTGGACATTTCCGAAGTGAAGGTGGGGTTACAATCTCCCCAGTAAAGAAATTGCTCACGTTTCACAGGGAAGTAACCAGTCAAAACACCGGAATTGTTATTAACAAAAATGACCCCGAAAGTATCGAGATTGGATGGTACTACCAAACAAAAAGGGGTATACCGAATGAAAATATTGTCCATGTTAGCCTCCCCCTAAAAAATCAATTAACTGCTGAGGAATTCGGTGCATTATCTCAGGAAGTAAACGCTGCATTGCCAAAGACAGTTCAGATTATTGCCGTTGCGTGGACAAACCCCTCACGCGTTAATTGCAACGGAATTACCTCCGCAATATCTCTCGGGTACAACGATATGGCGTGCGTTGATCCTCGGAATGTGCCCGATGCACTTCCCTATTATAATTCTCTGTCTCTGGCACCATATACAGATTTTGGGTTTAGGCCATCAATGATGCTCGCGGGAAAATCAGTCTCGAGCGTAAAAAAATTAATTGAGCGGGGGGTCGCCTCTGACAATTCACAACCATTTGGGAGTGCGTACATTATGAAAACATCAGATCAAATAAGAAGCATGCGTGCAAATAATTATTCAAAATCGATGCTTGGGCATGCAATTAGCCAGCAAGTGCACGTGAAACTTCTTTCTGCGCAACCCGAGAGTGCCACATCAACAAAAGCATCCTCAGAAAATTACATTTCTAATACTACCGATGCACTCTTTTATTTTCAGGGTCTAACCAAGGTCCCCAACATTTCGTCAAACAAATTTCCCAATGGGGCAGTAGCAGACCACCTAACCTCATTTGGTGGAATGCTGACTGACACTTCGCAAATGAGCATACTTGAATTTATTGAAGCTGGAGTAACAGGGAGTTACGGCACAGTAAGCGAACCGTACGCGCTGAAAAAAAAATTTCCTGACCCACAAATAGTGATTACTCACTACACTCAAGGAGAGACGCTGATTGAGTCATACTGGAAAAGCGTTGCGTTTCCTGCACAAGGTGTTTTTGTAGGCGAACCATTGGCGAGTCCATGGGCAGAATAAACTGGGCTTTACAAATACCCCAACTCCTTAAAAATTCTGTGATAGATATTGATGGTTTGCTCCGCATCACTGCGGGATACTTCATAGTCAGTCCCTTTATGCGCTATCGCATTTCTTGTCTTATGTGCAGTCCATGCGTCCTCAAGATACGGGAAATCACTTGCTTCGATATGCTTCATGCGCTCCCCAAGCGTGGTCCCCTTGTAGCCCATCCGTTCTACTACTTGGTCGAGAATGTTATCAGCCTCAAGAATCGCAATTTTCCAGTCAGAGGAATTCAGCGAAGTCATGTATGTCTCTACGCGCTCCCAACGTGCATTCTTCTGCTTTCGTTCACTTGTCCAATTGAGCGCGAGCCCAAGCTTCTTTGTTTCCTCAGCGGCAATTTCTGAAATACGTATAAACGAATAGACAGCAATAATCAATGCAACCATTGAAATAACCGTAGCGAGCATCTTTACATAAGAGAAAACAGAAGCCACCGTGTCACCAACCACTCCAAGAAATCCGAGCGACCCCGCAAGCGAGCTTAAGATTGGAAGAAACACGAGGAGTGCTATGAGAATACCTCCAACCTCCGCAAATATCTTGTTTCCGCTTGGCGCTCCTACTGCTGCTTTTGGTGGTCCTTTTGCTGGGGGTTTGTCTGACATAGTCATATACGCTCAACTGCAGAACCCGCCTGAAACAGCACGTCTTCGTTGAATGCATCCGCCATGAACTGTATACCCACGGGAAGCACCACGCCGTCGCGCGTCACCACACCTGAGGGAATGGAGATGCTTGGCACACCGGCAATATTGGCGGGTACAGTGAAGATGTCTTCGAGATACATCTTGAGTGGATCCGCGTTCATTGCGCCCAATTTCCATGCGGGAGAAGGGGTGGTGGGTGTAGCGATAACATCTACCTCACTAAACGCCTTCTTCATCTCCTCCATAATCATGCGGCGAACTGCAACTGCTTTGTTGTAGTACGCATCGTAATATCCTGCAGAAAGTACATACGTTCCAAGGAGGATGCGTCGGCGGACCTCTTTGCCAAACCCTTCTCCGCGGGTCTCTGTATACACCTCACGAAGACGGTCTGCGGATTTCGAGAATCCAAAACGAATACCATCATACCGCGCAAGGTTTGCGGAAGCTTCTGCGGGCTGAATGATGTAGTACACCGCAAGCGATCGCGGCATCGACGGCAGGTCAATAGGTTTAATTTTGTGTCCTGAAGCTTCCAGTCGGGCGATCGTTGCACGAAAATTTTCACGTACATCTGCATCCATTCCATCCATGTCGATAAATGCCTCCGGAATACCAATGGTGAGCGTCTTTGGTGCATCGCGTTTTGCGCGGAGTGCATGTGCTTCGGGTACTGACGTGCTATCCATGGGGTCGTGCCCACGCACTGCATCAAAAAGGAGTCTCGTGTCTTCTACGGTTTTCCCGAATGGTCCAATCTGGTCCAATGATGACGCCAGTGCCATAAGTCCGTAACGCGAAACTGCACCGTAGGTGGGCTTTAGCCCAACGATGCCGCAAAACGCAGCAGGCTGACGAATAGACCCTCCCGTATCCGAGCCGTAGGAGCCAAGGGCGCCCCCCATAGTAAGCGATGCAGCAGCACCCCCAGAAGAGCCCCCAGGAACGCGTGTGGGGTCAATAGGGTTCTTTACCTGCCCATAGGCACACGTCTCTGTTGAGCTTCCCATGGCGAACTCGTCCATATTTGTGCGTCCAATAATGACCGCTCCTCCGGCTATGAGTTTTTCAACTGCTGTCCCATTGTATGTCGCTTTGTGTCCGCGCAAAATCATCGAGCCTGAAGTAGATTCTTTGCCTTGATAGAGCATATTGTCCTTTATAGACACAGGGATGCCGGTCATTGGTCCACCCTCTTTGCGGGCAATCAGTGCATCCGCCTTTGCGGCGAGCTCCACCGCATCTTCAAAAATTTCCGCATACGCATTGATTTCTGGATTTTCTTTTTTTGCATTAGTAAGCACTGCTTCGGTCAATTGCACCGAAGTGTATTCCCCATCGCGAAGCGCGACACTTGCATCTTTAATTGTGAGATTGTGTATATCGATAGACATAGGTGGAAAACTAGAAAATCTGACGCACTTTAACATACCCGTCTTCGGTTGCAGGAGCGTTGGTGAGGATACGGTCAGTGAAGGTTCCGCCTTCTCTGGGCGCGCCATCTTCGCGCATAACATTTCTTAGTGCACCAACACGGGGCACTGCATCTTCTTCGGTAGTAACGGAGGTTACCTCGGATACGTAGGCAAGTACGGGACCAAGACGCTCTGCGAAAAGTGCTTTTTCTTCGTCAGAAATAGAAAGTCGCGCGAGTTCTGCCAGATTACTGATGTCATCTTTTGTGAGCATGGTCTTCATACTACACCATTTGCGAAATGATGAGTTCATTGACAAAACAGAAAATTTTTCGTAAAAAATCTTCCCCATTGTCTTGGAGGGCTTCCGCCCCTGCGTCTTACTGTGCAGATTTAAGCATGGCCAGAAACTGCTGCTCGTCGATGACCGTAACACCAAGCTTGCGGGCAGTATCAAGTTTAGACCCAGCATCGGCACCCGCAACCACAAAGTGTGTTTCCTTGGAAACCGAACTTGAGACATTACCGCCCAGAGAGCGGATTTTCGTCTTCGCCTCATCCCGCGTAAACGTGAGGAGCCCCCCGGTGAGCACTACGGTTTTACCCAAGAAGGGAGAACGTGTGATTTGCGGGGTATGCTCAGCCTCCACGTGCACTTCCTTAAGTAGACGTTTGAGCATGGCCTTGTGCGCAGGTGTATGCATCCATGCATAGAGGGACGCTGCCACAATTCCGCCCACACCATCTACTGCAGTAAGTGCCTCGAGTGAGGCGGACGAAAGTGCTTCAGTAGTTTTAAATGCACGCGCAAGGTCGTGTGCGGTCTCCTCTCCGACGTGGTCAACAGAAAGCGCAGTGATAAAGCGCGCGAGTGAAATCTTTCTGCGCGCGTCAATCGCTGCCAGAAGATTATCAGCAGATTTTTCGCCAAATCGTGGCAAACTAAGAAGGTCACCCTTGGTGAGTGTGAAAAAATCGTCTGGAGCAGCAAGTAAGTCCGCTTTCATAAGCAACTCCACATTCTTCGGACCAAGGTGCTCGATATTAAATGCACTTCGCGATGTAAAGTACGCGAGTCGACGGAGCAGCTGAGTGAATGAGTCTCGATTCACACACCGGTATGCGGCCGCTCCGTGGATACGCTCAATCGCACCATCTCCGCCGCAGGCATTCACATGCGAGGGAAATACAAACTTTTTCTCTTTTCCTGTGCGTAGCTGAGTAACCACTGAAATGATATCGGGGATAACGTCACCCGCCTTCTCGAGTACCACCGTGTCGCCGATTCGGACGTCGAGGCGTGCTATCTCGTCTTCATTGTGCAAGGTTGCACGGGATACAGTAGTGCCGAGTACCGATACGGGGCGCAGGTGCGCCACAGGAGTGAGGACGCCAGTGCGCCCTACCTGCAACACGATATCTTCCACGACGGTCGTTACCTGTTCGGTCGGGAACTTAAACGCAATAGCGTAGCGAGGGCCCTTCCCTGTGTATCCGAGTGCATCCTGATATTTCCGTTCATCAACTTTTACCACAATACCGTCAATCCAATATTCTTGTTTGGGTGCGTTCTTTTGCCACTCTTTCCAAAATGAAATAATTTCCGAAACATTCTTGCACTGACGGAAATTCATGTTGACCTTAAACCCGAGTGACTGGAGTGTCGCGAGCGATTGGGACTGCGTTGTGGGAAGTACGCTTGACGTACGCGCAAGTTCATAAATATATGTGGCCAGCTTGCGGGCTGATGCTATTTTCGGATCAAGCTGGCGTATAGAGCCCGCTGCCGCATTTCTGGGGTTTGCAAAGGGTGCTTCTGCGGTCTGTTTCCGTTCTCTATTGATACGTTCCAGTTCTTTTGTTGAAAGCCACACCTCACCCTCAACAACAACATCGAGTGGCTGATTTAGGCACAACGGTACAGATTCAATGGTGCGCACGTTGTGGGTCACGTCTTCGCCGATGGTGCCATCTCCGCGTGTCGCTGCTCCGACGAGTAAGCCTTTCTCATATGTGAGTACGACCTTCAAACCATCTATCTTTAATTCGCAGATATAACTTGGGGTGATGGGCTTGCCATAGATTCCCAAGAGCATGCGCTTCACTCGAGCATCAAACTCGTGCATATCTGTTTCGGTGAAGGCGTCGTTTAGCGACCACTGGGCAACGGTGTGTTTTACTTTTTTAAACCCCTTGAGCGGCTTTCCGGCTACGCGCTGTGTTGGAGAGTCAGGTGTTATAAGCGCAGGATATGCCTCCTCGAGTTTTACAAGTTCGTATTTTAAACTATCGAGCGCTTTGGGGCTCATCTCCTCCTTGTCATGAACGTGATATTGAAAACGATAATGCTCTATCGCCTTACGCAATTTATCAACGCGCATGCGGACGTCTTTGGGGATTGTCGAATCATCCTTTTTTAGCATGTGTGCAGTATAACCTGTAGGTGAATTTCCTTTAAGTTTGTTGTTTGACGAACAAGCGCGAGGCGCTTAGTGTTAAATGTTACTGTCAACCAGAATAGTCCGCTGCGTTCTTCGCGCTGCACCGGGTGTGCAATTGTTATAGCCATTGGTGGTGATGTTTGTTCCTCCGTTTTCTTTGATGACTGTTACATCAGCGCACGTACCATCTACATACTGCATGGTAAATGTGGTAATCCCCCTCGTTGCAGTTCTCCCTGTGGTGTTATCCCAAGGAATGAGCGGAAGCGAGGTGGTGTCACAGACAACCGTATTGACATTAACAGGATCTACCCAAGTTGTTGACGTTGCAAACGCAGTGTAGGGTAAACCATTCTGAGGGAACGAACGGTCCCAATAGATTGTACACTCCACCGCACGGTCTGCTGCAGTAAATGCCTTTTCTGATTCCCGAAGGAACGATGCGAGAATTACTTCCTTTATGCTGAGTGCATAAATACTGAAACTGATTGCAAGAATAATGCTGACAATGAGCACGGTGAGCAGAAGAATATATCCTCCTTGTTTTTCATCCTCAAGTTGTGTGCGTAAGTGTTTCATGAAGTATCAGTTGAGCCGAGGAAACCAATTGTAAAGATCCTGACGTACGCTTATTGTACGGATGGCTCCATTATATCCCTGATACGTCACCGTTGAGGTAACCACGACCTGTCGCACAGGATTCGACACGTCATCAACGCCCGCAACGGTCATTGAGCGGGTAAACACCGTTGGCACCCACGGCGCCGCAAGCGCGATTTGGCGTTGTCGATACAATGATGACGTTGGATGATAGTAAATGCGCCCTACAACACTGCAGTCACCAGCGGGGCATGCAGTAAGTGCTGCTGGACCCCATACACCAGCGGAGTGGTCAGTAACATCCGCGATACAACCGCCTACGCATGTTCCCAGTATGGATGACATCCATGCATCGCGGGTGAGCGTAACGTCTTTTGCGGAATTATTGTCACGAATGTTATGAATAATCTCAATTCCCTCTTCTGCAATGTGTATAGCTTCCAGCTGGATACGCGCCTCACGCGACGCACGCAAACTTTGTGCGGAAAGTGCCATGGGACCTCCGACCGCAAACGCTAAAATTGCAATGGAGACCACTGCCTCTATGAGTGTAAAACCCTTGTGATGTGCATTTGAGTATTTCATGGCTACGGTGCTGTGAAGTCGAAGTTTGGGGTTCGCTCGCCGATGGTTGTTTGAATATTAAAATCTGTTGCCGTCCTTGGTGTGGTGGACGCCGAGCCACGAACTATCATTGTCACATAAGGTTGATTGCTGCTTGTCTCAGTTCCCGTGACATAAAAACGCAGGTTTGTTACATCGAGCTCAGGAGCTGTGAGCGCGAGAAACGTGCTTCCGCCATCTGTTGAGCGTTCTATGCGATTTCCTGAAAGGCGGTAGATATATTGGTCGGTTGAAATAGATGGATCGCCACGCTGGCTCTCGAACGCCAAGCATGTCGCGCCACCACCTCCCGTGTCGTCGGTCATTGGGCAGTTAAGCGGCGTAGTATAGGGGCCGACGCAACCACAGTGGTAATACGTGCCCATGCGCACATTGCGCGACATGGAGTCGATGGCCGCACTCAAGTTGTCAGTCACAATACGCACTGTTCGGGCTTTCCTGCTCGCATTTTCAAGACTGATAAGCGCTCCAACGATAATGAGGAGTGCGATGGTAAAAATAGACATCGAGACAATCATCTCAATGAGTGTGAATCCATTCTTCTTTCCTGCTTTTTTTATAACGTTTGGTTTCATGGCATTATCTGATTGATACCTGGCCAGTTGTCCACACCTCCACCACACGTCGGTGTCCTGCAGGGGAAAGCAAATGAATTTGTGCCCGAGAATACGCTGTGGGGAATGATGCCCCGCCAAGGTCGCCAGTAATTACCGCATCAGGATTGGGTCGCGTGAACACAATATCAAATGTTTCTGAAGTATCGAGTAGTCCGCATTTTGCCGTAATGGCGGCACCCGACGGAGCATCGCCGCAGAGCGCCTCAAGCACATTCCCCTGCAGGAGTTGCACCTCACGCTCACATTCAGTGGTTGCGCTGCCGCATATTCCCACACCTGCATCATATTGATTATTTGCGGTCAGGGAATCTGCAAAAAAGATGAACTTGTTGGGAGTTAATGTCGAAAAATGCAACCCATATCCGGGAAATACGGTCGATGAAACACTGGTCCGCTTCACGCTCATTGCAGAAACTTGAGCATCGCGAACCCACTGGCCTATCTGATGTGCCAATGTATCAATACTGATACGCTTATTAAACGAATTATAGTTAATCAAAAAAGCACTCGAAAGGACAATAAAAATGGAAATGGCAACAATAAGTTCGAGCAGGGAAAATCCTTTCTCCAATGACTGGGACTGTGTGTATGGCTGTTTCTTGTACATATTATAAATACCGAATCGCCTAAAATGTCCATGCGAGTATGTCGACCCCAAACAAATAAGTGACAAGTGTGCCGAGCACAAGAAAGGGTGCAAATGGAATCTCACTTTTCATTGTAAAGTGTTTTGCACGAAGAAACAACAGCACTATACTTGGGATGAATGCAATCCAAAAACTGAGAATGACCGCCGTTACGCCACCTGAAAAACCGAGAAACCACCCTATCCCCCAAGCAAGTTTCGCGTCACCCAACCCCATCGCGCGACCACCCGAGAGAAGCCACAGTAACGCAAACGGAATTGCAATAAGGGGGGCAGCCGCCCAATCAATCCACGCAGGCGTAGTATTGAGGAATGGAATATATTGCACGGATGGTGTCTGCAATTGCGTAGTGACAAACAACAATATTCCTGAAGTAACCGCAAACATGACAGAAAATCTGTCAGGAATAATCTTATGCTTGAGATCATACACGAGTACCCCAAGTAAAACCGACCACACGGTCATTTCAAGCAATACTCGTAACACCTCAACCCAAGTGGCGAGCAGGGGGTCAAATCCACGCAACACTACAACAGCAACGAAAAGTGAAGCGAGTGCCAATTCAACAGCGGGATACTGTACTGCAATTTTTGTGCGACAAAATACACATTTTCCCTTCTGGAAGAAATACGAGAATAACGGAATGAGCATGCGCACGGTGAGTGCGCGCCCGCAGGAAAGACACTTTGACCTTCCCCCCAACCCCACTCCACTTCCCATACGATAAATAACCACATTGAGAAAGCTCCCGATAGTAGCTCCGAGAAGAAAAGCAAGAAAGTATATAACTCCAATATACAACGTCATGTGGAACACAGTATACCATCTCACCTCGAGTGTTCAGACATACTTGGTGGCCCGAAACAAAACAAGCCCCGCTTGGGCTTGTGTTGGAATCAAATAAGATTCGCTGTTGCTTACGGTGAGATGTCGTAGCAAAGGTCTGCACCACCAGTGACCCCACAAGCTGCAGCGCCACCAAAGATGTCACCTCCTTCACCATACTGTGCTACCACTCCAGCTGCATGGGCAACCCAAGCACTTGCGTCAGTGTCGGCATCACTTGTCAGCACGGTGTTGTCCGCACGCTCCAGCGTGACTGCAACAATGTACGAAGTGCATGATGTCTCTGCAAGTGCATTACACTCATCAGCAATGCCGGGGGGATTCGCTGCGCTTACACGACCGCGGTAGAAATACTTTGGACTTCCACCTGCTGGAGGAACCGGTGTCTGAGGAAGAAATTGAGCGGCAGTAAGAGCGAGCACTCCTCCATCCTGCGTTACAGTACTTGCAAGCTGCGTTGTTCGTGGGTAGCTCTGCTGTGCGTCGAAGAAGAGTTCGAGCGCAAGCTGAATCTGCCCTACGTCAGAGATACGCTTTGCGTCACGTGACTTTTGGCGCGCGGTTGAAAGCGATGCGAGCACAACTGAAGAGAGAATACCGATGATCGCAATGACCACAAGAAGCTCAATCAGGGTGAAACCTTTCTTCGTGTCTTTAATAGAGGTGAACATAAGAAATGACTAAAATTAATAACTGATGTAATTGCTTCAGATTTTCGAAGCACTGTATATATCGTACCATGCAAAATGAGGGTACGGGAAGAGGGTGTGGATAAATAACCGCTCGGGTTAGCCTTTTGAGGGGCACAAGTCGGCGCCTCCTGCGGGCGCCAACTTCACTCTCGGCGGGTTGGTCGCTCAAGAGAGCGACACCAAGCCAACCCTCCTGCGAGAGTCCCCCCAAAAGGTAACACTCGCTCCAAGATTGCGAAGTTCTGGACTGCGGCGATATTTGGATGGGCGTATGAGTTATACGTCCAAAAAACTGTTCATAATGCTGAGTAAAACGCACAAAATGAGATGCAGTGCGAAGGTTTGGACTGAGCTAATACTCACGAGACGTATGTTTTATACGTTGCGTGAGTTTAGTGAGGGAAAACCGAGCAATGCGTCAATTTTAGAAACTTGCGGTGATGTCGTAGATTGGGAGGAGGATGGATACCAACAGTCCCCCAACCCCCAACCCCAGCAAAATAATCATTGCTGGCTCAATCATACCAATGAGTGTTTCAACAGCATTATCAACTTCGCGTTTATAAAACTTTGCGAGTGTCTCGAGAATACTTCCCACTTCCCCTGTTTCCTCTCCCACTTTTATCATTTGAATCATAATTCCGGGAATTTCTGGATGCTTTCCCATTGCCTGTGAAAGCGAAACTCCAGTACGTACATCTGACGCGACATTCAGGAGTGCGTTTTTGTAGACTTCGTTGCCGACAACTGACGCTGCGATTTCAACCGCACGCACAACGGCAATACCCGAAGAAAGCATTGTGTTTAAGTTATCAGCAATGCGGGCCAAATAGAGTTTCTTGTATAAGTCACCAATATACGGGACTGAGAGTGAGAGACGGGCCATAACTTCCTTCCCGTGATCTGTTTGTACGTAGCGCCATATAGAAAAAATAAAGAGCGCAATGGCTGCTGCAAAAAGCAGGCCGTAATTTATCATAAAATTCGACGCGCCAATAACTGCCTTTGTATAGATTGGTAAATCCTTTCCTGTTTCCAAAATAATCGCTGAGAGTTTTGGAATCACAATGACAAGCATGAGGATCATCACAATGATAAACACCACAATAACAAATGCCGGATAGATAAGTGCATTGCGTGTCTTGGAGATAAGCTCAAACGATCTGTCTAAATAGTCCGCAAGATAGTTAAATGTATTGGAAAGATTACCTGATTCTTCTCCTGCGCGTACCATGTTTACATAAAAATCAGAAAAAACGTCGGAGTGTTTTCCGAGTGCACTCGAAAGCGACATGCCACCCTGTATATCCTCAGCAACTTCATTCAGTCTCAGCTTTAACGTTTCATTTTCTGCCTCAACACCGAGGAGCTGAAAAACGCGAAGCGCAGAAACCTGTGCATGAAAGAGTGTGGCAATCTGCCGAGAGAGAATCACCACGTCACGATAAGGGACCTTATGCCCGACCGACATCACTTTCTCCCAGATGGGGAGGTTGTCTGCAGCAACAATTGAAACAATAATGAGCTTGCGGCGCTGGAGTGCGGCTATGGCAACATCAACGGTTGCCGCCTCGATGGTGCCCACCTTTTCCTCTCCGTTATTTTGGTCGATTGCTTTGTATCTATAGAGCATGGCAGTACTAGGTCACAAGCTACAAGTTTCTCATCCGTGGATGCGAGTACCTGAAGTGCGTGGGTTTGTTATATCATCCGTTCTAGTGCGCGAGGATTAAACGAATGCAGATATGCATTTTCTGCCGTTATCTCACCCGCACGAACAAGGTCTGCGAGCGAACGATTCATGTCGATCATGCCAAGCTCAGAGCCTGTCTCGATAACCATCGGGACTTCATGAGTGCGGCGCTCACGAATGAGGTTTGCAACAGCATTATTGTTGATGAGCAATTCGTATGCAGGCACAAGACCACCTGAGATGCGCGGAACAAGGCGCTGGGAGAAGATTCCCGCAAGAGAGCCCGAAAGCTGCACACGAATCTGATCCTGCTGCTCGGGGGGGAATGAGTCGATAATGCGGTCAATAGTCTGTGATGCGTTGTTTGTGTGGAGTGTCGAAAACACCATGTGTCCTGTTTCTGCAGCAGTAACTGCAGTAGAGATGGTGTCGAGCCCGCGCATTTCACCAATGAGAATGATGTCCACGTCTTCACGGAAACACGCGCGAAGTGCGACGTGAAAATCTGCGGTATCAAAACGTACTTCGCGCTGACTAATGATGGAACGATCGGGGGTAAACACGTACTCAATGGGATCTTCAATCGTAATGATATTTTCTGCGCGCTCTGTATTCACCATTTCAATCATTGATGCAAGGGTAGTTGACTTACCTTGACCCACCGGACCCACAACCAAAAAGAAACCTTGTTTACGTTTGGTAAACATTTCCAGTATAGGAGGAAGTGCTAATTCTTGAAGCGTTTTAATCTTCTTAGGAATAAGACGGAGTGCGGCTGCGGCAGTTCCCTTTTGAAAAAAGCCGTTTCCACGAAAACGCGCCTCTTTACCAAATGAAAAAGAAAAGTCGATTTCTTTTGTGTCGGTAAAAATTTTGAAGCTCCCGTCGTCCATAAGCTCCTTGAGGAGTCCAATTGTGTCAGCAGGTTCAAGGACAGGTTTCTTGACCAATGGAATCAGTTCACCCGACACACGAATCGTGGGGTGTCTGCCAACGACTAAGTGGAGGTCAGATGCTCCCTCGTGGATGACCGTGAGTACTAAATCTTCTAGCTCTTTTTTGTATTCGGCTGACATAACTAATTATTTTTTATGTTTTTTCTGAACCGTCTCGAGTACCTTCTCGACCACCTCCGAGGGTGTTGCCGATGCTTTGATAATGTAGCCCGCCGCACCAAGACGTAGTCCGCGGTCGATGTCCTCCTGTTGCCCAAGATTTGAAAGAATGATGACCAGTGCGCCCTCTGCCAGTCCTTCTGTTTTTACCGCTTCGAGAAATTCAAACCCATCCATTGCAGGCATCACCAAATCAACCACAATGATGTCTGGGGTAAGACCTGCACGCAATTTATCTAAAGCCTCGAGTGTGCCCGAAGCTGTGGTGACTTTAAACCCTCGCTGGGTAAACTTTAGTGCGTACATATCCAACAAGAACGAGTCGTCATCTATCACTATAATACTGTAATTAATGGTGTCTTTGGGCATATGTTTTATTATACGATATTATTGACCTCCTCAAAAGGAATAACGCCACGAAATGCCTTTACAATGGCGTCATCTTTCATGGTAAGCATCCCTTTCGAGCGTGCCATTTCATAAACAGCCTGCTCTACGGGGTTTGTGAGAATCACATGCTCAAGTTCGCGGTCCATTTTTAAAAACTCAAACACCGCAGTACGCCCCTTCGTGCCGGACGGACACGTGGGTGACGGAACCGCCTCATAGACTTCGTTCGGTATCGGAAGTGTCGCGCGCACCGCCGGTGGAAGATCGGAGAACTGCTTTTCAATCATAACCCTCATGCTTTCTGAAAGTGGAATTGGACTTTTTGACTCCGGGCACATAGTGCGCAAAAGGCGTTGACCCAGCGCCATAATAAGTGTGGGTGCTATAAGGTACGGATCGACCTCCATGTCTATCAAACGTGGAATTACACCCGCAGCATTGTTTGTGTGCAGCGTGGAGAATACTAAATGCCCCGTGAGTGCAGCCTGCACGGCAAGCTGCGCCGTCTCTTTGTCACGAATTTCTCCCACCATGATAATGTCAGGGTCTTGACGTAAGATAGAGCGCAGTCCACTTGCAAATGTATAGCCGATTTCC
The DNA here is from genome assembly GCA_043756865.1 of bacterium. Lineage (GTDB taxonomy): Bacteria > Patescibacteriota > Minisyncoccia > Phycocordibacterales > UBA6899 > MHLP01. The sequence continues at coordinate 88,532 of JAYUQG010000024.1, read as the reverse complement.
GGTCGCACCTGCGATTGATTAACGCCAGGGATGTTATATTCCACTGGATCCTCAAGACTGATGACGTTGCGCTTTTCGCGGTCAAGCTCGTTTAACATCGAATAGAGTGTTGTCGACTTTCCCGAACCCGTCGGTCCGGTTACCAGTATGAGTCCATAGGGAGTGTTAATTGCCTCTCGGACGAGCTTCAAATGTTCAGGAGTGAGTCCCATCATGTCGAGTGTTTTGACCCCTTTGCCAGTATCCAAAATACGCATCACCACCTTTTCGCCATAATATGCAGGGAATGTGGATACGCGAAAATCCACTTTCTTTCCGTCCATGCGTGCACTAAAGCGACCATCTTGTGGTTTGCGTTTTTCGTCAAGCTTTAGTTGTGCGAGAATTTTAATACGCGCAATTACTGCACTGTGAATGTTTGCTGGGAGAATGAGCGAGGTGTACATCACACCATCCACGCGAAAACGTACGCGGATTTTTTCACCCGTATGCTCAATGTGCACATCAGATGCATTTCCTTCCACGGCATGCTTTAAAATAACAGCAACAATTTTTGTAACGGGGGCGTCCTCAACGATTTTTGTCTCTCCTCCGCGCTCTTCGATGCGCTCGTGTGTTTCAACAGATTGCGCAGTATCTGCAGTTGTTTCCTCTACTGCGGCCTTGTTTGCATCGGTGTTCAGCTCGGAGAGTGCCTGAGTCACTTCGCCAGAAAGATTTTGGTACTGTACAAGTATCAGATTGAACTCCGGTTGGGTAATCAGATAAAGCTTGTAGGGCATACCAAGCTTTGCGGCAATAAATTGAATTGCGTCGCGCGCACCAGGCATATCAGGGTCTACAATACCTATCTCAAGCACTGCGTCGACGACTGACAGTGGAGCTATTTGATAATGCCGAGCTGATTCTTCGGGTATAAACTTGAGCACTTCAACAAGCACTTTGTGCCCCTCAAGTGCACGCGCAGGTAATCCAAAGTATTCACCTTTCAGGGTGAGTATCTGCTCGCCAGTCATTCCCCCTTTTTGGAGTATTTCATCAAGTCCCCCGAGTGCACTTTCGGCCTGAGCGGAAAGTGTGGGAACATCTTCCTCACGAAATAAACCTTTTTGTGCAAGAAAAAGGACAAAACTCATGCAGAAAGTATGTGTGCACACGCACCTCGATGAGGAATGTGTGATGAATAATCAAATGGTATAAATACTCGTGTCATGGTGCTTCTGTTGCCGTCTCAAACATCGCCTATGCTTCAATGGTAACAAAAAACGGCCCAAGTTGAAACCGTTTTTGTGAAAAAGTCGCAGTTGCACTGCGCGTAGTGGGTCTACTTGGGTTTTGGAGTTAACCCTGTCTTAATGTTGTCTATACCGACAGAAGCATTAGCGGGAGTGACCTTGGGTGTAGTGATGGGTACTCCCGGTTTAGCCTTCTTCATTAAATTCACAATTACATCAGGAGAAGTAAACGGGTATTCGCGACCGAGAGACGTCGTGGCGACCGTCGCCGTGAGGTCATTCAATGTCATAAATGCCTCGTTACGGAAAAACGACTCATCAAAATCAATGGAACCGAGGGTTGTCAGCGCAAGCTTCGTTTTAGCGCCAAGTTCTTTCCCCTCGTCCCCCGGCAAGGTCACATCAGGAGAGAGCAGTGAGAGCAGTGCACCGTCGTCTGTTTTCCAAAAGTAGAAACCCCCAATCAGAATGACTGGAACGGCGAGGACGACAAGTATGTCTATCATTATTTGTTTTCCCATGATGTCTACTTAAGTGAATAACTACTGACAATCACCGTGTACTCATATACAACAAATTCTGGCCTTACTTGTGCCGGTCCTGCCCCTGACGCTGAAGCATTGGCGGTGAACGAGACATCGCTGAAGTCACGCAGCGCAAGTGACGACTCCAGTGCGCGCAGAAATGTACGGAATCCAGGGTATGTTGCACTCACGCCAAAACTGATTGTTGACTTGCGGTATTTTCCGGGATTTTTTGGGTCTTCGGATTCCATGCTGACGCTTGGGTTCTTTGCTATCATGCCGTGCTTTTCTACTACGTCATTCACGTCAACAATGAGTTTCACGGGGTCAATAGTGTCAGGAAGCATGACGTTCAAGCGTTCATCAGCATTTGCAGGAAACGCTTCATATTCTGCAGCAATTTTATCAAGTTTGTCGCGGGCATCCTTGGCATCTGCAAGATAAGTAAGCAGTTCTTGCTCTTTTGCAAGCTGTACTTGAATTTGCTGATAAGTTGCGTCGAGATACACCACATACATGGCAGAAGCAATAATCGTTAAGAAAATTGGAATAATGTATCTGCTCATGGCTTTGGTTTCACTGGGGGTGTAACAGGGGTGGGAAATGGTGACGTGACTGGCGTGATTGCGCCCGTGGAAGGTGGAGTGACTGGTACTGCGGCCGCAGCACGCTCTCGTACCATTCGCTCTGACTCCAGCAGTCGTCCGTACTTGGTAAGTCCTGCATCAACCACAAGTCGACCGGCAAAAGAAACGATTCCTGAGGTGTCATCAAGTGTGAGGCTTTCAACTTTTACATCTGTAACAAGCGGAGCCATACTGCGCCATGCGTTTGCCTGAAAATACACTGCTCCATAGCTTGTTGCCTGTGCGCTAAGCGTGAGGACAAATGTTTGTTTGTCCTTGGAATAGCTGAGTGAGGTCAGTCCAATATTTTGCGCGGAGCTCTCCTCGAGTAAATTTAAGACAACGGTAAACACGGTGTGATTCTCGAGGAGGCTTTTAGCTGTGTCAATGCGGGTATCAATACGCTTGTAGAGCTCAATTTCATCTATATCAAGGAGTTTTTCTGCGGCCTCAAGCTCCATCGCACGTGCAACCACGCGCTTGTCTACCTGAAGTTTGTAAAAATAAATACCCCCACTTACGGCGAGAGTCACAAAAAAGACAATAAGCGCCATGACCATCGCTAGATTTACTGGTTCTCGGCGACGCGAAACACCCTCCACTCTCAAAAGTGGCTGCTTCGGCATGAAAGATGTCTCGAATGATTTATCCATTCCTCATAATATTTTACAAGATATTTCTCTGTATGGCGAGCAGAGTTGTGAACAGTCGGAGTTATTGTGGGCCATATTGAGGTCCAATCTCGAACAAACGGGTTATGGCAGGATATAAAACTGTTCATCGGTGGACCAAATACGCACAAGAAATATGCCGCGAGCGACGGATTAACTTTTGTGGTGGTAGGTACTAATCAAGTGATTTGCACACCGCGCTAAAGCTTGCGAAGGGCGAGGCCGATTGCAACAGCAAACTCGGGACCTGCTTCTTTCAGTAAGGGCTCAAGAACCGCGGGTGCTTCTACCTTTTCAAAAGCATTGCCATACACCACGGTTGTTTCAAAGCTCGTGCGCGCAAGATCCATAATCCCCTTCATCATTGCACCTCCGCCCGTGAGTATAACCTTGCCAATTGAAACACGCTTATCGTGCTGATACCTGATGAGGACGCGATTTGCTTCGGCGAAAATACGCTCAACAGCAAGGCGGGTTATTTCGGAAACTGCAGGGTCGGAAGGATCTCCAGGGAGCCCAAATTCACGCTTAATCTCCTCTGCTTGAAGAATTGAAATGCCTTTTGATCGGGAGAGTGCCAATGTGACATCCTGTGAACCGACATTAAAGAGGTTAGAGCTTCGCACGATTCCCTCTTCGATAACAGCTACTTTTGTGTTTGCGGCACCTATGTCGACAATCATCGTAGCGGCAGTATCGCGCCCCATAGTAGAGCGAATGGTAGAAAAAATCTCAATCTCAAATGTGACGGTGGTTGCCCCAACCTTTTTCGCGATGTCGCTATATTTTGCAAGCACATCGTTGTGCACCGCAGCCAAAAGCACATCAACTTTGGGCGCAGAACGCTTTTGGGCATCTTCGACATCAGGGTCTACATATGAGCGGACAAGGCGAGGAATAATCCAGTGCGAAAGTGACACCTCTGAAACTGAGGTGGGAATATACTTGCGTGCCTCAAGAGGAATCATCTCTTTGAGTTTTGATTCACCGAGGTCAGGCATTTCAATTACGGTGACAAGTGTCGATGTAAGCGGGAGCGAAAAGACAACATCACGGCTTACAATCTTTGCTTCTACAAAAAGATCTTTGATTGCATCTGCCAGTTTGTCGGCGGAAAGATTGGTGGCCTGTCCTACCTCAAGTCCCGCAAGTGGTCCGAGGGCAATTTCGCCATAGGTATCAAGCACGGCCTTGCCTGCTTTTTTGTGCAACTGCACAGCCTTAATAAACGAACTCCCAATATCGACACCCACAACGGCACCGGTTCCTTTTTTGGGAAGTAGTTTTGCAAGAATCTTTTCAAAGGCATTTAGCATTGCACACATCATACCACACTCGAAATCCTATAGTGAATACGCGCTTCCACGGTCGCACCGCGTACGCACGTTTGCGGGTACGACAAAGGAAGGTAGACTGTTGCTACATATGTGGGACGACCTTATTTCATTACTTTTCCCAGAGCGCTGTATTAGCTGCGACAAGAAAGGGAGCGTGCTGTGCGCCATCTGCGAGCGCACTATTACAACGAAGCCACAGGCACTTTCTGGCACTGTTGCTGCCCTATTCGACTACAAGAACCCCCTCGTCAAAAAGGCAGTTTGGGCTTTAAAATACCATCGCAAACGCGCGTTGGGTAATTACTTCGGCACCGCTTTGTATAGAGAATTTTTCAAACAGCTCGCACGTCGCGGAGAGGGCAAAAACGATGAAATCGTGCTCATTCCGGTTCCCGCAAGCAAAAAGGCCGTCGCAACGCGAGGCTATAATCACGCGAGAATCATTGCGCAGGCAATTGCACGCTGTGCAGAAAAAGACCACATGACACTTGTCGTGCGCGGAGACATTCTTTTTAAAACAAAAGAAAATACTCAGCAGGCGCGAGCGCGGAGCAAAATAGGTCGCCAAGAAAACGTGGCGGGAATCTTCGCGGTGCAGCATGGCGCATATCTTGTCGGAAAAACGGTCATTCTTATCGACGACGTCATCACCACAGGCGCGACAATTGCGGAGGCGCGCAAGGCCATCAAATCCCACGGCCCAAAGCGCGTGCTCGCAATTGCTGTCGCACACTAAGTACACACGTAGGATGGTGCTCATTGACCGATACCCTCTGCACGATTAGATTAGACAAAGATATCTGGAGGACCCCCATGTCCACGTACTCTTTGGATGACCTAATGCGGGCAGACATTCCGCACAACGGAACCGTCTATGTCGCCGGACCCTACACAAAGCCTGACCCCGCAATCAACACCGGCTTTGCAATAGAGCAGGCGAACGTGCTCTTCAACAATAACTTCATCCCGCATATCCCCCACCTCACCCACTTCTGGCATTTCAAGTGTAATCGACCATATCACGACTGGATTCGTCTCGATTTCATTTGGCTTGAAAAATGTGACGTGATGATACGCCTTCCAGGCGAATCGCGCGGAGCCGACTTCGAAGCGCAACATGCAACCAAAAAAGGTATTCCGGTTTTCCTTGGACGCGTTGAGGAATTTGTCTCAGAATGGGATTTCTACGGCAAATACATCCGCGCAAAAGGGAGAGCGCCTACAGCACGCAACTTCGTACTCTGGAGAAACGCACTCCTTTCGCCGTCCCCCTAATGGGGGATTTTTTGAAAAATAATAGTTTTGTGCTAAGTTAGCAACACGTACCTCTGCACTTGGCGGATGTACTATATATATGGAGACGTGGCTGAGTGGTCTAAAGTACCTCACTGCTAACGAGGCGGGGAGTAAATTCCCCCGTGGGTTCGAATCCCACCGTCTCCGTTTTGAGTCTTCGAGAAACGGAGACGAGCAAGCAAACTGCTTTGCTTGCGTGTGGGATTCGAAGCCCTTCTCCCATATTTATGAAGGATTCTTATCCTGAGTAAATGGGAAAGGGGTACTGACCCTGTAAGGGTCGAAATTCCCAATGCCTCCGCAACAACTCGAGAGGCGGGTAGCAATGCTACAATATCCCCATGCCCCACCTCAACGTAGAAATCAAAGCGCAGTGCGCAGATCAAAACGCAATCCGAGAAATTCTCCGCGCAGAACAAGCGGAGTTTAAGGGAGTCGACCGTCAAATAGACACCTACTTCAACATCCGCTCAGGCAGACTCAAACTCCGAGAAGGAAATATAGAGAATTATCTTATTCACTATGAACGAGAAAATATCGAGGGCCCCAAGCAATCACACGTCACACTGTTCGCTGCTGACCCCGCGTCAACACTGAAAGAGATTCTCCTTAAGTCTCTCGGAGCGTTGGTGACAGTTGATAAACAGCGCGAGATTTACTATATTGCGAACGTAAAATTTCATCTCGATTCCGTTGAAGATTTGGGTACATTTGTAGAAATAGAAGCAATCGACATGGACGGCACTATCGGGAAAGAGCAGTTACTCGCACAATGTGCGTACTACCTCGAACTTTTTGCAATCCCCACTACAAACTTGTTGGCAGATTCGTATAGCGATCTCTTATTGAGGGCGCGAGGTTAGGCGTGTTACAACTGTTTTGCGCTTGTTTTACTGTTATTATCCCGCATACGCCTGCTCAAGCGCAGTAATATCGAACTTTTTCATCTGAAGAAACGCCTGCGTGACGCGCGCCATCTTTTGTTTGTCACCACTTTCCATCATCCTCTTCATCGCAGTCGGAACAATCTGCCATGACACGCCATACTTATCTTTTAGCCATCCGCATTGTTCTGATTCAGGGACCGCAGAAAGTTTTTCCCAATAATGGTCAATTTCTTCTTGCGTATCGCAATTTACGATAAGTGAAACCGCTTCATTGAAACTGAAATCATGCATACGAGCACTGTCCATTGCTGCAAACCATCCGTCTTCGAGTGTGAAGTCGGTAAACATGACTGCTCCCTTCTTGTCAGGCTCCATGCCGTCCGGATAATAAGCAATTGCCCCACGCCTTGATTCGTTAAATACTGAAATGTAAAAGTCAGAGGCCTCCTTTGCTTTACCGCACACGTCCCCGACGAACAGGAGAGAGGGGATGATGTGAGGACGCTCTTCACCCTCTGGCTTGGTAAGTATGAGCTGCCATGTCAGCCCATATTTATCCTCTACCCAGCCATACCGTTCGCTAAAAGGGTACTCTCCCAAGGGCATGAGCACCTTCCCGCCTTCCAAAAGCTTAGCCCACACAGCATCAATTTGAGTCTTCGCGTCCTTGTCTTTCGATGGATCAAAATTGACCATGAAAGATATGGTGGGATTAAATTTAAATAACGGGCCAGCACTGATTGACATAAATGAATACCCCCACAGATCAAAAGATACTATGTCACAATCCCCAGATGGCGTTCCATGCAGAGTGGTAACATTGGTGATTTTTGAATGTGGAAATAACGAGGTGTAGAATTCAGCAGCCTCCTTAGCTTCTTTATCAAACCACAAGTGTGGAACTATTTTTTGCATACGAGTAGATAATTATTTAAATTTTATAATGAACACAATGGATTATTGTGACTAGTGACTGAACAGAGTATAACAAGCAAATGCGAAGAAACCGTGAACTGGACTGGAATACTCCAGAATGAAAGATAGAATGGGCACAACACTTTATGGAACTCCCCTCTGACCTCATCTCTCTTTACCGACACTGGGAAGGGCACACTACGCCGACATTACACCCACTGAAGCAGACTATTCCTAATGACCTTGCGTGGTTTGTCCGCGAACGTATGCGCATATGGGAACAAAAAGTTTCCGGCAAATCATCTCCATATACGGATGACCACATTCTTGCCAAGTATCGATTCTGCAATATCTTCCGTGAGTTCGATCGACAAACAATTGAGTTTCACACAATGCTCAATCCCCTACGCGACAACTTTCCACTTTGGCTCATCAATATGTTTTATTGCCGCATGGTGGCCCGTACAGAGACTATCAACACGGTGGGCTTGCTGGCGCTCGAGAAAAGAGAAAACGCAGAGCTGTATGAGCGATTGATGAAATCCCCGCGACCTCGATATGGCACGCCCTATGTATTCCCCGTGAGCACAATCCTCCGAAGTGCCACACCGACGAGAGAACTTTTTCTCACTACATATGTGCCGAGCCGTATCCCCGAGGTGGGTGCAATTATTCGCACGTGGAACAAACGCACCGTCTATGATGGAGTCAGAGATATACTTCCCGTTTTTGGACACAATCTCACATTTCTCTGGACAGAGGTATTGATTGATGTGGCATATCAATTCCCCGAATACATTGACCTCTTTGGTCGATTTCCGATCGGTCCGGGTGCCCTGCCCACATTTAAAAATCTAAACCCGGCGAAAGACCCCACAATCCTTGTCACCGAACTTGCGCGCATGCCATTTACTACTGGGGTTACTATTCACGGGAAACCATTACATCTGTCTGCCGAAAACTGGGAAGGTGTCGGATGTGAATTCCGCAAATATACAAATCTCTCAGCAGGAAAAGGCAGAAAGCGCATCTACGATAGACAAAGCACCCTGCATACTTGAATTAATGCGTGATTGCCCCTAGAGTGGGGCGAGGTGTCACTCAAGGTATCAATATGCGATTGCTTGCCACACTCTCTCTTTCCATGGCGCTTATTGGCCCCGCCCTAGCCTTACCCATTCAACCCGAGGCGCTCAGTAAGTGTCTGACTACTTCAGGAATGAAGTTTTATACGGCATGGTGGTGTCCATACTGTAAGGCACAGCTTAAAACACTGAGCGATGCTGGTGTACAGGCGGATATAGTCGCATGCTTCCCAGAAGGAAGCATGCAGAAAAATGCACTTTGCACCGAACAAGGGGTCAAATACTTACCGACATGGGAACACAGTAGCGGCAAACGCACACTCGGAGCACAATCGCTTGAATCGCTCGCGGAACTTTCGGGCTGTTCCAAGTGAGGAAATAGGTGGACTCGTAGTTGTTACGAAAAACGCACAAGCTTGGGCTTGTGCGTTTTTGTATTTATGAGCACTACTCTCCTATGACGTAAATCACTACTGTTTCGTTATGAAAGACATTATTGCACCGTTCCATGTGCCGCACGATGCCATCAAGTGGTGCCTGCTCGCCATAGGTATAGAGACCAGCAAGCGGTACGTCCTTGCCAAGCACATCTTGGATTGCGGCAATTTCAAGCCCACCGTCTTCGCCCAGTAGTTTGCGACGCGCAATACAATTGAAAATAAAAATCGCTACAGGCTTCTTGCCGCCAAGTGCAGTAAGCGCCTGTTGTGCCGCAGTGCGCGCCATCTCAATTGCGGTCTCCCGTGTACCCATCATGATACGCACGTCTGCGCCTTCGGGAATCTCTGCGGTACACGCAATGGCACCATTTGCATCTACAGAAAATGGTGCACGCAATAGATAGTCGTCAGTTTCTTTCGATTTAATACCAAGTGGGTATGAAACAGCAAACTGAGCGAGGTTCCCCTCCCGCAACTGCTTCGCCCTCTCCACCCCAAAATATTTTTCATAGAGCTCAAACGCGGGCTTGCCATCAATCTCATGCACAATGTTATTCTCGGATTTTGTTACTTTTGCGGGACGTCCAAGTACTCCCCAGCCATGCTTCACGCCCACTCCAAAAACGAAGTCTCCAGAAAGACCGACACCGACAGTGTCTCCCGTATGTGGCTCGCCATTCCAGTACTGATATGTTTTCTTGAATTGAAAATCATCACCCGCTGAACCTCCCACCAAAGGAAAGGTGTCACCAAGCACACTCAGCGCCCCACGCACAATTTCTGCGCCGTTGCCGGCAACACCGTCTGAAAACATGATACACCCCGTAAGAGGTGCTTTCCCCGCTCTTGCAAGTATAGAGTCTGCGAGTGCTGCTCCCGCATCAAACTCTCCGCCTTTAATGTTCGTGCCAATTCCCGGTGCGAACGAAAGTGTGTTTCCTCCCGAGATCATCATCACTACGACTGACGGATCTTGCAGCGGACCGCTATTGGTAATTTCTCCCGCTGATGAACAGCCGATGAATGTGACGTCGGGCGCTATCGAATACACTCCGCGCAACATTTCCTGCTGATCAAACTTCGTCGATGCAAATACAAAACCAAATGAGGGTACGGCGTCCTTCAATCCCTCTTTTGCAATGCGTGATGCAGTCGCACCTGCGCTGAACGAATCAAATTCGTGTGATGAACCGACTGAAGCAAATATGGCCATATAAATTAATTATATACATTTTTCTAAAATGCGAAAGTAGATGTGGTGCATACACTGAAGGACCGCCGTGTAACTACTCCCCGATAACGTAAATCACTACTGTCTCGTTGTGAAACACCGTGTTACATCGTTCCATGTTGCGCACAATTCCATCGAGCGGTGCTTGTTCTCCATACGTATAGAGCCCGATGAGTGGCACTTCTTTACCAAGCACATCTTGAATTGCCGTGATTTCAAGTCCTCGGTCCTCACCGAGCAGTTTCTTGCGCGCAATACAATTAAAAATAAAAATTGCTTTGGGTTTCTTTCCCTCAAGAGCGGTGAGTGCCTGCTTTGCCGCAGTGCGGGCCATGTCTATTGCGCTCTTGCGTGTACCCATCATAATGCGCACATCTGCCCCTTCGGGCACTTCTGCAGCGCATGTAATGGACCCATGCTCATCGACGGACAGCGGGTCGCGAATGAGATATTCTTCACTACCTTCCACTTTTAATCCGAGCGGATACGATACTGCCAGCTGGGCAAGTGTTTCATTGCGTAAATCTTTCGCCTTGTCGCCAAAATACTTTTCATAAAGTTCCATTGCGGGACGCCCGTCAATTTCGTGAATCACATTGCTTTTGGATTTAGTGACCTTGGAGGGCATCCCGAGCACTCCCCAGCCATGCTTTACGCCGACTCCATATGTAAAATCTCCTGAAAGCCCAACCCCGACTGCGTCACCGCTATGCACTTCCCCGTTCCAATATTGATATGTTTCCTTGAAGCGATAATCGTCTCCTGCAGAGCCTCCAACCAGTGGGAAATGTTGCCCGAGGACACTTAACATGCCTCGAACAATTTCTGCGCCATTCCCCGCAAGACCGTCTGGGAGCATGATGCATCCGCGTAATGGTGCCTTTCCTGCACGCGAGAGTATCGACTCTGCGAGCCCGACCCCAGCGGTAAATTCTCCATTCTTGACCCCCCTTCCGAGACCGGGCGAAAACACAAGCGTGTTATCGGAGGAAATAAGCATAACCACAACAGAGGAGTCAGGGAGTGAGCCCTGATTAGTAATCTCTCCTGCAGTGGAACAACCAATAAATGTGACATCGGGCGCTATCGAATATACTCCGAGTAACATTTCCTGCTGGTCAAATACTATTGAAGAAAATACGAATCCAAATGACGGTGTTGCGCCCTTTAAGCCTTCGAAAGCATCGCGCGATGCGGTTGCGCCTGCGCTGAAGGAATCAGACACATGAGATGAGCCGACAGAAGCGATAATAGCCATAGTCTTAATTATATCTTTTTTAGCAGGAATAAAACAATACTACAGACGTGCTGTATACAACGCAGAGTTGAGCATGTGTGACCAAAACACTGCTCAGGAGTCAGCATGCTACGGTTGCACCGTATAATTAAACATCATGCCACTATGCATGTGCTCGGCAATATGACAGTGTGCCATCCATATTCCAGGGTTTGTGACTTCAAGCAAAATGTCGATTGACTCGCCAGTTTTGAGCTGTGTTGTATCTTTCCATACCATATTGTCATTTGGCACTCCGTTGGTGGAAAGTACTGCAAAGCGATTACCGTGGAAATGTACCGGGTGTTGCATGGGATGTCCCGAATTAGGGTCGTTGTCGATGCGAATTTTTACGTATGAACCCAGTGTGAACTTCCAGTTTATATCCATATTTTCCTTTCCAGTCACAACGTCTTTGATAATCCACGTTACCGTATCAGAAGTTGAAAATGTATTCATATCTCCCATCGTATCTTCCCATTCTATCGGGACTGCAGTATGAGTACTCATGTGGGCGGAAGTACTCGCCATGTCCATTCCTGCCATATCGTGCCCCGCAGCAGCAGCGCCCCCATGTGCATGGCCACCCTCAGGTGCGACACTCCCCATATGCGACATAATCTTTGCCATATCCATCTTCATGGTAAGGGTAATATGTTCATCTGGTTTAGTTGTCAGATAGCGGCGCAATCCACTAAACAGCTTAATCTCTTCTTGGTTGTTGCGCAGTGTTTCGAATGTGACACTGGCGACACTCACACGAGTTCCGTCCACGGAAATTCTTCCCAGTTCATAGGCCTTCGTGGGTGTACGGTTTTCAAGAGCGTAGGTACCTGCTTCAGGGAAATGTACATCCAGTACGGCACGCTCCGAGGGTGCCACCACCACACTCTCAACAAACGTCTCTTTTTCATATCTTCCATTGTCACCACCAACCAACTTCATTTTTGCCCCCTTCACAGCAAAGTTGAAAGGTCTCACGGTTGCGGCGTTTGTAACATACAAGCGATACACCTCTCCCGGTGCAGCGTTTATGACATGCGAGACCTCACCGTTCGCAAGAAGTGTGTTACCAAAACGACCCATGAGTGCGTGTGTAACAAACTTGTCACTATATGGAGCAATTTGCTCCCCCTCTATTAAAACATCAGAAAGGAAGAGCGTTTCTTCTCCGTCAACCTGTGGCCAAAAATTGGGATCCTTGGGAGTAACCACGAAGTTACCGTAAAGTCCCATATTCTGCTGTTTGTCTTCACGTACGTGAGGGTGATACCACATCACACCCGGGTCAGCGAACTTCAATTTGTACTCAAATGACTCACCTGGCAAAATGTCAGACTGGACGGACTGTGAACCATCAAACTTGTTCTCCATGCGCACACCGTGCGAGTGAAACAGGGTTGGCATGTCAGTATTATTTACAAAACGAATTGTCACTTCGTCCCCCTCATTCACGCGAATGGTCGGGCCAGGAATCGAACCGTTGTATGCGAGCATGCGCATCGGCTTCCCACCCACATCCTTTGTTACATAACCTGCAGTCATTTTATATACATCTCCATTATTAAGCACCACCTCTTCCGTCGGAGTTGCTACAGGTGCGAGCGGGGCGGAATCCTTTTTTGTACTGAATGCAAATAGCAATACCACAATAACTAGGAGGAGTACGAAAAAAATAGTTTTCTTATGCATGATGAAATGACAAGGTTGATAAATGAGTTTAGGCGCTGTCACAAAATAATGTGGTCACTTTCGGTCTCAGGCGGTTTCAGATTTGCCACAGATTTACCTTTTCTGACTGAGCAGAATCTGAGGCGTAATAGGATTACGGTGAAGATTCCGCGATTGAAATAAGTGAAAGATGGGGTAAAGATGGAAGCGAGACGATCAAATTATTTTGTGACAGTACCTTACTTTATTATAGCAAAAGAATGGCCTGCGGGTTACTGTCTGTCTATCAGACTATCTTAGATAAAAAAAACGCGAGCATTGCTCGCGTTATGACGTTATGAAGGATATGGCCTATCAAGACGAATGCTTTTGATGAGACCGAGCCATCTGAAGATGGTGATGTAGCACCATCCGATGTCGAACTCAAACCATTTTGCCGAAAGTTTTGGTGACAGTTCGTTCGCGTGGTGGTTATTGTGCAGTTCTTCGCCTCCAATAAGAATGCCCCATGGGGAGATGTTTCTCGAAGAATCAACCACGCCAGTTCTGCGATGCTTGCTCTCAAAGTTCCTGTAGCCAAGGAAATGTCCCACTCCATTGATGACGCCTGCAGCAAACACCGGAATCCAAATCATTTGGATTCCCCAAATGAGAAAGCCCCACGGACCAAAACAAACGAGGTCAAGCGTGAGCATGACGAGAATTCCTACTTTTGGAAAAGCAGAGTACACACGCCGCTCAATCCAGTCGTCGGGAGTCATGGCACCGAAGTCTTTCATGGTATCCGTAATACGGGATTCGGTGACGTATTTTTGCACACCTACCCACAGCACCCAGCGCACCATGGCGAAGGCCCGCATCCAAATGCCTTCAACTCCGCGAAGCCAAACGATTGGAGAATGAGGATCTCCATCCATTTCGCAGCGCGCATGATGCTTGCGGTGAATGGCGACCCACTCCTTTGTAATCATCCCGGTCGAGAGCCAAAGCCAGAGACGGTAAAAATGTGCCAGTGGCGCACGTAGTTCGAGTGCACGGTGTGCCTGCGAACGATGCAAGTAAATCGTCACTCCCGTAATGGTAATGTGCGTCAAAATGAGCGCAACGAGGAGGTGACCCCACCACGGAAGGCTAAAGATTCCTTCGAATCCAAACATAATTTCCCTTTCTTGTAAGTGTGACATTTGCAAAGAACATTTTTTCCAAACTAAATCACTACCCACAATCTGACAGGAAAATTATTCTTCGTCAATCCCACCGCGATGCCAAGAATCCCGTATGATTGGTCAATGTCTGGAAGTAAATTTCATGAAAGTGACCCAATTACCACCATCGGGCGCATCGCACCGGAGCAAAAGAAAGCGCTCCAAAAAATGGGTATCCACACGATCCGCGATATCTTATATCACTTCCCCGCAAGGCACATCGATGCAGGGAAATCTTCCTCAATAGAACTCGCCACCGATGGCGAACGTGCAACATTCTATGGGCAAATTGAAAAGACGGGGGCAAAAAAATCGTTTCGTTCACGCGTGCCAATGGGTGAAGCAACGATGCGTGACACGTCGGGGCACATTACGTTGGTGTGGTTTCATCAGGCATATATGGCAAAGATGGTTGCATCAGGAGACTTTGTGCGTGCATCAGGAAAAGTCAAAATAAAAAATGGTGCACGGTCGATGGTGAACCCTGAAATTGAGAAGATTCCTAAACTTCCCGGTGACGTTGGTCCATCATTATTTAGTGAAGGTGGAATCAGTGACGAAGAGCGCTTTCTTCCTGTCTATCCAGAGTCGAAGGGAATCACTTCACGCTGGTGCTACTACGCCATCCGTAAGGTACTCACGTCGGGAATCTTAGTCGAGCTCGTCGACCCTATTCCTGAGCTAATACTCAAACGATACAATCTCCCGTCACTTGCAACCGCACTCATTTGGATGCATCAGCCACGTGATGCCAAGCATGCACAGTCTGCACGAAAGCGCTTTGCGTTTGAAGAAATATTTTTTCTTCAGCTTGAACGACAACAGGCACGTATGCGGTATGAAGCAAATCCCACATTTCTTATCACACCCAACCTTGCGTACGTTGATGAGTTTGTTGCTCGCCTTGGCTTTCCGCTCACTGACGCTCAAGAGCGTGCAGTGAAAACGATTTTCACTGACTTCGCATCGTCCCGCGCAATGCTACGTTTACTTGAAGGCGATGTAGGAAGCGGAAAGACTGCAGTGGCTGCAGCAACGACTTTTGCCGTGGTGACCACTCGCCCAAACGGCCAAAACTTTGGCGCGCTTCAAGTGGGATATATGTGTCCCACAGAAATACTTGCAACCCAGCATTTTGAATCATTTATAAAATATTTTGTTGGCACGGGAATACAAATTGGACTAATTACGGGGAGCGGGTGCAAGAAATTTCCCTCGAAAGTAGACTCGAGCGGTTGGACTGATATTTCGCGTACGCAGTTTTTGAAATGGGTTGCGAGTGGTGAAATACCCATTGTTATCGGCACCCACGCGCTCATTCAAAAAAGTGTAAAGTGGAAACATCTTGCCTACGTCATCATCGACGAACAGCACCGCTTTGGCACCAAACAACGTGCCAAGCTCGTACAAAAAGAATTAGGTGACACAACGCGCGCACCACACTTTCTCTCGATGACCGCCACACCAATTCCGCGAACGCTGGCACTTACACTCTATGGCGACCTCGACCTCTCGCTCCTAGACCAAATGCCATCAGGAAGAAAGCCTGTCATCACCGAAATTGTGCCCGTCGGAAAACGTGAGGCAATATACGAAAAAATTCGCGCTGAACTCAGGGCCGGACGCCAAGCATACATCATCTGTCCGCGTATCGACGAACCAGACCCCGACAAAGAGCAGGCGCTTATTGCCAAATCGGTCAAAGAAGAGGCGCGACGCTTGCAGGAAAAAGTATTTCCCGAATACACCATCGACATACTCCATAGCAAAATGAAGCCCACCGAAAAGGACGCGGTCATGGAGGAATTCGCATCAGGGAGTACGCACATACTCGTCGCGACATCCGTTGTGGAGGTCGGGGTAAACGTTCCGAACGCTACACTTATTGTTATCGAAGGTGCCGAGCGCTTTGGGCTCGCGCAACTCCACCAACTACGCGGTCGCGTATTACGTGGAACACACCAAGCATACTGTTACCTTTTCTCAGAAACAAAAACCGACAAAACCTTTGAACGCCTGAAGGCGCTCACGACAGCGAAGAACGGATTCGAGCTTTCAGAAATGGACTTAGGATTGCGTGGTGCTGGTGAGCTCGGTGGCGGCAAGCAGTGGGGAATCTCTGACATCGGAATGGAGGCAATCAAGAACATCAAAATGGTTGAAGCCGCGCGCGAAGAAGCAAAACGCGTACTCGCAGAAGACCTCACACTTGCACACGAGCCCACACTCAAGGCCCAACTCGAGGAACGTGCACGCTCGCACTTTGAATAGCTCATAGGCAATTATATTTTCCTCGTTAAAAAACTGTCCGCAAAAATGCGGACAGTCACCTAATAGGTTTCCTTGTGTGTGGGCCACAGTGCCCTCCCCAGAAGCAACAATGCCGCCAGAGTGTTTGTAGCAACCAACAGTGGCGCCACATAACCGTACCACCTTCCTGATTCCCACTCACCCATATGAGCGGACCACCCCGTAACGAGAACGCCAATAATTCCCGTGAATGTCCAAAGAATCATCCACGCAATTGATGACAGAGATTGTGCAAGTGGACCCGATTTGCGTGTTCGGAAATCAATAATGAGCAACCCCAGAGGAATAAGAAGTGCGAGCACGTTCGCCAGGTAGACATCCCACTTGGGATCGACTGTCAGGTGTCCATTTCCGGCAAGCTGAATAAACAAGACGAACCAAGCGGCAAATCCGATTGCGTTGCAGGCGAGGCGAATAGAGCTGAGGTACATAAAGTCCTTGCAGAAAACAGCTACACAAAGGCTAGCACTATTAAAAAAGCGAGCAATAGGCTCATGACATATACGGTTTGACTTTGCACGTACTTATGATTAACTGCCCGCAGACTAAATCAAAGGAGTCAGAGATGCCAAAACTCATGCTCCTCGCAATGGAGCACCTGCGAACCACTAAAAAGAAGAAGCGGGGTGTCTGCCCGCGTCGTATCGAAGAACTGCGCATTGCGCTTGAGATGGGTGACGACATCCCTCCGATTCGCGTGAACGCGATGGGTGATGGCACCTTTGTTGTAAAAGACGGACGCCACCGTATTGGCGCGCACCATGCCGCAGGCATGACCCAGATTTGGGCCATCGTCGAAAACATCATGCGTAGATTATTCCGTTGGTTGTCCGCACAGTGTGCACGCAACCAACTTCAGGGCTGCCGAGAGGCAGTCTTTTTTTACACATTTATCGATCTGAGGCGGCATCACCATGATCACGAAAATCTTCCGCGATTTCACGAGCGACGGAAGCAGGATTTTTCCCTTTTTCGACAACAGCATGAACGTAGCCCGTGCTATCAGTAATTGTGACGGGGGTTTCAGTCCCTTCTCGTGCGCTGAGTCGATCGCCAGCAGCGTTCATGATTGCATCTTCCACAGAAAGCGCGGGGTTCTCCGATGCAAGTACGAGTGCACGCTTTTGTATAATTTCGAGGTCAACAGGGAGTACGGGTTCATCTGAATTGAGCACAGGAAGAATAAATGCCGCAATTTCTTGTGACGTTAAGGCTTCGATTTCTGCTGCTACGTTCACTGCGCGTTCTTCTGGTGACATATAGGGAGTGCTAAATACTAATGTGCGAAGCATAGCATGCACATTTTCACCTGAAAAGTGTCGCATTACGCCTTGCCTGTCGTACCAAAGCCACCTCGGTCTTCGTGTTCCATATCCTCCACTTCGAGCCACTCTGCTTTCTCTATTGGCACAATTGCGACCTGAAGTATCCGCTCACCACGCTCGATCGTCACAGGGGTATCTGAGAAATTATAGAGGGCGGCCATAACCTCGTCGTTGTTACCGCAAAAATCTTGATCAATAATCCCCGCTCCGTTCGCCATCACCAGTCCCCGCTTGTGGAGTGATGAGCGCGTAGCAAGGAAGGTCATATAACCGGGTGGTGTTTCGATAACGACATTCAAGGGGGCATAGGCTACTACGTTTGGCAGAATGGTTATGGTCTCACGCGTTGCGAGATCAAACGCTGCAGCGCCCTTTGTTTTGTACTCAGGAAGCGGGAGCGTTTTGTCGATACGTTTAATCCGGATTTGCATGTGCATTCATTCTAACCATGGAGTGTATTGATGCAAGGAAAACCACATCTGCAAAAAACGACCTGTTTTTAACCGACTCGAGGTGAACGGAACACGCGCGCACAGAGCACGCATGTCGCCACAAATAAAGGCAGTGAAATCATATATGCCGCTTCAAATGTAGCTACTCCTGACAAGAAGAAGGCGTGCATAAAAAAGACAGAAATTGCTGGTATGGCATAAACGGCCAAGAGTTTGCCAACACGAAACTCTTGCAAAACGGGGCGCAACTGCGGTAGTCCCTCTTTGCGAAGCGACAGCCATCGAAGGAGTCGATAAAACCCATAAAAGAGCACACCCATAACAGGGGCGACGATAATCATCACTCCCGGATAAAGAATCGCTGCAAACAAAAACGGAATCACCATCACGACAGTTGCCTCTTTTTTGCTATATCTGAATACAAAATCCTTTCGCGCAAGCAACATAAGTCCATGCCCGAGTGCAAGCAGTGTAAATGTAAATAACGCATGTGCTGCATAGTTTTCGATATCGAGCGATGCGCTCGGTATTGCGCTATCTGGTTTCCCAAACTCATAATGCATTCCGATTGACCACACAAACCAACTTGCCGAAAAAACAAGCGCCCACATTGCCTGTTTTAAATATGAATGCATGGTGAGCCAGAGTGGGATCGCATACCACCCAATCAACACTGTCACAAGTGCGTGCCAAGGAAGGGCAACAAACACTGTCCCAATAGGGTCAGCATATAATTCACCGACAATAACTCCTTCGATAATCACCCCATATAATAGACCCACAATCAATAGTTCACTGACTGTCGAGAGTTTAAATTTTTCACGCACAATGAGAAATACGTAGGCCGCAACAGTATAAAATATGAGACCCCAAAGCATCAACTCGATATTATCTTCTCCCTCCATAAACCAGCCCCAAAAAAGTCTTTCAGAGAAGGAATAAAACACAATACCCGTTCCCAATATATATAATGCTTTCTGTAGCACGCAGTTCATGTAGCTACAATTTTACACCAAAGGGCATTGCCACAGAAGCCGAGGAAAAACGGAGTAATCAAAACGCCCTGCACACGAAGTGTGGGGCGGTTTATTGTGCCTTGTGGCGTTTACTTTACACGCGGCGTTCGGCCATCTGGAGCCCGAGGTCGCGAAGCGAAACGGACAGATAGCCGAGGTTGGCCTCACTGCGAATCTTTGTCCACTGCGCCTCATCGACGTAGATAGCGTAGGTGTTCCGCACTTGGACAACTCGCCGGTCGTCGTAGAAGCTGGTCAGGTCGAGTCCGGAGCGCACGACAGCAGGGTAGCCGAGGGCGATGATTTTGCCGCACTCTTTGGCGACGACAGCTGCGGTGCCCGCGATGTTCTTCCACCAGAAGAAGCGCACTTCATTGCCACAGACATCCTGCGTCGCGACACCGATACGCGCTTCGCCATCGACCGAAAATTGTTGAATCATGTTCATGTCAAACTCGCTTTCATTGCAGAGAGGTGGGCGACATTACCCATCTATATCCTTAATAACATGAAAGACACAAAAAGTCAATTTTTCTGAAATGTTCGCCTCCTTACAGGAGCTGTCCACTCATTGGATCTTTTGATGACAAAAGTTCTCAATGAGTCTTGCGGCTCGGTTCCCACAAAGCTGGGTTCCCTTGACCGAGCCTCACACCGCCTCGCCATCTCGCCAAGCCTCGATATGGCTGTGGCTTGGACAAGCGCACAGTGTTCTACATTGTGAGTCTCGCTTGTCCACCCGCCTGGACTCGAACCAGGGACCAGTCGTGTATAAGACGACCGCTCTACCAACTGAGCTACGGGTGGAAATAAACAACTCCTTACTAGCGCCCGATACCTACCAAGACAGCTACGGGGGGAAATTGTGCAGTTATCATAATGAATAAATACATTCTGAGCAACAAAAAACCGAGGTGTGTCCTCGGTTCTATGAATGCAGGGGCGGTGTCTGGATGAGTCGCTCCAAAGTGTAGTCGACCGCTGATGCGAATGCGCGGAGCGCATAGATACGCATATCTCGCGCATCAATCTCAGGTGCGTGCGTCGGAATGAGGTTTCCATCTTCTCGCGCATCTTTGCCCACTTGGAACGAATCGGGGAGGGTCACATATGCACGAATAAACTCCGCAGTAGGAATGCCGAGCTCGTCGCTAACACTATCTGCAATAGTATCTTCACGACGCTCGACGTCTTTGTGCAAACGGTGCACCTCACCCGACCAACTATCGGCACTTTCTTGTGTATTGAATGGGCCGAAACACAACGTCGTATTCATGGTCATAAGCGCAAGCTCGACGCGCACGTCGATTGTCACCATGAACGGGAGGA
The DNA here is from genome assembly GCA_043756865.1 of bacterium. Taxonomy (GTDB): domain Bacteria; phylum Patescibacteriota; class Minisyncoccia; order Phycocordibacterales; family UBA6899; genus MHLP01. The sequence continues at coordinate 67,701 of JAYUQG010000024.1, read as the reverse complement.
ATGAAACAACATTAGTACGTGTCATTATGTACTCCTTTATAATCTGCACTCTGTCTACCAGAGATTACACCAAGAGCCTAGTTAGACAACTATTTCCTGAAACGAAAATTCATGGTGTCGAGATGAAAACATTTTAGGCCGACCGATGGCGTACCCATTGGATACGACGAGGGAGGATAAAATGCTTTTCAGCCGACAGCATGGATTTGCAGTTGGGAAAAGTTATCTAACGGGCTCTAGGGTCAACTGTATATTTTTTTAATGGGGGGCATTCTCGTCTATGAAACCGCAATCACCTGCGCACAAAACGAAGACCTCCGCGCTGAGTGGGAGAAGTATCTCGAACAAACGAAAGAACACGAAGTTATATTGCGTAATGTTTTTAACAAACTGGAGATGGGTGCGGAGGCAGAAACACTAGGTAGAACTGTGGTGCGACATATCGGTGAATCGCTCGTGGAGGCCATGGAAATTGCTCTCGATTCTGACGAACTAGACAGCGCACAACTAGTTGCGGCAGAGTGTGTGGTGCTCGCGGAAACAAAAGATCACCTCAATTGGGAACTCATTGGCGCAGTTGCAACAAGTCTTCCTGAGGACGAACGAAAGGTGCTTATGGGTGCATAGGCTCTCGTACACAAAGAAGAGGGCGAGCATCTTTTTCATTCAAAAGGTTGGGCAAGAGAGCTTTGGATGGAGAGCCTCGAACTATCCGCCACACTGCCCCCTCCTGAAGAAAAAGCAGGTGTAACTACACCTATTGTTGCGGCGCGCATCGAAACACGCCGTTCTGCGAAAAAGAAGGTCGTATCAAAGAAAATCACCGCTTCCTCTCAAACGTACACTACTAAGAAAAAGAAAGTCTAGTCCACATAAAAAAAACCCGCACAGTGCGGGTTTGTTTGTATGGATGAAAGTTAACTGCCATCCGTGGGCGGCTTCTTAAGGCGGCTCACGAAATAATGGTACAAGGCGAGGCTGGCTGCGGCGCGCACAAGAGTGGAGAGAATCGCATACCACCACGGCGCCGAGCGGACAAGGTCTTGGATTCCATCGCCCACCGAGAAACCGAGCGCAATCGCGAGTATCCAAAAGAGCTGTTCGGAATGTTTTTTCGCGTAATACCAGAAAAGCAGGCCGAAAAAGAACGAATCAAATAGGCCACTCAATACCGCTGACAAAAACGTTTGGTCTTCCGGTGCAAGCGTGCGCACGGGGAACAGCGCACTCAAAATGAGCGAAATAACAAGCGCGATTGAGAAGCCCGCAGAAAACGACGGCGTGGGACGGGGTGTATTCACGAGTGACCTCCTTGGAACAATACTATACAAGAGACTACGCCAAATTACCGTCTCGTCAACATACAAAAAACCGGCTGAACCTTACCCTGTGGGGCCTCCGTAGCGGAACGCGAGAGCTTCATAATAAAAACACGTAAAACCTGCGAAGACTTGTCGAGACAAGACGCCAAAGGTTTTACGTGTTTTTAATGAAGATCGTGCGTTGCAGCAGAAAAGCTTCTACCAAGAGAAGCTCTTATGCCGGTTTTTCGCTACTGTCACTTTCGTCTTGTCGTTTTTGTTTTTTGCTGTGCTTCCCTTTTCCTTCATCATGATCTCCTGCATTGTGTATCACGGGTGCATGGGTGACCACCGCAACGGCTTCCGCTTTTGCGGGCGGCACAATGTATACCTCTTCGCCCATTTTCTCGCTTGGCTTTATTCCGTGGAGTACGAGCAACTTCTCGTATTCATCGCGCTCCATTGTTTCAACGCGGATGAGTTCAAGAGCAATCGCATCGAGTACAGGCTTGTGTTTCAGCAAGAGTTCTTTTGCGCGCACGAGCGAATCATTCATGATTTTCTCTACCTCTATATCAATACGCCGTGCTACATCTTGCGAGTAGTCGCGCTCGACGAATCCGCCGCGACCCAAGAGCATGCTACCTGATGCCTCAAATGCAATTGGTCCAAGTGTTGCTGACATGCCGTACTTCGAGACCATATCGCGCGCGAGTCCAGTCGCTTTTTGAAGGTCGTTTGACGGACCGGTCGTCAGGTCATCAAACATCATGAGCTCAGCAACGTACCCTCCAAGCGAAACAACAATGTTGTCGAGGAATTCTTTGCGTGTTTGAAATATGCGCTCTTCAGTCGGAAGATTGAGTGTATATCCCATTGCATGACCTCGTGAAATAATTGAAATCTTGTGCACTGGGTTTGCATAAGCCAATAGTGATGCGAGGAGTGCATGTCCGCCTTCATGATATGCAACTATTTTTTTCTCGTCGGTATTCAACATGTGACTCTTGCGCTCGGGACCAATCATTACTTTTTCAATGGAGCGGATGAGGTCGTATTGTGAGACCTTTTTGCGGTTTTCACGCGCTGCAAGAATCGCACCTTCGTTCATGAGTGAATACAGGTCTGCTCCCGAAAAGCCGGGGGTGCGCTCCGCTACAACACGCAAATTCACGTCCTCTGCAAGCGGCTTCTTCCGCGCATGAATAAGTAGGATTTGTTCACGGTCATTTAAGTCAGGCAGGTCGAGCACCACGCGGCGGTCGAAACGCCCAGGGCGCAGTAGTGCGGGGTCGAGCACGTCGGGGCGATTCGTCGCCGCAATGACTATCACCTTCTCAGTTGGCTCAAACCCGTCCATCTCAACCAAAATCTGATTGAGTGTCTGCTCGCGCTCGTCATTGCCACCGCCAACACCCGAACCACGGACACGCCCGACTGCATCAATCTCATCAATAAAAATGATTGCAGGGGATTCTTTTTTTACCATCTTAAAAAGATCACGGACACGCGACGCACCCACACCAACAAACATTTCGACAAACTCAGAACCTGAAAGGTGGAAGAACGGCACCCCTGCTTCACCTGCAACTGCGCGCGCAAGCATGGTCTTGCCAGTACCAGGGCCACCCATGAGCATCACACCCTTTGGTATCTGTGCGCCAATATCCAAGAATTTTTTGGGCTGCTTCAAAAACTCAACTATTTCTTGTAGCTCTTCTTTGGCCTCCTTCACTCCAGCGATATCTTTGAATGTCACTTTTTGTGCAGTGTCGTCAGGGTAAATTACGCGGGCTTTGGATTGTCCGAAAGAGAACGCCTGCATGCCACCAGACTGTTTCACTTGACGTGTGAGGAACCAAATGAGTACTCCGAGGAAAAGGAGCGGAAAGAGAAACGGTGCGAGCGAATAGAACCAGTACGCAAAACCCGAAGGGCCTTTGATCTCTATTTTGAGCGCAGCTAATTCTTCAGGAGAGACTCCATAATTCTTTAGTGTGTCGGAAAGTGATGCCTCGAGCTCCTTGCGCGAGTCCTTTTTTGTGCCGTCGAGGTATTCGACGCGCAGTTCTGTCCCTTCGACATCAATCTTTGCTATCTTTGCCTGACGCACATCAACAGAGAGTTGCGAGAGTGAAACTATCTCGGTTTTGGCTTTTTTGTCAGCAAAATACGAGTATGCAGAGACGAGGAGTAAAAAGACAAGGAGAATCGTTAATATATTCGAAAAAAATGACGGCGCGGATGGCACACCGTCTTTCGGCTTCTCACCCTCGTCGCGTTTCATTTGGTTAAAGTTCATATCCATAGTAGCGCCATTATATATCACCGCGCGATTCCGAACAAAAAAGCCGCTCTCGTGGAGCGGCGTGGCTTAGGCTGGCCAGCCTGCGTTCGGGTACGAGCACTTAAGCGCCTCGAGGCCAATGCACTCCTTGTCGATTGCCACATTTACGAGAGGTGAGTAGAACGTGCGTGGGGTGCAGTGCCCCGTTTCGTTGTCACGTTGAAGCAGAAGCACACCAGCAGGGCCGTAGCCATGGTCGCCGAAGTAAAACGCAGCAGACTGCGAAAAGACAAAATCCAGCGATCCAACACAAATTGCTATGCAGCTTTGTGTGCCCACATGGAATCCGTGCTCATACAAAGCCCCGCCGAGCTCCCCCTGCTTGAGGAAGATGCGCTTGTGGAGAACACCCATATTCCTCAGATTCTCCTCAAACAACTCCATTTCAGTAGGACCGATAGATGCGTGAGTTTTTGAAGGAAGACCATTTGTCATGTGCTGACTCCTTGGTGTTGAGTTGAGACGATGTGCCCCAAAATAGTATACATTAATTATTCAAATTGTCAATACTCCGTCCTCATGATAAAATATTTCTATGTTTCTCAATCCTGAACTTGATGTCGCGGAAGACCTCGATGACGCAGACCTCGACCTCGCACAAGAAGAAAAGCATCACAAGCCGTACACTGCGCGACATGCATGGAATTCCGTCTGGCGGCACATCGCGACATGGAAGCGGGACATGATTCTCCTCATCATCCTCGGTGTTGTTTCGGCTATATTAAACGGCTCTGTCCCTTACGTCACAGGAAAATTTTTTGATGCACTGATTGCACTTTCGCAAGGAAACACCCTCGCCTTTTATTCCATAAAACTGTGGACTGCACTTCTGGTACTCTGGGTGATTCTCCAACTCTTGGCGAACATGATTGACTGGCACATGCGCAACCGCCAAGAGGGAGTCTGGCTCAAAATGCGGCTCAACCTCGAAGCGACCGGTTTTATTCACCTCATGCGTCTTCCTGTGGCATACCACAAAGAAAACAGCATGAGTGGCAAAATGGACATCATCAGTAACGCGGGATGGCGAGTGAGTGCCTCGGTGCGCAACATTCTTTCGATTGCCCCACAATTCCTTTCCATGGGTATTGGCATTGCACTCGCTGCGAGTATCAATGTCATGCTCGCGGGAATTCTGCTTGCGGGAGTTACGACATACACCATTATTCTCTTTATATTACTGCGACCAATCGCCGCACTCGACGACAAAGCGCACCGCATCTGGAGTGAGGGCTGGCAACGTGCCGCTGAGAAGGTGCACTCCGCGGAGACGGTGAAGCAAGCCGCGGCGGAAGATAGTGAAGAGCGCACAATTTTGAAGACGCACATGTCCCGCATATACAAATCGTGGAATGGCATGGAGCGACACTGGGCAAACATTTCTTTCTGGCAGCGCATGATTGTTTTTGCCACACAGCTTGGTGTATTTGTGTTTGCGGTCGGGTTGATTCAAAGCAAGGCGATTAGTGTCGGAGAGTTAATTGCCGTTAACGGCTACGCACTCATGTTCTTCGGCCCGCTCGTCGAACTCGGCTACAGCTGGCAAAATATTCAAAACGGCATCACCAGCGCGGTGCACACCGAAGAAATACTTTCTGAGAAACAAGAAGACTACCACCCTGCACATGCGATAACTCCCGACACCTCGGCGGGAAAGGTGACGTTTGATAACGTATCATTTCGTTATGACGAGAAAAGTCCGGTTGTACTTTCACATATGAGCTTCACGTCGCATGCAGGTGACGTCATCGCACTGGTCGGTGAGTCGGGCGGTGGAAAATCCACAGCCATAGGACTACTCGGGGGGTACTACTTCCCCACCGAAGGAGCCGTGCGAATCGATGGTGTCGACACGCGCGCATTCGATCTGGTCGCTCTACGCAGTGCGATGGCAGTGGTACCCCAAGAAGTCACCCTCTTCAACAATTCACTCAAATATAATTTGCGGTACGGCTCACAGGGAGCAACCGATGAAGCAGTGGCGGAAGTTGCGCGCGCTGTACACCTCGAGGAGTTCCTTGCGGAGTTACCAAAAGGCATGAATACGCTGGTAGGCGAGCGTGGGGTGAAACTCTCGGTCGGACAAAAACAGCGCGTTGCCATTGCGCGTGCAATGCTCCGCAATCCCAAAATTCTTATACTCGACGAGCCCACCTCCGCACTCGATGCGCAGACAGAGTCATATGTGACAAGTGCACTGGAGAAACTGATGAATGGCCGCACGACATTTATTATTGCGCACCGACTTTCGACCGTACGCCGTGCAGACAATATCCTCGTCTTTCACAAAGGCGCTATTGCAGAGTCCGGAACGCACGCTGAACTACTCACGAAGAAAAACGGCGTCTACCGCAATCTCTATGACCACCAAATTGGGTTGTACGAATAACAGTGTTCACAGGACGAAATAGCGCATGGTACTATACTATATATGCGGAACATTACCCTAGCACTGCTACTCGCCTGTGCACTCATCGGCATCATGTCTATTGCGCTTTTGTTTAGTACATCTGAGCAGCTGTCCAATATGACTGTCGTACAACAGACGCAAGCGCAGACGGGAGCCAGTGTGAGCCCCACAGGACTACACCCCACAATTTCAGAGTCACTCTCGCCCGCACAGGTGCTCGCACGCTACATTGCCGCCGGAGAAGCCTGTGCCCCCGAATTGATGTCGGGATACATGAGTGCGGACTCGAACAACCATTTCAACCCCAGCTGCGATTCATGGCAAAGAGAAGTTGCGTGCTACAAGGACCTCCCCAATCAAGAAACCATCTCGGGCACGATCGCAAATGTGCATTTCGTCCCATTTACGCAGGACGGACCTTCTCCGTTTCTGTTTGTACGTGAATACGGCTCATGGAAGATTGATTTCTCGCGTATGGCAAACGGAATCACTTTTGGTGGTGGCTCCTGCGCAGGACCATGGAAGTGGCGCACAAATGTAACGCGCGACTATTTCTGTGACATGTTCCCAAGGGGCACTTGTCCCGACAATTAGCTTCTTCATAGATTTTCTGCCAGTTTTTGCTAGGATAACCAGATGTCCAATCTGATTGAACATAAGCGGGCGCATTTCGACTATGAGATTATCGAGCACTTCGAGGCTGGCATCCAGCTTTTTGGCACCGAAGTGAAATCTCTACGCGATCACCACGGTAAGCTCGAGGGAGCGCACATAACCGTACGTGGGGGCGAGGCATTTCTTTTGAACGCGGAAATCCCCCCCTATCAGGCGGCAAATGCCCCCGGTTATGAGTCCACAAGAAACCGCAGACTACTCCTCACCAAAAAAGAACTGGCGGAAATATCTACGGCGGAAGAAAAAGCAGGTTTGACAATAGTGCCACTTTCGATGTATAATAAGGGTCGGGTTATTAAACTCCGCTTTGCTATTGCACGAGGAAAGAAAAAGGGAGACAAACGAGAGACCATCAAGAAACGAGAAGCATTGCGCGATATCGCCCGCGAGGTCAAACGCGGTGTGGAAAAAATCAGCAAGAGTTTACGCTAGTACATTGAAACTTTTTTGAGTATCGCGCATTATAGAATGATGTATTCGGACACACTACACAGGTAGCGCGCCGAAAGCATCACTTTATGGGGATGAACTGTTTCGACAGTGGAAGTTGCTGTGCAATGTGCGTGCCGAGCATGTTCGTAGTCTCGTAAATCACGCGAACAACTTGAAAGTGCCAAGAAAAGCACCGGTGGAGTTGCAACGCCTTACTTTAAGGCTAACAATTTCGCTTTCGCCTACGCTTAAGTAGACGGCGCGAAGCGGGAGTACGCCTGATAGGCCCGTACTTCGTGTCATATTTTCAGGATAAGTATCGTAGTACCCGAATACGATAACGAAAATTAAGGGAGTAGTGCTCGTAAGGTTTTGTTTGCCTAGCCCTTGCGACATGAAATCAATGAGACAAACTACGCACGTAGACCTTTGTGCTCTTCTCTGCTGGACGCGGGGTCAAACCCGCCATCTCCACAATTATAAAAAGAACGCCCATACGGGCGTTCTTTTTATAATTGTGGAGATGGGGCGACTGAGAAGTCGCAGGGGGTTTGACGGTCGGAACCATATCGAGTCAGCAGACGAGATGGTGAGACGGGGTCGCGGAAATTTCCGAGTGGCAACGAGGAAATTATCTGTGACCTCCCCGCTATCTCTCCATATTTATTTAGTGACTTGTAGCCGAACCCGCTCAAATACACCCACCCAACTCTGCAAAGAGTTGGGTGGTTTGCGTTTTGTCGGAGATGGTGAGGGCGAAAGACGGAGGCGGTTTACGCCACTCACCTTCTTTCTTGTGAGTGGTGTCGCCGAGTCGGAGTCGAGAGTTCTTAAGCTTTTGTGCGCGAAATACACAAGAGATTTAGAAACTCGTGACCGAACCCGCCATCAAACTAGCCTGCCCAATACTAACGATTAGGGAGAGACTTGTGGTGCGCAATAAGCAGGTCGTTTATTGCATGCACGACCATTGCAATTAGATTAAAAGTATCATCGACAAGCTGTTGTGGATTTCTGTGGTTTCCAAAAAGTTCGAGATAATAACCCTGAAGTGCTGCGTCAGCATAGTAATACCGAGAATCAGCGAAGTTGCCACTGAGGGTCGAGCGATATGCAATTTTTTTATATTCTTCCGTGGCAATATCGTTATTATCATAAAAGAACCGACGGTATCCGGCGACAAGTCGTTTTCTGGTTTGATAATGAAAACCAACATTATTTCTCGCAAGCTTTAGCAAGTCTCGAAGTTCTGCGTAGCCAGTGAACCTTGCGTCTTCGATTAGTTCTTCATCTGCAACTTTGCGCAATACATCCCAAACAATTTGGGAACTCTCCGGGATAGATTTGAGCAATGTTTGAATATGAGGGAGCGTGTATGCATCTTTCGAATCACGTATAAAAACAATTGCCTCAAAAAGTGTCGAGAATAATAATTTTAGTATTTGAACTTGAATGCCATTTAATTCACCTACATGTGTGGTTACTTCTTCTGGGTTGGGTGTTCGATACACTCCCTTAATAGAGTCGTTTATTAGCACAAGACCCTTAAAGTCATTAAAAACGAGAGCAAGCGTGAGCAAAAACTCTTGACTCCTTTCATCATCACGATTCCCAATATTTTGGTTAATTATATCCTGTGGGGTTGATTTGCGAAGTCTGTGATTCTCAAACTCCCAACGTTCGTAAACTTTAGGTACCTTTATGCTCATCTGTATTCCGAGATTATCTTTCTTGTACCCATACTGCAACCCCTTGCCACACCCCCCACCACCCGCTAAAGTGTCCCCAGAACTTGCACACACCTAGGGCACCCAATGCATCACGACACCGACCTTGCCGACCTCCGAACACGCTGCACACAAACCGACTCCTTCGCGGAGCTTGTACCCATCGCACTCACGGAACTCGAAAAATTTCCAAACGGCTGTGGAGTTGTCTGCGGACCAATCTCGACCGGCGGACGTGGGAATATCGAAGTGAACCTCAAGGTTTTCCTTGGCACAATCGACGCACTCCGTGCGAAGGGTCACGCAATCTTCAGTCAGAAACCGTACGAAGAACGCATCTTCTTCTTCCGAACACGATGGCGCGCCGAAGACCCTGCTCGTACGGATGCGTACTATATGCCTATCCTCCACGACTTCTACTACCCCATTTTTCGCCATGGCATCATCAAAGAAGCGTGGTTCATCCCCGGCTGGGAATCATCTTTCGGCGCGGGGTGGGAGCGCAAGACACTCGCAGAACTTGGCGTGACAATTCACGACCTCACTCCCGAATGGATTGACGGCATCATCGCAAACGCATAAACAACAAACCCGCAATGCGGGTTTTTCTCTGCACAAAAAAAGCACTCATATGTTACACTTTTCGTTATGAATCTAGACGCAGAACTGGAGAAAATTGCCCGCGACTTGGGGCTTTCGAATATTGAACGCCACATTTTTCTCTGCGCCGATCAAACAGTTCCAAAATGCTGCAGTCGAGAGAGCGGACTCGCATCTTGGGAGTATTTAAAAAAGCGCCTTATTGAACTCAACCGCTCGCAGAACGGCAGTATCTATCGCACCAAGGCCAACTGTCTGCGCATCTGCCAGAAGGGCCCCATTGCCGTCGTGTACCCTGACGGTGTCTGGTATCATTCATGCACTCCCGCCAACCTCGAGCGCATCGTCAACGAGCACCTGATAGGTGGTGTCCCTGTCGAGGAATTCATGATAAAAAATTCGTTTCCAAATAAGCCTAGGGGCACCTAATTTTTAACGTGAACCCATCATATAATATTGACTGAATGTGAAATAATATGAATTTGCAGACTTTTTTTCTTTAAAGGTGCTATATTGACTTCATGAAGAGCGAGCGAGTAGAACATTGGGCAATCATCAAGAAAATCCTCAAGGATGACTGGAATCCCGTTGGAGTACACACGGGGAAAAAAGAGCCCGATGACTATGAGGGTTATGTGCCGGGAGTGTACGCACTCTTGAACCAAGGACGCACTCCAGAAGAGCTTTGCGAACATCTCATGAACGAAGAGACGCGCTATATGGGCATCACACCAAAAGAAGGTGAGGAAAAACGCGTACTCGCGGTTGCAGAAAAACTTATCCTCGCAAGTAAGCCGTTTGTTCCCAACTCAACATTGTAAATCGATATGCGAAACACAAATGCCCCGCAATGAATTGCGGGGCATTTTGTACAAGTCTGACTACTCCTTAACTTCAACCGCCGCTTCTTGTGGTGCGTCTTGATCCTGCTTACCAAAATGCTTGCCATCAACACATGTGCACTCCTCAAGAGGAGCGCCATGCTTGGGGCATGTTTCTACGCCACAAACCCCAACTACTTCTGATTTACCCATGCATCCGCCCGTACATATATAATGCGCCATGTAGTCTCAAGTTAATGAATAATATTCATTCTAACAGAAATAAATGAACTTCGGTTATTTCGTTGACTGCACAATGAACAGATGAGAGCGTGAGATAAGAGATTGCCACAAACAGGAGTACGGGATGCTTCCCATTCGAAGAATGATGAAATATATCAGTGTGAATACGCTATTGCTTCCACTCAACCTCGCTTTAGCATGGATGCTAACGGAACTTGGCCTCCACTATTTGCTTGCGACCCTCGCAGGTTTTACACTCCATGTCACAATCAGTTTTTTTATTAATCGCGGGTGGACATTCAAAAAACCTGAAACCCAGACAAGAAATGGGCTCTTCCGCGCCGCGCTCGTCGAGGTGGGGACAATTGTAATCGTCCTTTGTGTTACCGCGGGATTCGTCGAATTAGCACACACATCGTTTTTGACTGCACGCATTTACGCGACCTTACTAGCGGGGGTGTGGAGCTATATAATGGACTCGCTGTTTACTTTTCAAGTAAAACCATTTAAATAAACAAGCGCATTAGCGCCAACGCCCCGCACACTGTGTGGGGTGAACTATTTGTGCAAAAAACTCGCCGTGTGGCGAGTGGGTCAGTCTTTGTCTTTACGTGTGAAGAACCGCGAGAACTTCTGGGTGATGCCCTTCAGGGTTTCAAATGAATTGAAGAACACATCCATGACGGTGTCTGCGGACTCACGAAGCATCGACGTGTCCATGACCGTAAGCACCGCCTCCTCTTCTTGAATGGAAAGCCTCCACGAATCAGTCCCAAACTCTTCCGTGGCAAGACGCACGATTTCATGCTGGAGGGCGAAGGTAATACCTGACGCTTCATCGGCCGCTAGCCAGAGTGCAATGCGCCGAATTAAACTCTGCTTTACATCGGCTTCGAGGTCACCTGAGCGCGTGAGGCGTATCGTGGCACCCGACACTTGTGACAGTGCGATTGACCCAAATGACAGCGGAATGACCTGCGCGAGCGCGAGCGTCACCGCTGCCTCGCGCGCCGACTCAGGAATTAGCTTGACTGCCTGTCGGGGAAGAAACGGGATGGCTGAAACAATTTCCTTGTGCATTGCCTTGGCAAACACGGGATCTGGAACGTAATCATGCATCTGGGGTTACCTATGTTGAATTAATCTAAATTAGAAATTACCATAAATAAAATATTTGTCAAAAATTTTTTTCATAATAAACCTGAGTTGTGGGGTGTAAATATTTGACATAAGGGCTATATTATTTCAGTATGCACTTAGAAACAATGGAGGCTCGATGGAAATACTGTTGCTCTCAATCACTCTCTGCATACTCGCGTTTTGTGTATTTGCCTTTGGGATAACACTCGTGACTCTCGGTCTTTTATTGGTCCCACTTGTCTGTCTCCTGTTTGTACTCATCGCCCTGCTTGAGTGGAAAGGGACGGGGTATACCCGCCGACGCTTTGGCAAAATACAGCTCCCCATTGTTACACTGCGGGAGAATGACACAGGAAAACTTGTGTACCTAATTGGCGTGATGCACATTGCACAAAAAAAGTACTGGGACAAACTTCAGTCGTTTGTCGACGCCCGACCCCAAGCAACGGTGCTCTATGAAGGAATTTCGCGCGTAAGCGAAGAGGAAAAAGCCCTTTTTGGAGAGGCTGAGGCAGAAATTTATGAGGGTTTCACTCAGTTAATAGGAGTTCAAAAAGAGTTTGGCGATTTGATAGGAATTACCTACCAACGAGAAGGCCTCGCGTATCCTGATTCTTGGGTACGCACTGACCTCACGGGGTCTGCATTCATCAAGGCTCTCGCGGAAATCCCTGGTGGTGTTCCAGAGCTTTTTGCCCTCAAAAAACTTGGATTAAGCGCCCGCCAGAAACCTTTTGTGCGTTGGTATATTGAAAAGATACTGGGACACCTGCCACTGGTCTCATTTCTCGGTCGAAACAGAAACCGTAAAATGATGTCCGTAATCATTGATATGCGTAACGTGGTGGGGTGTGATGCGATAATTGCACACCGCAAAACTGCTGATGTCATATCAGTGTGGGGAGGAGGACACCTCCCCGGTATGGTCAAAATTCTCGAGCAGAATGGCTATGAAATAATCGACACGACATGGCACAATGCGTTCCAGAACACGTACACATTGCTCGACGCAATCGCCGACACACGCAAGTCACAAAACACACTTGTAGCTGACTGACCGCTCTAACGAGCGGTTTTTAATTATGGTAAACAAAAAGCCCTTGAGGGCTTATCGAATACACTTAACCTTCGAGAGTTGTCGGAAAGGACTCAATGCTACGCATGGTTTGGTCGGAAAGTCCGAGTGCGCGATACTTGGCGCGAAGTGCTTCCATATCAGAATCGTACTGAGATTTTGTCAGATCCCCCATCACAAGCCTGAATGCATACGGGCGATACTCGAAAAGAAATTCGCTTTCCAACCGACATTTCCTGCGCCAGTCACGAAAATAATTCAACCAAACACTTAACCAGTACATACCTGCTCCTTTGCGCTCTGATTCCAGAGTACCTTGTTTCCGCTAAAAAATGAATGAAGTCGGAACAAAAAAATGGATTAAGCACAAGCGTGGGCCAGGTGAGCAAGGCTCACCTGGCCCATTTACTTTTGTAAAAAATATTGTAGATTTTGGACAGGAGAACATTAATTCAGTTTTATGAAAGGAGACATATCGCATGAAGCCAGTACTATCCGCGTTCGAGCATGACCTCTATGCGCGGCTTCAGGTTCATCCGACCGCCGACCCTGCCGTGATAAAAGCGGCGTGGAAAGCACTCATGAGCCTGAAGCATCCTGACCACGGAAGCACCGTGCGGACGTCACAGGAGATCAACGAGGCCTATAACGTGATTGGGGACGACGCACTGCGTCAACAATACGACAAGTATCGTCGAGGCGAAGGTGTCAGCGGCAAGCTCGTGGGAGCTTATCGCGTGAAAAGCAAGATTGCCGCAGGCGGGTTTGGAAGAACCTATCTTGCAGAACATGTTGTCACGGGACTGCCTGTCTGCATCAAAGACTGCGCATGGCCCGAGGCGAATATTCAAGCTATCCTCTTGCGTGAGACAAAACTGCTGTGGGACTTGCGACACTTTGCACTCCCCGCAGTACGCGAGCTGGTGCGCACCGACGACGGTCGCTACTTTCTCGTGATGAGCTACATTCCGGGCAAAAATCTCTTCGACATCGTTGAAGAAAAAGGGCGACTCGATGCAGAATCAGTTGCATGGATTACGGAGCGGCTCTTGAATGCACTGCACTATCTGCACTACAACGGAGTGGTGCACGGCGACATCAAGCCGCAGAACATCATCGTGCAGGAGACAGACCACACCGTTTGTCTCGTCGACTTCGGACTCTCGCAAGTGAAGCCGGACCGAGACACGCAAGCCGATGGATATACCGAGCATTTTTCTCCGCAAGAACAGCTTCAAGGAAAACCGCTCATTCCCGAGACCGACTTCTACAGTCTCGGCATGACCATGCTGTTTCTTTTGGGGGGCGGCATTGAGACCGTGGTGCGCAAAGAAGTACCATCAACAGTACCCGACGCCATGTGCGACTTCATACGCTCGCTCATCGTGCGCGACGTCATGAGACGTCCGAACTGGAACAAGAGAAACATCACCGAAGAATTCCAACGTATCCGAGTTGCCGCGTTTGGTCGCAGCACCTCGGGCATGAAACCCATTCGCGGCGTGAAGTCGTGAACCTCACATCAATCCCACTCTCGAAAGGACAAACTCATGTCTGAAGCAGGCGATTTCACCCCCGCATGGGGCGGCGGCCATGACTTTTCAAGCGCACGACGTGCATACGACGTCCACGCCGGGCGCAGCTACGACGACGCAAAGAAAACGGGCAGGGACCTCAAGGATGTTGTCCCAACCTCGATTGCGACCGCAGCACGCGCTGCACTCGTGATTGTGGCTGACCAAACTGGCTCAATGGCAGATTGGCCGGCAGTCATGTTTTCGAAGCTGCCGTACCTCGACCACGAAGCACGTGAAGAATATCTCGGCACAGATGTCGAGTTCTCCTTTGCAGCAATCGGGGACGCACGCCATCGGGAAGACTACCCACTTCAAATTCGCGCCTTTTCCAAAGGCGAACACATGAAGTCGGAACTCGAAGCGCTCATCATGGAAAAAAAGGGTGGTGGGACAAAGCAGGAGACATATGAACTTGCTGCGCTCTACTATGCGCGTAATGCATCGCTTCCGAACGCCGTGAATCCCGTCATCATCTTCATCGGCGACGAATCGCCGTACGACATGATTACCAAGGATGACGCAAAGAAATATGCGCACGTCGACCTCGAAGGCAACATCACAACAAAACAGGTATTTGATGAACTCAGACAAAAGTTCGCAGTCTACCTCGTGAAGAAGCCTTATGACGATACGCCAGGCGACCGCATGACCCCCACAGACCAACGCATATACGACGACTGGGCTGCGCTCATCGGTGCCGACCACATCGCAATCTTGCCGTCAGCTGACCGCGTCGTGGACGTCATCTTCGGGATTCTGGCCAAGGAGTCTGGGCGTATTGGGTACTTCCAAGAAGAAATCGCAGGTCGCCAACGCCATGACCAAGTGCTCACCGTGATGAAATCATTAAAGACCGTGCTTGCACTCCCTGGACCGAAGCGCGGTGGCGCAGTGGTTGACCCCGGCAAGTCACGACTCGCCGGACGCAAAGGAAAGGACGACAGCGATGAGCTCGACGCGCTTGCGTGATCTGTTGGATAGAATGTTTCGGCGAGATCCGACATTCGTTCGCGAGAGCCTCAAGCTCGAGCTTATGGTCACCTTGTGGCCTAGCTTCCCACACTTCGAACGATTCGCGACCGACAAACGGCTCCACGGCATCCGCCTCAACAGTGCGATGATTACGGGGCCCATGCTCGAGGAAGAACTCGCGCGGCTCGGCAGTCGTGCAAGCACAAACCCTGTCCCCCTCTACTTCGATGTGAAGGGACGACAGTTGCGTATCGAAGAAGTGCATCGTGCAGACGATCACTACGAACTCGTCTTGAATCACCCCATCAAGGTCGTGACCCCGACTCCTGTCTTATTCAAAGCGGGAGCCGATCATGCACTCTTGGAGCGGATTGAAGAGAACGGGAGACGACTGGTACTTTCGCCCCGCGAACCACACTACAATCTGGTCGCAGGCGAGTCACTCCATATTCGTCATCCCAGTTTGGAAGTTTTTGGCCCACAGTTCACCGACAAAGAACTCGCAAAGATAGCACGCGTGAAAGCAGCGGGATTTACGAAGTACTTTCTTTCGTACGTTCAGTCGAAACGCGATGTGGACGAATTTCGCGAGCTCGTCGGACGTGATGCCGAGGTCTACCTCAAGATTGAGGACAAAAAAGGACTCGCGTATGTCGAGCGTGACTTCAGAAAGTGTAATGAACTCTCACTCGTCGCAGCACGCGGTGACATGTTCGTCGAAGTCGACCGACCGCACGATATCCTTTCCGCAGTAAGGCTGATTGCCGACAAAGACCCTGAGGCCTGCGTCGGTTCGCGGATTCTCCTTTCGGCCATTCGTGACTCTGTGCCTTCAAACGCTGATCTGTCGGAGCTCGCATGGCTCTACGACATTGGATACCGGCGCATGATGCTCTGCGACGAGCTCTGTCTCAAGGAAGACCTCCTTGGACGCGCTATCAATGTATTCGACGGCTTTCGTGGTGTGTATGAACGCGCTCCGTTTGCCTCCTCAGTACCTTTGAGTTAGTATCACACACCCCTGCATTGGGGTGTTTTTTATTTATTGAAAAATACCCCAACGTGAGTCGGGGTTTGCATCTATGTGGCGAGGCGACTCGCAATGCTCCGTGAAAGTGCTGTTGTTGAGGTGTGGTCCTCAACGTCACGGATGATGACCACCTCGCCAGCAAACTCGCGTCCCCACACTTGGTCTTCGCGTCCGAGAAAGTCGTCGTTGCGGAACATGTAGTCGGGGGTGAAGAGTTCTGCTGCCCGAGCAAAGTCAGAGGAACTCCCCATGATGAATGCAAAGGTGACCGGCTTGAGTGCATCCACCATCAAGAGTCGCTTGAAGTCAGACGTGAACGGACGCGTTAGGCCTTTTTCGCTGCGCACCATTTCGTCAGAATCAACCCCGACAATGAGTACATCACACTGCCGACGACACAGTTGAAAGTACCAGAAGTGATTGAAATGTATCAGGTCATAGCAACCCGATGTGTAGCCAATTTTTTTGCCTTGCGAACGCTGCTCGTCGAGAAAGAGCGTTGCAGCCCTTGTGGAGACTCGGTCACGAAGATCGATAAGCATGGACACTCCTCAAACAATACTAATATATGAATACATTACAAAACCTACTTTGTCAAATACGTGTGGGCGAGTCAATTCCCCACTGTATACAAGAAAGGCTCCTCGTTTTAGTTGCGAGATATGATACTTATTATCTTTTCATATTCAATTAAAAATGCGAAAATAACACTATGCTTACAATTCTCCTCGTTGAAGACGATCCGTTACTTGCGGAACTCATGGGGCTGTCCGTTACATTTGCAAATTATAAGTTACTCAGTGCAGTAACCGCCGAAGAAGCATTGCCAATTATTACAGAAAAGAATCCTGACCTCATGTTGCTTGATATCATGCTTCCCGGAATGAGCGGGCTGGAGCTACTTGCGCAAGTCAAAAATAACCCAGCACTGAAAAAGATTCCGGTCATTATTCTCAGTAACCTTAATGACGAGGAGCATATTGCTGAAGGTAAAAAGCTGGGGGCAGCGGCATATCTCAACAAAGCAAACATTCGCCCATGGGAAGTGATAACAAAAGTAAATGAAGTGTTGGGCACACAGGCGCAAGCGCGGGGTGTATAAAAAGAGCCACACTTAAGGTGACTCGGAACGTCTGGCGATTTTTCGTTTCAGCACTTCAACTTGGTCGCGGTGTCCGCGACGAACGCGCCGCACAGGACTCTCTGTGGGCGAAGTGGGTGATACGGGAGCGGGGGGTGCCGGTGCAGGAAGTGGGGGCGAAGATGAAGGAACTGGCGGTGCCTCTTTCTTTTTTGTTGCCAACTCGAGGAGAAGTTGGCTGTGTCTAGCACAAAAGAGGCGATTTGGTCCCCCGAACACAATAGTGCATCCCGGGTATGAACATCGTCGAGGCGACAAAGGTACGGCCATCACAACTCCAGAGAAAGTGAACAATATGACTCTCACCAGTATAAAGGAAAACGGGGAATAAAAGAAAAGGCCCCACACAAGGTGCGCGGGGCTTTTGAAGCCTGGGGGGTATTAGCAAATTCCACCGTAATGCAAGTATGCCATGGGACGATGTCGCCGAACCTCATCCTCAGGAAGCCCCTCGGCGATAAATGTTTCTTGGATTGCCGTGAGGTGTGCCACGCACTCAGCACAGTCAGTGCGGCGTTCAAATTGATACGCAAGCCTCTCAAGTTCTTTAAAAAAACGATTCCAGAGCTGGTGAGTTTTCCACCACGACTTTAGTCCTTTAAACATCATTTGCCCTTCATGGTACCTAGGTATACTTTCCCAAAAGATACCGTAATTTGCAAGCGTTGGCACTGGTACTTTACGTGGCGCGTTGTCACATATGTGTTGTTTCATTTGTTATACTTATTATATGGAAAATATACATACCTACACCCTCGCAGCGCTAAAGTCAGGAAGTAACACTGAATCAGTTAAAGCAAATCTCATGGCTGTTGGCTGGTCCCACGATGAGGCAAATGAGGCAATTGCCGCTGCGCTTGTTGCATCCGGTGTCCCCACCCCCGAGCGCGGACACCGCGTAGGCACACTTTCGAGTACGGTCGAAGTGGTATTGAATTTCTTCTCATTTATACTCCTTGGAATTGTTGCGACCGCACTCGCGACACTCTATTACCAAATCATTAATTACTTTTTTCCTGACCCACTACTCATACGTTATGGATATGCGGACACCTCTTCGAGTGCAATGCACTACTCAATCGCCGCACTCGTTGTGGCGTTCCCCCTTTATGCATCTTCGGTACGCATGTGGTTTAAACGGTTCCGTGAGGATGAGGACAAAGTAGAATCGAAGCTCACCAAATGGCTTACCTATCTGGTACTGCTTATTACTGCAGTAACAATCGTGGGCGACCTTATTGTCACCGTCTTTTACTTTCTGCAAGGCGAAGTATCTGCGCGATTCTTCTTCAAAGCGCTTACTATCCTTCTCGTTGCAGGTTCCATTTTTGGATTTTACTTTCTCGAGCGCAAAAAGATTCAGTACAAAAATCCGATTACGGGAAAAACATTTCACTCTATTGGTCTTGGGGTTACCGTCTTTGTCGTTATTGGTATCATTCTCGGATTCAGCGTTTCCGGTTCGCCAAAAACAGAACGCATGCGCGGTCTGGACTCACAGCGTTCGAGCGATCTGATGAATATCGCAAACTGCGTCTCGGGATATGCAATGGAGCGCAAACAGCTTCCCGCAACGCTTTTTGAAATTGGAAAATCCAGTGCGTATGCATACTGCATGTCCACCATCGCCGATCCAGAAACAGGCATTCCTTATACTTATCGTATTACAAACCCAATGCAGAAAAATGGCGCAGTTACTGAGGGAGAATTCGAGCTCTGTGCCACATTCGCCCTTCCCGCAAGTGACGGCACGGACGCAAAAAGTGCCCCCATGCCAATTGATGGGTACTCATCAGCAACCACAAAGTGGAATACACACTCCACGGGAGAAGAGTGTGACTTGGAAACGGTGATTCTTGACCGCGACACCACGCTTACACCACCCCGAACTGTCCCTGTTATGTCTTCTCCTGGGCTACAGATACCTCAATAGTTCCACTTCCTCCGTCTATCCGCACGTGGTCTCCGCTCCGATATGAAGAACCGCTGCGCCTATCGACAACAACAGGGATTCCATATTCGCGAGCGATGATTGCAAGATGCGAGAGTATTCCTCCTTCTCGTGCGATGATTCCTGCTATGTGCGGGAAATGTCTGACTAATTCCGGGTCGAGATGATCTACCAATAGTATTGTGTCTTTTTCCTTGTTTGTCCGAGATGAGGAAAGTGTGCCCGTTGCCACCCCTGCGGAAACTCCATAGATTTCTTCGCTTCGCTCTCGTGGAATGCTTGCAATAACGTCTGGAAAATCAAGTAAGTCAGATGCTCTTTGTTCCTGAAACCGTGACCTGAGTTTTTCGACTGCACAATCCCCGCTCCGAAGTTCGTCGAGTGTGAGAAAAAAGCAAAGTTCATTTGGAATTCCTGATGCTGCACTACGCTGCATAAGTGCGTCCCGTAGTCCAGACATGAGCAAGACAGTAAGCCACCTCCCCTCCTCACGGAGTGCTTCATATGCACGGTACTCTCCTAGTGCTTGTGCAAAACGCGAACGATGGGACGAAGGTAGCGCATTGTACCAATCACGTATCGCCAAGTTCGAGTGAGTAGCTACAGGAGGCTTGTGTTGAAATACGCTCATATCAGCAATGTTCAACGAGTTTCCCTTCATGTGCGCTTTTACTCCCCCAAGCAATGCGGTGCGTGGAGCATGTGTGGCAACGTTCTCTAGTGTTGCGCCAATAACATTTGCCAGTGCGTGTGGCGAGCCACGCAGTGCACCACGCAGTTTATGCATGGCCGCCTCGGTCTCCACGTTGACCAAAAATATTTGCTCGTACCACGCGTCGAGAAACAAAAGATGCTCTTCCCATGTGGCACTTGTGTCTGCCAGTTCAGACCATTCATGTGTAATTGCAGTAAATTCTGCTTTATATGTATCAATATTTTTTCTTGGAAGTTGCGCGAGTGCGCGCGTATTTTGCATTGTGCGAAAGAGCCCAGAGAGTGTCACCACATGCGGGCGCAGTAGCGTGCCGCCAAAATAGCTGTGCGTCGGATAAAACTGCCTCAGTTCCGACTCTCGGTCGATGTAGTATGCCCCACAAAGCGTCACAAAACTCACTGCTGATGCAGGATGCACCCCAAGCTTGCGATACGCGCGTTCAACAGGACCGGAAGCACGATAGACGTATTCCAGCAAGGAACGAGCGAGGATAGGCGGTCGTGAAAACGACTCAGCCAGTGTACCGCGCGCATAATAATATTCCTTTGGGTAACCCATCGCCACTTCGTCTGCCTTGAGTATACCCGCATACCGCTCTCCAGTAATCGTGGTGATAGGACGAGTTTGGAGCAAGAACAGTCTTCCGCCCGATACTGCCCATTCGATATCCTGAGGAAAGTTATAAAGTGATTCAATGGCAATGCCAACATCCACAAGCGGGCGCGCTGCTGGAGGTAGTGCGGAGGGCGGAGAGCCGCGTAAAAAAGACAAACGTTTTCCACCACGACCTGAGACAACCTGCTCCCCCCTACCCTTTGTCCATTCAAGAAGCATCTCACGTTCACCGCTCGGGTGCCGCGTGAATAGTACCCCAGCCAACTCGGGTTCCTGAAATTCCTGAATAATTATTGAAAATGGGAGTGCGGCGGTGACGTAACCTTTATGCATTGCATCACGGAACACATCAGCGATTGCTTGTGCAACGCCTTCGGGTGGAACATTAAGGCACGTCAGAAACTCTCCTGCATGTGATGAGTTGCCACCGTCCTCTGCAAGCGCGCTTGAACGAACCGCATAATGTGTCGCAGGGATACGCACGGTCACTTCGTGAGCTATTTGCGTCACTACTGTATAAGTATCAATTTTAAATTCCTCCTTCATGCGGAAAACCAATGGCGCGGAAATTGCAAAAAAAGTAGGCACTGCATACCCCTCACGTATCAGTTCTGCAAGACGTATGGTCTTTCCTCCAAACTCCTTTTCTTTCCCAATAGTATTCAGAGC
This sequence comes from bacterium, assembly GCA_043756865.1. Classification (GTDB taxonomy): domain Bacteria; phylum Patescibacteriota; class Minisyncoccia; order Phycocordibacterales; family UBA6899; genus MHLP01. The sequence goes on along the minus strand of JAYUQG010000024.1, from coordinate 46,260 downwards.
ACTGACAAGGAAATCCGTGGGTATATTATTATTCATAGATATTAAAGTAGCCTTGCCCAGAAATTTTTCGCACTCCTGCGCTGTCAGCAATCTGACCTTCAACGTACCCTTTGTCGAAATCATCCTTAAACTTTGTTTTGAGCGTCACCCCAACCTGCGCATCTGCAAATGCAGGGACCGTGCTAAAGAATTTAACTGTTTCTCCGTCGCGCTGCATTGATGCCTCACCCACAAATCCCTTTTTGACATATCCCATTGTGTCTTTGTATAACGCCCAAAAATGAGAAGCATAAACAGGGGAAGGCTCGGGGACGAGCGAGCGGTCAATAAGATAAAAGTTTCCAAGTGCATCCCATAGTACGAGTTGCACGGTCTCTGAACGGAGTGTTACGGAGCCTTCAAAGAAGATAAGTGGACGATAGTCAGTAGAGTAAACACGTTCGTGATAAATAGAAACAGGAACCTGCTCCCCCTCCTCGGATACGATTCCAGACCCCGCACTCGAATACTCACTGTATTCAGGAACGTTACGCACCACAAAATCCCCGTCCATGGGGCCCGAGCTTACCGCATATTGCTTCCCGAGCATGTAAAATGAGAACCCCTGCCACTCGCGTGAAGGTTCACTCGACGTAGCATGTCGCACAAATCGCGTGAAAAGGAGGTCGGGAAGGACCTCATGCGATGCAGCATCCCTAGTAAAATAGTCTTTTGCGGTTGCTTCGCCATCAATAATTTGCGCCATATAGTAGTGTGCAAATACTCCTGGAGTGGCCTCTTTTCTATTGATCACCAAATCAACCAGAAGAGGGGTACCATCCTTACGCGTTCCGTGTATAACAAACCGATCAGCGAAGAAACGATATCCCAGGGATGCAGAAGTTCCAGTGGACACAGACGGCTGTGGTGTGGGGGTCGCATTGGGCCTTGAGAGAAATGCGAGCAGTCCTGTACCCGCAAGCAATGTGAGTCCCACGCAGAGCGAAATGACCCTCCAGTTACGATCCCCCGTAAACACACCCTTGAGAAATGGCAGCACCGACATCGCTGCTCCAGTCACAAATACACCCACCATGGCGAGAATTTGCCAGAGGCTGGCTCCCACAGAAAACAAAATATCTGGAGGAAGTACCGCAAATGCAGTATGCGGGTATGTCACAAGCGAAATAAACATGACAAGTGTCTGGAACAATGTACGGAAGTCTTTGTGTTGCAAATCCATAAATAAAATTATAACACGCGCAACAGCTGTTCTGCGGTGCAAATTGACTTTTTCTCAATTTTCTTGTTGAACTAGTCTCAGACATTGATCATTGATAGGAAAGGAAACAAATGTCCCCTGATCTCACACCACAAAAGAAGCATGTCACTGCCCATGAACTTGCTCAGGCGACTGCACTCTTTGAAGGACCGATTTTTGCTGCTCACGCGGTACATCGAGCAGAACTGACAATGCTCGACGCAGTACAAAGCACCGAAATTTTTACTGCGACAGTGCAGATCGGCACTGAAGAGCTGACATTGCCAGTAGTGCTCTTCTCGCATCCGTATATCAAACACGTTGTGGAAGAACTTGTTACTCCCGGTGAGGGACTGGAGTGTCGTGTTGGCGGTACCGTCTTCGACTTCATCTGCATCAAGCCGGGAACTTCAGTGATGGCGCCACCTGTACCGGGAACACGCTCGGACGAAAAGCTCGACCGTTCGCAACACATGCTCCAGCCAATCTTTGTCGAATACCTTCGCATCATGGCGGAAGTAGTCGGCGGTATCGGATTCACTCTCCACGACCCTTCACCCTCCGGTTTTTACGAACCGATTCGGTGCAAAGATGACGAACTCCATGTGTTTATCTATACGTTGCCTTCAGGCATCCCGCAGATGACGCATCCGGATACGCTCTTCGGGCTAAGTGTCGAAGCGAAAGGTCTCGTTTGGCCGCAGCTAAAAAGTGCCCCAAGACGTGGCGTCGCACTCACCGACGGAGACCACGACGTTGTGCAGGTAATCGGAAACAACATCTACATACTGCACAATCCGTATCTCATGTGGGAGCTCGGCGACGCGACCTTGCTCAAACTCTTCAGCAAAGCTGTTGTCCTTGGGCTACAATTTTGGCTCGACGGCAATGAGGCAGTCGCTATAGAGATACCGTTTTCGAGCCAAACACTGCAAACCGAGTGTGCGGCCTTCCTAAAACTTCAAGTAACCGCACATGAAGCACGGATTGCCAAGACGGTCACAACGATCGCTAAGCTACAGGAAGATTTGTTGGCACAACGTCGCAACCTTGTGGTGCAACACAAAACGCACAAAGTCCTATTTGGAGACGTCCACTATCAGCAAACACTGATGGATAATCTGGTTGCAGATACAGAAGCAATTTTGCTACACCCGCTCGTTGCTCGTGCCATCATTATTCCCAACTACGGGTTTGAGGTGAAAACAAAACTCATCACCATCCTCGATGGTGGAGTGACGTACAAGATTGGTACGTTTGGTATTTGCTTGGGCATTGACCCACATATCACCATCTGGTGCGAAGAGGCATTCCACCCAAAAGGAGTTCCCCATCCACACATCAGTCCGTGGGCAGGACACTGCTTTGGAAACGTTGGCGACCCCATCACTGAAGCAGTTGCGGAGTATCGATATGCAGATGCCATCGAGTACATCTTGCGGTGGCTGACCGAGGGCTACACGCCCGAGCTCATCCTCTACAACAAAATCGAAGAATGGCCAACAGTCCAAATGGAACAAACCGCGGAGGCAGTCGTATGTTAAATCTCTCTCAGCAGAAGTACTACCTTCCTGATGAAGATATCAAGCCCGTCACCGTCATCGGCGCGGGTTCCGTCGGAAGTCATGTCGTTTCGATGCTCGTACGTATGGGTGTTACGGATATCACGGTCTACGACCACGACAGTGTCGAGTCACACAACATCGCACCGTCACTCTACGGAGAAGGAGACTTCGGGCTCTACAAAGTAGACGCACTCGCTGCAATCATCCTACGCGACACGGGCATTTCACTCAATGTGCAGCGCAGACGCTACGAAGGTGAACCCTTGAAGCGTACAGTTATTGCCTGCGTCGATACCATGGAGGCACGCCAGCTCATCTGGCAGAAGGTGAAAAAAAATCCGCTCATCGATGTACTTATCGATACGCGTGTCGCCGAGGAATTCTGGCAAGTCTTTTCCATCTCACCCTGCAACACAAAGGAGATCGCGTATTACGAACACTACCTAAGTTACTCGACCCCGGAAGCTGCCCCCCAAATGTGCGGACTCCATAGCATCATCGACGTCTCGACTGTTGTAGCTGCAGAAGCTGCATACATATTGAGAAGTTTTTGGAAGCGTGGTAGAAAAGACTGGCACGTTGAAAGGCTGTGCGGCGGAGAAATCACCATCTACCCAACCACTGGAGATTGAAATGCAAATTCACCTGACAAAAGTTCCACTGAATAGTGACAAGAAAGAGCGCGGCAAAAACGTCGAAGTGCCCCCCACAACCACCCTCGGCGCGGCTGCAGCACACCTGAAGCTCGACCTGAAGAGCCTGAACGTTACCGTCGACGGACAGCCGGCAACCGCCGACACCGTCCTCTCCGAGGGAGCCAAGGTGCGTGTCACCGAACGCCCACGCGGCTCCTGAGTTTCTTTTATCCCCTCTTTAGCGACGGGAAAACCAACAACCACACAGGTGGTTGTTTTTATATTGAGAATTATAAAAAACCGCGAAAAATCGCGGTTTGTTTTTTAATTTACATGAACTATGGCGAGGAGTGGTCTTGCTTTCCCGTCGAGCGCTGCTTCAAATGCATCGTTGTCGAAACGGTACTGACCCTCGAACATGGCTACAGTCGCTTCGGCCACCTCTTTGCCTTGCGCAATACAGATTGACGCGCCGGGCGACGGAGTGGTCACAAAGAGTGAGTTGTAGCCGGGGATAGTTACGCTTCCCATAATGAGCTCGCCTGAACGTAGGTCGACTATCTGCGGTCGAATGCCACCCGCACCTCGCCTGAGCTTAAGGTCGCCATATTTCATCGTCGGGATAATCGTGCGGACCTCACGCAAGAAGAGCGCAGTGCCAATCCACGGCAAGTCGAAGAAAAACTGTTTGACTGCGTATCCGAGGATGCGTTTTGCAGCAAGTATTTTCACAAGACTGACTACTCCACGCCATGATGCTCTTCCCCAAATCGAGGCGAAGTCGGGAATACTTCCCCACCGATGGCGTTCCATAAAGGGAAGCGGCTTCGTCGTTGGACCAAAACGAGTAACGCTGTCACTCAAAATGTCCGGATCTCCGTGCGGAGCGGCAAACGGTAGCCCCTCTTGCTGTACACGATACACCTTGCCATTTAACACGCGCGGTGCCGAATAGAAGTTGCCGGCGATAGGCAGGAGTGCGAAATCACGTCCATACCCCAATGATTGCGCAAAGTGGAGGCTGTATGCACCGGCCGTGCACACCAATGCCTTTGCGAGCCACGAACCCTGCTTTGTTTCAATGTGATATCGACCGTCAGCACGCTGCGATATGTGTGTGGCCGACGTGTTGAAATGCACATCAAGGAGTGGGTTCAGTCGTTTTGCCTCTTCGAGCAATTCCTGCGCGAGGAGTTGATAGTTGACGATATAGCCCTCATCGGATACTTGTGCACAAACCGGTTCCGCAGGATCACGACCTCTCATGACCATCGGCTCGATATGTGCGAGTTCGCCTCCATACACCAGCTTCAAGTCAGGATAATCTGCAGCAAATACTCTCTGGCGCTCTTCGAGTTCGGCAACTTCGGCTGCGCCGACACCAAGCACCATGCGATGCGTCTTCTTGTAGAGCATCGAGTTGCCGCATGAGCGTACGTACCTGCGCAACATGAGTGCGGCAATCTTCACCTTCCTCGCCTTCTCAAGCGAGTAGTTCGTTTCTGTTCCCCCGTCGTGGGAGGTCTGGGCGTTATTCAAAGGATTCGAGTTTACAGCCCCCGGAGTGGCGAACTGCTCGAATGCAACCACGCTTTTGATATCGGTTGCGGCGGCAAGTGACCACAAGAATGCTGCTCCCGAAACTCCTCCAGCACCAACGACCGCAAGGTCAACTTCAGTAATCGGCTTGTCCATGATGACACCTTTCGTGTGAATGAAATGAGCTGTAGAAAATCTCTCGAATGACTATACATCAACGAGGGCAGCATGTGTCAACTTTTGATGTAATTGGCAAAACGAAATAGTACCGAAGGCCTATCGGGGCTTAACCGCAGGTTTTGTGTATAACTAATATTGTACTTTTTTATTACAAATACTACATTTCGAATTTTCCCCGTCACGCCACACACAGAGGGGATTAACCGATGAGCGATGGAGTATATAAGCGTTTTGAGTACAAATATCGCTCTAATACGAGCATATTTTCTTGACGCTCGGTACGATGGAACCTAGGATGCGTTGTAGCCATTACAACTTCCCTGTTCCTTGACTCAACCACTCCAAAGGAGAAATCATGAGCGCTCCAATTCCAAAACCCGGTGACATTCTTCCGGCAACTGACGCAATGCTCTCGATTCCACACATGGACCTCAGCTCCCCAATAGACATCCCCGAGATCTCGTCTGATGCATACGCAACAAACATTTCCCCCGCCCGACGCTCATACCTTCAATACGAAATTGCGCGATTGAAAAAAGACACCGGCGCCCTCATCCTTGCACACAACTACATGCCGGACGACGTACAGATGGTGGCAGATGTTGTTGGCGATTCGCTTGCGCTGGCAAAGGCCGGCCGCGACTCTGATGCTCCCATCGTACTCGAAGCATCGGTGCTTTTCATGAACCAGATTCTTGCAGTCTTTTTGGAAGTCTTTCAAAAAAAGAACCAAACAATACTGGCCCCATCGATGAGTGCGCTCTGCTCGCTCGCGGCACATGCGAATCCGAAAAAAATTCGTGCATGGAAACGCAAATTTCCTGACGGCATTGTCATCTCATACGTGAACACCTATCTTGACGTGAAAGTGCTCTCGGACTATTGCTGTGCATCGGGTAACGCAACTAAGGTGATTGAACATGTGCTCGCAACGCACCCTGATGTACCAATCCTCTTTTTGCCTGATGTATACCTCGGCTTCTATGCCGCGACACTGCTTCAAGACCGCGGAGAATCACTCGACCGACTGTGGCTGATGATGGGTGCGTGCCATGTCCATGACATGATCCGCCCCATGCATGTCGCACTTGCGCGCGAGGAGCACCCTGAAGCTGCCGTCGTCTATCACCCAGAATGCGGATGCACTTCAGCGTGTATGACTGAGGTCAAAGAGGGGCGTGTCTCAAAAGAACAGATGCAAGCGCGGTCAACGCAAGGCATGGTTGATTTTGTGAAAAGCGCCAAGCAAAAGACAATCATCATGGCCACCGAAATCGGCAATATTCGCCCGATGCAACTCGCCGCCCCCGACAAACTGATTGTCCCAGCGAACAAAGATGCCGAGTGTGCATTCATGAAGCAAAACACGCTCGAAAACCTCTACCTTGCGCTCCGCGACAAGCAGCATGTGATTACCGTTGACCCCAAGGTCGCCAAGCGCGCATATATCCCCATCGAGCGCATGCTCGCCATCACATAAGGAGACATCATGACACCACGTGAAGTAATTCGCGAGTTACTACTCCATGACTTAGCGTTCGCATTCCACGAAATGGATGGGGCGCCGGATACCATATTCCGCATTACCGCAAAGGCCTCGGGCATCATCGCCGGAATGAAGTTTATTCCGATGGTACTCGACGTGATTCAAGCGGAATTCTTTCTGCAATCAGTCAGCCGGCAGTGCTATCCTGTGCATCTCCGCGCATTTGCACCCGACGGCACCCGCGTGGCCAAGAGTGACATCGTTGCTGAGTTCCTTGGAAATGCCGAGGTGCTCCTCAAGGCAGAACGCACGATACTCAACATCCTGACGAGCTGTTCAGGAATTGCCACCGTTGTTGCTAACGATGTTGCGCGCATTGCACACACCCGAGTGAAACTACTTGATACGCGCAAAGACGCGGCAATACTCCGTGAAATGCACAAGGACGCAGTGCGTGTCGGCGGTGGCACAAATCACCGCACGGGCATGTACGACGGCATCATAATCAAGGACAACGACATCGCCGTCTATGGCGGAGTTGTTCCCGCAATTGATATGCGCAAAAAAACAGCACATCTAATGGAGATGATTGAAATCGAAGTCGGTTCAATAGATACACTGATGCGCGTCTTTGGCGATGGTCGGGCAGACATCATCATGCTTGACAACATGTCTCCCACCGAACTTCGTCGTGCTGTACACATGATTCGTTTCGAATCAAAGCCATACGTCATCGAAGCATCAGGCATCGGCGGATACGATCTCGTCGAGATTGCGGAAACCGGAGTGGATTACATTTCACAATCCTCACTCGTCACTCGCGGACTCGGAAACCCGCTCGACATGTCGATGAAAGCAATCGTGAAGTAAATTGCCCCCGGCGGGCTGTCGGGGCATTGCATGCACTCACTCGCACTACCAAGCAGGGCAACATGCCTTGCTTTTTTATTCCTTGACTCACACGAAAAGCGCGCTAGAGTCTGAGTAGAATAGGAGAAAATCCCATGTCCCATGCCGTCATGTTCGAGATTCGCTCAGCAAACTATAATACGTTTGATTCGCGATGCATCCGAGCCACATTCCCGAATTACCCGTTTTCGCCACAAATTGGCGGGGATCTCAGTATCCCATTTAAGAGAAAGGATGAATCTTCCCCACAAGGAAAAATTTTTGCGGTTAAATATCCCGCTTGGCTTTATCCCCCCAACATTCCTCTTGTCATGCATTGTTTTGTTGAAGTCAGTCCTGACGACTTCAACGAGTTTGACCGGTTTCTCAAAACTCTCACGCAGGAAGCACGAAAGCGGGACGGGTGGACACATTGGACGACTCATGTGTAGTGCACTCCGAAGGATAGGTGAACTGCGGGATAGCCTGCAGTTTTTTTATAGCCGCCTAAACAGCGAGCGGAACAAGCGCTCTTGGAATTTTGCAAACCGTGGATTATGCACAATGAGTGCTACTTCTTCTTTGTAATCGACGAATGCGACCTTGTCTCCATAAATGAGCTGTGCAATGTCATAGGTAAACGGATCTTCAGAAGGGGGAATCATTTTAGAAAAACACTCAATACGCTTCTTGTGTGGACTTGCCCTGAGTGCGGAGTTAGTGATGACCAGCTGCTCCAATTGTTTTTGATCGCGAAGTGCGCGCCACTCTCGAGGCACGAACCGCTCAACGTCAGTACCGAGGTCACGTGAACTTGCCCGATAAAACGTCCCTCCCGGTTTCATCGTGTGCGCAAGGTCTTCCAACACTGAACGCAGCCCCTCCCTCCCTTCCACAACCTTTATCGACGGCTTTGTTTGTTTTTTACGATACGTACGACCGAACTCGACAAGCGCTTCCTTGAATTGACGTTCGCGTTCCTCGAATAACTTTTCAAGTCGTTCTGGCTCCTCCGCAACATATTGCTTACGCTTTCCCGTAAGAGCGGTGGAAATGAGTCCCTTTGCAGTCAGGGTTGGAAGTGCGGCATATACCGCAGGTCGATGCAGCCCGCACACCCGCACGATGCCCGATATGCTCATTGGTCCGACCCCGAGCATTGCCGTGTATATTTCTACTTCATGGTGAGTGAGTCCAGCTTGGCTTAAAATGTCTTGTGGTCTTTTGTGCATAATATAAGTGTACTATTTGTATTAATTTAGTACAAATATTTATTATTTGCCACGGCTCTGTTGCAGCATCTGGAGTCGGATGTGCACTGAGCACTGTCATTTTTGCGTAATACACGCGCAGTAAAAATATATACACTGTACGCTTTGATCAGGCTCGTTCATTGAAAGGAAATATCATGAAACCGTTTACACATTGTTCGTTCTGCGGCACCCGCTTTCCGGATGGAGAAATTTGGCCGAAACCCTGTGTGGGCTGCACCAAGATGACGTGGAAGAACCCGACTCCTGTCGCTGTGCTCCTCATTCCGGTAAACGGAAAGCTTGTCGGAATCCGGCGTCAGAACACTGTCCGCTCGGGACACATTTCTCCCCCAGGGGGATTCGTGATACTTGGTGAAACATGGCAAGAAGCTGCGGCGCGCGAAACAAAAGAGGAGACCAACATCGACGTTAATCCAAAATCGATTATCACACATGACGTAGTTTCTACCCCCGATGGAGTAATCCTCATCTTTGGAAGCGCGCCCCACATGACACTCGGTGACCTTGCACCGTTCATTCCCAACCACGAAGCATCAGAGCGGATGTTCATCACCAAGAGTACGAGGCTCGCATTTCCTATCCACCAGAGAGTGGTCAAACGTTATTTTTCGATTATGGAACAGTATGACTAACACACATCGTGAAGCCCACATAAAAGTTGGCATTGTCGGTGTCGGGGAGGTAGCCACTATGCGGCTCCTCCCCGCATTACTTTCAGTGCCACATGCAACATTAGAAGGTCTTGTCAGTCGCGACCCAAAGCGCGCAGAACTGCTTGCCAAGCAATTCCGGGCAAAAAAGATTTACTCTTCCTACTCCGACATGCTCGCAGATGCGGAACTTGATGCGGTCATCATTGCAACACCTGACAAACTACATGCAGCTATGTCCATCGAAGCCGCACATGCGGGAAAACACATTTTTGTCGAAAAGCCGATGGCGACAAATCCCGAGGATGCCCTACGTATGTGTGACGCAGCGCGAATACACAAGGTGAGGCTTGCGGTCGGATACCACCTACGACACCATGATGGGCATCGTAAACTCTGTGAGGCAATAGGGCAGGGAGCAATCGGCACGCCACAGCACATCAAACTGACGTGGTCATACCGTGCTCCACCTGATGACTGGCGAAGTAGTGACACGTTGGCACGCTGGTTCGTACTTGCAGCCGTAGGCACTCACGCCCTCGACCTTGCAACTTGGTTTCTTGGAGAAACAGGAGCACCTGAAATCAATGTGATTCGTGAGAGCGACGTAGGCATGCTCGAACATACCGCAACAATCCATCTCGATTGGAAAACTGGAAAAAGCGCGACGATTGCGGTATCAAACCGCACCATACTCCCCCGTGTGATTGAAATTCACGGGACACAGGGACACAGCACATGCGCAGATACTCTGGGTGCTCACGGCAAAGGCAGCATCGCAGTAAACGGTACGCCACTCCATTTTCTACCAGTTGATCCTTATCACGCTGAACTTGCCGACTTCGTCGATGCAATCCGATTCGACCGTGAACCGTTTGTAAACGGTACGATTGGAGCGCACAACGTTGACCTGTTACACCTCATTAGCTAAGGACACATCATGAAAAAAGCTGCACAACTTGAGTATCGCGGAAAACACTTCATCATACCGAACGTCAGTCGTGAGGGATTTGAGGTAACCCCAATGCATATACCGACAACGATTCCCGCTGACTCACCCATTATCCGTGCTTTAAATCGAGTGTGGGACGAAGCAGAGTTCGCAATTCCCCGTACTCCCGTTTCACTTGGAGTACTGCCCGAAACAGAACAAGCGCTTTTTCGCACACAGGGTATTGCTCCACGCGTACTGGATATGCCGATTAAATTCCCAGGCTCACACTTTCGCGTCCCGAAAGAGTTTACGCAGTTTCTTCCCGTCATACGACGCGTAGCAGACTACGAACTCGCTGTGAATCCTACCTGCTACGACGAGTACTACTGTTATCTCACTGTCGAACACGGCTGGGTCGACGCAGGCGAACTCCAACGCGAAGCGCCATGTCACGTCGATGGATTCCAGGGTGAACGATGGAGTCCAAAGGTACGCGGGAACCACACCTACACTGTGGGTGACCTCATTCCGACTGTTTACTACGTGCAACCGTTTGCGGTGGAGCACCTTGACCCGGCAAAGCACGACTATTTCTGGGACTTTAACCGACAGGTTGCCGAAACAAACAGTGCTCATGAATGGCGCTCGGCACCTTTTGAGCTCACACTTATGGATTGCTACAGCGTACATCGCGGTGACAAAGCGACGGAGCGCGTCTACCGCACATGGGTAAGACTCTCGTTTGAAGTACGCATCTTCGACCGTCTGGGCAACGCACATAACCCGATGTTTGCATACGACTGGACAATGGTGCCGCGCGACATCGAAGCACTCAACCTTGCCCCCTATGCAGAATATGCAGACCCGTCACTCAATGTATTTCCGTGGCAATCTCCGGACGGAACCGCTCTTCCCACAGGAAGCCCCAAAACTCAACCGAATCTGCAACCGAAAGATAGCATCCGGTAAACATGCACAGCCGCAACATTGTTGCGGCTTTTTTATGACTCATGTAGCACGCCGCAGACCATATAGAGATTACAGCATGGGTCACCCATGACACAAAAACCCCAATAACAAAAAACACACCCCACATTCGGGGTGTGTTTTTTACGCTATCTTATTGTGCAATTTTATGGCGCGTACACGCAATTGGCGTAACGTATTTATAGCAATGTGTATGCTAGAATTGCCATATGACATGGTTTTTCTATGCAGTGATTGCGGCGTTTTGCATATCACTGGGCTCGATTATCGAAAAACGGACCCTCGTTAAAACGCATTCGATCGACTTCGCGTACACACTCGCAGTAGTGGTGGCAATTGTGAGTGTTCCCGTCTTTTTCTTTTTCCCCCTCGAAGTACTGACAGGAAAAGTACTGCTCACGGGTTACCTGATTTCTATTGCTTCAACGATTGCATTCATCGAAGTAACAAAGGGTGTGCGCCACATGGAAATAAGCGCCTCGGCACCGCTTTTCCTGCTCAGCCCTTTTATGACCGCTACATTTGCCTTCCTTTTTCTCGACGAGCGGCTCAGTCCACTTCAACTGTGTGGAATGGCACTACTCGCAGTAGGAACCTACGTGCTGGAAACAGACAGACTACGTGATGTGCGCAGCTTTTTTCGGCACATTGCGGGCGAACACTATGCACGGCTAATTATTTTCGCAATGTTTCTTTATTCGCTCACCTCGGTTGCCGAGCGGCTCGTATTTGGTACATGGCATATCCCCCCTGTGTTGTTTGTCGGCTTACTGCACATGTTCATTCTCCTCAACTTTATACTGCTTTCTTTATACAAGAAGAAGCCACTCATGAGTTTTATTCCCATTCTACGAGTTTCATGGAAACCGTTTGTGATTATTTCGGTCCTTGCTATCGTATCGCGCGTTGCTTACGCGGAAGCGGTGGCGCTCGCTGCGGTTGGACTCGTCGTCGCAACAAAGCGATCTTCTTCCCTCTTTACGACCGTCATCGGAGGAGAACTTTTCCACGACAAACACCTGCTGCGACGTTCAGTAGCATGCAGCATAATGATTACTGGAGTGGCACTTATGGCATTCTAGTATTGCGAGTTTATCTATCCTCGCTTCATTACACCTACCACCTTGCCGTTAATGGCGAAGTCGTCTCCCGGCAAAATGATAATCGGCTTGAATGCTTGCGATGACTCAGAAAGCAGATTTATTTGCTGATGCTTTTTGTCGAACTGATATTTCTTGAGATTTGCTGCTCCACCAATAATTGAAAGGACGTAGTCTCCGTCTTTAATATCTCTGTCCTCAGAATCAATAAGCACAATATCACCGTCTTCGATATTCTTCCCTTTAATATTTGCCCTATTCAGTGAGTGACCCGATGCGCGCAGTGCAAAGATACCGCTCGCACGAGGAAGCATCGTCCGCTTTACCGTGAGATATCCTTCGATGTTCTCTTCTGCAAGCAATTCAGCAGGCCCGCAGTTTGCTGAACCAACCAAAGGAACGGAAATGAATTCAAATCCCGAAAACGTACCCGAGAGTGACATCGTGTAATCAAAAGGGGGAAGAGTGATGGCTCGCGCCTGCTTTACCCCCCGTTCAAGGTATCCCCCCTCTTTGAGCTTCTCCAAGTGATAGTGCGCAGTTGATACAGAGACGAGCTTGAAGTGCTTTCGGATTTCTTCAAGCGATGGGGCGAACTCATGCTTTGCCATGTATGTACGCACATAGTCGAGCACTTCTTTGGTCTTTTTGGTAAGCATGATGAGTTCTATAAGTATTCTAAAATAATATTATTATATTAGAACATAATTAGAACACTCGCAAACGAGTTTTCCACAGGACATTTGTGTGCCATACCGTTAGGTCATCACTTAACTTGACATTTTTGTATAATATTCTAGAGTACACTTGGCTTCCTCCGTTCAACAATTCAACAAGGAACATTGATGACACCTGACACCATGACGAGCGTTGGTCTTTGCATCGGCCAACGACCCAAACAGTTTGTCCCCTGCACCAAGGGGTCTGGGTGGTACAACGAACGTGGCGAATGGATCGGCTGGGGTAACCTGACAACCGAGAACATGACTGCGCTTGCAGAGGTGCTCTCTCCCAAGCAGCTCTTCATCGTGCTCCACGAGGAGAATGCGTTCCGCCGATTTTTGCGTAACCTCCTTCCTGACTACTCAGGTCTCGGAGCGAGCGAAGACGCTCCAGGGCAAGACTACGTCATGCTACATGCTCTCTTTGTGATCTCCCAAAACGAAATTTGCCGTGTCGACGATGTGTATCCCCTGCGTGAACACGACACAAAGGAGGGTATCCGTTACCGCATCGTCGGGAAAAATGTGGCACGCGAAATGATCCTCGCCTGCTCCAGAAACGATGAAGCGGTACTCGCTTGAACAAAACCACTGCGGTGGTTTTTTATTACATTGACTAAACGCACACTCCGAGGCATTTTAATAAGAGACTCTTGCATGGAACACACTATGACACGAGAAAGAAAAATATTGCTGTTTGTCGCCGTCTCACTCCTCGTCACCACGCTAGGGCTCTTGGCATACGGACGTATCAGCCAACCTACGGACTATCATCATTTTGCGGACGTACGGACAATTTGGGGAATTCCCAATTTTTTTAACGTCACTACAAACATCTTTTTTTTGATGGCTGGATATGCGGGACTCTTCGTGTTTGGCGGGCTCTCTCGAGCAAAGTTGCCCGCTGACGGCAGGGCCGCACTGCTCGTCTTTGCAATCGGGTGTGTCGGCACCGCGGCGGGGTCGGCATTTTATCACGCGTTCCCATCCAGCGCGAGCTTGGTGTGGGACAGACTTCCCATGACCATCTGCTTTGCTGCTATCTTTGCGGAGTTTGTTGCAATGCACATCAGTGCGCGTGGTGCGAGAATAGTGCTACCGATTGTCGCAATCTTCGGTATCGCATCAGTGTGGTACTGGCAATGGACTACACAGCTCGGTGCAGACGACCTGCGTCCATATGTGCTGATGCAGTTCTTTCCGATTTTCATCATTCCGACAACCGCACTCCTTTTCCCCCGCAAAGAAGGCTGGTCACGAAACTGGACGCTCACAATCCTCTGGTATGGCGGAGCAAAGGTGTTTGAGTATTTCGACGAATCACTTTATCAACTTTCGGGAGAATTATTGAGTGGGCATAGCCTCAAGCATATCGCTGCGGGAATTGCGTGTTTGTATGCAGTGACTGCACTGCGTGAACGGAGAATCGGAAATCAAAAATAGCGCCGCACCATGTGTGCGGTTTTTTGACAGCAAACGCACTACGCTGTATACCGATAGCAGATTTGCAAAGGAGCAATCATGCTGGAAAAAGTACATGCATCCCTCTTGGGAGTTGCACTCGGCGACGCACGTGGCGTTCCTGTTGAAACGATGACACACAGTGAAATTATCGGGATACTGGGGCCGCTTGGAGTCACCACATTTCTTGACCCTGTGCAGTGGCGCAATGATGACACAAAGGGAATGAAGGCTGGCGACACGAGCGATGACTGGGATTTGACCAAAGTTGTCGCGGAGTCGCTCATCAGAGCAAACGGCTGGGACAGACGTCTCTGCGTAGCGCTTCACATGGAAGCCCTCAAAAACTCGACCTTCGGCTGGGGCAAGGGTTCCGTTGCTGCGATTCAAGACATCATCAATGGCAAGCGCAGCGGAATGTTTCCGCCCCCACACAAAACAGGGGTCGGGCTCGGGAACGGCATCATCATGAAAATCGCACCACTTGCGCTGTTCCACGCACTCATGTGGAAGAAGCAGGGATGCGACACTCCGTTTAATTGGAAACTCTTCGGCAAGCACGTGCGCGAGCTTGGTGCCATCACGCACAGTGACGCCCGCGCATGGATTACTGCATTTGCCGTCGGAATGGTCATTGTCGATGTGTTCGCAAACGCACACCGGACGCGTGACGAGCTGACATTCACACTCATCGACATTTCCCACAAGGTGCGACAATTCGAAGCATTCTGCGTTCCGAATCCCGCGAATCGCACACTCGCAAACACACTCCAAGAGATTGCAGGGTATACCGACTCGAAGGAACGCCTGCTCGACAAGTTCGGCTCACGGTTTGTATGTACGCAGACCATGCCATTCGTCATCGGCACATTCCTGCGACACATGGATGACTTCGCGGGCGGAGTTACCGAAGCAGTGAATGCAGGAGGCGACACCGATACCAACGCCGCAATCGTGGGTTCGCTGATTGGGGCACGCGTTGGCATGAGTGGGATTCCCACAGAATGGGCGAACTTTCGCCCCGAATACGCAGTAGCAGGGAAAATTGCAGAAGCACTTGTTCGCTTGTTCGAAAAATAAAAGGTATTGAACCAACCGCACCATGTGCGGTTTTTGTTTGGCTTTTTTATTTGATGTGTAATTACATATATAAAAACGCAAGGGTATCAAACCCCTGCGTGCGCAAACAGCTTCATGGTGTCGTCGTATGCCCTACGTGCTACGGCTTCGATAGTTCTCGGATTTCTCGTAAATGTGGTTATTTCCCCGCTACCCCAAAGAATGAGATATGGTGTTTTGCTTTCGCGCAAGCGTCGCAAACCTTCATGATATGCGCGAACACGACCAAGAAACGCATTACGTCGCAAAGAAGACATTCCCAAAGAGCTGACGGTTTCTGCTGCGCGGGCAATACCTTTTGGTTTCCACACCTTCGGATGGTTTGCAAACACAACGAGTCCATCCAAGTTCCATCGGTTGATAATCTCAACAGCAGGAAAAGGTATGCCGACAGCGCCGTCGTATTTTCGTCTCCCATTTACGTACACAGGAATGCGATACAGCGCAGGCATCGCCATACTTGCACGAACTGCCATAAATGGGTCGGGTTCGGCGGACTTTACATCGACCAATTCACCTGTACCGGTCTCCCAGTCCGTGACACCCACGACAAAGTCACCGGGAAATGCACGTACTGCAGCGACGTTAACTTCTTTGCGGAATACGTCTTCGGTAAGGAAGCCCACATCAGCACTAGTCCCTTGTGCAAATCGACGCGGACTGAAACTGATGAAACTATTGGTTGAGCACTCTTCCCAGTAACAGCTTGCGCCATCATTCAGTACACCTGCGGTAAAATAGAGCGCAGCCCCCGCAAAAGACGAAATCGCACCTATCACTGTAAATCGCGTGAGTCCACGAGTTTCAAATGCGCACGCCTGTGCGCAACCTTCTGCGCCTGCGTTTCCACCTGACAACCCAAGCGCACCAATGCGTCTTTCTCCTCGCGCAAGGAGATTCAGAAGCGAGAGATCGCCCTCGTATTCCATCTGTCACTCCTTTATGCAACGTCTATCTTGAACCTACGTAATTAGTAAGGCATCGTCAACTCATCATCATGTGTTTACATACAGTATTCTTTGCAGGTTAAGTTGGGCGATAATGAAAATGCGCGAAGTCTTGACGAATCGGATAATATGGGTAGAATCAAACCCACTATGAAGCAGATATTCCACAATGGAACTTTTACCCCAGCACGTACTGCTGGAGCACTTTCCGTCGTACCCGCACAGTCTTGTGCTCGGCCGTGGTATTTCTCTTCACTCTCCTAAGGAGTTAAATCGAGAAAACCCTTGGCCGAACAGAAGCCAAGGTGGTTTTTGTTCGACTAACCTCTCGTGAAGCAGTATTTACACAGCACTGTGTGATTACTCGTTCACGATAGAAAAAATCGTTCTTTTACGTTCTTTCACATTCGGAGGTTATCATGCGAGAGCACACACAGGGTAGCTGGCTCGACCGCGCACTGCGTCGAATACTGGGTGCGGCCGACATCGTCGCACCACTACGCAACAAGCTTGAACTCAACGTTCTCCCGGTACTCAGCCTCTATGCTGTGTCCGTCAAAAAGTTCTGGCCGCTCGGAGTACTAATTGTGCTCCTCACGACAGCGGGAAATATCCTTGCGGTCATCATCCCAACGTATTACAAAGATTTTTTCAATGTCTTAGCGGAGGGACTTTCTGCAGGTGGAGCGGGAGAGATATTGCTCCGCGCAATCGCTGTCATACTCATCTTTGATGTGCTGGCAGTGGTGGCGCGGCGGGTAGGATTGCTCTTCCTTGTTGTCTTCACGAAGCAAATAATGATTGACCTGCGCATCCGCGCATTCAATCACGTTATTGAGCATTCGGAGCACTACTACCAGTCTGTTTTTGTCGGGTCGCTCGTGCAGAAGCTCAACCGCTTTGCACGGTCATACGACAGACTTGCAGACAGTGTCATCTTTCACATTCTTCCGACCATAGTGACCCTGCTTGGCGTCGTCATCGTGCTGATGAAGGAAAGTCCGACATTGGCAGGAGCGATGATTGCATGGGTGATTGCAGTGATTCTCCTGAACTACTGGTTCTCGAAATGGATGCTGCGTTACAACATCTATCGTGCGGAGCTTGACTCACAAGTCACCGGCAAGACCGCGGATATGTTTACCAATCATGCGGCAATCGAAGCGCATGCCACGCATGACATCGAGAAAGAATCGCATGCGGCACTGACACGACACCAAATGCATGTCACTGCGTTTATGTGGAATGCCGGTTCGCTGTTTCACGGTGTTCAAGAACTGAGCATCGTATTCATCAAATATGGCATATTTGCACTCGGTATTGCGTTCTGGCTGCGCGGCGAATTTCCGCTTGGTATGTTCATGCTCATCCATGCATATGTATTTCAGATTACCGACCGTGTGTGGTCCTTTGGACAAGTCGTCCGCGATATTTATGAAAGTTTCGCCGATGCGAAGGAAATGTCCGAGGCAATGAACCGTCCCCATGAAATCACCGACAGCGCGAGCGCAAGCAAGCTCACGGACGTGCGAGGCGAAATCATGCTGAAAGGTGTCACCTTTCAGCATGCGGGCAAATACGTGGTAAACAATGTATCGGTCACCATTCGGCCGGGAGAGCGCGTTGCGCTCGTCGGACCCTCAGGTGCCGGCAAATCCACATTGGTCAAACTACTCACACGAGTATTCGACCCGCGCGAAGGGAGCGTGCACATTGACGGACGCGATATCCGAGAAGTGACACGCACAAGCCTGAAACGTGCAATCTCCAATGTTCCACAAGACCCCGTGCTTTTCCACCGCACACTCATGGAAAACATTCGCTACGGGAAGCTGGGCGCAACCGACAGCGATGTGTTGTCCGCCGCAGCACTTGCGCACTGCCATGACTTCATCATGGAACACCCTGCAAATTACGAAGCGCTGGTCGGCGAGCGTGGAGTGAAACTTTCGGGAGGAGAGAGGCAACGTGTCGCAATCGCACGCGCATTTCTGAAAAATGCACCCATCCTCATCTTGGACGAGGCGACCTCAAGCCTTGACTCCGGTTCCGAGCAGCTGGTGCAGGATGCGCTCATGCGGCTGATGGAAGGCCGCACTACGATCGTTATCGCACATCGTCTCTCGACCATACGTCGCATGGACCGCATTCTTGTGCTCGACCAAGGGCGTATCGTTGAAGATGGAACGCACAAAGAATTGCTTGCACAAAAAGGTGCGTACTGGAAACTGTGGACGCTTCAGCAGGGCGGATTCACCTCCGAAGACGCCGATGTGGCTGCGGCTGGAAATGCTACAACACAGAAGTTGCCAACATAGGCACAACCAATCACCCTCAACCGAGGGTGATTTTTTAACCACAAGGACACGTACTTGACTTTTGCAACAAATATGTTAACCTATTTTCAGTTATTCTGCTCCTAACACAGAGAGGTTTTCCATGCAAATTACGTATATAAATGAGGTCACTGGCCGGTCGATTGTCTGCCATGGCGAAGACGCAGTGCTCGCAGTACAGTCCCCCCTTTTCAAACGCTGGGTGGGAAAGCTCTCCACTTCGATTGAAGTGAGCAAGATTTTCTTCCAGTCCGTCGACGTCGCGGGTCGCCGTTCGCCGAAAGAGCGCGTCCTTTTCATCAAGTTCATCGCCATCGCAGTCGACGCGCGCCGTCGCCCACTGCTTCCCGGCATCGTTGTCCTACGTGGAAATTCCGTCGCATGTCTTGTGGTTCTCAAAAATCGCGGCAAGCACTACACCGTGCTGGTAAAGCAAGCACGACTCGCAATGGGCGATGAGATTCTCGAGATCCCTGCCGGAATGCAAGATGACGGAGACGATCCGTGCGGCACCACACTGCGCGAACTCGAAGAAGAGGTAGGTCTCACGATTGATCGGGCAAAGATTGTGCAGCTCACCCAAGAGCCGCTCTACACTTCCCCCGGACTCATCGACGAAGCGATTCACCTCTATGCGACCAAACTCAAGGTTTCCGATAAGGAACTTGCCGCAATGCGGGGCCGCGTACACGGATGCGTCGACGAGCATGAACACATCGAGCTCGAAATCGTGGAAATACATGACATTCCCAAAAAAACTGCCGATGCAAAAACAAGAACGGCATACGAAATCTGGGCTCGCCAAGGTAACTAGCCAACAACCGCCTTAGGGCGGTTTTTCATACCCGCAGGAAATGCAAAATATTTGACAAATTGCTTGCATTATGATACAATATGCTTACGTTCTTCAACAAACGGAGGTTCACGTGAAAAAAGGCCCGAAAAAGCTACGTCCGAGCCTCTTTGTCAGGCTCAAGCTGCACTTAGCGCTTCGTCGCTCCAAAAGGACACCACTCGAAATTGGTCTAGATGCGATGATTCCGGCTTCGCTCCTTGCCGAAATCCACGCCAAGGCAGACAGGCAGAAGATCTGAAACCCTACCCCGCCGAAAAATGGCGGGGGTACTTTTTTCCCAAAAAACCTATGTAGGCTGTACCTTTTTCGTATTCCCTGCTACAATAGCCACTCTAATCGAATGAAAGAAAAGACTCGAATAAACCACCAAATTAAGGCCCCCCTTGTGCGCGTCGTCGACGATGCGGGAAGTTTGGGCACCATGACCGTCACTGAGGCGATTAAGATTGCTTTGGAGCGTGGACTTGATCTTATCGAAATCTCCCCAAACGCTGAGCCTCCCGTTGCAAAAATAACCGACTATGGTAGATTCCAGTACATTACACAGAAGAAAGATCGTGAGGCACGCTCAAAGGCGCATGTCACCGAAACGAAGACTGTGCAAATAAAGATAGGAACAGGAGAGCGAGATTTGGAGTTGAAAGCAAAGAAATCCTCGGAGTGGCTCAGGGAGGGGCATCGAGTGAAACTGGACCTTTTTCTTCCGGGACGCACCAAGTACATGGAAATGAAATTTCTCGAAGAACGGCTTGACCGCATCCTTCGTCTTGTTACTGAAGAATACAAAATTGCCGAAGAAGCAAAGAAGAGCCCAAAAGGACTTACGATTGTCATCGAAAGAGGTACTCCGATTAAAAAATCTTCAGCACCGGTAGTGGCTCCAAAAGCCGAAGACGCAGCACCAAAGACCCCCGAAAAAAAATAACATGAAAACAAACAAATCATACGCAAAGCGCGTCAAAGTGACGAAGAACGGCAAGGTACTAGTACGGAAGCCCGGTATAAACCATTTCAATGCAAAAGAAAGCCGCAGCAACCAGCTCAACAAAAAGCGTCGCATTAATTTTCCAATGTCGCTCAAGGCAAAGGCGCGATTTCTTTCAGGAATTTCCTAATTACTTTAGTTACCGATAACCCATTAAGCTATGTCACGCGTTAAACGAGGAGTTACCTCCAACAAACGAAGAAGCAAGGTCTTGAGAGCCGCAAAAGGCTACCGCCACGGCCGCTCAACTAAGGAGATTGAGGCAAAGGTCGCACTCCGCAAGGCAGGTGTGTACCAGTTTACGCACCGCAAGGACAGAAAGAACGACTTTCGTCGTATGTGGCAGGTGAAGATTAACGCAGCATTGCACCCTTTGGGCTATTCCTTCTCGAAATTCATCGGTACTGCAACAAAGAAGAAAATCCTTCTTGACCGCAAGATTCTTGCGACCCTCGCAGAACACAACCCCGAAACATTCACTCGTGTTGCAAAGGAAGTCATGGCAGCATAGGATCCAAACAATCACCGCTCGGTGATTGTTTTTTTAAGAAAAGAAAACCGCCTCCAAAGAGGCGGTGTGTTAGGCAGCAATCGTATCGTTTGAACGATAGCGATAATACAACAGCACGGTTGTCATGAACACGAGAAAAGAGAAGGGGTTCACATACATGAGCGCCTTGTCGTCTACTGATACGCCAAATGCGAACCAGAAGACACATGCAGCGGCGTAGGAAATGGCCATCTTCACATTGAAACTGCCTACGCGCTTCGTTTGGAAAAGTATCCAGATCTGCGGCGAGAAGAGTCCAATAGCAATGACCAGCAGTGCAGCGAGCAGCGCTTGTCGGTTGTCAACAAACACCATGACGAGCACCATCACCGGTAGTTGAGCCCAGAGCGAGCAGTATCCCACTCGATTGAGCACCCCAAATCGATTGACTCCGAATGCTACTGC
Source organism: bacterium (assembly GCA_043756865.1). Classification (GTDB taxonomy): domain Bacteria; phylum Patescibacteriota; class Minisyncoccia; order Phycocordibacterales; family UBA6899; genus MHLP01. Next base: position 24,401 of record JAYUQG010000024.1, on the reverse strand, counting down.
ACTCCATGCTACGGCCTGCATGAGACCGTTGAAAATCATCACCACACTATCGGCGCGAATGCCGTAGATGATAAAGCCCCACGTGAAGGCCAAGAAGAAGCCGGTGGTAGTTGGAGAAATGAGGAGTGCGCGACGCGTTCTCCAGATCGTGTCCGCCTGTGCGAGCACTCCCCACACTTGTACGAAGGTGACAGCGGCAGCCCCGAGAGACCAGAATGTGCTCCAATTGAGCCCAAATTGACGCACCTCAACTGAGGTCAGCACAAACTGAAGAATGGAGTCCATTCAATCCCCCTTTCAAAGAGCATTGGTATCCATAAATTATACCATATTTTATCAAAAAATGCAATACTACTCCATTTCAGGAAAGCGCTGGGGGACTGATGTCTCTTCAGACTTAAGTGGTGGCCGCAACTCGTCAAATTCCTCCATTCCTTTGATTTTGCGCTCTGCTTCTTTGGTGGAATCTGGAATATGCCCACCTCTAGGCACGACTAGTCCATCATCACTAAACGTCCAACTTAACAAAAGTCGGGCAAGGTGCGTGCAATCAAGCAAAGCGAGGAATGGGGCGTACCCCTCAAGATTCCGAGCGAGGTGCACTTCCGCAGTCGGATCATTCCACCACCCACCGCTTCCATTGCCTACCTCAGTTTGCTGTATATGATTCCCGCTGGCAAACTGCACCGCAGTTCCCTGCAAAATATGCTGGAGGCGTTTAGAAATATAGCCCGCACGTTCGAGCGGAAGCTCCTCGTAAAGCGCATGCTCAAATGCATCAAGTGTTTCAACGCTATTAAGTGTCTGAACGAATTCACTACGGAGTGGGGCAATCATGTCGGGTGTTCTCCTTACTTTATACGCACCGAAAATAAGCAGTGCAATATGCTCGCATAATTTTGTATCATTTGGCAGCCCCAACTGCAGAACAAACATTTTAATTCTTGCAGCAATAAGCTCATCCGCAGTGAATGCTTTGCTCTCAATACTTTCTGCAAATATCCCTGCAAGCAAAGACTCGCATGCAAGTTCGAATTCACCCGCACTGATGCCGAGCAAGGGTTTCGCACCTTCGTGCACTTCGTGCGACCCTAGTAGTACGACAAACTCTTGGAGTGACTTTGCGGTGTAGAGCTCCCCCATTGTGTGCGGGCCATTCTCAGACAGCTCAGCGCCCATGCCTGCTCCACGCGCCGACGAGGTCATTTTGTGTGCGGATTCAGTCACCTCATGCTTATGTGCGAGCGGTGCAGTCTGTGTCAGTACATCATTTTCACCTTGTACGGCGTCATATTCATGGCTCATGGAACTACATTACCGCACAAAAGAGGGTGACTGCAACCCGTCTTATTCTCCACACCAATCGACTGGCCTTCTGCCCCCCTCCAGAAGATATGTATTCGCCTTGGCAAAATGCCCGTTCCCCAGAAACCCTTTATGTGCGGACAGTGGTGACGGGTGTGCTGACTCAAGGATTAAATGTTTTTCGGCATCAATGAGCCCTTTTTTCTGGCGAGCATAATTACCCCACAGAAGAAATACCACATGTGTACACTCATGACTCACCGCAGAAATAACGGCGTCGGTGAATTCGTGCCAGCCGTAGTCAGCATGTGAATTCGCTACACCTGACGCGACGGTAAGTGACGCATTTATAAGCAACACTCCCTGTTCTGCCCAACGAGTGAGGTCAGGAGACTCCGCACATGGTGAACCAAATTCAGCTTCAATTTCTTTAAAAATATTCTTCAGTGACGGTGGTATAGAATTTCCGGAAAGACTCGAGAATGCAAGTCCGTCCGCAACACCCGGAGTATGATAGGGGTCTTGTCCGAGAATAACGACTCGCACGTCACGTGGCAGCACCATATTAAGTGCACGAAAAACAAACGTCGGGGGGGGAAAGACTTTTCGATGCAGATTCTCCTCTCTTACACACTTACTCAGCGCAAGAAAATAGGGCTTTTCAAATTCATCCGCAAGGAGCACGCGCCACTCGGGTGCAATATGCACGTCAGAGGTTAAGCCTTTCATACTATCCAATCGTTTCCTTTAATGCGGAGATGCGTGCGGTGCAAATGGCGTGCAGGCGCACGGCATCATCAGATGAAAAATCACCCAGCGTCAATGCGTGTGTAAAAAAAGAAGGTCTGTGCTTTGGGAGAAAATTAAATTTGAGTGCAAAAAATTTTTCACCGTCATGGTAGGAACGGATGATTGCCACTCCACTCAACCATGCGTACGGATATGTATGGGATTCTTTTTTTAGATCGCAAAGCGTAAAATCAACGTCTGTAATAGTAAACGCCTGATTTGTGCGCAGAGATTTCCATGTGCAAAATGAAGGGAAATCTTTCTCTGTATACAGCACTTGCTTAGGTTGCTCTTCCATGGGTTTCCCGATACACAAAATTAAAACTGTAATGTGTGCTCGTCTTTGGGATTTGGCACTACCGCATCGAGCCCAAGGTAATCACGAATACGCTGAGCGAGAAACATCGACGCTTTTGGCTCACCGATTGTCACAAAAATCTTCTTGAGTGTCTCTCTGCCACCTTCGACGAACTCCATAAGGTGGTCCATGTCTTTGTGGCCTGAGTAGCCGTGCAAGGTAGACACCTTCGCTTTCACTGCAACGTCATCACCAAAAAGCCGCACGACCTTAGCACCCTCTGAGAGGAGGCGTCCGGGAGTTCCTGCCGCCTGATATCCCACCAAAAGCACTGCGTTGTTTGCATTTCCCAAATAATGCTTCAAATGATGCACAATACGGCCGCCGTTTGCCATTCCAGAGCCGGCGATAATCACCTTTGGACCCTTTGTCTCCCAAATCTGCATGGACTCTGTTTTTGACTCTGTGAAAGCAAGTCGAGGAAATCGAAATACATCATCTCCATTCTTAATAATGTGCTGAGTTTCCAAATTAAAGTACTTATCACTCTTGCGGTAGACCTCGGTTGCCTTAATAGCGAGAGGTGAGTCTACAAAAATTTTCACGTCAGGGATATGGTGATGTTCTACCAAGTCATTCAGTTCAAACAACAGCTCCTGAGTACGCTCAAGCGAGAAAGCGGGAATCAACAAGACTCCACCTTTTGCAATCGAATCTGTAATAGCGGTACGCAACATTTCCTTACGTTCCTCTCGCCCTTCATGGTTTCTGTCACCGTACACTGACTCCATAAGTAGATATGTTGCACCCTTAATTGAGTCTGTGTCCCGCAATAGTGGGGTCGGCGAGTTGCCTAAATCTCCGGTAAACACCATTGTTGTGCCGTTCATAGTCAAAAACATCATTGCAGAACCGAGGATGTGGCCTGCATCTTTAAACTCGCACGAAAGCGCGTCTGTCAGTTTAAAGTGCGTGTAATACTCTTCACTCTGCCACAACTTCATCGTATCCATTACATCGCGTTCAGTGTAGATGGGCTCTCTGCCGTCAACGACTGCTTCGTGCTGTAAAATGCGGGTGGTGTCGTGGAGCATGATGTTGGTGAGCTCCTCGGTGGGTGGAGTGGAATATATCTTCCCACGAAAACCCTCACGAACAAGTTTGGGGATTCGTCCAATGTGGTCGATGTGCGCGTGAGTGACGAGCAAGACGTCGATGGACTTTGGGTCAAAACCAAACTCTTCGCGATTGCGATCATCGGCGAACTTGTCGCCCTGAAAGAGTCCGCAATCAATAAGTATGCGTTTTCCATCTGCTTCAAATAGAAAATTTGAGCCTGTGACTGCATCAACCCCACCAAAAAATCCCACCTTTGCTGTGTTTGTCATATGGCTTTATTATACCTTGTTCTTAAAAATACCCATGCTGCAAAAAGTGCCCCAATAAGGTCATTTCCCATATCTGCGGATGTGTCGACAAGGTCGAAATGCACGAGACCATTCATACGGTCCACACCCCATTCAAAGACTTCCCATCCAAGGCCTATTACAAGGGTTGCAGTGACGGCATATGCGAGCAATAGTGGTACAGAATCAATTACCGTTGGTGCGCGCATAGCGCGAAACGTGAGCGTCGCCGCGCTAATCCAAAAACCGCCGATAAGGTGCATAGGTATGTCGAGCCACCAAATGTAGAAATAAAGGTCCCAGTACGTCGCTACTCCCTGCATACATGCGAGCATAACGATAATTACGATGAGCATCTGCATGGGTGGTGGCTTACTGTGCATAGAAAAGTGTACTCATGGTAACAAATTTAGTCTGGCAAGTCACAGCGCTCGAAGTGCAATAGTTTTGTAAAAATGGGCAAAATTCGAGGCGCGGAGAAAGCGACGAGGAAAATGTATGAACTATACATTGACCGAGCCGCAGAGGCTCCGCAACAAAGAAGTTCGTCCATTTTTACGAAACTATTAAAAAAACACCCCGAGGGTGCATGACCACTCGAGATGTTCTTTATCTACTTTCAGTGCCTTACGGCCCTGAATGTATTCGGATGGAACCTAAGTGTATTAGGTGGGCAACCTCAACCAATGACCCAAGGGTCAGGGTGATTCAGTCAGCCCTGTTCCAAGTTTAGGGTTTTTCCGAATACCCACTTATTATACACCCGTTACACACAGGCAATCCACATGAACTCCACAGAAAAATATGGCTTTATACATGACTTTTTCACGCTGTTATCCACAGCGTTGAAAGGTACTAAGTTTCAAGTCACAAGATTCAAGGATAAGAAGATGCAGCGAAGTAGTTCGCTCAAAACTCCATAGCCTGAGGAAGTTTTGTTTTATGAGGCGAGGAGTAGCCACATTTTGGGATGAGATACGAGGCGACAAATAAAAACGACTCGATGCTGTACTGATAGTACTGCTTCGGGTCGTTTTTATGCAGTCAACAAAGTAGATCACCCAAAATGTGGCTATTCCAAGATGCCGTCGATGTTGACGTCATAGAGCATGCGCTCCCCCACATGCGTATACTTGATCAGCTCCCCTTCTTTGAACCACACTTTGATCTCGCGTTCGGCTTCAGATACTTGGTCAGAGCAGTGAACGAGATTTCTGACCGCTCGACCGTCGATTCCTGCTATTTCATATGAGTCGCTGGTGTAATCACCGCGGATTGTTCCAACATCCGACGTAAGAGGCTCTGTGCCACCGACAAGCTTTTTGACGACACCCACTGCCTGATTTCCCTCTAGTGCGATGATGACGATGGGGGACGAAGTAAGAAAATCGAGAAGTCCATTCAATATCTCTTTGCCATATGCGAGAGCAGTCTTGTCAGCTTTCTTTCCATCACGTTCAATGTCACCAATGATCCGACCTCCCACTTTCTCACACCATGCGTCATCCTTTCCGTAATGAGCTGCTGCTTGCTCGCGAGTCGCAACGATCATTTTGACGCCAACATACTTAAGGCCTGTACGTTCAAATCGCTCGATCATTTCACCCATCAAAGAGCGCTGGACCGCATCGGGCTTTAGGATGACAAATGTTCGCTCGTATTTAGGGTGTAGTTTATCCATAGTGCTTATTTGCTTATTGTTATTGGCTCAATCGTAACAGATACCAAAAAGCGCGCAACTTTCTCTATCGCGCGCATTTTGTGCAGTACACAGTCGTAAAAACTTACTTTTTCTGCAGCAACTGCTCGCGTAATTCATCATCAGGAACAACATTTACTTTGCCCTCAAGCGGAGTTCCCTTAAATATATTGTACATTTCTGTTGGGGTAAGTGCGTCACCTTTTGCTTTCATTTGGGCGATAAGTGTCTCACGAGCGAGAGTGGCAGCACCTTGGGGTACACCTTGTGGTGGAATTGCTTCGAGATTTTTTAAGCTCTTCACGGTGACCATCTCACCGGGAGAGAGGTCGCGTCCCACTTTCGCTTCCGCTTCCGAAACTGAACGCACAATTTCCTGTATCGTTGCGGGCTTTGCCACAACCTCAACAAGGGCAGGCGCTGCACTGGGAGACTCGGGGGGTCTGACAGGGGCGCGAGAAGTGACCTCCGCAGCAGGAGTCGTTACGCTAGGAGCCACTGCAGGTTTAGCGGGGATACGAGGGACGACCTCCGCAGGGGGCGCTGGAGGTGCTGCAGGCTGTGCGGGTTGAATAGGTTGCCCTGGGGCACGTAGTGTGCGAGTCTTCTCCTCCTGTGCCGCTTGATCTAGTGATTCTTTGTGCACCTTCTTTGCTACCTCATGGGCTGCTTCTTCGCGCTGTACCCTAATCGCATCGCGATGCGCCTGCTCAAGTTGTTCTGCCTCTGAAACCTTTGGTGTGAAAGTGGTGGTAGAAGGAGGAGCAGTCTCTGGTTTTTTGACCACAGCATTCTCAGCAACTGATGCGGGTTGTGCGGGGGTCTTTGGAATCACTACCTCTTTTTGCACGTAACCAGGTAATTCGTGTGGCAACTTCTTTCCTGTCGCAGCATCAAAGCCTACACTTTTGTATATTTCATTTATTTCTGCTGGGGTGAGTGTTTTTTCCGCTCCAAGAAGAGTCTGCATCAGCTTGACGTGCGCTTGCCCTCTCGGCGTGTCGTAAAACGTTGAGGCAGGATTCGCCACATCAGGGTCAGTTCGCCAGAGAGCTCGTGATTCATCGAGGGAGAGGGAGCGATTGCCGAGCATTGTATACATCTCAAGCGAATGGTCAACTTCCGCCTGTGAAATGAGCATACCAGGGAAGCCTTCTTTGCGTATTACGCCTGCACCAGGCTCGAGCATGCCGGACCCTCGCACGCCGTCTTTTACATTTTCTTGCACTGCGGCAATCTTCTTCATGAAATTAAAATCACCCTTTGCCGAAAATTCGTGCACAAGGTCAGCGAGCATCGCACCACCGAGTGCGAATCCTCCACGAATAAGCGCCGCACGACTAGCGACTTTCTCAATTTCCACCTTACGCTTCCCTTCAATCTTTGTCTGGCGAAGATTAAGCAGAGACTCCGATTCCTTATCGAGCGCATCCCTGTCTATGGCCGTCTCGATAACCCCACGACTCATCGCCTGCATGAATGCAAGTCTGTTTGCAATTGATGCACCCTTGCGCGTATCAGCGTGGTCGAGCGATGAACCGCCGAAGTTAATCATGCCGTGGCGGAGCTTTGCCGCCATAAGTGATGTCGTCTGAGTGATTTTCTGTTCGAGTAATGCCTTTGCGGTGGGGTCAGTCTCACTCTCAAGCTTTGCAGTCAGACGGTCAATGCGGTCGACAAAAGAAGCGGCGTCCGTAAATTCACGAATCTTACGCTTCCCCTTTTCGCCCGTTGGTTCGCCGTCTTTTGTTTTCACAAACTCTATCTCCTCGCGGGCATCTTCATTGCTGATGCGACCGCTTGCGCGACGCTCACGCACGAGCAGATTTCCCTCTCGTCTTCCCACCTTAAAGCCAACGGCGGTACCGATACTCGCTATCATTCCATATGTGCCGACTGCCAAGAGTGCCGCAGGCGCCGCAGGCGAGGCGAGTGCGCCGGTGAGTGCAATGGTAGCCCCGCGTGCGAGCGCACCACCTGCAGCGAACTTCCCTTTTGCATTCCAGAATTCTTTTGCGGCATATTTGATTGCTGATGTGTCTTCTATACTTTGGAGTGCCGTTTCGGCATCGGGATGCTGGTTAAATAATTGGTGTAGTGCAACCTGCTCATCAAGCTTGTTCATTTTGCGCATCGCAGCTACTTCTGGATTTGCTTCACCAAGCTCTCCGAATCGTTCCGAAAAGACTGAAAGTAGTCCCGCACGTGCAGTCTCATATGCATGTTTCTTTTCTTTATATTGCTTGCTCTCTTGCGTTTCGAGCGCAGTGGTTTTATAGCCCCACTCATGAGGAAGTTTTGCATAAGCCGTTGCGGTACTATTATATGCCTCAAGTGACTTCAGATTTTCAGCGGTAAGTTTTTTGTCCCCAAGGGAGCCGAATAGGTCTTCGAGCGAAACATACTTGATGAGCATCTCACCCCCTATTATTTCTACTTCGGGTCCTGCTGCGGCCACCTTTGCAAGCTCTTCTATCGTGGAGAGTTTCTTTGCAAGTATCTTGTTTCCCTCGGCAAACGTCGCACCAACACCTTTGCCCTTTGCGAGGAGTTCTTTTTCTATTTCTCTTATACGATGGTTCTTGACCAGTCCGAGCGAGAGTACACCTTGGAGTGCCCGCTTCCATTTGGGTTTTCCACCCCACTCTTCTTGTTGTTTTTTCTTTGCTTCCTCTTTAATGTCTGTAAGCGTTGCTTGTTCTAGGTTCTTGAGCACAAGCATTTGTTTTTCCGGTGAGAGTGCTGCAAAGGTGTCGAGTAATCCAAGTGCATCCTCATCTATACCAAATTTGTTTTCAAATTGCTTTACAACACCAAACTGTATTGGCGCAGGAACACGTTCATTATCAATTGCTGCCGCGGGTGCGGGCGCAACCTCAGGTATTGCCATCGACTCAAGGTCTGTGCCGAGTTTCTCTAGTTCATTCAAATCAATATCAACCGAAATACGCGGAGGTGTTGCGCCTTTGGGTGTTGCTTCCGCTACGCTTTCACTGAGTGGCTTACCGTTAATATCGAGTCCGTATTCACGTTCAATAAACGACGCCCAAAGTGCCCCAACTTTGTCGAGTTCGTTGTTTGCTGTAGCTTCTTTTGTTTTCTCCCCCTGTGGCATTTTTTCATCCTTACGGATATGCTCGACAGGAATTCCCGTATTTGACCCTTCGACAAATGCGTGTGTGCCGTCTTTCGTAAATGCGCGAAGTACGCTTGGATAGTCGACTCCAGCAATAGTTGCGATGACATTGTCTCCCGCCTTGAACCCTGAAGCTTCAAAAATGTACGGGTTCGCTGTTTCTTTTTTTTGTTCTCCTGCTGCTTCGGTATCCGAGTCTCCTTCGTAGCTTATCTCCGTTACCTTATTGCCGAGGTGCATGCTCACCCATGGTTTTCCGTCTTTTTGAAATGCATTTGTATCAAATGCCTGAAGGCCAACAGCGGGGGTTTGTGTTGCGCGTTTGTAGACGACAATTATATTGTCTCTGACAATGCACAAATGCAGTCGCGAGATGTCGCTTATATCACTCGGCCCGGTGACAATGCGCACCGGGGTCCCCGCGCCAAACTCGGCGAGTGTGACATACTCCCCCTTGTCAGGTTCATGTATTGCGTATAGAAAACGCTGTTCCTCTTCAGTGGTGATATCGACAAACACAGTCAAATCTTGGGCCTCCATTTGCTCACCCGTAGCCGCTTTAAAGCGAGACACTCTCCCGTCAGGTAAGTATGTGTAGATAGAACCCTTTGCAGTTGCAAATGACTTAACTTTGGGTGCAGACTCGGATGACACATTGGAGCCAGATTCCGGGGCAGCTAAAGCTGTGGGCGCCGCGGGATCTTTTTCTTCTTTTGAAACCCATTGGTATTTGCCTTCCCCCAAAAGCGTAATCATCCCGCGACTAAGCATTGTATCCAGCAGCTCTTGGGTGGATTTTCTGCCCACGCCGAGTAGTGCTTTTATGTCATCAAAGGTAAGCACGCTCGATTTCTCAAATGCTGCGGTGAGGTCAGCAAGCTGCCACTTTTCTCTATTTTTTCTGCTTTCCATATCTCCCTCAAAAACCCCAACAGTGGTGTCGGTCTTCATCCGTTCAAAAGCTCCGTCCTCTTCCATGTCTTCGAGCTGCCTATTGGAAAAACGGGTCACTCCTGCACGTGCCTGCATATCACTGATATTTTTTTGAAGCACGGCATTGCGCTTATCCTCTCGTTTCTTTTCTGCGTATTCACGTGGAGTCAATCTTGGTGTGGCTTCGGGTGCTCTCTGAGTATCCGTACTTGCGGCCTGACTCACAGTTCCTTCCTGTGTCGAAATTGGAGCTGACTGGAGTGTCATGAGAATGGAGTCTTCGCCTTCTAACTGCTCCACGCCAAATGAATGCTTGCCGCCGTTGTTATCTACAAATCCCACATTGCCGACATCGTCGATACCGAGATAATTCCATTCTTCAGGTGCGTTGCCGTTTTTTACGTCAACAAGATAAATTCCGTCGGTGATAAATGTCGACCAATGACGTTCAATCATTGCCTTCTTTTCTTCCGGAGTCATGGCTTCCCATGCTTCTGTCTTTTTTGTCGTAATATATCGCCTGCTCGTAGTATCGAGCATATCCATTTCTTCGTTTGCGCGTGCTGCGCGCACGGCCATGGTGTTCCTGAGCACATCGACAGCAAGCGGGTCTTTCTTTGCTCCGTCACGTTTCGTCATCGGCATGCGTACACGACTGTCGCCCAAAAGTTCATCCTCATTTCCCTCAAGCATTGTATATGGTGCGCGCTCGTCAATTTCTTTTGGTTTACGCATCTTTTTAAGTTCTGCGAGTTCATCGTCAGAAAGAGGGGCAAATATATCGCCCCCATACACTGAATCATGGTCAACAGGTACTTCGTCGTAGCTTTCAGGCCCAAGTGCATAGGGTGGGTACGCATCAATTTCTACATCAATGTCCTCGCCTGTCGCCTCTGGAGAAACAGCGACCGCAGGAGCAGCTGCGAGCGCTTCCGGTTTCGCGGGTTCTACGTGTGGAGGAACGGCGTTATACGCATCGAGTGCCTGTTGCATCTTGAGGCGCACTTCATCGAGCGTTTTTGCTTCAATTCCATGCCAATTAAGCAAGACCGCACCGTACCCTTTTTGCAAGGCACTACCATCTCCTTCTTTTGTGTTCTCAACAATTTGCGCAAATCCCTTTGCGTGTCGTGCGAATTCTTGAAATAGGTGTGTGGCCGCTTTTTCATCAACTCCCGCACCCACTAGTGACTGGATAAATGCACGCTTACGACGAATGGCGTCATAATATGCGTCACGCGCATCTTTCGTAAGTGTGGCTTCAGCCTTCCGCTTTTCCTCTCCCCTCAATCCTCGCGGGACTGCTTTTTTATAAACCTCTACTGCAGCAAGGTCAGGTAGTTTTATGGTTCCAAATAAGGCATCACCCCCCGCTATTTGGAGTGCGTTTTTCTGTGCCAGTGTATTTAAACGGTCGCGCAAGCGTCGTGCTTTGCGGATTTCTTCTTCTGTAGCTCCTCCTTCTTTACCCTTGCGCTCGAGCTCATATGACTCATCAATTCCTTTTTTGGCATCGTTCAACTCACCCACCAGTGTTACAAGGCGCTCAGGTGAGGGCGGAACGAATACAGGAGTAGTTTCGGGAGTAATCACCGCAGTCTGCGCTAGGGTTGACTCAGTATTTTCTGCAGGAGGGGGAACTACCGTGTCGCTCTGTGGCAGTGCAGTAGTTGCAGCAGTTGTGCTCGCCTGCAGTTGTGCGCGTAATCCCGCCTCAATCCCCTCGGCAACGATATCTTCAAAAATAGGGACTGCTGAAATTTCACGGCCTCCTCCATCGGAAGATGAGGCGTATCGTGATTCGAGTTCACGTAATCCTACTGCAACATCGGTGGCTGCTATACCTTCGGATTCGAGGACGGTCAAAATATCTTTTTTGCTATAAGTCGCAAACAACGGAGTATTCATCGCTCGCGCGAGTGCCCTTGGGGTCATTTTCTGCTTCTCGGTACGCTCCTCAGTCAACCGTTGTTCGTGCATCCCGCGTTCCTCTTCTCGTTCGCGGCGAAAAAGTTCTCCACGCACCTCCTGTGACGCCCAAACATTGACGTCATATTTTCTGAGTATGTCTTCGTTTGTGGTACGAATCGCACCTTGTAACTCTTCGGGCAATGTTTCAAAATCTCGGACCGCAAGGTCAATGCTCGCATCAATGGTGCGGTCAGCAGTATCAATATTCCGCTTGTCTTTTGTTTCTTCCCCAATCACGTACTGGTAACGCTCCTCAGTGAGACGAAGCTCGTTCTGCAACTGATGCTTTCGTGCTATTTCTTCGGGTAGTAAAATTCTCTCGTCAGCCATGGTGGCGAGATCAGTTTTTCTTTGCTCGATTTCTGCCTCAAGCCCATCTGCCGCTTCTGTGGCGCCCATCACTTCACGTCTTTTATTTCCCCGCAAATCAACATCTGCCACACTGCGTTCGCGTGCTTTCCAGTGAATACGATTTATATGCCCAACTACTTTTTTCCAATTATCATTTTCTGGCAATACTGGAGGAGCCTCATCATCTCGAGAAAGCGTCGCGGCAACCTCAAGTACTGCTTCGGGGGGTTCAGTTGTGCGAGAAGCATGCTCTGCCTCTTCGGGTATCGCAGGAACACGGGTGCGAGTAGGTCTATAATCCGTAAACGCTTTAACCTGAAGAAAAGCAGATTCCGACATTGGTGCTGTGCTATTTTCTTTCTCGTAAGTATGCTTATCACGATAAAGGTTGCGCATCTCACCTGCTTCGTCACTCGGAATCTCCTCGTCGCTAATACGCGCTTCGAGCGCTTCAAGCTCGGAGCGAGTCCGTGCATCAAATTTTGCCGCAGATTCGAGTCGGTGTTGCTCGTTAGTCATAATGCTACTATACCAAATAATTTACTATTTGTCAAAATCTCCCCTATTTACTTGTTTATTGTAGCAAAAAAGCATGCAGTGAGCATGCTTTTTTCATTTACCTCGTCCAAAAGCCCATGGAAATTATTTTTTGGTTAGATCCACACCTACTATTGTACCTTTCGCAGTATCAATATTTTGGTTTACGGTCACTGAACTATTCGGAGCAAGTGGTAATCGTTTTCCCCCTGTCTCCATGGACCTCCCGCCATCTACAATCTTAGCCCCAATGCTGGGGGTTTGAGTGGACCTTGTGCTTGATACGACTTTGCCATCTACAGTCACTGAAGTGCGCACTCCTCCGGAATGGGGTGTGGACACAGAAACTTCCTTGATTGGAGTACGGACACCATATTTGAGCATACCTGATATCGGGTCACGCACTGTCCCCGATGCCACATCTACTTCAATAGTGCTTAAGGGTTTCTCCTTCATTGCGTCGAGCAATTGACGGCGCAGAATCTGGTCAGCTTGCACTTCATGTGACTCAAGACTTCGCAATTCATCAGCTGTCGGATAGCGTCCGACGATTTTTTTTGCTGCTTCGGCTAATAGCCGTTTTTGTTCTCCTGAGGCACCAAAAGCTTTCTGTGCATCGTTTTCTGTTACAGGAACAGGCTGAGGTCGGTGTCTTGGCCAATTATACAGTTCCTCGGGGGTAGCATCTTTGTAGAGAATATGTGGTCTGAAAACATTATTACGCCAGTAACCCCGAACGGGTCGCTCGCCTGGCTTAAGTGGCTCGGGTGGTGGGGGGTCCTGACGTGCAAGCTCTACTTCATTGGGTGGTAGAGCAACTGACTGCGATTCTACTATTGATTTTTGCCCAGCACCAGGAGCGATATCTGCTTGAATTTGCTCCAAACTACGACCGGCTGACCCACGAGGAAGACGCTCAATGGCACTGCTCAGGGGTCGCATTTGCTCTCCGCTATCTCCTACTGAGACCGCAGGAGCGGGGGCACTTACTTTGGATGCCAAGAGCATATCGGCATGCAAAGTTGGCGTCTTTTGTAGCTGCACACGAATCGCGCGCTCTGCATATGCTTGTACGTCTTCCCCACGTGCGGGAACAACGCCCGTGTTTGTGTAAATCCCCTTTATTACGCGCTGTACTTGTAAAAATTCTTTTCCTGCTTGCGTTGCTTCATTTCCGGGCAATATCTTCTGAGTAAGAAAGCCTTCTGCTGTCGGGATGGGGTTGAGATTGCCGCGTATAGTTATTTGATTTCCGAGTGCTTTCCACATTGTCTCACTGCGATCGACAAGTTGCTTCTCCGGAATTGTGGAGCCCATTTCTTTGGCAATCCGTTCGAGGTACGCACCTGTCGTCTCTTGAGCGCCCGGACGGAATCCCATTCCGTGTACTTTCATCAATAAGCCCCGCATTTCTGCACGCGCTGCTTCAAGCGGGCCGGATTCTCCACGGACTCCCGCGTTGTTTCGCATGTCGAGTGCTGACTCACCACGCACAGCACCCCATTCCGGATTTTTCGAAATGCCTGTCTCTGCTATGGCCTTCCATTTCCCGGCAATCATTTTTGTCCGCTCAGCGGTTTCTGCAGCATTGAGTTCAAGTGGTGAGACGCTCGGTTTTATACCCGTAGTCTCGACGCGGGCAGTAGCACGAAGTGTCTCCGTGTTTACTCGCGGCTGCTCACTGCTTAATGCAGTGCGGATCATCTGAGGAGATTCTGCGTTCGGGGGGGCTGTGTTGAACTCTGAGCGCAGTGGTGCTTCTGCTGTTATCTCAGAAATGCCCCCTAGACTTTTTTTGGTATCAGGTCTACGCTCGCACCAACTTCCTGAAGATGAGGGTTCGCTTGGTTTGTAGTAACAACTTTATCCAGTCCATTTGGGTCAAAGTCTGCATTACCAGCAACCGATGATTCGAGCGTCGGAGCAAAAGTCTGCAACAACTCTGCACGAGGTTCCGTAGACATTGGTGCGAGTGGGGCTTGACCCATTTCGTGCTCATACCTAAGTACGACAGGTTCAACCGCTTCCTTGATTTGATTGTAGGTCATCGGAGATTTCTTCATATCAAGTAGTAGGCTTCGCGCTTCGACTGTGTCAATTTTCTCTACTCCAGAAAATGCAACAAATTCATCTTTATTCGGGTAACGACCTATCACTGCACGCATGTTTTCGGCAAATCGGCGCTCGGGCGATATAGCAACACCGAAGACATGGTTTGCCTCCTCGTCATCTACTGGCCAAGGGAGTGGTTTATTGTGTGGCCAGTTTTTAATCTCTAGGGCACCAACCTCAGACAGTGTGCGTTCTGGGACAAGTGGCGCACCTTCAACGAAAGTGCCCTGCGATTCATCCAAAATGACTTTAGCAAGTGCTTCATCATCAGGTAAAACTATCGTTTCCGTGCCAGTTACTACTTTCTCAATAATTTGCGACTCGGGGTATAAGGAGGGGGCACCATGTCCTTGTGCTAGCCCTTGTGAGCCACGTACAGGTTCTGCGATTGACGCGGCTCCACTTGGTGTCGACTGAGCAGCCAAGAGTGTGCGCATTTTTTCTACGTCGATAGTATCTCCAGGGTGAATCAGGTTCATGTTTCCACTCTTTACACCAAGCGCTTTCAGTTCGTCGGGGCTCATTTTTAGAAGCTCACGCATCACTTGTTGATTTGTCGAACCAGGGATTTCACGGGCAAATATGTTTGAGAGATTATCTCCACCTTTCACGGTATATCCGGGTACCGCTTCGCTGGAAAGTGGGGCACTGCCGGCAAAGTTCTCTTCAAAAGGTGCAGGTGCTCCGCTCATCGAAGCTCCGGGCTCTATAAGTCCTGTGCCCGATGGCTGGACTGCGTCCACATCCTCTGGAGCTACGCTTAAACCTCCGAGAGTTTCTACCCACTCCGCTCCTGCTATTGCCGGTGAACCGTCAACATTTGCTACCAACACTTCTGCTCCAGTTGCACCCGCCCAAGTCTCAGCAATAACCGAATCATCACTCATCCAGTCTCGCGCTGCTGCACCCACTCCTGCAAAACCTGCACCTATAGTTCCTGCGAGCGCTACTTTTCTTATTAGATGCCATTTGCGGGAAGATTTAATGTCCTTATCTTTTTCGCCAAGCATCTTTGCAAGACGCTCCTCTGTTTTAAGCCCCTGTGCATCAACGGCGGTCATTCCTGCGATAAGCGCCTTTGCCTGCATCAAGGAATTGGTCAGTGCGTATTGATTTGCGAGGCGTTCTTTTTTGTCGCCAAAAACCATTTTGCCGTCACGCATTTTCTGTTCGGTGTACTCGATACGACGCTCAAGCATTGCAACGAGTTTTCCGGGGTCACGCGAGGAATCTTCTTCTCCGCGAATTTTTGTTATGAGTCCGTCGAGCTTCTCCACAGAGCCGCGATATCCTTCAGCATCCTTGTCCTCAGCACCACGAACTGACTCAACCATGTTCTTGGCAGTCCCCTGTAGAGACTTATTCAGTTGGTCAAGTTCGGCGACGCGGTCTTCTTTTACACGCCCGTCAACCATACTGGCGATATCACTATTCAAGACCGCAATACGCGCTTTTGCTGCCTGCTGCGCCTTGGTATCGGGGAGTTCTTTTCCTGCACGCTGGTCTTTATCCTGCTGCACCAAACCCTCTTTTGCTCGCTTGTAGCCCATTGCACCCCCCATCACTGCGGCGACAATGGGTGCGGCCGCGAGTCCGATGGCGGCACCGAGAGCAGCACGCGCAGCATAACCGCCGGCCATATAAATCCCGCGTTCTGTGCCGACACTTGCGAGTGCGGCAGTCCAGACATTTTGGTTTTCAATCTTTTCAAGTTCTTTTGCTGCATCAGGGCATGTCTGCATAAATCGCTGCATTTCGATGGTGCTTTCGGTTTTTGCCATTGCAGCAAAAGCCTTTTCTTTCCCTTCAGCCGTTTCCATGTGCTGCATTAATACTCCACGCTGGAGTTCGTAGGTTTCTTTGGCTGTGCCAAATGCCTTTTTTTGGTCAGCAGTGGCGGTGTCGAGTGACCATTCATAAGGAATCTTCGAAAATGCGTTGCCTTGCTCATTAAATACTTCTGCAACTTTTGCTACCTCAGGCGAGAGGCCCTTGGTCTCAATGAGCTGAACTTCGAGTTCACCATTCTTCTCAATAACCTCGGGTCCGAAGTTCTTCATTCCTGAAACAAGTTGCTGGAGTGTGTCTTTGTGTACGGTGATACCCCCTTTCTGCATGTCTTTTGCGAGCATTTTCTCTCGTTTCACCGTATCTGCTTTCTTCATGACTGAATCACGAATTCCCACCCACACTTTTCCAAGAAAATTCTTCTTTGATTTTTCATCTGCGATGTCCGCAGTGTGTCCATCAATGGCTTCTTCGCGGATGCGCCCTATCGTGAGCTGTGAAAGGTTCTCGAGCGCCATCTTCTGTTGACCGGGGGAAAGATCGCCAAATCCTTCGATACTTTCGAGTGCTTCTTTAGTAATACCAAAACGCTCCTGATAAGTCGCGGCAATATCGGGAGAAAGTTCTTTTGCCCTAATTGCCTCTGGGGCTTTAGTGGGGCTGGTGGATTCACCTTCTTTGGGAACAAGTTTTAGTCCTGCTGTGGCCCATTGCTTATCAAATGCCGCCTCAGCAGTACTCTCTGCTGATACTGGCGGAGTTTCTGTATTCAACTGATATCCACCATCATTTATGGCGGGCCTATTCATTTTATCACCGAGATTATTTTCCATTTTTAGTCCATCAACAAACGCCTGCATGGGGTCAACCTCGGTGGAGGCAGCAACTTCAGGTACTACTGTTTGAGGTTGAGATACGTCGCGTTTTGACTGCAGCTCACGAAGTGCGTCTTCGGGCGTCATGTCGGCACGGTATACTACTCCATTTTCTGAAAGAATACGCTTAAAGTTATTGGAAATAAATCCAGGGGCACCAGATGCGGCACTTGTAATTAAATCCTCAGCATCTTGCGTCAAACCACTCTTGGGTGTTTCTGAAAGGTCGATATCGAGCTTGGGGGCCAAATCGAGATTTATATCCACCGTAGGCGAACTGACAACCTCCGTAAGAACGGGGGGTGTTGGCGCAGCGGATTCAACATCAACAGGTGGTGCGTCGGCAAAACCGTGCGGGGCCTCAATCTCAGGTGCGTAGCCGAGGGATTGTAGTCCGTGCGGAGTGTCGTCTCCATTTGTACTCACCGAATCATTAGAAGCATCCACTGTTTCAAATGGCTGCATTTCAGCAGAGGCAACCTGTGCAACCTCATCTCCGGTGCCCGGCGTTGTGGCAATAGCTTCTCTCATGGTGATGTAAATAAAGATTAATGGTAATATTATACCATATTATAATATATAATGCAAGTTATTCCCAAAGTGCGTGAAGGTTGAGTTCGCGGGGCTACCTTATTCTTTCTACTAAACTCCTGGTGTACTTCCCCCCACAGCATCAATTGTACCCCCAGAATTAGGAACCACCAAAGTACTTGGCGTGGTTTCATCGTCAGGAATCCCCGGTACGGTAGCACTTTGCATGGGGTTTGGAAGCGTTGCTCGTGCAAAAGCTTGCTCAAACGGACGAACTGCGGGAGCATCGGCGTTGCGGGCTGGTGCTGAGGGTTCCCCCGACACAGCAGACAGAGGTGGAGTCAGAGGAAAAACAGGTACCACTTCTTGCACAGTCGGCGTCAGAACTTGGGGTACCTGTACTTGTGGTACAACATCCATTATGGGAGGCGGGGAAACGGGCAGTACTTGTTGTGGGACGGCGGGTGGAGATGATGCTTGCCCACCTAAACTTTGCGCTGTATTCACAAGAGGAGGTTGAGTTAATACTCCTGTTGTTGGATATGGTGATATTGATGGCTGTTGTGGCAAAGTTTGGGCGGGGGATTGAGTCTGTGCCACAGGAGCAGCAGCGAGCGGTCGAGGTGCAGGTACGGGTTGGTTTTGTGTTTGCGCTGACATGTATCGCTTAAGGATGGCGTCGTCAACGGTTGCACGGTCACGACCATACTTGAGATACGAGAGATTTTTCAGCTGCTCTACCACTTCCGGATGTCCTTGAGGTGGTGGAAGTGCCTCGATATTAAACGGGGGCATTGGTTTTCCGTTAATGAGCATCTTTATATATGCATTTCGGTTCTCAATTTTCATGATGTCCGAAGATTTGAAAATTGGCGCAAACTGGGACTCCAAAAACTGCGCATCCTCGGTACCCACACGGAACACTGCCATATTGCCAACGTTGCCAAACACTGCAGCTTTAATATCTTCGGGGAGCTGCGCGATAAATTGGTGCGCAATATTGAGAGACAATCCGTACTTACGTGCCTCTGAAAGGATTGCGGCAATAGATGGAGTCGCTACATTTTGGAATTCGTCCACATATAAATAGAAATCGGGCAGTTGTTTGCCGAATGAGTCCACACGCGACATAGCCGCCATCAAGAACTTTCCGATGATGATGAGTCCTATGAGGTTGGCGTTCATTTCGCCGAGCTTACCCTTGGACAAGTTCACCAGCAGAATTTTCTTGTTGTCCATAATTTCACGGAAGTTGAATGATGATTTCTCCTGCGCGATGATGGGGCGCATCACGTCATTCGAAATAAACACGTCAAACTTGTTCGTAATATAGGGAATCATGTTCTGTAAACCGGACTCACCTGAAGTCTTGGTTGCAATGTCGCGCCAGAATTGCACCACAATCGGGTTCTTGCAACGTGACAATTTCAGATTACGAAATGCAGGGTCCGCCAGCACACGAGGGATTTCAAGTAGTGTGTTGCCACTCTCAGGGTCTTCCATGACAAGCATCGTTGCGTTTCTGAAATATTGCTCAAATGCTGGACCCATTGATTCGGGGCTTGAGGAATACAATTTTTTAAATATCGCGAGCATTTCGTTCACGACAAAGATTTTTTGCTCGGGGTGTGTAACGTCGTACTCAAGCATGTTGAGCGCAAACGGGCGGGCAGCGTAGGACGGGTCAAAGTAGATGACGTCGTCGATACGCTCCTTTGGGATAGCAGCAAGGATGTTCTGCACGTCTGAACCATGCGGGTCAATGAAGCACACACCGTTACCTGCTTGAATATCCTGCATGATGAGGTTTGTCAGAAATACAGACTTTCCTGTGCCCGTCTGCCCGATGACGTAGAGGTGGCGGAGGCGGTCAAGCTTGGTCATGCGAATATCGCGTGACTCACCACGGAATTTATTTACCCCAAGCAAAGTTCCCTCACGAGGAAGATCTGCGGGCGCAGGAGCGGAGGACGCCTTTACTGTTTTCAACTGCGGAGCTTCGTGCTGTGCAACCGACAGCGGCAAATGATACAGGGTTGCAAGTTCTTTTGTGTTTAAGACCATGACCTCGTCATCGTCTTTCAGGCGAAAGGTGAAGTTGTGCAAGAGACGCTCAAGCTTTGACTTTTCGGCTTTCACAAACTTGAGTCCCCCACCTTGTGGGCGGTTGAATTGATTAAATGCCGCTTCGATGGTCCCACGAATTGCGTCAGCACGTTCGCGCGTCGGAGCAGACACCACAATGCGCACGTTCGTGCGGAGTACCGATGCTTTCAACTTCTCATCAATCATCGCAATAGCAACCTGACTTTGCTCTGCCTTTTGTTCGTCCGGTTTTGCATCTGCTTTCGGCTTTGTCTGACTGGTGAAAAAACTGCTGACGGATTTCACAATAATCGCCCCCGTAGATAGCGGGATGTCGGTTGCACTGCTTACTGGTATACCTTGGCGAATCTGATTTGCAGCATACTTGAGCTTGTTTACCAAGTGGTCAGTGTCGGGATACACCATGAGTTGAATCGCGGCACCCTCACCGTCACGCTCAATACTCGTAAAAGAATTAAGCATGACCATCAGTGGATCATTCTCTACTTCGTCTGCAAACTGAATGGGGTATGCGAACTTTGAGCTATGGGTTGCAAACGATGCAGACGAGACACCAAATTCATTAAAAATGTTGTAATCAGCAGGATTCTCTTCAATTTTTGCCACAGGAAATGCACCCAATATTTGCTTCACAAAAAGTGTCTTCATGTGCTCTTGCATGCCGATATAAAAGACTATGTCATTTGAAAAATTTGAAATCACAATTTCGAGCGAGAACGGGCCGTAATTGAGTACCGATGAACCCTCGGTGGGTATCATTCCGAGGAAGAAACGCTCCATCGCAGTAATCACCTCCTTGGCGCGCACTTCTTTTGCACCCTCTTGTGCTCCGGCAAATGGGAGTGTCACTTCGTAAACCGTCATCTTAAGCGCGGTGGAGAGATCTTTTTCTTTGTCGAGGCCGGGCACCAAGGCACCAGTCTTGATGTACTCAACCAATATACGATGAAAATCGTCTTCGATATGCGGATTATTTTGTGACTGCACAACGCGAAGTGCATTCATGATTCCCTTCTCTGCTAATACCTGATAGAGCTCACGTATTTTTTCTCGGTGTGGAAGCGAGTGGAGATGTTCAAGTACCGCTTCGAACTGCGGGTTCTCGAGGATCATATGCTCTTCAAGTTTTACTTGTGGTGCCTCCTTTGCATATGCGATAACTTCTTGCGAAATTACCGCTTCTGATTCTGCGGGTTGGCCCGCTTGCCACATATGCTGCTCTTTCTCTGCAACACGCTCGCGCAGGTACTTGAGCTCTTCCTCGGGTGAGGAGAACTTAGGCAATTCAAATTGTCCATGTGACTCCATGCTCACTCTATTATATGACAAGCATGCAATAAGTACACGACGTCAGAAGACAATAGGGGTAAAACCCTACGGTGAGTAGATTTCTTCACGTTTTTCGGAAACATATGAAGAAAACGCATCAAAGAAACGTAGCACGAGGCGAAGTGGAGCCTCAATTATATAGTCCAGCACGATGGCCGCAATATTAATGTTTTCAAATTTGATACTCATGTAGCGCCCGAGCGAGACAAGTGGAAGTAGGAGAAGTTCCACCCCACCACGAATGAAGCTCTCTTTGGTGTCGGTAAAGCGCATGCGATAAGCACCCATACGGATACGAAACCCAAAATACAGCACAAGCAAGAGGAAGAGTATAAAGAGCACAATATCAGCAAGATTAAAGCTAAGCCACATCAAGAGGAGGACGAGTCCGTACATACTCGCACAAAACATTGCCACATAGACACCCAGTGCGATGTCGGTAAGTATTCCTTGGCGTTCCTTGGGAAGCACGACGAGGGGAAGAGGTGTTCCAGAGACAATTTTACGCACCATCTCTACTGCGCGCTCGGTATTCTTTTGGCTCGGCTTATTGAGTCCCCCAACCAAGAGGAAGAGCAGTACAGGGTGAGTCACGATGTTGAGTGTGATAGCAAAAAAATTCAGCGTATGTTTCAGAAATATCACATATGCAGCCTCAACTCCAACCGCGAGAACCGACTTCGTCACGAAAATATAGATAATGGCGCGCACCGACCTGCGGCGGGCGCGAATAAGGTCATCGCGATAGCGTGTCTCGATGTACGTGCGAACGCGAGACGAGCAAAGCTCGGTATTTTGTAGTACGGTGTTGATGCCTGCCCCATACTCACAGACAGCATCATATAGGAGGGTGCACGCGATTCCCGTATCATGCAGCTTTGGTAAGATGCGCCGACCAAGCGGTCGCTCGATGGTTCGCTCTATTCCACGAATCGTGATCAGCAACTCCGAGGCTATAATTTCGAGTGTTCCGGCTTCTTCCTGATCCCAGTGGGGTACGTGAAGGAGCCAAAGCTTGTAGCGCAAGAGTGATGCATCACCCGAAAAAAGACTGCGCCATGAGGCGACATAGAAAAGTGTCCGACGCTCCGTAGGCGACAGCGCTTCAAGTGCCTCTCCCCGCACAACGCGCTCGCCCACACGCGCCATCACCATCGCAATGCCTTCTTCTTTGGTAGTGTCATAAAGGGCGTCTTCGAGCGCACCCGCCACGATATCCAAGAGGAATTTGCGGAAGCGAAGCACGGGCGCAAGCTCATAGCGGTCGCGTAATAATTGGGAGAGCTTGAGGAATGACCGAATCGCGGCAAGGGCACGCGTTCTCCGCACGGCTGATACCTGTGTCCCCTCGAGGTATCCTCCACGCACAAGATCAAGCATCAGCGTGTCAAACATGCGCTCAGGATCAGTCATGAAAACCGATTTTCTCCGCAGTGCCCTGCGGATCGCATGGCGACGAAAAAATTGCTCTTCTTTGTTGTCGATTGCAAAGCGAAGCTTCTCGTATAATTGTCCCACCTCACGTGATATCTTGCTCACTTCCTCCCCCGCAACGTTTTCTTCCCCGTCGTCCTGCAACTGATGCGTACGTAAATATTGTGCAAGCTCGTCGATAATGCTTATATCCTCGGAGACTGCTTTTTCATCCATATCATACAAGTATACCGCAATCGGCTCTTATCTGCGGGATTACAGCGCTCCAATAAATTCCACCTGTGCTTTTGTCGTTTGCAAATGCCCGAATTCTCGAAACTTCCCGCTTCCAAACGTGTCGTTAAATAAACGCCCAAAGGGAAGGATGTTGCCCGTAAACATCGCTTTCTGCAACATGCCAAAAAGTTCTTCATTGGCATCTTCGGAGGTTCTCCCCTCAAAGTACTGCGGATTTTTTACATACATCTTATTAAACAGTGCATACATCAACTTGCGCTCATCGAGATATAAGAAATGATGCGGGCGTAGTGCTCCATCTGCTCTTTCTTCTAAATCCACAATCTCCTCTGGTATTTCCCCTCGTTCTTGTGCCTCTACCGCATATTGATCAAAAAACTGTTGAATATTCCTATTGCGTCGAATCGCAATATGCCCCAGTTGTGGATCATCTTCGCGAATTCCCATGACAAACCTTCGCGCTACCTCCTCCGTCACTGCTTCATTAATATTCACTAAATAGCTTTTTTCGTCCTCCAAAAAGGCATTGCGTTCTCCAACTACAAGCCCAAGTCGGTAGCAAGCAAATTTTGTAACTTTCTCTTCCTCATCATGAGCGACTTGCAGAGATGCATATGAGGCCAAGTGTGCAAGTTCATGCGTAATTGCGCTGAGTTGTTGCACGGGACTCTTCCATGTTCCAACTTTAATTGACTCCTCAAAAGGAGTGTAGGTTCCAACTGTCCTCTCCGCAATCCATGCTTGATCAATCAAGTGCAAAGCATCACGAGGCGGAGGGATTTCCTTGAGTCCTGCACTTGCACGCAGAGTATTAAGGTGCGTTAGTGCTGCATGCACTAGCACTTCGTCTTCGGGAGTTCGTTTACGCTCATTGTCTTCAAATGCCAGGACGCTACGTGCTGATTTACGTTTCTGGTAAATTTCTACAGCTTCTATTTTCTCAGCTGGGGCGTTGCCAACAACATGTTGGTGAGTCAATTGGGGGAATATTTCTCCACGGACCATTGCGCGGGCAACACTCAGAAATGCCGGAGCATCGTGAGCATCCAGATCGTCAAGGAGGTCAAAGGCGGTACGTGGCAAGGCGCGCTCACCACTCGGCAATAATGCTACTTCGCTGGAGTGGGTGCGCAAAAATTCCGCAAGTTCACGGTCGCCAAGTTCCGATTCCACCCACTCTGCAAGATGTGGTGCATCCTCAGGCAAGGCGCCCGTTTGCTGTTCTTTCGATACTTGTGGCAGTGCTTCACCCTGCATATTGCGTGAGTATATCGATACCTTCACTCGTAATTGCAACCGTGTGTTCAAAATGCGCAGAAAGCGAGCCGTCATCAGTTACGATTGTGTAGCCGTCGGGCATAAGCGCGATGTCTTCCTTGCCCAATGTGAACATTGGCTCGAGTGCCAACACCATTCCGGGCTTTAAGAGTGGCCCTGTACCCTTCGTGCCGTAATTTGGCACATAGGGGTCTTCATGCACAGCGTGTCCGACACCGTGTCCGCCAAGTTCCCGTATAACGCCATAACCCCGAGTGTGTGCAACACGTTCAATTGCAGCGCCAAT
>JAYUQG010000023.1:0-9629 GCA_043756865.1 bacterium | reverse complement strand
ACCCGCCACGTGCTTTCGCAATTCAATTCGGGAAGTATGAGTGAGTTCGTCGAGATTCTTTCTGGCATACCTCATATCATTCCTGACCCATATTATCGCGGCGGAGGGCTTCACCAGACCTTGCGAGGGGGAAATTTAGGCATACATATCGATTTCAATAATTACAAACGCCTCGATCTGAATCGGAGGGTGAACATTCTGATTTACCTCAACAAAGATTGGAAAGAGGAGTATGGTGGACATCTGGAATTGTGGGACAAAGACATGAAGTCGTGTGTACAAAAGGTCGCCCCTATCTTCAACCGCTTTGCAATGTTTTCAACAACGGGGTACTCGTACCACGGTCATCCCGACCCTCTGAATTTTCCCAGCGATACGACACGTAAGTCACTGGCGTTGTATTACTACACCCGCGCAGTGGGCGATAAGGAGACCGAAGTACCGCATTCCACTCTTTTTCAACAACGACCTGGTGAGAAGTGGACACGCAGCACCAAAGACGTGATCAAGGACTTCATTCCACCTATTGTGACAAAGGCAGTGGTCCATGCAAAGAAAAAGCTCAGGAAATAATTATGACCAATACCCCCCTTACGGAACACTATACCGAAAAAAAATACGAAAAAATCAGCGCAGGGCGACGAGAGGGGATTTTTGAGCTCCTCGGTGACTGTGCGGGAAAGCGCATCCTCGATATAGGGTGTGCAAATGGCGCGCTCGGAAAAATGTTGAAGGAAAAATATTCCTGCACTATTGTTGGGGTTGAGGTTTCCGAATCAGCAGCGACAATCGCGCGAGCTGCACTTGATCAGGTATACGTTTTCAATATCGAACAGCCGGACGAGTGGCCTTCCGAAATTCTTGAAGGGGAGTTTGATGCTGTCATCATTTCTGAAGTACTTGAACACTTGTTTCTGCCCGAAGTACTTATGAAGCGCGTGCGCTCACTCTGTCACTCGCAAACACGGGTTGTGCTCACTGTTCCAAACATTCTTTTTTGGAAAAATCGTCTGAAGATGCTTTTTGGTAGTTTCGAGTACGAAGAGCGCGGTATTATGGATCGTGGACACATTCATTTTTTCTCATGGAAAAGTTTGTCCGCACTTATTGCAAATGAGGGGTTTGTGATTGATCGAACTATGCATCATGTCCCCACACGTGTCCTGCGCGGTTTTGCTGACGCGTTCCCCGGACTCGTTGCGCATAACTTTATTGTACGTATAGCCCCGCGCTAATTTGCGTCATTGCCATGAGCAACTCAGAAGCAACTCCATATGATTCAAGACTCGTCGTGTATACAGCAATTTTTGGTCCGGAAGACCATCTGCAAGAGCCCTTGGTGCAACCTGCCAATGTGCGATTTGTCTGCCTTACCGACCAGTCTTTTCGTTCGCGTAAATGGGAGGTAATAAAAATTCCCCCACCGGTGCAGGGTGACATGCAGCGAAGCAATCGTTTTTGCAAACTCTTTCCGAATAAATTTTTTCCTGAACACGAATACTCAGTGTATATCGACGGGAACATGCTCGTCCGTGGCAATCCCGAGCAATTTATAAAAAAATATCTTGTAGATACCAATATTGCCTTTTTTGACCACCAAAATATCCCCAATTCTCAAATTGATTGTATTTATGATGAAGCAGAACTTATTTATGAACTCGCAAAAAAGGGAACGCGCAAAGATGACCCTGAATTAGTAAAGCGGCAAATGGAGTTTTATCGCAAAGAGAGATACCCTGCCCACAACGGATTAATCAGCGGGATGACTATTGCGCGTCGACATCATGCACCTGACGTTATTGCAGCAATGGAGGCGTGGTGGAACATGCTGAACACGTGGTCACGTCGTGATCAGCTTTCATTTAATTACATTGCGTGGAAGCTTGGGCTGCGCGTGGCCTATATGCCGGGGGATTCAACAGACAACCCTTACTTTTTCCGCGTGGGGCATCGTTTGCCGTTTGGCAGACAGCTAAGACTGTATCTCTTGGCGATACCGAGAAGAATTATGAAGCAAATTCGTGGCTGACACCTTTTCCCCTTTATTTCTGTAATAATAGAGGTATGTGTGGCATAAATGGATTTACTCAGAGCAGAAAAGACGCAACCGACATCATTCAAAAGATGAATGATGCGACAAAGCACCGAGGGCCAGATGGCGTCGGAGTATTTTCTGACGAGTCAGTCACGCTGGGTCAAAACCTGCTTGCCATCACCGAAACCCCCGTTAATGCAAAGCAGCCATACGAGTCGAAAGATGGAAACTTTGTCTTGGTCTACAACGGTGAAGTCTATAACTACAAAGTCTTAAGAAAGGAGCTTGAAGCGGAAGGTGAGCATTTTATAACCGACGGAGACACTGAGGTGATTTTTGCGGGGCTCATGCGACATGGGGCAGAGTACTTCGCGAAACTTGATGGCATGTTTGCGATTGCGTTTTACGACAAGCGAGAGAAAAAACTCATGCTTGCACGTGACCGGGGGGGGATGAAGCCGCTGTACTTTATGCATCACGATGGCGCACTTGTGTTCTCATCTGAGATACGCGGATTGCTCGCATTTGGAGTGCGCCCTGTGCTTGACATGGAATCTGCAAAACTTTTCTTCTTGTTTGGATACACACCGACGAAGAAGACACTTTTTAATGGAGTTGAAAAATTATCCCCTGGACAATGTAAAACTATTCATCTCGAAAGTGGAAGTGAAAACGATGACTGGTTTGGCTGGGATAACCGCACGGACACGCAGGCAGAGTTCACGCCACTGAAACTGCGCCAAAAGTTCAGTGATTCAGTTGCCTCACACACCATGGGGCTTCGCCCATTTGGCCTCTTCCTTTCAGGGGGGCTTGATTCGACCGTCATTCTTCATGAGCTAGCGGAACGTGAAGCGGAACAGGTAAAGACGTATACGACACGTTTTGACACCAAAGACGGGGTGTTTAACGAGGATGCAGACCTTGCGGCGCGCCTCGCTGGCGATTATCGCATCAAGCACCACGAGTTACTGGTTACGGAGCGTATGTTTATCGACACCTATGAAAAAGCGATTTCGGCAATGGAGGAACCCCGCTACAACCCTTCTGTGCCCGCATACTGGCTCCTTGCGCAGATGGCAAGCGAAGACACCACCGTGGTATTGAACGGTTCGGGTGGTGACGAGCTATTTCTTGGATACCCAAGATATGTGAATGCCGCGAATATTGCCACGAAATACACCCAGTACCCTAAGGCACTCCTAGACCTTTATTACAGTGCCGAAGGAATGAAGGATGGACTTTCTGGCGTGGGGCACTTCCTGACGCTTGGCGACGACCTCACCCTGTGGGCATACGTAAATAAAATTATGATGCCGCGCGGGAATCCCGCATTTCGTTTCATGGAGGGTTTTGATTTGCCTCATGCGATAGATGGGTTGCGAGGAGAGTCGTTTCCGCCAGTCACTCTTCCGCTATCCGACCGAGTGAATGCAGTGGCAGAGCTAGACCGGTTCTTTTGGCTTGCTAATGAAGAGTTCATGCGTACTGATAAAATTATCATGCATTTTGGCATGGAAGGGAGGTTTCCGTTTCTCGCGAACGATCTTGTGCGCTACGCGAATGGTATTTCTTCAACCCAGAAACTCGCGAAGGGCAAGAAGTCGCTTGTGCGCGAAGCATATCAAGGGAAACTCCCTACATACATACTCGAAAAGAAAAAGACAGGATGGAATGCACCCGTAACGGAGTGGATGCAGAGCGATTTTGGCCGCATGGTAAGCGACGTGTTGTTACCTGAATATTATCCACCTACCGCGGAACTTTTTAACTTTTCCGAGCTCAAAAAGCATGCACTCGAAGGGAAGACGAACTTCAGCAAGTCTGACCTCATGAAATTCCTCCCCATCGTACAATTCCAAGTTTGGGCCCGCGCATTTGGTGTTACACTTTCCTGATATGACAAAGCTCTCCATTATTATGCCGACGGCGAATAGGCCTGCACTCCTGAAGCGGGCAATACAGTCGGCACTCCTCTTTGCGCCACCAGATACAGAAATTATTGTAGTGGATGACGGGCAAAAAGAGCGGGCACAAGATGTCGTGAGCGGGTTTGGTGATAGTCGTATTCACTACGTACCGCATGAGACTGCGCGTGGCGGAAGCGCTGCGAGAAATACGGGTATCAAAGTTGCGCAGGGCGAATTCATCGCTTTTCTTGACGACGACGACGAGTGGCTACCGGAGAAAATGCAAAAACAGTTCGTCCCGTTTGCGGATACTCCTCATGAAGTGGGGTTCTCCGTCACGGGAGTGTTGAATGTGGGAGACAGCGGTGAGATGATTTCAGAAGGTCCTGATGGGACAGCCGACTTTCTCCCCATACTCCTCACACGCTTTAAGGCGTTTCTCACGAGCACACTTATCGTAAAAAAATATGTCTTCGATGAAATCGGGGGATTTGATGAAACACTCCCGTCGCATCAGGAGTCTGACCTTTTGCTCCGAATTGCGCAAAAGTACAAAGGTTTTGGGGTGCCCGAGCCACTAGTGCGCATGAATATGCAAAGTGCTCGAGGTGAGCATATTGGCGGAAACCTCCCGCGGCGTATCAAGGGTCGGGAAATGCTACTTGTAAAACACAAAGATTTATACCGCGCGCACCCGACACTTTTGGCAAAACATTATTTTTGGCTCGGACTGTGGTGTCGCGATGCGGGTGAAATGGCAAAGGCAAAAAAGTATTTTCTCAAAGCATTTACGCTTACGTGGAACCCGCGCTATCTTGGACACTACCTTGTGGTGTTTTACAAAAAAGACTTTGTTTGCCAGTAATTGCGGTGACCGACAGACTTACTTCTTTTGCACTACAATAAGTCCAGAAACGCCGAATGGAAAATTCATGCGACGCAGGAGGTGCCGCTCAGAAGAGAAAATTCTATAAAAGAGTCTGTTCGTGAAACTATCTCCGGGGACAATTTCGGTTTTTAGTTTTATTCCAAAGAATCGGACAGCAATGCGCATCACCGCGACAAGAGGGAAGAGCAAGGTATTAAAGTAGGATGTACGGATAACGGTGAACTGCTCGGGTGTAAATTTTGCCGCAAGCTCAGAGAGTAGGTATCTGCGATGGTGGTTGCCCAGTTCGTCCATGATCCCCCACAGGAACATAAAGGTGGGAACAAAAATAATCGCAATACCCCCCGGTTTCAATATTCTGTGTATCTCCGCAATACCGAGTGTATCGTCGGGAATATGTTCGAGCACGTCGAGGCAGGTAACTACGTCAAAGGTATCAGACGCACAGCCAGTCGCCTCGGCCCCGCCGATTCGCACGTCGCGGACACCACGTGATTTGCAGAATTCAACCGCTTGGGGGGAAGGGTCAATTCCAACACAATTTCCGTAGCGTTCGAGTTCTTTGGTAAGTGCACCTGTGCCACATCCGATATCTGCGAGCTGCAGATTGGTGCGGTTGCCGATGTGCGCGCTTAAAATGTCGTGGAGAAGCTCTCCACGAACGCGATACCAGAAATACTCCAGCTCATATTTGTATTGCGCCTCATACTGCGTCTGCTTCATTTTTGCAGTGTAACACAAGACGTTTTGTCTCGAAATAGAGGAGAAGATTATTTCTCTGTTCGGCCGCTGCCTAGGTTTTTGAGATATTCCCCACGAAAGTCGCGGATCAAGATTCTGAACATGCCTAAGAACGAACGATAGGACTCCTTCCACGGCTGTATGCGCGAATCGCGGTGATCAGTCCAAAGTACAGGAAGTTCTGTGACACGCCAGCCGCGTCTTTCGGCTACATACACCACTTCTGCTTCGGCGAGAAACGTATTGTCGTACTGGTTTGCAAAAACGTCATGAGCAGTCTCTCGGCGAAAAAACTTAAATCCGTTTACTCGGTCGATGAAACGCCATCTGAAAAGTACCCACGCCATACACATGAAAAGATTGCCGAGCACGACCCGCAGCAGTGGTTGTACAACGACGATTTTCGCTCCCGGGATGGTTCTGCTGCCTATCAACATATCGATATCAGGGTGTGACTCGATGTGGTTGTAAAAGCGGAGAATCGCCTCGTCGTCGACGCTCCCGTCTGCGTCTGTATCGAGGATGTATTTGCCTTTTGCGGCGAGTACGCCTTGGCGCATCACCGCACCACGCCCTCCGTTTTTGCTGTTGGTGACGAGTGTGATTTCCGGATGACGCGACGCAAACTCCGCAACGACGGCACTGGTCTTGTCTTTGCTGCCATCATCAAGCACAATAATTTCAAAACTTTTTGGAAAAGTGCTTCTGAGATTTTTGATCATCCGCTGAAGTGTGGGCGGAATGCGCAGCTCCTCATTGTATGCAGGTACGATTATTGAGAGTTCAGGTATTTCAGTCATGTGTTCCAATATAACATTAAGCATTGTTCATCGCTTCTGTTGCAAGTGCGAGCACGTGTTCCACCCGCATGGCATGGTCGATGTCCGAGCGGGGAGTCGTGCCCGTTTCTATGCAGTCGAGAAAATGATCAATTTCCCGCAATAATGGTTCTTTGCGGAGAGCAACATGGGGAATACGTGTTTCACCATCTGGAATGATGAGCGATCTGGTTTGCGTAAGTTTACCTGACTCGGGAAAAGGCCGTAGAATAAATTGCACTTTATTTTCCGGTACGCGATCGTCAAAAATTGCCATTCCCGCATCCCCCCCAAACAGCATTCTTCGGGATTTAATGGGTGCGTATGCAGAAACAACAATGTGTACGTAAAGGCCGCTTGCATAACGTATGGTCGCAGAAGCAAAATCTTCTCGCGACCCCCCGCTCAAATCAAGAGCATTTGCTTGTACTGATACAGGAATGCCCGGAGCAAATAGGTAGTCAATAATGGCAATTTCGTGCGTCGCTGCTTCTCTGAAGCACCCGACGTCACTGCGTAGTGGCCCGCAGTAGAGTTGTTCGGCATGAATGTAACGCACTTCGCCAATCTGCCCATTGTCGAGTTCGTGCTTCAGTAGTGCAACATCGTCGTTATAGAGATACTGGTGCGCAAGCATAAACACTTTCCCGCTTGCGTTCACTGCGCTTTCTATTTTTTTAGCTTCAATTAAACTTGGCGCAAGCGGTTTTTCGAGTAGTACATGTTTTCCTGCTTGCAGCGCGGCAATGGCAATTTCCACATGCGTAGAAAGTGGGGTGGCGATTATTACCGCATCGATGCTTGGGTCTGCGAATACATTTTTTATGTCGGTATAAAGCGCGGTGTCTGCAGGCAATTCAAATTGTCCAGCGCGCAGAGACGGACTCATCAGGGCCGCAAGTGTTGTGCGTGGGTTATCACGAAGCAGGCGAACATAGTGTTTGCCAAATGTCCCCGTGCCGATGAGCGCACAGGATATTTTTTTTCTCGTGCCGTCCATGTAGGCTTACTTGATGATTTCCACTCGTACGGTGTCTGCTTCGTAGTCTTCTTGATTGCGTGGCTTTCGTGCAAAGGCGAGCAACACAGAGTCTTCGGTAAAACGAAAGGCGTGGATGAGGAGATTGGTGGAAAACACCATGTCACCAGCTTCAATCGACGCATGCTCGAGCTCGCCGCCCTCGACTGCTCGTTCATAGTATTCTGCTTTGCCGGACAGTAGGTAGCAGTAATGTGCGTCGGCCTTGTGATAATGGTTAGACCGAATGGTCCCAGCCTTGGATGTGATGTATAAGATGCTGTGCACCGCGAATTCCTCACTATCGAGAAGGCGGGTTATCCCCCCTCTGTCGTCAATAAATTCCGGTTTGATACCTCGTGTAATATTCATATTCTCCCAATGCTAGCACGTCTCATTGTGGGCGGTAAAGAAAAATCATGGGCTGTTTTGTCGACTTTTCTCTGTGTTTTATTGTTGACCCATGACCGAAATTTGCCTATAGTACTTTTAATGCTTACTCAAAATACCGCTTGTCGCGATTGTGGTTCCGCCAAGCTGACACTTTTTTTGGACCTTTCTGACCAACCTCCTGCGAATGCATTTCTCAGTCCAGACACTCTTGCATCAGGAGTAGAGGAACACTTTCCACTTCGGGCACATGTGTGTGACGACTGCCAGCTTGTGCAGCTTATCGATATTGTCGACGTGGACACACTCTTTCAGAATTATGTGTACCTTACTGCGGGCGCGGGACCAACGACGCCCAAGCACTTTACTGAATATGCAAAGAGTATGGTCAGTCGGTTTAATCTCACTGCAGACTCGTTTGTTGTTGAGCTTGGAAGTAATGATGGCTTGCTGCTTTCTGCATTCAAAGAACTCGGAATAACAAAAATACTTGGTGTTGACCCCGCAAAAAATGTTGCCAAAATGGCGAATGAGCGCGGGACGCCAACCATAGCTCTCCCGTGGGGAGAGGAAGTGGCAAAAACAATAAGCAGTGAACACGGTAAAGCCGACATCATCATCGGCAATAACGTTGTTGCACACATAGACGACCATCAAGGGCTCGTAAGGGCGGTAAAAGCACTACTCGCGCCTACGGGGACATTTGTATTCGAGGCTCCGTATTTGGTGGACATGTTTGAAAACCTTTCTTACGATACGATTTACCATGAACACTTGTCCTGTCTGGCACTGCGCCCAGTGAAGCGGATGCTTGAGTCACACGGCCTTGAAGTTTTTGATGTTGAAACAAAAAACGTACAGGGGGTATCCATGCGCGCATTCACGGGCTGGCCGAGCCAGCATGCCGTATCTCCCCATGTCCAAGAGTTTGTGGAGCGCGAAGAAAAAATGAAATTACACGATGTCGAGTCATACCACGAGCTTGCACGGCGGGTCGCACTTCGCACAAAAGAATTACGCGATCTTTTGGCAACACTAAAAAGTGAAGGGAAGCGTATTGCGGGATACGGCGCCCCCGCAAAGGGCAACACACTGTTGAATTATGCCAAAATCGGCCCCGACACACTTGAATACCTGACCGAAGAACTCCCAACAAAAATAGGTAAATTTTCACCCGGTATGCATATCCCTGTAGTGCATATCGACGAGGCACGCAAAAATCCACCAGATTATTTCCTTGTACTCGCATGGAATTATTTGGAAAAAATACTTGAGCGGGAGGACGCGCTGCGCAAACGGGGAACCAAGTTTATTGTACCGATTGGCGAGACATTTCAGGTGTTCTAGCCTGCTGTGCATACGCGGGGAGGTGTTTTTGCCAATAAAAGGCATTTCCTGTTAGTATGTCCAAATATATGAAACTACTCGTTACTGGGGGGATGGGGTTTATCGGATCCAATTTTATCCGACACATCTACAAAAAATACCCATCCTATACCATCATTAATTATGATGCGCTCACGTACGCGGGAAATCCTGAGAATTTAACTGATATTGAAAGCACCGAAAGTGCGAACGAGGAAAAACGGCGATACTTTTTCGTCCGAGGTGACATCGTTGACGCGAAGCAGGTGCTTGATGTGCTTGAAAAGCATGAACCCGATGTCATGATTAACTTTGCGGCAGAAAGCCACGTCGATCGCTCACTGGTGGACTCAGGAGAGTTTATTCGCTCCAATGTAGTGGGTGTGCAGAACTTGCTGCAGTTTGCGCGAAAGTTTGGAGTGAAGTTTGTGCAAATTTCTACCGATGAAGTATATGGCGACAT
>JAYUQG010000022.1:0-10556 GCA_043756865.1 bacterium | reverse complement strand
CACGCCTCCAATTGCCCCAGCGGGCAATTGCTGCTTTTCTCGAGCGGGCGACTTTTGCAAAGCCAAAAGACCATGCTCGCCTCGCTCTGCGAAGAGCTCTTCTTAACTGAGGCAGGGCGCTTTATCGGAACCAGCACAGTAGTCGTTATTGTTCGGACTAGAGTCCCTGACCCACACTTGAAGGGACTCACGCAGGACAATTGGCTTGGTCTGGGCAGCCTTGCGGGTAAGCAAAGGAACTTTCATAAATGGGTGAAATTCGAGGCGTGGTGTGAGGAATGGGTAGGGGCCCATTCCGCAAGACCTTTTGAGATATTTTCTGAAACATCCAAAAGGTGTACAGCCCACGTAGTGGGAGCGGCGAGGAAGGCATATTCGTATATGGTGACCGAGTTGCTAGGGCCCCACAACAAAGAAGTTCGCCATTTACGAAAGTTCCTACTTAAAATATGCCGAGAGGACGTACTGTTCTACCATCCGATGCGTATTGAAAAACGACCCATTTATCGCGGCGGCACTGCGCATCATCCTTGTCCACGCATGTCGCTCGTTTTCAAAACGTGGAAGTATGACGTATTCAAGTTTGGTATACAGGTCTTCAACATCACGCTGGTCTGCTCCGTCTCTCACACCTGCTTCAGGATGCTCGCCAATAGACCACCCCGTAACGCCCTCAATGTGTCCTTCGAGCCACCAGCCGTCGAGTGTCGAAAACTGGGGTACGCCATTCAGGGCGGCTTTCATACCCGAAGTGCCTGATGCTTCTTGGGGTCGCGCAGGAGTATTCAACCAAAGGTCTACACCCGCAACCATTAGCTTCGCTAATTCCATATCATAATTTTCGAGATACACGCATGTCACCTTGCCTCCGAGTGCGCGCATTTTGCGCATAATATCCTGCGTCATGAGTTTTCCTTCACGGTCGTCTGGATGCGCTTTACCCGCATAAATAATCTGAATCCCCTTTCCGCGTTCTGCGATTTTCTTTAAACGTTCCATGTCGGAGAAAAGTAGATACCCTCGTTTGTATCCTGTGGAGCGACGCGCAAAGCCGATGGTGAACACGTCAGGGTCTAGTCGCACCCGTGTTGAAAGCGCAATATATTCAAAAAGATGATGCTTCCCATCCTGATGCGCAGCCCAAAACTCTTCCGTGGGAATTGAAAGGGCGTAACGCAGGTTGTATGGATCTACTCTCCATCCAGGAAGATAGCGGTCATACAGGCGGGCCACATAGGGTGAAGTCCATGTTCCTGCGTGCACGCCATTAGTGATGGAATCGATGACGTAACCGGGAAATAGCTCTCGGCTTGTTTCTCCATGCTTCTTTGCCACACCGTTGATGTATTGACTAAAGTTGAAACCCAACCGTGTCATATTGAGCTCGCCGTCCTTGAAAACCAAATGTTCAATAGCGCGCGGTATATAGTGCACCCCGAGCGTGCGAATGACCAAGTCTTCAGAAAAGCGATCATGCCCCGCAGCAACAGGCGTATGCGTGGTAAAGACCGCACGACGGCGCACTTCATCTACTGGGTCATCGCATGACGCATAGAGACGATAGAGCTCGAGTGTGAGAAGCGATGAGTGCCCTTCATTCATATGAAATTTATGAATATTTGTGGCGCCGATTTTCTCGAGCATGCGCATGCCGCCGATAGCGAGCACCGCCTCCTGCATTAGTCTAGAGCGTCTATCTCCAAGATACAATCGCTCAGTGATAAGTCTGTCTTCGGGAGTATTTGTGGGAACGTCGGTGTCGAGGAGTATCACGGGATTCTCACGGCCACTTACGCCACGCACTTTGTACAGCCACGCACGCACCGCAACCTCCCGACCTTCCAGATTCACCTTCACCTCGCTTGCAAGCAGAGTGAGGTATGCGCGCGGATCCCAAGTCTCCCGGTCTTCGAGTTGCCAACCTGATTCGTCGAAACGCTGGCGAAAATATCCTCCACGATAGAGGAGCGAAATACCGATGGTTGAAAGTTTTACATCAGCCGCACTGCGAAGCATGTCGCCCGCAAGAATTCCGAGTCCACCGGAGTACGTGGGAATTTGCGGAGCAAGCGCAATTTCCATACAAAAATACGCCACGGCATATGTCGAGACAGGTATGTCCTCAACGACAGCGGGTTTCTTGGGGACTACTATACACGCTGCGGGGGCAGATGCTTGCGCAGGTGTCGCGGTTGGTGTTGGTTTCGGAATGAGGGTAACTGGCTTACTGATAGCAATCGGTGTTTCAGGATTTTGTGCACTCTGCACGGAAAGATTGAGTATCGCCGCTTTTCGCCTTTCCTCGTCATGTTCATGGGAATGTCGATGCACTTTCACACGCTTGTGAGTATGAGAGAACACCGGTTTTTTCGGTGTGCGAATATGTATCGGTATTTTGCGTGCGTGATCCATGATGAAGAGCAAAAGCGAGAGAAACGCTTTGCATCATTGTACAATGCTTCGTGCATTTCCCATTCGCAAATGGGGGAAAACATGTGCAAAACGCTGTATAACTCTCGGATAACTTGGGTATATCCTCCCTATAAAAACCCAAACCGACACTGTTATGTGTCGGTAATTAAGGCCCCACAGGGCTTCCGTCGAGGAATCACAACTGATTCCTCCTGTGTGTAAGTCTAGCAATTCCAGTGCGCATGACAAGGGTAAAATGTGGATAGGACAAACTATCGCACACATTGCTCTATAACAGCAAAAATGGCTTTATGGTCGCTTATTCCGTCTATAACCTCCACATCACGGGCGGCATAATGCGGTGTCGAGAAAAGCCCGTCCACGACGTGCTCAATTCCCGCAGCACGATGCAACTTCGGGTCAATGGTGGATGTAACATGCTCTGGCACATGATCTGCGTATCGCTCGGAGAGCCGGGTGAATACCTCACCACCCCGTGGCGCATTGAAATCTCCACTAAACATGATTCCGTGTTCGTCGTGAAATTGACCCAGCACATCAAGCAAGCGGTCCATATCACGATGCTGCTCGTCCGATGCTCCCCCATCTGGTGTCCACGTAAAATGTGTTGTGCCTATACGGAATACTTCCTCCCCATGTCGGAGCGTTGTCACAATAAGTGACCTGTCGACGTCGTTCGCATGAATGGGAGTCGGAGTGACTGCGTGTTTTTCTTTTGCGCGATAGGTATGTACGGTGGAATGCTCAAGCACCAGTGACGGTTTCCATGCAATCAACATGCCCTCAGTGAGCACAGTATCTGCAGAGACGCGTGACGGCACAAATGCGCGCATCTTGAATTCCCACTGGTATCCAAACACCTCGCTCAGGAGTTCCCCAAATTCTATTGGGACCTCTTGAAGGCAGAGAATATCGGGAGTGCGCAGCGCAATAAGTGGCATTACCGTGTCATAGTGTTTGTCACATTCCATGTTGAGACTGAGTAGTCGAAGTGTTTCTGGCATACGAATGAGAACTATGAATAATATAATAAGTAGTAGCTGTGCGAATAGGAGTAAAAACCCGCCAGCACACGCAGGGTGTCTTTAGGCGGGTTTGCCGGGTTTTGGCGGCGGAAACGGAAGCACGTTGTCACCTCCCAAATCTTCGCGGGACGGTACGGACGGGGTGAGTGCGGCAAGATTCGCGCGCAAGACTTTGTGCAGCTCTTCTGCATAAGGCTCAGGAATTTCAAGAGCGTGGATGTGCCACATATCAATGGGTGTGCCGTCGGGCATGCGGTACATCACCGACTCGAAGTCGAAGGAGTTTTTTGTGAAGATACCACGCGCAATCACCACCGCCTCGTCTCCTGAAAATGCGGGGACAGTCATAAAGTGAATGAACGCCTGAGTGGCCACACTTGGTGCGAAAAAGCGAATCGCCACGGAATACCAACGCAGAGGTGGTGCCACGCTGTTTGTGTCGTCGGGCATAGTGCCTCCGAGAAGTGCATCTTAGTCCACTCTAGTACCCTTTGCGTATTCATTCAAGCACACCAAAAATAAAACGGGGAGCCGCAAACTAGCCGACAATAAAACCACCCGAATGGGTGGTTGTCTTTATCTGCGTATCGGACGCAGCGGATACTCGCGAAGGGCGCTTTCCCCTTCTTCGCGTGCGCGCCCTATGACGGACGGGTCAGCCATCACTTTGCTCACCGCGTCGAGCAGTGTTGATTGTTGCTCGCGTGTCCAAGTGCGCGATAGCGGAGTGGGTCGCGCAATTTGCTCAAGCAATTTCGATTGCTCTGGAGTGATGTTCCCTCTGGTTTGGCGATGAATCACGCCGACATCACTGGTGCCGAACGTATTGATGAGGGCTGCAAGTTGTCCGTTCTGCTGGTTGGTTTCGTACAACAGACAGGCAGCTGCAGTCAATGCTTCGACAAGCACATCAGCGCGAAGCGACTTATGCCCCCTGAGGAAGTCGGACACAATCGCAACTCCGTCGGTAACTCTGCCTCCAAGTGTGAAGGTCCTGAGTGCGGCCTTCTGCACCTCGGGGTCTTTGTCGCGGAGTCCCATCTTGACCAACGCCAGTCGGTCCTTGATGACACTCTCGGACGCCGTCCACAGATTTATCTCGGCGTTGTGCAGTAGTGCTACCTTGGCTTCACGGGTGCCTGAGGTCATTGTGACTTTACCAGCGGGTACGTCGACCGGAGTAAGCCAAGCAATCTCTTGTTTCGGCACTGCCGGCTGGTACGCCTTTTGATACATACTCAGGAGTGGTGTAGTGCCCCTCGCTTCGTGTACAAATACGCCAAGCGTCATGGGCATCCCCTCACCAAGAATCATGGTGACGTCCTGCTCGATGCCCCTGCCCTTCGGGGAAAAACAGAAGAGCAGTTGCGCAAGTTGAGAGGTTGCATGCTGACGAATCGCAAGACACTCATCAACGCCCCATCCTTTCATGTGGAATACCCACTCTCTGGGAAACATGGTGGTGAATGTGTATACACGAGCGCCGGACGCGATCGGAGTTAAAAGTGCAATTCCACCGCTGCTCACCGTAAATCGCAGGGTGCTGTCTGCGTACGACACACCGCGGATAGCAGCCAGGGGATTGAAACCAATGTAGGTGCCATGAATTGTGGGGTCGGAAAGTTCAGTCGCTTGGACTGCGCACGCCGATGCAATACCGAGAACGAGTGCGCCGAGCTGACGTTTGAACATAGGAAATCTCCTGTTTGATCTTTCGTGATACTACAATACAAAATTAAAATGGCAATAGTACAAAAACAAGCATCGTGATACGCCCCGCATGCAATACTACGCACGAAGTCCCCTCCCCGTTTTGAACAACCAGTAGTTGATGCACACCAAGAGCGCAATAAGTCCAGTGAGTATTACTGCGGATAGGAGCACATTTGTATCACTCACGCCGAGGAGTCCGTAGCGAAAACCGTTCACCATATACAGTATGGGGTTTGCCATCGACACATACTGCCAAAACACTGGTAGTGCTTCTATGGAATAGAACACCCCTCCAAGATACGTCAGTGGAGTGAGTACGAAAGTTGGGAAGATTGCAACACTGTCAAAGGAATTCGCAAATACGCCATTAATGAGCCCTGCGAGCGAGAAGAGTATAGCGGTAAGCGCAACAAAAAGGAAAGTGATTGCAAGGGAGTGAATGCTGATAGACGTGAAAAAGAGTGCCACACCCAAAATCAGTGTTGCCGTAATAAGCCCGCGCAGTACCCCACTGGAAATGTGACCTAACACCACAATGATGTAGGGTGTGGGTGATACCAGTAATTCCTCTACGGTCTTCATAAACTTCGCTGCGTAGAACGAGAAGGCAGTATTCATAAACGAATTCGTAATAACCGCCATCATTATGAGGCCCGGCACGATGAACTGCATGTAGGTCACTCCATCAATGGGTGCAATTTGGCTTCCGACAAACTTACCAAAAATCAAAAAATACAGCGTACTGGTGATCACCGGCGGGAGTAGTGTCTGTGTCCAGATACGAAAAAGTCGAGATAATTCTTTGCGTACAATCGTGTAATAGCTAATCCAAATTCCGTAGGGTTCCATATCATTTACTGGTTTGGCTCATAAAGAATTCTTCCAGTCTATTGGTCTTGTTGCGCAGGCTTTTCACGGTGAGTCCGGCGGTGTTCAGATCGAGTACGGCCGCGTTAATCGGCAATTTAGGTGTAATGGTAAGTTCAAGCGTAGTGCCATCCTTATGCTTTGGATAGTACTTCGCGAGTGCATCAAGCATGTGTTTGTCGGGGGTTTGGTCGAGATCAAAGACAAACGTCTCTTCTTCCATATTAGCCAAAAGTTTCTTTATTTCACCGCGGGCAACAATTTCTCCTTTGTTGATGATAGCGACGTTCTTGCACAATTGCTCAGCTTCTTCTAGATAATGTGTAGTCAAAATTATCGTCACCCCTTTCTTGTTGAGCGCGGTTAGAAATTCCCACATACCACGACGCAATTCAATATCGACGCCTGCGGTTGGCTCATCCAATATCAGAAGTCTTGGCTCGTGGACTAGTCCGCGGGCAATCATAAGGCGTCGCTTCATTCCACCTGAAAGTGTCATCGCCTTTGCATCCAGCTTGTCCCCCAGACCAAGTTTCGTCAGGTATTCTTTCGCACGAGGTATCGCGATACTCCGAGGTATCCCGTAGTACCCCGCTTGATTTACGACAATATCAAATACCGTCTCAAAGATGCCGAAGTTGAATTCCTGAGGCACAACCCCCACGTGCAGCTTCGCCTTCGGCGCGTTGTCGTCTATTGAAATATCCTCGATGACCACCGTACCCGATGACTTGTTGACCAGTCCAGTGACAATATTGATGAGCGTTGTCTTTCCTGCGCCGTTTGGTCCGAGTAGTGCAAAAAAATCTCCCCGCTCTACATTGAGCGTGACTCCTTTGAGGGCTTCTGTCCCACCTTCATAAGTTTTTACCAACTGGGAAATCTCAAGTGCAGCGGACATGATTTAGTCGTTATACATGGGTAATTCGCCCATATAATCCTGCTTGCCCACGTCTACACCCAGATGGCGCAAGATGTCATATGCAGTTACTACGTGAAAGAAGAAATTTGGGAGTGCGTATGCGGTGGTAAACTCATGTCCGAGAAAATATTTATCCTTGTAGTAGGGTAACGTAATTCTCCGCTCGGCGCTGTCTTTAAAATGCTCTGGAGTAAGTGTCTCAAGATAGGCAATTGTCTTGTCGATGCGCGCATCAAGTTCTTTGAAACTCCGCTCGTTGTCTTCCATGGAGGGGGCAATTAATCCCGCGAGTCGAGCGGAAGAACCTTTCGCATTATCACAGGCGACTTGCACCTGCTTGGTGAGGTCAAACATATCAAACGCAAGACGGTGCTTAAGAAATACTTCTTCGGAAGCATGATTGCTCGCGGCAAATGCTTCTCCTTTTTTGAGTACACCTTTTAAGCCTAAGAGTGAGCGCTTGAAAACCGGTACGGTCATTGTGTAGTAGGGATATTCCATGGTGTCAGAGTGATGGTTAAGTGCCGATATTGTAGCACGAGGTGCACATACGGTCAGTAGTTAAACACCTGAGACGCCTAGGAAGGTCGCGGCGGAAGTGGAATAAATGCACTCGTGCGGTGCGCGTAATTCCGCCAGTCGGGATGCTCGGACATCTTTGACTCCAAAAGAGGTATGCCTGAAACCTTAAGGAGAAGGAAGGTAATCAGGAGCGGACTCGCAATGGCGATAAACCAAAGGGGGTGACCCGAGGCATAGGGAATAATAAATATCCCCACACACAACGCAACTGCGGCAACAAGGTAAGGATACGGAATCAGTTCGGACGTATTAGACAATCCACTTTGCGATAAAGAAACTGGCGGTGGCCACCGTCGCCGAAAGCACAGTCCCCCATACAATATCTACAAGCACAATTGAGAGGGGCCACTCCTTTACGGTGGCGTAGCTAGTAAGGTCATATAGAGCAGACAAAACAATACTGCAGCCCACCAGACGATGTCTGTGCGTATCAGGTAACCGAGCTGGGCTATAAAAAATTCTTCGCCACCAAACCGAGCCACGTCATGTCAATTACAAAAAATACAGGGACGGTGAGGAAATACAGGAGGATGAGTTTTGTAATGGGCATGGTTATAGTGCTTTTTCTTTTTTGAGTAATGCGAGCTTACTTTTGACTCCCCCCGGACCAGAGTACCCACCGAGACTTCCGTCAGAGCGGATCACGCGATGACAAGGGATTTTTATCAGGAGTTTGTTTGCGCCCACTGCGTTTGCAACCGCTCGTATTGCGCGCGGCCTCCCCACCCGCCTTGCAAGCTCTTTGTAGGTAATAGTCGTCCCCTTTGGAATTTTCGTTAACGCCAACCATACTTTCTGCTGAAATGGGGTGCCGCTGGGGATGGTTATCATATGCCAATTGTATGCCGAACGGACAGAGCAGCAAAGAGTGCGTAATGCAAAGGAGATGCTTGACAAATTTTTAAAATATGCTAGACATATATCACCTTGAGCGCAATCCGCGCACCCAAGGCCTCTGTTCTCCCCAACTTTCTTGATCAAAGGATCCTCTGTGAGCAAAACTGTCCGCACTTTTCTGGCCAACACCTCCCTCCGCGCCCTCGCCCACGCCTACAGCGGCAACTGCTGGGCTTCGTGGAAGGGCGGCAAGACCAACGACCTCGAGAACCCCAACAACCCGTTCCTCGGTGGCCCCTCCGTCCTCATCGACAAGGGCATCACCGAGCTCGAGGGCGTCGGCGGCAAGACCATCACGGTCACGCCGCTCACCCGAATCCGTATGAAGGATCTGTCGGACGCCAGTCTCGAGCGCGTCGGCATCGCCCATCTCAAGGCGACCGCCAAGCCCGGCAACGATGTCGTCCACCAGGAATATGTGGACACGTTCGAGGAGTGCGTTGCACTCGACGTCAAGCACATGATGAACAACTATGTCGGGGCGGCTGCGGTCGTCGACGGCCTGGTTTCGTACGCCATGAGCCGAGACGCCACGGTCGCCGACCTGATCGCCTTCATC
The DNA here is from genome assembly GCA_043756865.1 of bacterium. Lineage (GTDB taxonomy): Bacteria > Patescibacteriota > Minisyncoccia > Phycocordibacterales > UBA6899 > MHLP01. Next base: position 1,558 of record JAYUQG010000022.1, on the reverse strand, counting down.
GAAAAGTCGCTGGCTGGTGACAAGGATGCCGGCGTCCTCGTTTCGTTGATGTCGCGCATGTCGTGGATCGGCCGTGCCTGCATGGATGGCTCTTATGCGGACTCCGGCGACTTCGTGTTCGCATTCACTCTGACCGACAACACAGCCGCGATCGACGCGTACGTCGCAGAACCGGTCATGAAGATGTTCCTTGTTGACCTCCAGAAAGACCAAAACAGCTAACTCGTAATCCACCAAGGTGGACGGCGAGTGCACCCAGTCTCCCTCACTCCGTGAGTAAGAGACCGGGTACTTGTACCTTTTACGGTGAGCTCACGCTCGCCGTCCAAGAGCGCCCATGGGCGCTCTTTTGATTTTATTTTTTTGTGGGCTTGTCCCAATAAGATGACTCCCATTTTTTAATCGAAGGTATGGGAGCCGGCCCTCTACTATTGCCTGCAAAATCGCGCGCATAGAAATCCTTTAAATATTGAGTGATCTCAGCACTCTTCATTGTGGTGATCTGACTTACTCCCGACTTACTTTCTGACCATCGATTGTATTCAATGACCTTGAGTAGCCGATAGAGATATTCACGGTAGACAATATAATCGTCATTTTCTGCCTGTGCAGCACGCCCGAAATCTTTTTCCGTAAATTCCTGAGCAACTTCCTTAGGGAGTTTTTCGACCGCAGACATAATCATGTTGTACATCTCATCTGGTTCGGTCTCGCTCGTTGGACCGTCTCCCCCGTGCAGACGCACATATTCGGAGAGCACCTGTGCAAGTCGGCCGGAATCTTCAGCCAAGATGAGTGGAAAACCCCGTCGGTATGCTTCGGTTGCTTCAAGAAGTGTGTAAAGCCCCCCATTTAACATGAGCATCGCGCGTTGATTGCCTCTACCGATGCGATCGTAAAGTGCTTCCATGTACGCAACATGATTGAGGTAGAGAGAGTCACGCTTAGCGAGTCCCTTCGCGTCCCAGTCGACCGAGAATGGGGTAACAATAGTGTCGACAGGACTCATGGCATATGTTTGGGACGTAAACTCAGGTGTGAGGTAAGGATTCCCTGGATAATAAGTATTTCCTCCAGGAGAGACGGCAAATAAACGCGCCTGTTTTGCGAGGGGTAAGTGGCCATGCTGTGCTCTGTATGCGGTATTCGCCGCTCCGAAAAGTCTCCCAATTCCTATCTGTGTTCCAGGGACTGCAACATTAAGTTGATGTTCGTGCGCAACGCCTAAAATATCTCCGATCATTGCACTCATCGCATCTTGGTCACGTCCCTCCATGAGACGTGCACCACCTGCGATATTAAGGAACTTTCGTGGTGAAAGGCGCAATGCATTTAGTGCCTCTGCTTCAACATGAAAAGGAATGGAGGCGGTCGGGTCGCTCTCTTTATAATCAAGGCTGACAACGCGTACATTTGCTTCCGTAGCTGAAAGTTTTTCGTCATAACCCCCTGGTGCGCATTTTTCTCGAGCTTCTTCAGCAAAACGTGAACCAAACGCGACATCGGTCTTTGCAATCTCCGGCATGAATGCTTCGGTAAAGTTGATTGGTTTCCCGAT
>JAYUQG010000021.1:0-10797 GCA_043756865.1 bacterium | reverse complement strand
CTCAGACAATTGGAAAGGTTACTGTTACTGCTGACGCAGGCGGCACTCTTTCATGGCGCAAGCTCGTGTGGAACTTCTCGACTTCAACAACAGCAATTACAGTTACTTCACCAGCACTGTATGACGCTGCAAATGAGTCGACTGCCCTCACTGGCATCACGATGACCGTTGATAACAACACAGGCAAGATCACCGCTTCCTCAACTGCAGGTGCAGCAAATCAGGAAGTTTCAGGATCGAAGACCTATGTTCTTAAGGCAACAATCGGAGGCGTCGTTACAACAGGTGGTTCGGTCAGCACAAGTATTGCTGCCCCATCAGGTTTCGTAGCACCTACAACAGCAGGAGCTGTTGCAGCGACAGGCGCATCGTTTGTATGGTCTGACCAGGCTGTTCTCGGACACTCCGAGACTACAGCTGACTGGTACAACGACTTCCTCGTTAAGAACTTCCCAACCGATTCTCAGACAGCAACGAAGTAATTCGTCAGTCTAAGTTCGGCTAAGATTTCTTAGCATCAGGGACCTACCCTGAAACAAAAAGACCCCCTCACGGGGGTCTTTTTGCTTACCCATTTTATTCCCCCCAAGGGGATACATAGGGTACCACTCTGTACATAGGGGTACCCTATGTATAAAATGTGGGGATGCAGCGAAATATTGTTTTTTCGGTTGGTGAGTACTACCACATCTACAATCGCGGTGTGGATAAACGCCAAATTTACCTCGACAATGGTGACTGGGAGAGGATGCTCAAACTCCTTTATGTTGCGAACAGTATAAAGCCATTTGTATATCGTGACATACAGAACAAACCCCTAGGAGACATTGACCGAGGTGAGCAACTGGTAGCCATTGGGGCCTACTGTCTCATGCCGAATCACTTTCATATCTTAATCAAAGAGACGGCAGAGGGTGGAATAACCTCGTTTATGGAAAAGCTTACTACTGCGTATTCCATGTATTTTAATAAGCGCAGCAAGCGCACTGGATTTTTATTTGAGGGCAACTTTAAGGCGGAGCATGTGGATAGGGACGAATACCTAAAATATTTATATGCGTATATCCATTTGAATCCAGTAAAGATTATTGAGCCGACTTGGAAGGAAGAAGGTATCGAGAATGTTGATGCAGCAAAAAAGTATCTTGAAGGTTATCGCTACTCGAGTTACGAAGACTATACACGTGGAAAAAGAGAAGAATCGGCCATTTTGACACCCCAAGAGTTTCCTGACTATTTCGAGGAGCGGGGGGATTTTGAGCACTATGTGCAGGATTGGCTGCAATACAAAGATGAAGTTGACGTGGTGGCAAATTAGGTCAGACTCATATTCGCGCATTGGGGCGGGTGTTTTGGCCTACTCGGCGCAAAGTGGCAAAGTTGTATTGTAATATGTATGCTCACTTGCGAAAGCGCGCGAAAAAGCTACGCTGAAGTTTAGAGCTGTTCGTTGAAGAAAGGAGTGCATCATGCACTTTGTTATCCTTGCGCTATGCGCGATGTTGGCCTGTTTTAGCTCTCCGAGCATGGGTGCTGAAAAAGTCCTACGCGAAGAGAAAAAAGTGTTCGGAGGTGAAGGGTGTATACCCAAACCTTCATGCCTGAGTGCACCGAAGATCCCTGGCGTGAAAGAAGTGGGATTTTGGGTGAAAGAAAGCAAACACACCTCTGGTCCTAAAGACGATATCGATGGACTCGATTCCGTGCTGTATGCATGGTATGAAACGCCAACTCAGGAAACGCTCGAAGACTTCGCATTTGTGCAGTACGTGCGCGGATGCATCTTTGCGAGCGCAGAGAACGAAAAGGGTGACATCACTACACACTTTAATGTCGTGCGTAAACATTTGGGTGAGCGGAAGCGGTATATCCACTTGGATTGGGAAATCGATACGCGTTCCATGGATCCCTTCTACGACACTAACCCCGAGTTTGCGGTGCGTCATTATTTCATGGAGTGGAATAAGACGCCGGAGAAATTTCCTGAGGGTCAGGGTTTTTTCTATGGAGAAGACCCCCCCATTCGCCCGAGGCTTTCCACGAGACATGCTGCATATCCATTTGCGCACATCTCACCAAATGACAAGAAGTTTGCCATCAATCATTCGCTCGAGTACCGCACATGCCTCTACCGTACGTCTGATATTCCGAGAAGCGCAACGGGCATCATCCCGGGAGCACTGGTGTGCCACGATTGGAAAAGCTCATTCGTGTACAACCACAAAGAAGCCCGCTTTACATCGCCCGTGGGCGTCGTTGAGGCGTGTAAACCCGCAACCGTCCCGGACCTTAAGAGTCCGTGGTAAACCCAAGGAGTACCCATGCGAAACATCTTGTTTTTGTTTCTCGCACTTGCTACCTCGGTCGCAAGTGCAGAAGGATTGCCGAAAAAAGAGGCGAAACGTCTCTTCGAGCAGAGTTACTACGTGACTCCCGAAGATTGTGCGGAGCGTGACATCTGTGACATCAAAGAAGTGGGGTTTCGACTTTCTCGGTTTGCGCTTGAGACGAAAAAGAGCCACACCATTGAAATTGAGTACGGTACCGTCCTCTACGCAACAGTGGAGACGCAAACCCTCGATACGCTCGAGAAGTATGTTTTTGTGCAGTGGGTGCGCGGATGTGCCATCGAAATCAACCGGTATGCGGGGGTGACCACCAAGCACTTCCTCACAAACCTGCACCAGGGTGAAAAAACCCCGATGTGTTTCCCTGATTGGGTAATTGACCGCGAGGCCGAAGACCCTGTCTACTCGAGTGATACGAGCACGCGGTCGCGCCACCACTTTGCTCAATGGGTTGATGAGCCGGAAAAAGGTTCGTATGTATTTCCCAACGCAAAGAACACCGCGACATATGGTGAGAAAAAGCCAACAATTCCTAAAATGGGAATTATCGATACACACCAGAATGCATACGTGCTCAAGTGGTTCAATAGCCGAGTTATGGCGCGCAGCGTTTATCTTGAGTTTCGTACGTGTCTGTACAAGGAGACTGATGTACCACGTACGTTTAATGAAAAGAAAGACACACTTCCGCCCGCAATCGCATGTTATGAATGGAAAAGCGATTTCGCATATGACGAAGCCACGCAGAAAATAACCCGCAGTGGCACGCTCGCTATGTGTCTCGAAAAAGGAATCTTTGCCAGCGTCGATGCGCTTCAGCGTTCGCAGCTCCCCGATGAGAAACTGAGTATTGAGCTCCCTGCTCAACTGCCACTAGTTCCGTTGCTGGAGCTGATTCCCGCCCCGCCTGCCGCAACAGAAGAACTGAAAAAATAAAACCCCCGCAATGCGGGGGTTTTTTAATTCTGTAGGGTCACTTTTACGAGAAAGTCACCGAAACGCTTCAACTCGATTGTTGTGCGCGTGGTAACTTGCCCCATCCACTGCGGAGGGGGCAGGAGTTCGGTTGTGTTGTGGAGTACTCCATCGCGAGAAAAGCACGCAAGACAGACCTCGAGATCAATGACGCCCCGCTTTGACTGGATGGGGACTTCGACTTTTGCAATTTTAAAGGAAAGGTCAAGTTCGGGATTTACCGGAAAGGCATCGAGTGCTTTTTGGGCGGCGATTTTGCCGCGTCGCATGAGACACGACTGCTGTCGCCTAAATTTGTCTTTTGCCGCCCGTAACTCTCGGCCTGCGGCAACAAAGTGTTTGACACTGCGGTGCTCTGTTTTGCCAGCTATTTCTTGCCTCGCCATGTGGTTCCTTTCGGTTGATGAACTCTATCGACTCATGAGGTTAACAAATCCAGAAGTTCTGTCAACAGCCTGAATGTGCATGATTTGTTATACTGAATACGTGAATTTATTCAACAAAGATTTCTTTAGCCTCGCATTTGGGTTTATAGGCATTGTGGCACTATCAGTCATCATTATCCTTATGGTGAGTGCATTTGGTGGTGAAGATGGCTGTTTGGTAAATTGTGGAAAATAACCCAGTTGGTATGAGATTGTTCGTGTACAAACAACGCCAGTGCAGCACAGCCTCGCGCTCGACAGTGTAGTTGGATGTTGTTAGGCTGAAGAGAGATTTTCGTGAAAGAAGGAGGGGAAGATGGCTCATGCCGTTTCGCTTATTCGACAGGAAAAAGGCGGGCACAACTTTCTTGTAGCGCGTCCGAAGGTGGTGCGTCACAAGACCCCGATTATTTTTGTGCATGGCATGTCGGGCTTCGCTGCGTACCTTGTCAGTTTGATGGAATTTTTTGCATCGCGTGGCTATATCGCATACGCTCCAGATATTGTTGGTCACGGAGAGCGTGCAGTGAGCGATTTATCGGGCGTCGGTGTCGGCGACTACATTGCTGATGTGGGAGATTTCATCACTCACGTCGTACTACCAAAGCACAACGATGGAGTCATTATCGTCGGACACAGTATGGGCGGTCTCATCGCTGCCAAACTCGCTGAGCGCCCCGAGGTGACCCGCGTGGTGCTGATTACTCCTGCTCCGCCAAAAGGTGTGCTGTTTGTTCCCGGTGGGTTCATTCGGTTCACGTGGGACGACGTCCTGAGTGTTATTCGCAAGAGTATACACAACGAGCCCTTTGTTCCGAGCAGAAAAATGTTTGAGTCGCTCTTCGCAGACCCCGACGCAAGCAAGCCGGTCATCGACCTGTGGACGACACGTCGCATCTCGAACGAGTCACTGCTGGCTGCGCTGCAGCTTGGGACGAGCCAAATTGCGGTCGATGCAGGGCGAATTACTGCACCCATGCTTGTCATTGGCGCAGCAAAAGACGTGGTGATTCATTCGCGAGTTGCCGAGCGCGTTGCGGCATATTTTCATGCAGATTTCTACCTACTGGAGTCACTCGGACACATGTGCCCATTCGAGTCAGGATGGGAGGAAACCGCGCACTGTATCGAAAACTGGCTAATTGCCGAAGAGAGCAAATAACCGCGGGCAACCGCGGTTTTTACACCCCATTTGAGGCTATTATTGACCTTTTTGCGGTTTTATTTATACTGCTACATAACGCTCAAGACAGCAGGGTCCCGCCTAAAAGCAATGGGAATAATCGCGAAAGCCTACCTGCCGAAGCCACCCCTCGCTCCTTTGGAGCTGTGTTGGATATCCGTCGACGCGTTGGTCGATTTTTTTATTCGTAGTTCTATAAAACTCATGCCAATCAGCAAACAGAAGAAAGTTGAGATTCTCGGAGCGCTTGATGCAGGGATGAAGGATGCCGAAACAGTGGTGTTTGTGAATTTTCACAAACTCCCCGGAAAGGATCTCACCTCATTTCGCAAACAGCTTCGTGAGTCTGGTGTGACCTACTATGTCGCAAAGAAGACACTCGTAAAGCGTGCGCTCGATGCGAAGAAGGTTACCGGCACGCAGCCCGAATTCCCAGGAGAACTTGCACTTGCGTGGGGCACAGACCCTATTGCTCCTGCGAAAGGAGTATATGAGTTTGCAAAAACTCACAAAGATCAAGTGACGCTCATGGGAGGTGTCTACCTCGGTGCGTACATGTCCAAGGAAGAAATCACTGCACTCGCAGCTATCCCCGGACGTGAACAGCTCTTGGGTCAGTTCGTCGGTATGATCAACGAGTCGATTGCTCGCGTCGTACGTGCGATGAACGAGCGCGCAATCAAGATGGATGCAGGAACACCCCAAGTCGAGGCATCAGCAGCCATCGAGGCGACTCCCGTTGTAGCAGAAGCAGCACCCGAAGCGAAAGCAGAAGTTGCAGTAGAAGCTCCAAAGGAGGACGCAACGCCAGCTGTCGCAGAAGCAATGGAGGCAACTCCCGAAGCTCCCGCCGCAGCATAGCAATTTAGGAAATTAAATTAACTTAGTCATTATGGAAAATACAACAGTCGAAGTTCCTGCAAAGTTCAAGGATATTGTTGCAGGAGTCGAAAAATTGACCCTTATCGAACTCCACGAGCTCGTAAAGATGCTTGAGGAGAAGTGGGGAGTCTCTGCGACAGCGGTCGCAGCAGCAGCCGGCCCAGCAGCGGGTCCTGCAGCAGATGAAAAGACATCATTTGATGTTGAGCTCACTGCGGGTGGCACAACTCCAATTCAGGTTATCAAAATCGTAAAGGAAGTCTTGGCCCTTGGTCTCAAGGAGGCAAAGGACCTTGTCGACGGCGTACCAAGCATGCTCAAAGCAGGTATGAAGAAGGAGGAGGCAGAGGCACTCAAGAAGCGCATCGAAGAAGTTGGCGGAAAGGTCAACCTCAAGTAGAGAATTTTCAAAATGGCGAACTTCTTTGTTGCGGGTCCCCAGTTGCTCGGTCAACATATCTGAATATGTCTTCCTCGCAACCTTCCCCGCGCCTCGAATTTCATCCATTTTCAAAAATCTCTGCTGCGTAGCAAAAAACACCACACCAAATGTTGTGGTGTTTTTGTTTGCGCAAATTATTTTTTTGAGTAGAATTATTTTTGGACAGTTACAGAAAGGAAAACATGGGCGAGGTCGTTCTTGTTGATTTTGAAAAAGGAAAATGCAGAAAAGAACCAGCAGGTCACTCGTGCACGGAGAGCCTTCATGACGGGAAATGTCCGGGTGCAGCGACAGGAGCATGTCAGTCTCCACGATTCGACCCACTTCAGCATAATCTGCAATTGCCACTCTTTTTTGCGGCACAACACTAAAAGGTGCATCGAATGAAAGTAATTGAACGCAACACGGTTGCCGAGTGGCTCAACTGGACTGAGACGGAAGCAGGCGTACTTGTTGCCGAAGAACGGGATGTCCGCGCCACGCTCAGGTCTGGACTGTGCCATTTTGGTTCACTTGCAGTGGTCTCTTCGCGGTGGGGTGAAGTAGTGCTCCTTACCTATGGTGCACCCAGCGTGCGCACCACGATTGACGTCATAACACTCACCAAGCTTGAAATCTTCAACTCTCGCCGCCTTCGCGCGGGGGAGGCCTATCGTCAGATGGGTGAAATGATGTCGATTGTCCGCCGCGCGGGGCATTGAAACTCAAAACCGCCTTTGCAGGGTGGTTTTTTTGTATTCCATAGAGGTGCTACCCCTAGCGTACCTTCCGTAGGCCATATAAAATAGAAGCTATGGAAATTCTCGCAAAATTGTTTGGGAGTGCGGCACGCGTTAAAATCATGAGACTGTTTCTGATGAATTCAGAAGACGTATTTGATAAGGTCGAAATCGGAAAACGTAGCAAGGTTGCCGGTGCAATGCTTATGAAAGAGCTAAAAATGCTTCAGGATGTCGGATTTATCAAAGAGCGGGTGATGGTGAAAATGACACCGAAAAAGTCTGGCAAGGATGGAGCGCTTGAAAAAAAGAAGGTAAATGGATACGGCATGGACCACACCTTTCCATACCTCGCCGCGTTGCGCTCATTGGTGACCGAAATCGCACTTGGTAAGGAGGATGTCTCTGCGCGCTTCAAGAATTGCGGACAAATGAAGCTCATCATTGTTGCAGGAATATTTCTCGACGAAGCAGATTCGCGTGTCGATGTGCTACTGGTCGGCGAAAAAATGAAGAAGCCGGTCATCGAAGGTGTACTTAAGCGCCTCGAAGCAGAGCTCGGGAAGGAGCTCACGTACGGAATGATGGAAACCCCCGAGTTTGAATACCGGTTTGGTATTTATGATAAGTTCATTCGCGACATTATCGACTACCCACATTTGGTCGTGCTGAACAAGTTGAATCTTTTTTAGTTTATTTGTTTCAAGTTATAAAAATAAGTATCAATTTTAACCCAATTTCATACTATGCCAGAAGAAACCCAAAACACAGATGTATCTCGATTAACAAATGATACTGGGAAAACGGAACCCCATCAGCCAACCGCTGAAGAAATCGAGCAGACAAAAAAAGTCATGCATGATTCGCTTGCTGCAAGAAAGCCGAAAGGATTTTTAGAAAATTTAAAAGAATGGTTCCGTTGATGACGGCACATTTTTGTACGAAAGCTGTTTATAATCTTAAGCGAATATAGGCTGCTTTTGTGCCAAGCTCTATAACCTGAACAACTCACCATTGGTGATTATTTGCTGAGCACTACAATAAATAGCATGCTTTTACTGGCGATCATCCTTACCTACTTCGGATGGACTGCAGCCCAGTTTGCGGCAATCGGCATATTGTCCTAAATGTCATCGCGGGTGTACCTGTGTATCGCAGGCATAGTGCTTGCAGCGATGACTGCGCACCTTGCAGCATCGTCAAAGTGAGTAAAACCTAGGGGTTTAAGGCTCTCCACTCCTTGTGCGACCCTTTTCCACAGGGTTATTCCTGACTTTTCCACAACTGGGAAACCCTTGGTATAATAGGGTTAGGATATTATTCCATCCAAACAATCAAATAATCATTATTTTTCTCTATGTTGAATACATTACAAACCGTGCTTGTGAGTTCGATTCGCGAAGTGTCAGGTGGTGTCGCAGATACTTTCCCCAAGATTCTCGCCGCTGTCCTCTTTATCGTGCTTGGGTGGCTCTTCGGTTCTGCCGTAGGGCGAGTCGTGCAGCAAATAGTGACCAGCCTTAAAGCTGATGAATGGCTCACAAAAGTTGGCGTAGACAAATTCCTTGAGCGCGCTGGATACAAGCTCAATTCTGCAGCGTTCATTGGATGGCTCGCAAAGCTTTTCTTCATTATCGTATTCATGATTGCCGCTTTCGACATTCTGGGACTCACACAGCTGAATATGTTTTTGAGCCAAGTATTGGCATACATTCCTCAGGTCATTGTTGCTGCATTCATCCTGTTTGTTGCTTCAATCGCATCAGAGATTTTGAGTGGAATGGTAGCAGGAACAACCAAGGCTATCGGTTCTCATGTATCACGCATGCTGGGAACAACCACACGCTGGGCAATTTGGATGTTCGCATTCATCATTGCGCTCTCGCAGCTCGGCATCGCACCTCAGTACATGTACACCCTTTTTGCAGGTTTTGTGGCGATGCTCGCACTCGCAGGGGGGCTGGCTTTCGGACTTGGAGGAAAGGAGGCCGCAACAGAGGTTATCAAGGAAGTCCGTAGTGATCTCAAGTAAATATCAATTTACAGAAAACAAAAAAGCCCGATGGGGCTTTTTTGTTTACGTACAAATTACTAAGGTTACTGCCTTGCCTGAGATTTATTAAAAAATTTTCCTAAAAAAATATTTAGCGTACACAGGTGGGTGGGGCAATAGTGAGAAAATTAAATGCCGACATAAGGACTTAATGCGATTTCTAGCTCCAAAATCGTTCACCAAACCTTCATCTACGGCTATAAACATAGTCCTTTGACAAAGTTCTATTAATTATGTTAGTATATTTTTACTGCCTTATTGGAAATCGCTGGATGGGAAATATTTGCCGTGTTATACACACGTATTCCCCAGATTTGATACTGCTTGACAGTATTTCCGCGATGACTATACTGGCAAGTATCCAGATATGAGAAACCTTACTAAATTCCAGCAATAAAGCGCATACACGCCTTAGTTTGGCTTGTATCCGCCGAGGCGGATTTTTGTTTAAGGAGGACAACGGTTGGACGGAAATTTCTTTGACTTACGAATTCCATTGTCGATTTACCAGAAGATAGCATCTCTGGTGGTAACACCGACAAATGGGTATATCGAAAGATATACAATGCTTATTACTGTCTTTTCAGGAGCAGTATAAGCAATGCAAAAGGTGTGATCATCGAGCAACAACAGTATCTACTTTAGATCCATCCGAGAGGAGGTCTTTTCGTCGGTAGATGCTGGATCACACAGAAACATTCACGGACGTGAGCAATCACGTTCGAGAACAAAACAAATGTTGCGGTTACGTTTTGCATGTGCCCAGAAGTAATTCTGGAGGTGCAAAACAAATGGTTTTTTGGGTTCCCAATAGAACCCAAGGGTGTATGGTGGATGCCTTGGCACAAAGAGGCGATGAAGGACGTGGCGTAGCTGCGATAAGCTTCGGGGAGGTGTGTAGCAACCTTTGATCCGAAGATCTCCGAATGAGGAAACTCACATGATTTGAATATCATGTACTTCACGATGTGAAGAGCGAACCTGGGGAAGTGAAACATCTCAGTACCCAGAGGAAAAGAAAACAATTGTTTATTCCCGAAGTAGCGGCGAGCGAAAGGGGAAGAGCCCAAACCTGTATGCGCCACACGGCGACTTCGTAAGAGGTAACCGTGTGGCATGTATAGGGGTTGTAGGGCAGGAATGGAGTTTACTCGGAAAGTTAAAAAATGTACGTATAGAAGAACAAGCTGGAAAGCTTGACCCCAGAGGGTGATAGTCCCGTAGTCGAAATGCGTACAACTTTCTTGTTCCTGTTCCTGAGTACTCCAAGACACGAATAGCTTGGAGGAAGCTAGCGGAACTAACCGTTAAGGCTAAATACTACTTTGTGACCGATAGTGAACTAGTACCGTGAGGGAAAGGTGAAAAATAGTCCGGGAGGACGTTGAAATAGATCTGAAACCATACATCTACAAGGAGTCAGCGAGGTACACCATTTTATTTGGTACAGCTTTGCGCATTGATATCGGGGGAGGTTGAAATACAACCGCGCATTTTAAATGCACCCCCTTCGATATCAATTCGCAATGTGCTGTAGTGAGTAAAATGGTGGACCTCCATGGCGTGCCTATTGAAGAATGAGCCAACGAGTTAATGCATGCGGTTGCCTAAACCCATCCGGGGTGGAGGCTTAGGGAAACCGAGTATGAATAGTGCGAAAATTTATCGTATGCATTAGACCCGAAACCTGGTGAGCTTGCCATGAGCAGGGTGAAGTTTGTAGAAATACAGATGAAGGCCCGAACTGGTTAGTCGTGCGACTCTATCGGA
>JAYUQG010000020.1:0-30304 GCA_043756865.1 bacterium | reverse complement strand
TTGCGCCATGAAAGAGTGCCGCCTGCGTCAGCAGTAACAGTAACCTTTCCAATTGTCTGAGTACCTGCATTGAGGACTGTTGTTGGAAGAGCGACGTTAGTGACTGTAGGCTTTGTCTTCACAGCGTAGAACGAGTTTCCAACGATGCTGCCGGCTGTTCCAACGTTGTAAGACGTAGTCTTTACACCGTTAGAGTCCTGCCTCTCAAAGGAAACAAGTGCAATGCCGACATTAGCGCCTGTGGCTGCTGCTCCTGTACCAACTGAACCAAGATTTGCGTAAACGTCGATGATCTTGTTTGAGTTGTAAGGAACTACAACCGAGATGCCTGTCTTTGTGGCTACTGAGCCATCAAATGTCTGGCGTCCGATTTCTGTTGCACCATCCTTGAAGACGAGTTCTGCAATCGCGGCTGAACCTGTTGAGGTTGCAGTAAGTCCGGTGACTGTGAATGCGTCATTCTGAGCAGTGAACTTGTACGAAGCAACCTTAGGCATCGAGTTGCCAACAACAAGTGCTGCAACAGGTGTCGATGCGTCAAGTGCGAGTGTCAATGTACCAGCACCGATTGTGACGGTCTGTCCAGTGATCTGAGTGGAAGCAACTGCCTGACCTGAGGACTGTGAAGTACCTGAGACAGTAAGAAGTGTTACCACAACGTTTGTTGTTACCATTCCAGCAGGAAGTGTCGCGTAAACCTTGACCTCCATTGTTCCGTTTGCCACGATTGGCTCACTAACAGAGAAGGTGTTTGTGGTTGACGAGACAGTAGCCTTTGTCTGTGTGGTCTTTGAGCCGTACACAATGTACACACTCTGAAGATCCGTCACATCCGAAGATCCTGTGAAATCAAGGGAGAAAGTATCAACGCTGACTCCTTCAGTGTTACCTGAAGTGACGCGGAACTCACCAACCTTGTATGCACTCTGAGGAACTGTAACTGTCTGGTTAGCAAACGCGGTGAACTTTGCGAGCGTGAGCGCGCCAGTTGCGACCGTGAGTTGACTTGCTGATACAGCTGCGTTTGCAGTGTATGAGAGCGAGCTCATGCGGTAGACGTTTGTTGAACCAACAACAAGATTAACCGTAAGAGTGTTGCCGGCAACGAGACTGTCTGTTCCGTCATTGTCGAAGACGTCACCGCGGAGCTCTACAACATAGTCCTTTCCAGGCATCAACACCATTGATGAGCCGAGATTGAACTGTGTGTATGTGAGTGCACATGTGGTTACTGTGTCCTCACAGAGGCTTGCAGTAGAACCAATTTGCACACCATCCAAGTAAACAGCGCCATTGCGGAGGCTTCCTACAGCGGCGTTCGAGGAAGTCACAGAGAAGCGGAGATTCTCAACCTTGAGCTTCTCGCCCTGTGCCTTGAACTTGAACTTACCGAGAGTCATTGCTGAGCCATTCTTCACAATGTTTCCTGAAGGAGACGATGTGTCCTTGGCAACAGTAAGTGTTCCAGCGTTAACTGCAACAGAGCCCGTGCCCTCAACTGCAGTGAATGCGATTCCACCAACGAGTGGCGTAACAACAACATTCAACTGGCTGTCCCAGATTTCAACATCGACAACGCGGCGAAGTGAGAACTGGAAGTTGCGGTTTGAACCACCAACAATGTCAGCAACAACCTTCACAACGTGAGAGCCGGCCTTGATTGTAACGGGGCTTGCGAATGTGAAAGTGACAAAGCGGTTAGCATCTGCTTTTGCAACTGCTGTTCCGACCTGTACACCGTCAACCATAAGGCGGAGATTCTGAACATCGTCGGTGTAGACCGAGCCGATCTGCTGTAGGCGGAGTGCCGACATAAGCGCGTCGCGGTTACCAACTGTCAGATTCTTCTGCCATACAACGTAGTCAACCTGAGGATCGATTGATCCACCGTTCGGAGTGAACGAACCTGTGAAATCAGCTGATGCGATTCCCGCAGGAGCTGTCGCAATGTTGTGCTCAGGACCAGAAACAGGAAGTCCTGTGACTGCACCTACATCGGTTGTAGCCTCTGTAAGCATGACACCGACAGTCTGGCCATTCATAAGTGAAGCAATGTCTCCACGAACTGAAAGCAAGACTGAACTCATTGCAGGGACCGTGATGAGTCCAGCAGAGTCAGAGAAGGAAATGTTGCCTGTCGAAATCGAAGCAGCATCCGTGATGCGGTTGCCCATCGAGTCGTAGAGGTAGACATTGTTCAATGTTGTGTCAGACGAAATGCCTGTGCGCTTGAACTTCAACATTGTTACCTTTGCTGCTGCTCCGGCATTCGAAATCTTGAAGATTGCGAGTGTCGAAACTCCTGAAGGGGAGATGAGCACGCGAGCTGTAGGTGATGTTGTGTCGAGCATTACAGAAACACCAGTGCCTGAAGCTACTCCTGGAGCAACTGTTGCACATGAGACGCCTGTCGAAGGGCTGAAGCCAACAGCTGACGTACAACCTGTAGGGAATCCTGTTGTGGTTGTGGTCGTCGTAGTTGTTGTCGACGAAGAGCTTGTGCTCATCGAGTTCAACGCTGCGCGTGACTTAGGTCCAACGTAGCCTGCTGTAGGGCTGATGCCCGCAGAAGCCTGCCATGCTGAGACAGCCGATTTTGTAAGGTTACCGAAGTATCCCATCGATACGCCAGCTGGCATAACGAGGAAGCCTTTGGAAACGAGAATCTGCTGGAGAGCCGTAACATCGGCACCCTTGGATCCTACGGTCAAGTCGACGTTGAACTTGTGTCCTGACGTCATTGTTGACGAACTTGAACTGCTACTCGATGTGCTCTGAAGAGCAGCAACCTGAGCAAGCAGCGCATTGATCTGAGCTTGTAGTTCTTCAGCAGTTGCAGCTGATGCGATGCCTGGGGCAACCATCATGAATGCAGTTGCAAGACCTACGAATCCAGAAACGACTTTCGCCGTCTTCGAATTTTTGAAATCCATCATATAGTCTGCTTCTTAATAATGTGTACATGCATCTATTTTCATAAACACATGACACGAGTTAGTAATAACTCTAGTTCTTATAATCACGGTAGTATTTGCGCATACGATTTCTATTCCGCAAGAAATATATTTCGCACACACGGGCACTCTGTTTCGTTACTGCCTCTGTACCCTCCTTCGAGTCTACATACGCCCACGAGAGTGATGCCGAGTTTATCGTTCATTGAAGAAACGAAATAACTGATCCGTACTTCCCCCACACAAAACTTTCATGAAGGGAATCACACATCCGCTATTCAATTATCAATGAGCAATCCATTCGGCTTTCCTCCATACGTGTTCCGCGTGAGTGAACACACGAAGCGCATCGCGTTGTGTTCTGTACAAACATACAAAGACAGAAACACTCTGCTCTCGAAAGCACAATATCATTATAGTCTTTTCATGCTCATCTCACCAAATACATGGTGAAAGATAATGTGGATAACATATGTCGCAAATACACATGTGGCCACTCATGAATCAACAAAGTTCCTCCCAGGGAACGTGAGGGCATGATACCTGCTAACCCCCACGCCAGTCAAACAAACGCGAGTAGCGTTTGTGACTATATATAGAACGTTTTTTGCTCCTCAAAGACAATAATTATTTGCTATTAATGCACGATGAAACGGGTATCTGCAGTGGAGGCTTTGGGGTTCAAAGACATGGGTGGTTTGTATGGGACATGTCCTTTATGTAAGGGGTCACTGCTGCCCGTAAATCTGAAGATTGGATACTAAGTCCGACAGACAACTTCTTTAAGGACTCCTCCTTACAGGAGCTGTACACCTTTTGGCTATTTTCGAAAATAGCTCAAAAGGTCTTGCACTCTGGCTCCCACAAAGCTGGGTTCCCAAATGCCAGAGCTCACGTTCAAAGCCAAGGAGCCGCCTTACAGGCGCTGTACACCTTTTGGAAACTTTCTTCGTTTCAAAGCAAACTCGAAACTCTCTCAAAAGGTCTTGCGCTCCGGCCCCATCAGAATGGGTTCCCAGTAGCCGGAACTCACATTAGTCTGTCGGAAATTTACTACTCGAATGCGTTAGTCTGCGGAGATGCAGATACGGTCTCATAGCAAAAGTCGCCTTGTGGGCGACTTTTGTGTTTTATACGTTTTCATTGCGGACAACTTCTTTAAGTCCGCAACATGAGACGCAGAATTGCAGTGTGGAGACCTTATACCATCTCTCGTTAACCATTTCAGAATAAGTTTCCAAGGAGAGACCTTTCAGAGCCAAGGACTCACCTTTGAAACTTGCGGGAACGAAAAAGCTTTCAAGGCCAAGGAGAGACCTTAGTCTGCCGAGATGCGGATGCTCGGTGTAATGCAAAAGTCGCCTTGTGGGCGACTTTTGTGTTTTTATAGGTTTCCATTGCGGACAACTTCTCCAAGGTCTCACCTTTCAAAGCCAAGGAGAGACCTTAGTCCGCATTTTTTAGAATTGGTTCAGCGAGTACGTTGACCAGCGGCGTTCTCCTTTTTTCATCAGGGTGCCTTCGGAGACCATTGAGAGCAGTTCGCGCTGGATTGTTTTCTCGGAAATTCCTGGGATACTTTTCGCAATGTCTTTCACGGTGAGTGCGGGCTTCTGCTTGATAAGCGCGAGGATGATGGTGCGGCGGTCGTCACGGGGTACTTCGCCCCGCGCACGTGTGCTCATGTCGACATCACGGAGTTCTCGACGCACAGGCGTGTTGGTGGGACCGAGTGCAATGACACCTGCAGTTTCTTTTGGTGTAAATTGCTCAGGAACACGCGGAGTGAAGACCATGGGTCTTGGAGGTGCCTCCACAACTTCGGTGCGCGCAACTTGTCTCACTATTGCGTTCGCTAGTGCGCTTGGCATCTCGCTGGGGGCTTCTCTTTGGATCACCTTACGCTCTTCGATGCGAGGCACTTCCCTCCTCTCGTGATTGCTAGGCTGGTTGGTCGTGGTGCGTTCAGGCTGTCCTTTATATAGGACATCAACAGCTGGTGTGTGTCGGGGTACTTCGTTTCTCGCCACCGGAGCGGAAAGTTCAGGAACAGGGTCGCGCGCTACTTCAAAAAATTTCTCGTTTAGAATAGTCTTGCTTCCTTCGCTTGTGCGATTCCACTCGGCTTCAATATTGTCTTTGAGTGCGAGGTACTCTTTCTTGAGCATCGAGGCATTCATTTCACTCATCATGCGTGTGGACTGTGCGATGTCTAAGAAGGCGGCGATACGTTCAACCTTCTTCATCGCTCCGCGAAGCACGCTCATCTTCTCCGATGGAGAACCCGAAGATGACACAGTGATGTCCGAAAGGAGTTCGACTCCACCCTCGCGGGCCTTCCACTTCATCGGCTCCTTGTCCGACATGATGTCTGTTACGAGATAGAGCGCGGTGGTAAGCTTCTCTGCCTTGCGGAGTACATAACCATAACCCTGTGGTGCAGAGTCTTTGCGCGAGTCTTGTTGTGTGTCTCGCTGGCTATCTCTTTGATTGTCTCTAAATTGATCTCTTTGTTTGTCTTGTGGATTCATATGTCCTTGTTGTTCGCCTCGTCCTAGATTTGCATTAGACCCTTGTCGGGCTTGTCCTAAATGATTGTCCTTATGATATTCCATACGATGTCGTTTAGTTGTCTTTATACGATATCACACAGTCTCATAAAAGTCAAACTGTTTCAATTCCTCTGTCTAATAGATGTACCTTGAGTACTTTTCATGTCCATCATACTTATTGAAGGCAAAATGTCCAAGAGTGTCTTTTGGAATTGGGTGGGAGGGTGAAAATGGGGTGTGGATAAAGGCCGTTCGGAAAGGAGCGATGCAGAGATACCCTTATGTGATATCAGGCGCGGAAGAGGCAGACAGCTTCTCCAAGGTCAGGCCTTCCAAGGCTAAGGCCCGACCTTAGTCCGCCCTTGTTAGAAGTTATTATTTATTGGTTATTCGTTTTTCGAGGTACGGCGGACAACTTCTTTAAGGTCTCACCTTTTCGAAGACGCCAAGGAGAGACCTTAGTCCGCTGTGCAGATTTCGTCCACAAAATAACGATGTGAAATTCGGGGTTCAGGTGCTAAAATCAGAGCACTCATAACTCTTATATTTCCAGCATGGCGAAGAAACGAAAAAAGCGAGGTGAACCAGAAAAAGAAAAGAAAGAACGCAAAGAGCGCGGTGCTCCAACCAAGACGGGGTTCTGGGGAGGTCTGCGTGACGAAACAAGAAACTCTATAATCGGCATCACACTCTTTATCGTTGCAGTCATTCTCGTGTTCTCGTCTATCGGAAATGGCGGCGCGCTCGGAGGAAGAATTTATACCGGTGTGCATTTTCTTTTTGGCCTCGGGTACTACATACTGCCGGTTCTTTTTGTCATCCTTGGGGTGAATTTCTTTCGCGCAGGCGGGCACAACTTTACCACCCCCGCACTCGTTGCTGGTCCGTTCTTTTTGATTTCCGCACTTGGACTGATGGCACTCGCGACTAGCACCGCGGGCACAACGGGACTCGGGGGTTGGATTGGCTTCTATATTATGAGTCCGATTGTTTCGCTGTTTGCACCGCTCCTCTCGGGTATCATGCTCGCAGCAGTATTCATGGTCGCAATTCTCATACTCTTTGATACGCCACTGCATCTCGGGTTTATGTTTTCATTCTTTAAATTCCTGAAGCCACGCACGCGCGATGACTTGGAGGACGCCGAGACCGACATGACCGAAGAAATCGCAGAAGCTGAGGATGACACCACCGAAGTGTATTCGCTTCGCGACGACACAAAAATCACACCAAAAGAAGTGGTGGAGGAAGTTACGATACCTGTGGAAGAAGAAAAGCAGGCATTTCTTGCCACTTCACCCAAGTCTGGTTCAAAAACAAAAGGAGATGGTGTCCCGTTCCGATTCAACTCCACACTCCACTCGACCTACACCCCTCCCCCGCTTTCTATACTTGCGAGCGACAAGGGTAAGCCCGGATTCGGAGACATCAAAGCGAACGCAAACATCATCAAACGCACATTCCAGAACTTTGGTATCCAGGTCGAGATGGACGAAGTTTCGGTGGGTCCTTCGATTACGCGCTATGCACTCAAGCCTGCCGAAGGGGTACGTCTCTCGAAAATCACGACGCTCCAACACGACCTCGAGCTTGCGCTCGCTGTGGCACCTATCCGTATCGAAGCACCCATCCCAGGAAAGTCGCTGGTGGGTATCGAAATGCCAAACACGACCAAATCCACTGTAGGTCTCGGCACACTTCTCGGTGAAAGTGAGTGGGCAGCAAATCCTAATCCCCTCTTTGTACCATTAGGTAAAGGAATTTCAGGAACGGCGCAGTTCATGAATATCGCAAAGATGCCGCACGTACTCGTCGCTGGTGCAACAGGAAGTGGAAAGTCGGTAACCATCCACACCATCATCACCTCTCTATTATATAGAAACTCGCCAGAGCAGCTCCGGCTGATCATGGTGGACCCAAAGCGCGTCGAACTCACGATGTATAACGGTATCCCCCATCTCCTGACCCCTGTCATCACCGAAGCAAAGAAAGCTATACTTACGCTCAAGTGGGCGGGCAGAGAAATGGATAGACGCTATGAGGTCCTCCAAGAGATGAAGTGTCGCGATATCGCTTCGTATCACAAGAACATTCTCGAACCTGCGCTTCAGAAGTATGAAAAGCAGAAAGCGGAAGGAAAGCTTGTCGACGGCGTGGAGCCCGAACTCCCCGAGCTTATGCCCTACATTATGGTGATTATCGACGAGCTCGCAGACCTCATGTCGGCATACCCTCGCGAGCTGGAGTCTGGAATCGTCCGACTGGCGCAGATGAGCCGTGCCGTGGGCATCCACCTCATGATTGCGACACAGCGCCCTTCGGTAAATGTCATCACGGGACTTATCAAGGCAAATATTCCCGCACGTATCGCGCTGCAGGTTGCGTCACAAATAGACTCGCGCACAATCCTTGATTCGTCTGGGGCTGAAAACCTGCTCGGTGCAGGAGACATGCTCTACCTTTCGGCGGAAATGCCAAAACCTATTCGCCTCCAATCTGCATTCATTTCTGAAAATGAGGTCAAAAATGTCGTGAAGTTCCTGAAAGACCACTATGACGGCACGCTTGGAGACGAAATCAACCTTTCAAATGGCGAAAACAAGAACGCGTTCTTTGGTGGTATCCCCGACGATGCATTTACGGGTGGCGGTGAAGGAGGCGAGGAGGACGAAAAGTATGCGGAAGCAAAAGAATTGGTGATTACCACAGGAAAGGCTTCCACTTCGTACCTGCAACGTAGGCTCGGCCTCGGATATGCACGCGCAGCCCGCATGATGGATATACTCGAAGAGAACGGGGTTGTGGGGCCACCCGACGGTGCAAAGCCTCGGGATGTGCTGATGAAGAGTGGTGATCCGGAAAGTGGTAAGGAAGAGTAGAAAGGTATACCATCTCTCGTTAACCGTTTCTGAATTATTTTCCGAGGAGACACCTCTGAAACTTACGGAATAAGAAAGAGTTAATTGGAGACGGTATAAGTAGCGAGATTCGACTTCAGTGCTCGGTTCCAAGGGTACCCCTTGGAAATATCTCTTTTGGCGAACATTGTGGATATCGTGTATACATATGGGATGCGGATTACGCTCAAAAAGGTGCTTTCTATTGGTGCGGGGGTGCTGCTACTCGGTACTATTGGAATCTACGCGTACTACCAGTCACTTGCCGTTATCGAAGGACCCCAAATTCTCGTGCTTGGGCCGGAAAACGGGATCACCTCCACCACTTCCCTCATACTTATCCATGGCAGTGTCCGCAACGCCAAGGAAACCTCACTGCAGGGTCGACCCATCTTTATCGACCTCGAAGGGAGGTTTGCCGAACAATTGTTGCTCGCGGAAGGCTATAATATAATTGAGCTCATGGCAAAAGATGCGCAGGGGCGCGAAATAAAGCGAATACTCGAGCTTGTTTATCAGAAACCGTACAGTGGAATTACTTTTTAATTACGTATTTTTATATGGCAGGATTTGCAAAAAAAGAAAAGAAGCCGGGAAAATCAGAAGCGGAGCGTTCGGGCACAGCGGGAATCGAAGCGACGATTCGCTCTATCCAAACGAAATTTGGTGAAGGTGCAATTATTAAGTTGGGTGATGCCCCAAAGGTTGCGGTGGATGCAATCTCCACGGGTTCAATCGGACTCGACCATGCGCTTGGAGTTGGGGGGATTCCACAGGGACGCATTGTCGAAATATTCGGACCCGAGTCGTCAGGAAAAACAACGCTCGCTCTTCATGTTGTCGCAGAGGCACAGAAAAAAGGCGGAGTTGCAGCATTCATCGATGCAGAGCACGCACTCGACCCAGACTATGCAAAAAAGCTTGGTGTAAAAATCGACCAGCTTCTCTTGGCGCAACCAGACACCGGTGAGCAGGCACTTGAAATTTGCGAATCCCTTGTGCGCTCAGGAACTATTTCCGTTATTGTCATAGACTCTGTCGCCGCACTAACTCCAAAAGACGAAATCGAAGGTGACATGGGTGCACAGCACGTGGGCAAACAAGCACGCCTCATGTCTCAAGCACTGCGCAAACTGACTGCTATCGTGTCGAAGACCAAGACGACCGTTATCTTTATCAATCAAATCCGTATGCAAATCGGAGTGATGTTCGGCAATCCCGAGACTACCCCTGGAGGAAAGGCGCTCAAGTTCTACACCTCGGTGCGTATCGACATCCGAAAAATTGCACAGATTAAAAAGGGAGAAGAGGTTATTGGAAGCCGAACGCGCGCAAAAGTGGTGAAGAATAAAGTCGCCGCTCCGTTCAAACAAGCTGAATTCGACCTTGTCTACAATGAAGGCATTTCACGCGAAAGTGAAATGTTGATGTTCGGCGAGAAGTACGGACTTATCACCAAGATGGGCTCCTCGTATTCCTATGGTGACACAAAAATTGGCCGTGGGTACGATTCCGCACGTGTGTTCCTCAAGGAGAACAAGCCGATAGCAAAAGAGATTGTAAAAGAGATTGCAAAGCGCATGAAGGAAGACTCATCGTTTAATGTCACTGCGGGTGGAGACGACAAAGACGAAGTGTCTCCCGAGTAGCTTACACACAAACAAAGAACACCCCGCATTGCGGGGTGTTTTGTGTAGAGATTTGGGAGATACAAATGCGACTCATGGATAGTGGTCTTCACGCTCCACGACTGCCTTTATGCGTGCATCGTAGAACTTACGAGCATCAGCCGAAAGATCCGCTTCGCGCTCGACCTGAAACTGTACCAGTAGTTGCTTACTCTCGTGCCGCAGGGTATCAACGATGGCTGCGAGCCGCACATGAAGCTCGGCCTTCTCGCCCACCTCAAGTGCGGCAATCGAGGACTTTTGCTTGAGCGCAAGAAAGTCTCTAATAGCTTTGCAGTGCGGGATTCCACCATACAACTTGAGTGCGGCATTTTGCGTATTCACGAAACGCGCAACCTCAAATATCAATTCACGATTTATCACCTCGCCCATGGGATACCTCTCTTTTGTGTTTACTCCAGACTCATTTCATTATTCATACAAATATAAATATTGTCAACTCTCCGCTTGCACATCTTGCACAAAAGAAAAAAGCGCCGGTCGTAAGGGCGCTTTTTTCGACTATATGATTGCGGGTATTTGGTTGTTTGCGACAACCTAATTTAAAAACTTGTGTGGTAGCGCTTGCGCATGAGGTCGGAGGCGAGCCATGCACAGAGCACTGCAAAACTGAGCACGAGTGCTACCGATGTCGTCTCTGTGTGGAGCACTGCGTCGCGGGCAAACGCGAGGTTACTCGGAATGTCCGTCCACGTGGGGGCGTTGGCGAATACCTGCGCATACGAGATGTAGGTCGTCGAGCGCCAGAGAAACACCACCGCGATGAGCGACTTTAAGAAGAGCGGGTTCAACAGCGAACGCAGCACCCAAATAAAATAGATGCGCCGCATAATGCGTCCGGCGAGTGCGTTTTGTGTTGTGCGCTTGTCGTTCATAATAGTTGGCTTGCCTAAATTAGGCTTTTTGGTTCTCGCTATCGAGTAATCGTTCGAACTCACGCTTCGCTCGGTAGATTTTGGTTTTGACGGCCGAGACGGTTGTCCCTTCCATTTCCGCAATCTCTTTCTGCGAATACTCTTCTATGAAGTGGAGTCGGAGCGGACGCGCCAGCTGGGCTGGCATCCGAGAGAGAAATGAGGCGACATAGTCCCGCATGGTCTCTTCTTCGGTATAATTTGCTGCGTCTGGGAGCGATTCATAAAACTCGGGGTCGAGTTCGATGTGTGTCGCTCCTTTCTTCTTTAACCGCTGGTAGTGCGAAAAGGTAGTATTCATGAGAATTTTGTATCCCCATGATTTAAATGAGGCACCTTCAACGGGCTTAAACCGCCTCGCATTAAAGTAAATCTTGGTGAACGTCTCCTGAACGATATCTTCCGCCTCTTCCCTGTTATGGATGATGCCTTCGGCTTTGCGCAAAAAAGCATCCTGATAGCGCTCTACCAGAATAGCGAAAAGTGATGGTGCATTAATGGAACGCTCCAGTATGACTTCGTCAGAGGTTTCTGCCTCCAGATGTTTGGTATCTTCAAGCAGCATGGACTTATAATGGGCTAAAATCCATGCTCACGCAAGAGTTCAGCAATACCATCCTCGAACCTTACCGCAGGTTTCCAGCCAAGGAGTGTGCGTGCCCGAGTGTAATCCGCTAGGGCTGCGCGCATTTCCTGTCGGGGCGCGATGTGTTCTGCCGGCCCACCAAATAGCTCGGCAAGGTAATTAATGCTGATACTTCTCCCTGAACCAACGTTGAGCACTTCTCCCCGACCCACATTTGCGCTTTCTGCTGCAAGAATATTTGCCTCCACGACGTCGCGCACATGGATAAAATCACGGGTCTGTTCACCATCCCCCGTAATGGTGAGTGGCTTCCCCTCAGCTTTTTGAGTCAAAAATCTGCCGAGCACACTCGCATACGGACCGTCCGCGGACTGCCCGCTGCCAAATACATTAAAATAACGTAGTGACACGGTTTGTAGGCCGTGCAGCTCGGAAGCAATACGCGCATATTCTTCTCCGATGTATTTCTGTAGCGCATAGGGCGAAGCAGGATTTACAGGAAGCGCTTCATGGAACGGAGAAACGCCTTGTGCGCCATATGCCGCACAAGATGCGGAATACACAAATTTCTTTGCGCCACCTGCTTTTGCGGCTTCAAGCACATGAAGTGTCCCCGTGCAGTTCACCTCATGCGTTTCCTTGGGATCGCGAATGGACTGCTCGACACTGGGGAGTGCCGCCATGTGAAACACACAATCAGCACCCTGAATCAGTGGCGCAATGGCTTCTTGGTCACGGATATCATACACATGCAATCGCGCAAGCGAGTTTACGCGCTCTTTTTTTCCGGCAATGAGGCTGTCAATAACATCTACCTCCCAACCACGCATAACGAGTGCATCAACCAAGTGGGAGCCGATAAACCCCGCCCCACCAGTGACTACCGCTCGTTTTTGATTCTTGTGCATATAGGAGTGATAACCCGATGAACAACAGAATGTCGCATGCAACGTAGTGCCCCATGGGAAGGTTTACTTTAATAAGGCGCGTAGACGTAAACTGCGTCGTATTATAGTATCAAACTACTGACCTTCCCGAATTACCTTAACGAAAAACACGCCACTTTTATCTCCCGCTTGCCCTTCACGCAACACACCTTTTCACCGTAATCCTATTACGCCTCAAGGCGTGTTGCGCTCCATGACTGCGTAGGAAACAAAAGTGATCATGTTTGTTCTTGTTAAGTTAATTCGGGAAGGTCAGTTATCCTATGAAGATTTTTATTACTGGTGTTGCGGGGGCTATCGGTTCGCACGTTGCGGAAGCCTTTTGTGCAGCCGGACATGAGGTGGTCGGCATCGACAACCTCGACAACTACTACGCACCACACATCAAAGAATTAAATCTCCGTGACGTCGCTCGGAGCGGAGTGTCCATACTGCGCGATGACCTTGTCACCGGAGACCTTCACGCACACATACCGGAAGAAACGGAATTTATTTTCCACTTTGCGGCACAACCTGGAATTTCGGAAGGTACGCCATTTGACCACTACATACGCAACAACCTGAGCGCAACCGAGCGCCTCCTCGCGCGAGCACGCACCCTTTCTCGGCTCAAAGCATTTGTCTATATTTCAACATCGTCAGTGTACGGCAAGAGTGCGCGTGGTTCTGAGGAGGAGCTTCCCCGTCCGACATCGGGATATGGAGTCACTAAACTCGCGTCGGAACAGCTCGCGCTTGCACAGCACCGCTCGCACGGATTACCCGTCATTGCACTACGTCTTTTTTCTGTCTTTGGCCCGCGTGAACGTCCCGAAAAGCTCTATCACAAGCTTATCCACTCTATCCTTACCGAAAACACATTTCCCCTCCACGAAGGTGCAGGTGCGCACGTACGCAGCTTCACCTACGTCGGCGACATTGTCCGCGCGATGGAACTCATCCTTTCGCGCTACGAAGGAGCGGTCGGAGAAATCATAAATATCGGCAGCAATACTACCCGCACCACCGAAGATGGCATTCGTGCCGTTGAAGCAATTCTCGGGAAACGGGCGAATCTTGTCACCACACCACGACGCACTGGTGACCAGCAGGAAACTGAGGCGTTTATCAAAAAAGCTCAGGTATTATTCGGATTCACCCCGAAAGTGACTCTCGAAGAAGGACTCACCGAACAAATTCGCTGGCATCAGGAAAGCCTTTTCCCACACCTCGAAAACGGCAGTAGCAAATTCGACAAATAGGAAAATATGGCATAGAGTCTGTTAGATAACTCTTCCCGACTGGAAAATAGTTACCTAATAGACTCTTAGACAGCCCCACTATGTCAATCTTAAACTACAGCGAGATTCTTCCGCGCAAAATTATCCTTATCGATGACCAGCCATACGAGGTCCTCGACGCACACGTATTTCAGAAACAGAAATCCCGCCCCGTGAATCACACGAAGGTGCGCAATCTTCTGTCGGGAAGCGTCAAAGAAGTGGTCTTTCACCAATTCGAGAAGGCCGCGGAGGCAGACATGGGTACACGCGAGGTCAAATATCTCTACGCAAATCGTGGCGAATATTGGTTTTGCGACGCAAAGGATGCATCTAACCGCTTCAAACTGTCCGATGCGCAACTCGGAGAAAGCATTCGCTTTATTAAACCCAATACCATCATTGATTCAACAACCTTCAACGGTGACATCATCGGGCTCAAGTATCCCATCAAGGTTGAGCTGAAGATTACTGAGTCTGCACCTGCAGTACGCGGCAATACCTCAGGGAATGCGACGAAAGCGGCTATTCTTGAAACTGGGGCAACTATTTATGTGCCGATGTTTATTAATGAGGGGGATATTGTGCGCATCAACACGGAAACCGGAGATTACACGGAACGCGTCGAAAAAGCTTAGGTAGAAGAATAACTTTGCAAAATATCGCGCATCGTATTCAAGGTTTTGGTTTGACCTACCGCCTCGTGCCTCATCAAATTTTAAGCCTTTTCTGAGAACGCAAGTACTTGCAATTTAATGTAAAAAACCCTCACTTGCGTGGGGTTTTTTGTTTCTTTTTACTCAGTGAATGCACGTAGATGCCGGTGACACAGAGTATGAGCGGGAGCCACAGGAGGGCGAGTACGCTTCCCTCAATGATAAGGCTGCAGATTCCATGCTGTTTGTGGACATAGCCAAAGTAGTACGGAATAAGGCTGTGACTTCCTCCCTGCGCAAACAGCGCGGCGAGTACAACGTAGATGAGGATACACAATGCGATAATCCCATACACACAAAGCAGTACTGACAAAAGAGACATGGGTGGCCTCCAAAAAACTCTCACTGTAGTCAGTCTACGCATACCGCAGCAAAGCACAATATAAAAAAGGGCCGCGGTGCGGCCCTTTTGGGTTAGAGAACTTGGTTCAGCCGTGGCGACGGCGGGCCTTGATCATCGCGTTCTTGCGACGCAAGACTTCGAAGCAGGTGCCGAAAGTGACGACCAGAAGCGATGCGCGCCAAGCATCGGAACCGGCATGCTGCGTGATCGCCGAGTCCCAGCCGAGAGCCGTGATGGTCATCTGCAGGCCGCCGAAGATCAGCATGAAGCCGAAGCCAAGCAGCGAAATGAGGCGACGTTGCGAGAAGCGGCTTTCGTAGCGGTCGAAGAAGATGAACAGCGAAGCACCAGAGATGGCGCAGGCTGCACCGAGAATCAAAGACAGAGAGAAGGTCATGGCGGCTCCTTTCATGGTAATGTGCCACTACCTCTATATCATATCTGTATAAAATGTCAAGTATCTTATGGAGTACAAAAAAACACCCGCAGGTGTCATTTCTGCTTCTCGAAGTGGCAGTTTATGCTGCAATATATGGAAGAAGTCCCATAAATCGAGCACGCTTTACCGCGACCGCAAGAGAGCGCTGGTCTTTGCCTCCGAGATTGGAGCGCTTGTGCCCTACCACTTGCCCGTGAGGTGTGAGGAACATGCGCAAAAGCTCAACGTCCTTATAATCAACGTACTTGATGTTATTTGCCGAAAGATAGTCCTGTGTTTTTCGTTTCATGTTTGTGAAATCTACATTATTGGCTCAAAATTTGCAACTTCTCTTCTTGTTTTAAAATTGGATTTTGGGATGCCATGCGAAGGTTTGGACTAAGGCAGTATTTGCGAAGCTGTATGAGCTATACTGCTTCCAAATCTGCCGAGGGAAAACCGAGCAGGGCGCACAAAATTCAGTTTTAGAAGGGTATGTCGTCGGGGTTAATATCCTCGTCTGGATATTCTATAGTGTCCAGTTCTGCAGGCTGTGGCTCTGATGCGCCCGCTTTTGGCTTTGAGGCAGTGGAGTGGCTTGTGGGGCTCCCAGAGCCTGTGACACCACTTGGAGCATACTCTCCTCCTGCGCCGCCAGATTTTGGACCAAACTGAATACGTTCAGCGTTGATTTCGGTGCGGTATTGCTTCTTGCCTTCTTTGTCATCCCAACTGCGTGTCTGAATGCGGCCCTCGATGAATGCAGCGGAGCCTTTGCGCAAGTATTGGGTGACAATTTCTGCTTGGCGTCCAAATACCACAACATTGTGGTAATCAACTGATTCTTGTTTCGCTCCTGCTTTGTCTTTGTAAACACGATTCGTTGCAACAGAGAACGAAGCAACGGGGGTGCCGTTGGGGAGTGCGCGACTCTCGGGGTCTCGGGTGAGATTGCCGTAAATAAATGCTTTGTTGATGTACATGAAGAGAAACCGATAACTTATAACAAGAGTGGTGGCTAGTTGATGACGAGATCTTCGATGGTCTTGTCGATTTCGGCCTCGGTAAGCACAGGCTTGTCCTCTGCCTTTTCGTCTGCACGAGACTCATCGGCACGTTTCTGCTGAAAGACCTTCTTGGGAACCATTGTGTTCTCACGCACGGTCTTGATAAGTATGTAGCGCAGAACGTAGTCGTCCTTCTTGAGCGCTTCGTCGATAGCCTTGGCAGCAGATGGGAGTGCCTCGAACTTCATCCAACCGAAATATGCGGAATGATGGAGTGCGCGCTTATTTGCAGCAATTTTGAGCATGGGGTACGAAAGCTCCATATGCTTGGGGTATTCATCTGCAATAACCATGCCTTTCTGTGCTTCGATGACGTCACGAATTGCGGTAACACGAACACCGAGGTCATCCTCAGCAACAATCGGAACAATATGAAAACCCACCTCATAAATCTGGGGCTCCTTTCCGATACTCTCAACTGTTATCTCCTTGTTTTCCATAGATAGGGGCATACTAGCAAAGCGATGTTGTGGTGTCAAACTTCGGTAAAATAAGGGTTTTTACCTCTTAACAGTGGGGGTAACCCGACAGCACATATCCCTTCTGCCTGTTTGGACTTATGTGAGCTTAACCGCTCCAAGTCTTTGGTTTAACTTATCACTTCCGTGTGGGTTTTTGCCCCACACCCGAAGGGCACACGGTCGCCCTTTCCTGCGAAGGGCGCCATCACACTCGGCCAATTGCTTCATCAGAATGGAGACCAAGCCAATTGTCCTGCGTGAGTCCCTTCAGGTGTGGGGCAGGGGCTTTTCTCCGAACAACAACGTGAGATGTACACAGAACTCCGGGTATGCGAAAGAAAGGTGAGTTTGTGGGCTCAGACTAAAATTACTCGCTACACCTTTAGACTAAATTGCCTTACCGCGTTTTCAAGTAGCGATGCTTCCACTTTCTCCACGTCTTCTTCTCTGATTTGTGCAATCGCCTTCACTACCTCCACCACATAGGCAGGCTCGTTGCGCTTCCCGCGGTATGGGGTGGGCGACACATAGGGTGCGTCTGTTTCGGACATAATGTGACTGAGCGGGATGTAGCGCAATACTTCGTCGTATTCATGAGCAAACGTGAGCACACCTGTAAACGACATTGTGCACCCGATATCAAGGAACTGTTTGGCGATAGCAACATCGCCGACGAAAAAATGCACGTTGCCACGCACCTTTGCACCGTGCGTTTTTTGACCATTTTTCAAAATATGCAAAATATCCTCGTATGCATCCATGCTCCCCTTCTGTGGCCTACCATGAATCATAAGCGGTTTATCGACGGACGCGGCAAGCTCCATTTGGTGTTCGAAAAGTTCATGCTGGCGGTCTGCTTCTCTGTCCATGTTCTGCACGAGTCCATTTGCGCGATTGCTTTCGAGGCGATAATAGTCAATTCCACATTCACCGATAGCCACTACGCGTGGATGTGCTGCCATCGTCAAATATTTGGCCTCATCAAATACCTCGTCGACTCGGTCTGTCGGGTGTATGCCAATTGTTGCCCAAATGTCTGCATGTTTTTCGGCAAGCGCAACAGCGCGCGCCGACATTTCGTGGTCAGTCCCCACTACAATCGTTGCCGTATCCGCCTCGCGCATACGCGAAAGTACTGCGTCGATGTCGTCATCGAAGCGTGCGTCATTTAAGTGGGAATGGATATCTATATACTTGACCATAGATTAAACAGTCAATAACCTTGCAAACAAAGGTTTTTCTGGCATTTTGTGCTCCTTAATGAGGCGCTTTATCTCCTCGCTAGTGCGTGGGAGAAAAGGCGAAAGCAGTTCAGCAATGCGATAAAGTCTTTCCACCATTTCCGAAATGAGATGCTGCCCGCGCTCTTCATCTTCCTTGATAACCTTAAAAGGTGCGGTCTCTTGAATGTATGCGTCCAGCTCCCCCACCGCGCGCATGACATGCTCGAGTGCTTTCTTTGTGTCGAATGCCCCGAACGCTTCGTCGATGGCATTTTTGTGCTCAAGGGGATGGAGTTCTACGGGCGACTTTATATGCGTCGTTGCCATCTTCATTATCCTACTTGTGAGATTGCCGATACCATTCTGAAGGTTTGCTGCGTAGCTTGCCTGAATACCTTCCATGGTTAAGTCACCATCCTCAAATGAAGGAATGTCATGGAGGAGCACAAATCGGAGTACGTCTTCAGGAAACTCTGTAACACCTCTGTACGCCTCAATAACATCAAAAGGGTTTATGACGTTGCCAAGCGACTTGGACATTTTTTGTCCGCCGCTAGTAATAAAGCCATCGATGACAATATGCTTTGAGGCGGGCAATTTGGCAGACATGAGCATCGCCTGCCACATCGCTGATTGTTGACGATTGTTGTCCTTGCCACAGTACTGCACAACTGGCCACCACGATTGAAAGCGCTTTGTGTTGTCAGGCCAACCGATTGCAGAAATATAATTGACGAGTGCGTCAAACCAGACGTACATGACATGTGCATCGTCTCCCGGCACAGGCACACCCCATGGCATCTTTGATTTCAGCCGTGAAATCGAAAAATCTTCCAATCCCCGCTCGACAAATGCCTTCATTTCGTTGAATCGAAAACTTGGAACTACAAAGTCTGGGTGCGCGGCATAAAACTCAAGGAGTGGGGTGCCGTACTGAGAAAACTTGAAAAAATAGTTTTCTTCCTCGCGCACCTCTAATTCACGATTGGGGTGGAGTGGGCACTTCCCTTCGACAAGCTCGGAATCGGTTTTTTCCATTTCGCAACCGATGCAATATTTCACGCGATAGAGTTTTTTATAAATGTCGCCATTGTCGGCACAGCGTTTCCAGAATTCCTGCGCGGCCAGTACGTGATGTGCATCGGTCGTACGGATAAAGTTGTCGACAGAAAGGTTCAAAAGGCCTTTTAACTCACGAAACTTTGCGGCATAGCGGTCGGTGTATGCTTGGGCGTCAATTCCTTCTTTTGTTGCCGCTTCGTGAATTTTGGCCCCATGTTCGTCGGTGCCGGTATTAAAAAAAACCTCGTGACCTTGCAGACGATGGTACCGTGCCAAAGTGTCTGCACGGATAATCTCCATCGCAAAACCCACATGCGGATCCGCGTTCACATACGGAAGTGTGGTGGTAATGTAGATATGTTGCTTTTCGGACATATGAATATGCTAACACAAGTAGTCAGTAGCTAGTAGGCAGTAATCAGTTGCAAAAGGAGGATTCGGCAATTAACCTTTATTCTGAATGAGATACAAAGTTTTGGATTGATTCAATGTTTTGAAGGCATGGATATACTTACTGACCTTCCCAAATTACCTTAACGAAAAACACGCCACTTTTGTCTCCTGCTTGTCCTTCACACAAAATACCTTTTCACCGTAATCCTATTACGCCTCAAGGTATGTTGCGCTCCATGACTGCGCAGGAAACAAAAGTGATCGTGTTTGTTCTTGTTAAGTTAATTCGGGAAGGTCAGTAGAATTCAAAACTTGAAGAAGGAAAAATGAGTAGCTCGTCAAAATTCAGGTTAATTGTCGAAGATTTTACGCTCGCGGGCAATATCATTCAAAAATTCCATGATAATAGCCATCAGCGGCACCGCCAGCACCACACCAAGAAATCCTGCGACTTTGGCACCAATCACCAGCGCGAGTATCACCAGCACGGGAGGAATTCCCACTATTTTGCGCACTACTTCGGGGTAAATAACATGTGACTCAATCTGTTGAATCAGGAAATAAATGCCCCCGACAATTACCGCAGCCTTAAGTCCTGGGTCAACGGCGAGTGCACTCGCAAGTGGGTTTATACCGTGTACAAATGCGAGTGATACAGCAGGTATCGCCGAGAGTATGGGTCCGAAGACAGGAATGAGCTCAAAAAACAGTGCAATAAGGGCGAGAAAAAGTGCGGACGGTATACCGAGCATGCTCATAATCAGAAATACGAGGACGCCGACAACGACGCCGAGCATCAGCTGACCTTGTGCCCATAGTCCGATTTTTGTCTGCGACCGCTTCCACAGATCAACGACATAGGTGCGTGACTTCACTGGGGAGATAAGGCGGAGAAAGTTCTCGATGCCGCGCTCTTGTGCTGAGAGATAAAAAGAAAGCACGAGTACCAGTACGAACGAAAGTACTCCTCCGAAGAATGCACTAGCCGATTTCAACGCACTCCCGTTCTCGATGCCATTTTTGAAAATATCAAGTACGTTTGCACTCTCAAACAAACCCTGCTGGAGTTCAAGTGCTTGTGGGGCAAGCGCGCTGAGTGCCGACGGATTTGCCGCTGATGCGCCAGCGGGCGCACTGGTACCAAGCGCATCAAGCGCGCTCGGCAACATGCGCACCACTTGGCTGATATCTGAAATGAGTGCAGGGACGAAAAAATACAGAATGCCAAGCAGCGAGAACGCCCCAAACCCGTACACGGAAACAAGTGCGAGCAGTCGAGGAATACGCCTCCCAATAAATGGAATTTTGTGTGCTGCAACAAATCGTACCGCAGGCTCGACGGCAGATGCGAGTACAATTGAAGCAAGCACAATTAATATAATCTCTCGGAGATACCAGAGCAGCCAGAAGCCTAGTGCGACCAGCACAATGCGGACGAGCGTCCCTGTGGTGACACGGATATTTAAAATGTTTTCTTCGAGGTTCTTCACTTCCTCATTGTAGCACCGCAACCTACCCCACTCAAATAAGAGCTTTCAAAAGAGATGAACTTCCTAGATTTTGAGGATTTTCTCAAATTTGGCGGAATCCTCCCACGGTCCTATCATTGCGAGATTGAGATTTTTGGTCACAAAAATCTCTTCGGCAACCTTTTTTATGTCTTTTGCCGTCACCTTGTTTATCTTCGCAAATATTTCCTCAGGAGTGGTGAGTTTTTTGCGTAATACCTCCTGAAATCCGTAAAATTCGGCCATCTCATCGGAGGATTCAAGACCCAACACCAGCCGTCCTGCCATCATGTCTTTAGCCTTCTGTAGCTCAACTTCGGGAATGAGGTCAGTTTTGAGACGTTTCAATTCAGCAAGAATAGCAGTAACCGCCTCGACCGCACGCTCGTTTACCACGCCAGCAGATGCCGCAAAGAAGCCATGATCAGTGAATGAGTCGT
Source organism: bacterium (assembly GCA_043756865.1). Lineage (GTDB taxonomy): Bacteria > Patescibacteriota > Minisyncoccia > Phycocordibacterales > UBA6899 > MHLP01. Next base: position 8,876 of record JAYUQG010000020.1, on the reverse strand, counting down.
TTGCGGCACGCACATAGTAGCCGAGACCCATCTCGGTGCGCACCTTCTGGAAAAGACGAGAACTCATGCCACCACCCAAGACACTGGCCATAACGCCGAGGGTCGGATAGTCCTTGTGCATCAAGGAGAAGCTGCGCACTCCGAGTACAAGGTGAGTTTGATCAGACTCTTTTTTTTCAAGGAGCACAGCGGGTTTCGTTTGTGTGTCATTTACTTTTAACTTGGAATATTTTTTACCGCGTTTCAATGTCGCAAAATGCGCACCAATAAGTTTTTCTACTTTCTTTGTATCAAATTTCCCCGCAATAACTACGGTTGTTGCGCTGGGTACATAGTGCATCGCGCGGTACGACTTGAAGTCTTCACTCGTAAATGTCGCGATGAGCTCTTTGGTACCAACGACTTCCCAGCCTGCGGGTTGGTCTCCGTAAACGAGTTTCATGAACAGGTCTCCGATTTTTCGCATCGGCATGTCCTCGTACATATTGATTTCTCCGACGATAGCGCTCTTCTCCGCCTCTATGTCTTCCTCTTTGAACAGTGAATTGCAGTAAATATCAGAAATTAAATCGAGCGCAGCGGGGAGCTTTACAGAGGCGACTTTTGCGTAATAGCCAGTATATTCGTGACCGGTGAATGCGTTATATTCCGCACCCATACCGTCGAGTTCGCGTCCGATAATAAGCTGACTAGGGCGGTTTGTTGTTCCCTTAAAACAGAGGTGTTCCAGAAAATGTGAAATTCCATTCTTGTTTTTTGTTTCGTATTTTGACCCCGTTTCAACGAGCACCAATACCGTTGCAGTGCGTTGGTCCATCATCGGTACGAGTAGGAGCTTCAGGCCATTGCCGAGCTTTTTGAGTTTTGGTTTTTGCATAGGTGACAGTATAACACGTACCGTCTGTACTCTAGATGAGGGGCGCAACTTAGAGCCTATCCCAGTAGGAACTTTCCTGCTGCGCCGCACGAGCTTCACGCAAAAACGATGAAAAATCAACCCTAGCCACGTTTTTTGTCATTTGCGATAACAAGCTCCATGACACGCAAATGTGTCACAAAGTCGCACATCGGTCCTCCTTCTACGAGATACCGCATAGAGAGTCGAAGGTCTCGCTCGATTTTTGATACAAAATTTCTCCCTTTCTCCGTGAGTCGAAGAATTTTTGCACGCTGGTCATTCTTGTCTCCCTTTTCCTCAATTAATCCTTTTTGTTTCAATATGCGCGTTCGTAAGGTGACAAATGGAGCCTCTACGCCTATTTCTTCTGCAATAGTACAGCCGCGCATTCCCTTCCTGCTGTCATAGAGTAGTCCTAAGAGTGCCCAGTCAAACGGCGAAAGATCAAACACCGAGAGATGCTGTGTCATGCGTTGTTTGAGTATGCGGTACCCTCGTGCCTGCAACAATCCTATACGGTAGGTTGCAGGTGGTTCGACAAGTATTGGTTCTTTCTTTTTTGTAGCCATACGAATAATATTATGTGCACATCCTAAACTATACAAATTGAAGCGTCAAAAAAACAGGGTGGTAGCCCTGTTTGGTTTAACCGATTCTTCGCAGCTTCTCTCCCAATGCGGGAGTTGAGGCGATCCGCGGAGCGCAGTCCTTTACCAATTCAGCATAATTGCGTATCGCCTGCCGGTCTACTTTGTATCCTCGTTGTGCGAGGAATGAGAGGTCAAGCGCTATATCGTAGAGCACCTGCACAAATGCGCTATCACGGGGATTGCCTGGTGTCTCTGGTTGGACATACATCCGCCACACCAGCGCGTGCCTGAGCGCAGTATCGATACGGCTCTCGTGGTATGTCCGTGTGCGCGGATGTGACATGCGTTGTTTCGTTTGGTCGGCATGACGCTCGAGAAAACGTGCGAATGCAAGCGTCATTGGCATGTGTACTGGAGGTGAGCCCGCACGCATCGCAAGTTCCTCTGCAACGCGGACAAGATCGTGTGCGAAAGAAAAGAAAGTTTGTTCGTTCAAGGGAGGCCTCGACAGTGGAACGCTGTGTTCTGTATAGCAAGGGTGGTGTTTGTGGTCAATCACTTAACCTTAGAGCTACTTTTGTAATTTGGTTTCGGTGTGACTACCTTTCAAGACTCCAAACAGTCACAATGTCAGAACTTTTATGAATGCTTTTTGTACAAAAGCGTGGCACCCCAATACAGGAGCGCAGTAGATGCAGCTAATCCGATGAGGCCAATGCGTACTCCCATTTCCGGAGTAGAGAATATGGTGAGCAAAACCCAAAGTATGGCGAGGGACAGTACTCTCCAAATTCCAAACATTGCATCACGCAAAATCATCGTCGGATAGAAATCTCTCCCCTCTCTGCCGAGCGTCTCCATCGTTTCGAGGTCGATAACATGTGCGGATACACGCTGGAGCGGCTTGACGACTACCGAAACCAGCGAGTATGCGAGAAATGCCGCGAGATCAAGTCTCACAGCAAAGAAGAGTGTGATTACCACGGTGACAATGGACGTTAAAAAAAGAAAGTGAAGACGATTACCCGAGTGTCGGTGCTTGGAAAGCCACACCAAGGTAACCGCGGAAATTACCGCGAAAGCCGCATTCCACAGACCCACATTTGTCTCGCTACCGAGAAATATAATTGCCACAATAGGCAGCACCATGCGGGAAAATGCAAAATTTGCAGACCCCGCAAACAAATAGACCTGTGCATGCTGATTTTTTCGGTCGCGAAAAAAATGTTGCACATCAGCGCGCTCTATCGGGCTAGGATGATAGTCGCGCACATAACGAAAGAGGGGCAATCCCGCGAGATAAAGGAGTGGTGCAACGATAAACAAAAGTGTGAACGTGTTCCAATTGAGCACATCCGCTGAGAGGAAGAACAAGAGCGCCGCAAACGCCGGAGCAACAAGGTCAATAATCTGGTCTCCCGCAGAAAGCACCGAGGAATAATAATCTCGTTCCTGATTTTTTGTTTCTGTCAGTTCGAATGTATGGAGGGTCACCCAGTAAAGCCCAAGTCCGAAACCGCTCGCAAACATAAAGATAAGTGCATCAGTACGAGTAACCTCGCCAAACAGGAAAAGGAAGCTTGCGCAAAGCACAACAAACGCTGTAATGTACCCCCACTTTATGTTGCCGCGATAGTGTGCAACAAGCGCACCTACAAGACTGAAGCCCAGCGCGCATCCCACAAAGTAGAACATAAGCCCCAGCACATTAAAGGTGAGGCTATCGAATTTACGATACAAGAAAATCTGCACAAACGTACTAGTCAGTGCTCCTACGGTGCCATAAATCCAATGTAAATAGACCATGGCTTTCACGGGTGTGCGGAGAGCATAAAAATGTTGCAGGGATTTTCCTAACATAAAAACAGCTTAACATAGGATAATTTTATCGTTTCAATTCTGAAATTGCCGCTTGCCGAATTGGGTGGTGTCGTCAACCTGTCACTTTATGTCTGCGAAAGGTTCGGTACATATGATAGACCCCCAACAGTGTGACAAGGGGGAAGAAAGCCATTCCAAAAAATCCTGCGCGCACAGATGCAACCTCGGATTCCATGGCTGCAATAAGTGCAAGCAGGGCCACACAAGAAACAATACGCCACACAAAAAGTGAGACATCTCGCATAATCATGGTGGGGTAAAAATCGCTTTCTTCGTGTGCAAGCCTCTCCATCGTCTCAAGATCAATTACGTGTCCCGAAACGCGATACAGTGGTCCAAGTATAGTCATTCCCAACGTGTGGAGCGAGAACGCAAGCAGTGTGAAGCTTACTGCGGGAAACACAAAAAAAAACGACATACCGAGCGCAGTAATCGCGAGAAATGCAAAACGATTACCATCATGCCGAAAGTTGGCCGCGAAAATAAGTGTCAGCGCGGACACCACCCCGAAGAGTGAGTTAAATATTCCCACAGATTGCACGTTCTCAAGCAGAAGAAGTGACGCAACGGGAATCACTGCAGATCCCCACGTCAGCATAAAAGATCCCCCGAGCATATACAGTTGAGAGGAGCGATTTCGTTTTTCATTCAAGAAATGCATTATGTCTTTCTTTCGGATGGGTTTTGGGCGATACGAATTAATCTCCGCAAAGAATAGCAGTCCGAGCAAGTACACAAGCGGTGCTACCGCAAAAAGTAGTGTGTAGCTCTGCCCTTCCCAAATACTCGCAGAAAGCAACAAGAGCATCGTTCCAATAATCGGAGCCCCCACACCGATTAACTGTGAGCCGACAGAAAGCATTGAGGAATAAAACTCTCTCTCTTTATCTTTGGTTTCAGTGAGTTCAAAGGTGTGGATGGTGAGCCAATATAAACCACTACCTACTCCCCCTGTAAACATGAATCCAAATACATCAAGTCGCGTGACGTCCCCGTACAAAAATAAAAACGGAAGCGCCATTAAAAAGAAAGCGGCTACATATCCAGACTTCAGGTCCATCTGGTATTTTGCAAAAAGATATCCCAGTCCACAGAAACCCATCAAAAGTCCTGTGTAGTTCACCATAAGGGCAATCACATTCATGGCAATACTGCCAAATGTGTCGTACATGTACAGCTGCACAAAGATACTAGTTAAACTCGCAACAAAAACATATATCCAAAATAAAAAAACCATCGCCTTTACGGGCGGACGTAATTCGCAAAAACTCCCATATGTCTTTCGCAACATGTGGGCAGTTTACAGGGACGACTCTTTTTTGACTATCAGCGCAACTGCTCTACAAGAACAGAAAGTGGCACGCGTGACTGTGCCCCCGTATTACGATCGCGAAGTGTGACCGTATCAAGCAATTCGGGGTTCTCGCCGAGGGTGTCAAAATCAACGGTAACACACCATGGCGTACCAATCTCGTCTTGTCTACGATAGCGCTTCCCAATATTTCCGTTATCGTCGAACAACACATGTCCGAATTCTTTTTTTAGTGTCACATACACTTCTCGTGCTTTTGCCACCAGTTCGGGCTTATTCTTGAGGAGTGGAAATACGGCTACGCGAATCGGCGCTATGTCGGGTTTGAATTTGAGATACACGCGCTTCTCCCCTCCCATCTCGTCTTCGGTGTATGCCTCATTCAACACCGCAAGCATAGTGCGGCCGATGCCGAGCGACGGCTCAATGACATGTGGAAGGAATTTTTCTTTTTTCTCTTCGTCAAAATATTCCAAGTTCACCTTACTTCCCTCTTGGTGACTCTTGAGGTCGAAGTCTGTACGGTACGCGAGACCATAAAGTTCTTTGCGCCCAAACGGATAATCGTACTCAAAGTCAATAGTACGCTTTGAATAGTGCGCGCGGTCTGCATCAGCAACTTCAAGTTCGTGTACGTGGTCACGACTGATGCCAACTGCGTCAATAAACTTCCACATCTCCTGACGCCATAGTTCGAAGTGCTCTTCCCAAGTTTCGGGACGTACAAAATATTCTACCTCCATCTGTTCGAGCTCGCGCACACGAAAGATGAAGTCGCGAGGTGCGATTTCATTCCTAAATGCCTTACCTATTTGGCCGAGTCCAAACGGAAGTCGCGGATGGAATGAATCAATCACATTTTTATAATTCACAAACATTCCTCCCGCAGTTTCGGGGCGGAGATATGTGGTGCCGCCTGCATCCTCCATTGCTCCCACTGTAGTCTTAAACATCATATTAAATTGTCTTTCTTCCCCCAGCGCCCCTCCACATTCGGGGCATTTTGTTTTATCTGAAAGGTGGTCTGCGCGAAAGCGTTTCTTGCACTTCGTACATTCCACCAGTGGGTCAGAAAAACCTCCTACATGCCCAGAGGCAACCCATGCTTGTGGGTTCATGAGAATTGCAGCATCAATGCCATACATGTCCTCACGATCGTCGACAAACATCTTCCACCATGTGTGTTCAATATTCTTCTTGAGGGTGACACCAAGCGGGCCGTAGTCCCATGTGCCTGCTAATCCGCCGTAAATTTCAGAACCCTGATAGATAAAGCCGCGACGCTTCGCAAGTCCGATAATCGCCTCCATACGCTCTTGTGCCATGTTTTTCTCTGCCATAATTTCCCTATGCTACACGAGGGGCATGCGCTTTGCAAAAACTCCTCGCTTATTTAACAACAATATATTGTTCCGGTTTTGCCTTTGGGTCTGTAGGGAGTGCGGTACTCACCAACCCTATGGATCTCGTGATTTCTTTGTTTGTAAACGAGTCGACCGCACGCATCATCATGTTGTTCACTAGTGAAACGGTCAATCCCGCTTGAGTCAAACTCGGCTGCAGTACCACCTGAAATGCCACCTCACGGGGAGGCCTGCTAATACCCGTTCCCGTCATGACATCTCCCGCATCCCAAGTCACTTCACTCGTACTTTCGTTGAATGAAAGCTTTTCTTGTGATGGCGAGACTGAACCATACCACTTTACATAGACAGGGAGCACCGCCGTTACTCGAGTACCGGTAATCGTATTTGAAGTATTCACGATATTCCAAATTACTGTGTATGTGGTTTCTTGTTCAATGCGGGGAGGAATTGGTCCGGAATTCACGAAGGGGCCGACGTAGTAGACGGAACGAGCGGCGAACTGAGCCTCAGAAGAGATACGGACATTTTGTGCCATCACCACATTAATTTCTTCAGGCACGTTTTCATCGGAGAGACGCTTGCCTCTTACTGTTACCTCAGCCGTAAGCATGACATTGGTCAGGAGCTGTGTGCCGGTGACCGCAGGGAGCGGGCGAAAGGAGAATGAAACGCTTCCCGTCTCTCCTGCTTCAATAGTTTTCAGTGTCGGATTTCCGGTGTGTTCCCAGATAATTGTGTCGTCCCATGAACGATAAAAGCCGCCGTCATCAGGGAGCACCGACGGACGGTCAAGTGCGATGCCCTTGAGTTTTACCTCAATCTCCGCGTTCGTAATTTGGGTCGAAAGATTATTACGCCAGTTCACTACACCACCGATGGTTTGCCCTATCTGAGCAATAGCGTCACCTGCGGGCTTACCGTTTATGGCTAGAGAAATGCCAATGAACGGACGACTGACCGTCAGTTCGGATGAAACTTTTCCATATACCGCTGCGATATCACGCTCTGTTTTGTCGCTCCCCACTCCAACCGTAGTGTGAAACACTTTCTGCTGTGTATCTTCTCCGCCCATAACTCCATTAAGCTTAATCGCAAACTTCCCCGACGGCTCGAGACGGCCCACGCGCCAGATATTGTTCCCAAACGTCGGCTTGGGTTCCGCACCCTCATAGGTGAATCCCTGCGGATAATCAATCCGTACAAAAACATCGCGAAGTGCAATGGTGGTATTTGAAACAACGTTAACCGCAATGTTGAGTTCTTGTCCTGCATTCACTTCCTTCGTCATGTTCACGCTCATGTTAAGCGGAGACGCAAGCATGCGCATTGCGCGAGTGTTTTCTTTTGTGAATACCGAATTTATACCCTCAAAACGATAGTTAAGGAGTGCACGCACTTCTTTTTCTTCGTTTTCTTCACCAAGAAATACGGCTTTGGTGCGATAGACGACCTCTTCTCCCGGCTGGACGACGCCCAACACTTTCTTTTCGTCGTTCAAATCTTTGTCGGGATTATCTCCGACACGGGTACCTAGTGGGTACAGGAGTGCGATGTTTGCGTATTCGAGTGCAACACGGTTGTGATTCACAATGTGCACTGCGATGTCGGCGGGCACACCCGGTGATACACCGACTGGAGTGTCGAATGTGATAACAATGTTTTTGTCGGATGGTTTTCCTAAGGGGTCAAAGTATTGATATAACAAGTATGCTCCAGAACCTAGTGCAGAAAAAATCGCAAGCATAACCATGCCGCGCAATATGTTTTTTTCCCACTTACTTTTTTTTCTCGCCACATGCTCGGTGATAATCTCCGTGTCCTCCCAGTCATTTCCCACGTTCACCTGAGATGGCGAAAGTTCCGCGCGCTTATCGTCGGTGAGGCCCCGTCCATCTTTGTCATATAGACCTCGCTTTAATCGCTCAAGTCGACTTGTATCATAGTCAGTATCCATGCCAAATAATTATATCACACAAAAAATAGACTCGCGCAAACTACAATTGTGACGAGCGCAGCGCCTCATTCACACCAACAAGAATTGCACTCCTCAGTGGGCGGACGCGTACCAATTCGTCAGTATTGTATGAAACACTCTCGAGCTCGGGGAATAATCCCTCATGCGCCCCCCAATAACCGAGCCGTGCAAGTAGTCGTGCGACCATCAAGAGTTCGGCATCCTCGAGTTGCTCTGTCTCTGAAAGTGAGGCCAAAAATTCAAGGCCTTGCATGGTGTCCTCGAAGAGGTGAGGGTGGCGTTCTTCTCCTTGAATAAGTCGGCGCATGAGGTGTGTGTATTCGGCAATAATTCTCCGCTTTTCGGGGTGGAGCCAAAGATGGCTATGCGAGTTGATGGGTGACGCAGAAATAAGCTTCCATCCATACTTCCCTTGTATTAAATCGATGTGGGCGTGTGCAAAAGGTTGTAGTGCGCCGCGCAGCTTGGAGCGTGCTTCGCGGATACTGCGTGCATGTGCCATGACAAGTCCGAGTTCGCGGGTGTAGCAAAAAAGCAGGCGGTCCCCTTCACCTGACGGGCGGGTGCCCAAAATGAGCGCTTCGGTGTGGTAGATGTGGTAGGACATGGGTGGTGTCCGGGCATTATAACACTAGTGAGAGCAGGCTCTCTCCTCAGCCTTTTGAAATTTAAGAATACCTTTTACACTGCCTATTTAGAGCTTTGTGAGGGTCACCCTACTAAGTACTTTGATGTATTCTGCTGCACCGCAGTGGTTTTTGCCTCAGTCGCGAAAAGCACGCCTCCAATTGCCCCAGCGGGCAATTGCTGCTTTTCTCGAGCGGGCGACTTTTGCAAAGCCAAAAGACCATGC